>CAZDMQ010000006.1:0-79338 GCA_964506685.1 uncultured Hyphomonadaceae bacterium | reverse complement strand
CCCTTGCGTTGGCATCCGCGCCACCCCGATCGCCGAGGCCATGCTCGCCCTGGTGCTCATGGACCACCTGCTGCGCCACCGCGGGCAGAACGCGGAGGTCTCGCCGGCGACCCCGCGCTTTACCAGACCATCGCGCGGATGGGCTGTGGCTCGAGGCCCCTGGGCTGGCCCCGGAACAACCGGGCGCGCAAACGGCTCGCCAGCCGCAGCACCGGCCGCTCGAACAGGCGATAGGTGAGCCAGGCCACGATCAGGCACGCCGTTACCCCGCCAAAGACGAGGAAGAGGTTGTCGAGCCGCCCGGGCAGGCCGACGCGCAGAAGGTTAGCGGCCCAGGACGGAACCCCGAGATAGGCCTCGCCGAGATTGGCCGCAGCGAAGGCGGCCCGGTGGATTGCGCTGAGCACGATCATGTGGCTGAGGTAAAGCGCATAGGACCAGTCGCCAATGGCCGGCAGGCCGGGCGGAGCACGGAAACGGCCCTCAAGGTCAAGGCTGACGAGCCCATAGGTGAGGACTGCAGATGGCAGGCCGAACCACAGGACGCGGCCCCAGGTCAGCGTCCAGTCAGGGTCGAGGTCAAGATTGTGAAAGTTGAGCGCGAGACCGAAACCGGACATGCCGACAATCGCGATCAAACCCGGGCGCCAGCGATAACCATTAACCACAAGAAGGGCGACGCCGGCGCCCATGAGGAATTCGAGCGTCAGGGGCGAGAACGCCAACAGGAGGTAGTTGCTTGCGAACGGCGCTGCAAGACCGGCAAGACCGCCAGCGAGCACCACCCCTCCCCACGTTAAGAGCCCTGCAATCCGCAACCGGAAGGGCAGAAGCAACAGAAGCGCGAAGACGAGATAGAAATGCATCTCATGGATCAGCGTCCAGCCGACACCCAGCACCGGAAAATCATCCTGGGGGAGCAAGGCGTAGGAGGCAAACAGGTGCCAGATGGGCGAGCGGTTCTCGCGGGCAAGCTCCTCGACATCCCAGGGGGCTCCATAGGCGTACCAGAGGTAGACGGCCAGGGCCGATGCAAACAGCCACCAGGGCGGGAAGATCCGGGCGACCCGGGCGAACAGGAAGCTGCCAACAGCCTTGCCACCCGGCGCCGCGCGGCCGGTGACGTAGACGATGATGAAGCCCGAGATCACGAAGAACAGGTCGACGCCTGCGTAGCCGTTGCGAAACAGCCCTCCGACCATGGGTGCCTCGCTCCCCTGGAAGGTCGTGATCATCTCACGCTCGATGAATTCAAGATGGAAGAACAGCACGCAGAGCGCAGCGAGCGCGCGAAGGCACTGAATGGACTCAAGCCTCAAGGGTCAACCTTTCGCGGCGTCTGGAGACAGGGTAGTCGAGAGTAGGGCGCCGTAACGATTTCCACAATTCCATGATGTCATACAGTCCTTGCCACTTTCCCGCCAGATGCATCAGAGAAGAGCGGATTGAACTGGCGCAGGACCGCAGGAGCACCATATGGACGAGATGAAAATTCCTGACGAGCCCTCCGCCCATGATGAACAGACAAAGACGGCAAGGCCTCTGAACCTAGTCAATCATGGTTTTCGCCAGATCGTGCGGCAATTTCTTGCGATTCTTGGAGTTTTCCTGATCATGGTTGGTGTGCCGCTGGCGATGCTGACTCCATTTCCGTTTGTGCCGATTGGCCTTCCCGTCGTGCTCCTGGGTGTGTCGCTGCTGGGTCGGAACTCGGTCTGGGGCCGGCGCTGGATGGAAGGGCTGCTCGTGCGCTACCCCACGCTCGAGCGATTTGCGCCGAACTGGCTGATGAAGCTCGTATTCGGCCGGGACAAGGAACACCTCACCACACCCTGAGCAGCTTCATGTGAGAGTATTCAGTCCGCACAGGACTGTGCAGGAAACCTATCCCCAGCAAAGCTTGGGCTGGGCCTCAGGCGAAGTCGGGGCCCGTCCGTTAGTTAAGCGCCTTCTCGATCGAGCTGGCCGCTGTGGCGAACTGGTCTGCTCCAACTTCCTCTGCCAGCAGCCTGCGCGTCGCGGCTGTTGCAGCATCGGCGGCCGCCCGACGAACGTCTGCGGCCGCTTCGGCCTCGGCCCGGGCAATCCGCATTTCAGCCATGGCTTCGCGACGTTCGAGGCGTTGCTCAAGGTCGGCGCGCGTCGCTTCCATGAGGGCCTTGGCGTCGGCGCGCGCCTGCTCGCCAATTTTCTTGGCATCGTCCTGCGCAGCCTGCTGTTTCCGTTTGGCGTCAGCCAGCATCTTCGCTGCCGATTCCCGCAATGCGCGGGCTTCCTCGATCTGGGCTTCGATCGAGGCGCCGCGATCATCAAGCGCCTTTCCGATCACGCGGAAGGCGCCGGCACGCCAGCAAATGCCGAAGAAGATGATCAGGGCCAGAAGGGCAAAGGCCTTTGCCGGGTCGGAAAACGCTTCGAGACCGGTCGCCGCATGTGCCGCTGGTGCGAGACCGGCCGCGGTTGCAACGAGGAGAAGGGCGGAACGGGGCATCTGGGATCTCCTAGCGGTCCTGCATGGCGGCCTTGACCGCAGCAAGTGCCTTGCCGGCATCGACGCGGATACCGAAGCGTTCGGTCATGGCCTGTGCGGCATCTGCTGCAACATCCTCGACCCGGGTCATGGCATCGGCGCGCAGGGCATCAATGCGCTGGGTAGCCTCGTCCATCTGCCGCTCGAGGCGCGCCTCGATCCGGGCGGTTTCCTCGCTTCTTTCCTGTTCCATCTCGGCCTGCGCCTCGGCCGCCGTCGCCCGCGCCCGGGCACGCGCACCGGCAAGCTCCAGTTCCAGGGCCTTGTTCGCTTCCACGGCCTGCTCGTTCAGGTTGGCCGCTTCGTCGAGATCATTGGCGATCCGGTTGCCGCGACGTTCGATCGTGGCGGCAAATTTCGGCAGGATGGCGCGGGACAAAATGACGTAGAGCGCGGCAAAAGTCACAACCAGCCAGAATGCCTGGGATGGCCAGTGCCAGGGATCGAACGGAGGGAAAGCCGGCTCAGCAGCGGCGTCGCCCGCGTGTTGTCCGGCTGTTTCTGCCAGCAATGCCACGATCATTGTCACGCCTCCGAGTCGAGTGGACGGGTCCCGGCAAAAACGTCACCGGGACCGGAGCTCGCACCGGGCCTCAAGCTGCGAACAGGATGAGGAAGCCCAGGACGATGGAAAACAGGCCAAGCGCTTCGGACAGGGCGGCGCCGACGAAGAGGTTGCCCGTTTGCGCCGCTGCAGCCGATGGATTGCGCAGGGCACCATCAAGGAAGCTGCCGAAGATATTGCCCACGCCAATGGCAGCGCCAATGGCGCCGATCGTTGCGAGGCCGGCACCGATGTATTTCATGCCAAGTGCGATATCACCTTCCATGGGATCGATCTCCTGTTTGGGAAGCTTTCGGAATATTCAGACCCGCCTCTCGAAGCCTGTTCGCCGGCATAGGTCAAGCGCTGCTTTCAACCAATATCGCCGCAGGCAGATGCTGTGGGGCTTTGGCTCTAGTGTGAGGGGTGAAGCGCGTCCGAGAGGTAGACGCAGGTGAGGATGGCGAACACGTAGGCCTGGAGGAAGGCGACCAGCATTTCCAGTGCCGTGATGGCGACTGCTATCACCATTGTGAAGGCCGTACCGAGAAGGCCGAGAAAACCGGCGCCCGCCATCATCGCGGCGAAGCTGACCAGTAGTTTCAGCATGATATGCCCGGCAAGCATGTTGGCAAACAGCCGGAAGGCCAGGGTCAGGGGGCGTGCGAAATAGGAGATGATCTCGATCGGGATCAGCAGCGGGAGAACGAAGACGGGGACGCCCGAGGGGGCAAACAGCCGCAGGAAACCGAGGCCGTTCTTCGCAAAGCCGATCACCGTCACCAGGATGAACACGGCGAGCCCGAGCACGCCAGTGACAACGATGTGACTCGTGGTGGTGTGCGCATAGGGGAACATGCCGATGTAATTGGCGGCGAGAATGAAGAAGAAGAGCGTGAACACGAACGGAAAGAACTTCAATCCGTCCTCGCCGGCCGTCGAGCGGATCATGTTGGCGACGAACTCGTAACTCATCTCCCCGGCCGATTGCAGCCGGTCGGGCACGAGGGCCCCGCGATTGGATGCCATCCAGAAGAACCCGATCACCAGCGCGGCAGCAAGGAACATGAACAGGGTGGCATTGGTGATGTCGACATTCCAGCCGCCAATCGACCAGTCTTCCGTGCGCCGGTAGATGTTGAATTGCGAAATCGGGTCGATACCACCGCCTTCCGCCATCTGGAATAAAGCCATGTGACTTCCCGCTCGTCCTGTTACGGCGCCTTGTCGGCGTCCTGTTCGTCCTGATCGCCTGCGGCCCGTTCGGCCATCTTCTGGCCAGCACGGACAATATTCAGAAGTCCGGCTGCCGCGCCGAACACCAAGAAGATCAGCAGGGCGAATGGCGCAGTTCCGAGGGCGGTGTCAATGGACAGACCGATCCATGCCCCGAGACAGATCGCCACGACAAGGCCGACGCTGTGCCCCAGGGCCGCCGCTGCGTTGGATGCCGTCCCTGTCGCGGTCTTGCGAGCTTCAGGGGGCGCCTGCGTTGCCCGGGCCGCCTCGATCCGCCGCCTGAGGTCCTCGGGATCCTCCATGGCGCGCTATTCTGCCGCAACCATGCGTTCGGCGGCACCGAGGTCGACCGACACCAGCCGGGAGACGCCCTTTTCCCGCATGGTGACACCGAACAGCCTGTCCATGCGGCTCATGGTGACCGGATTATGGGTAATGACAACGAAGCGGGTATCGGTACGAGAGCGCATTTCGTTCAGCATTCGGCAGAAGCGGTCGACATTCGCATCGTCGAGCGGGGCGTCGACCTCGTCGAGCACGCAGATCGGCGCTGGCCGCGACAGGAAGACCGCGAAGATCAGCGCGGCAGCCGTCAGCGCCTGTTCGCCGCCCGACATGAGATTGAGCGTGCCGAGCTTCTTGCCGGGCGGCTGGGCCATGATTTCGAGACCGGCGGCGAGGGGGTCATCGGCATCAACCAGCCTGAGTTCGGCCTGCCCACCCCGGAACAAGGCGGTGAAAAGGGCCTTGAAGTGCTCATTGACGGTTTCGAATGCTTCGACCAGGCGTTCGCGACCCTCGGCATTGAGCTTGTCCACGCCTTCCCGGAGCTTGGCGATGGCAGCGGTGAGGTCTTCCTTCTCGGTGGCCTGGCCGCCAAGCCGTTCGGCCAGTTCTTCGGCTTCGGCCTCGGCATTCATGTTGACCCCGCCGAGCGCATCGCGGTCACGGCGCAGCAGCAGCGCGCGCTGTTCGGCGTCCTTCTGGCTCATCGCGTCGAGCGTCTCGTCATCCAGTCCCGCGCGGGCGAGGGTGAGCAATCCTTCGGGCTGGCGTTCGAAGAGTTCGCGCGCTTGGAGGATGCTGTCCTGCAACCTCGCGTCCGCCGATTCCAGTTTCACTGTTGCGCCGGCCAGTGTTTCCCGGGCCGCCGCCGCCGCGGTCGCCGTCTGCCGGGCCTGTGAGTCGGCGTCCCGCTGGGCCAGCTCCTTTTCGGACAGGGCATCGGCTGCGGTCCGGCGTTCGGTCTCCAGCGTGTCAACACGCGACTGCAATGATGCAATGTCACCGCTCAGCTGTTCGGGGGCGCGTTTGGCGGCCTCCAGTTCCTGGATGGCACCGCGCCGGCGCTCGGCAAGCTGCGCAATTCGCGCTTCGGCCGCCTGCTTGCGCTCCAGCCAGGTGGCCACATCGCGTTCGAGCCCGGCGCGGCGCTTGACCGCCTGTTCGCGGTTTCGCGTGAGGTCGGTCAGCCGTCCGCGCGCTTCGGTCTCGGCCTCTCGCGCGCCGGTCAGCGCAGTGCGGGCGGCGGCAAGCGCCTGTTCAAGCGTGTCAAGATCGGCCGTCGCACTGCCAGCAGGCATCGCGTCGAGTACGGCCTGGTCTGCCGTCTTCAGCTCCGCCTCGAAGCGCGCAAGATTTGCGCTTGCGGTTTCACGGCGGAGACTGGCCCGTTCGACGGCCTGCTCGGCAGCGCTCGTGGCGCGGCGCGCATCGGCGACCGCCTGGGCGAGCGGGGGCAGCGCAGCGCGCTTCGACTTCAGCGCGGCTTCGGCATCGGCGCGCGACTGGCGCGCTGTTGCATGTGCTGCCCTGGCAGCCTCTGCTGCCGCTGCCAGGGCCGGTCGTTCCGCCTCGGCCGCCTCAAGGCGAGCCTGCTGTTCGAGCCGCTCGGCCGCACTCACTGGCGCATCCGGTGTGCGGGTAAACCCGTCCCAGCGCCACAGGTGTCCCTCAATGGAGACGAGCCGCTGGCCAGGCGCGAGCTGCGCCGCCAGTCCGGGGCCATCCCCGGCGGCGACGATGCCGCACTGTGACAGGCGGGCCGCCAGTTCGCCTGGTGCTTCGACGCAGTCGGCAAGCGGGCGCACCCCAGATGGCAGGGCTTGTCCGGTCTCGCCCGCGCCGGCCCAGAACAGGGCCGCGTCGCGGTCCGTTGGCGCCTGCAGGTCATCGCCAAGCGCAGCGGCAACGGCCTTCTCGTAGCCCGGTTCGGTTCGCATGCGTTCGACCACGGCCGGCGCTGTCGGTTCGTTGGCGCGCCGCAGCAGGCGCCGGAGGCCGTTGATTTCGGCATCGAGGGTGCGAAGGGCCGATTCGGCCTCGGCCCGTGCGGGCTCGGTTTCGATCTCGGCTTCACGTGCCGCCGCGAGCGAGGCTTCCGCCGCCTCGATCGCCGCTTCTGCGGCTTCGACAGCCTGTTTCGCCTCCTGCTCCCTGGCCTGGGCAACGCTGAGGGTCTCGGCCAGAACCGTCGGTTCTGGCAGGGCCTGCAATTCACCGGCATATTGCTCGACCTGCCGGGCCAGCTGGTCGCGCCGCTTGCGCGCCGCCTCGACTCCGGCGCGGGCTGCCTCTTCCCGGGCGCGCGCCGCGGCAAGCCGGGACTGGGCCTCGTCTGCGGCCATCTGGGCTTCTGCGAGACGGGACTGTGCCGCGGCAAGTGTTTCGCGGGCCGCGGTTTCCTGGGCTTCGGCCTGGCTTGCATCCTCGGTTGGCAGGGCATCGAGCGCATCCCGGGAGTCGGCGGCGGCCGTTTCCGCTTCGGTGCGGGCAGCGGCCTCGCGTTCGAGATCCTCACCAAGGCGAGCCAATTCACGGTCAAGCCGGTTCACGGCATCCTGAGCGGTATCGCGCTGGGTTTCCAGCTTGCCAAGCTCTATCCTCGCCTGCCCAAGCTTTGCTCCGGCGATGCCGAGGGTCTTGCGCAGCGGCTCGATGCCGTCGGCAGCTTCCAGCCGCTGGGTTTCGGCAATCGCGGCCGCGCGGGTGGCCTGCTCGACGGCGAGGCGAGCAGCGTCCAGCGCCGCACGCGCGTCTTCATGCTCTGCCTTGGCGGCGGTCCATTTCTGGTGCGTCACAAAGGCTTCGAGCGCCGCGATCTCCTCGCTGAGCTCCTTGTATTTCCTGGCCTTGCGCGCCTGACGCCGGAGACTTTCGAGTTGCCGTTCGACTTCGGCGGAGACTTCGGAGAGGCGTTCGAGATTGGTCTCGGCACCGCGCAACTTGAGTTCGGCCTCGTGGCGCCGGGTGTTCAGGCCGGAAATCCCCGCAGCCTCTTCGAGAATGCGGCGCCGGTTCTGCGGCTTGGAGGCGATCAGCTCGGAAATCTGGCCCTGCCGGACAAGGGCGGGCGAGTTCGCCCCGGTCGAGGCGTCGGCGAACAGGAGCTGGATATCCTTGCCGCGCACCGTGCGACCGTTCAGCTTGTATGAGGAGCCCGCACCGCGTTTGAGCTTGCGGACGATCTCGAGCGTGTCGGCGCTGTTGAATTCCGGCGGGGCAAGGCGCTTGGTATTGTCCAGAACGAGCGTGACTTCTGCGCTTTCGCGCGCCGGACGCCCCTCCGCGCCGGAGAAGATCAGGTCGTCCATTTCGCCGCCACGCATGGCCCGCGCCGAGGACGCCCCCATGGCCCAGCGCAGCGCTTCCAGCAGGTTCGACTTGCCGCAGCCGTTCGGCCCGACGATGCCCGTCAGGCCCGGCTCGATCAGCAGGTCCTGCGGATCCACAAAGGATTTGAAACCGGCAATACGCAGTTGGGTGATGTGCATACCGGCTCCGTGTTTCAGTTCCCGCCCTGGGCGTCTTCGGTGGTCGCCTCTGCGGCGGCGGGCGCGTCAGTGCCCTCGCTGGCGCCTTCCCCAGTGTTCGCGCCGGCGGTTTCACCGGTGCCTTCGTCGAGGATGATCCCGAGTCCCGCCAGTTCGGCCTCGATCATGGCCGACAGGCCTTCGGCAGTTCGCGACCGGATGGAAGGTTCCAGCTTCTCCCCCTGCAGAATGAGAGTCGGGGTCGCCGTCACGCCGAATTCCTCGCCAGTCAGCACGGTATCGGCAATCGCCTGGCGGATCTCGCGATTATTGATGCATGCCTCGAACGCCTCGCTTCCCTCGATGCCATGCCGGGCCGCGACAGCTTCAAGCGCGGCGCGAACGGCACCGATGCGCGCGGCCTCGATGATGCCGGGCTGGGAGTCGAACAGATCGTCGATCACGTCGAAATACTTGTCCGGACCGGCACAACGGGCCACGGCAAAGCCGGCCACGGCGACATCCTGGGGCGGGGTCGGGAATTCACGGAAAACGAACTTCACATGACCCGGCTCCACGAATCGTTCCCGGATGGTGGGGACGACATCGCGGTGAAACTGGTAACAGGCGCCGCAGGTGACCGAGGCATATTCGATCAGAGTGACTGGCGCGTTGCGGTCGCCAAGCACCATGTCGTTCAGCGCAGAGCCGGTCGCGACCGGGTTGTCGTCGCCATTGGCGCTGCCGCAGGCAGTGATCAGCGCCAGTGAAAGCGCGGCAAGGGTTGAGCGACGGGAAAGGGTCAGTACAGACATGGTGTATCCTTGACGATCTGGCGGCAAGCGGCTCCGGTCCGGAAACCTCGTCCCTCAGGCACTCCTGACCTTGAGGGGCTCTGGCTCGTTTGCCGATAGCACAGCCTTGCCAAGGGCAACAGTTGCGGCGCGCAATGCCGGATCCTCAATTTCCCTGACGCTGTCAGACAGCCATTTCAGTTCAGCCGGCGACAGCGATCGCCGCTTGCAAGCCTCTGGTGCCTCATGCTCCGTGAGTGGGCCCTGCACGATGCGAATGCCATCAAAATGACCCGCGCCGGCAAGGGCCACCCGCTCGATGATCGCGTGCTGCTGGTGCTGGATCAACGGCGCGGCGGCCGGAATGACGCGCAGGACAAGGACGCGCCGGGACTTGCCTGACGCAATCCGGGAGGGGGCGGCATACTTCGCAATGGGCCCGCCGACAGCTTCGGCCCAGCGTGCTTTCAGCGTCTCGATGGCCGAGCCCTTGTCTGGCAGGGCGGCGCGCGCCAGTTTCGCCGCGATATGCCCGATCCCCGGCGGTGGCGGCCTCAGGCCCCGGGCTCGTTTGTGGCGCAGCGCCAGTCGGGCCTGTGCCTCGGCGATCGGATCGAGTGTGAGTGTCTTGACCATTCTCAAGGCCCGGTAAGGAGAGTCGGATTGGACGCAAATCCACGCCCAAAACCTTTCCCAATCCCTAACGCGCCCTTTGTGGAGGCGCTGTTGTCCTGGTATGATCGGAGCGCTCGCGATCTGCCCTGGCGCATCGGGCCTGCCGCGCGTGCCCGTGGACTCCGGCCCGATCCCTACCGCGTGTGGCTGTCGGAGATCATGCTGCAGCAAACCACCGTCCCGCATGCAGCGGGTTATTTCTCCAGCTTTACCGAACGCTGGCCCGACGTGGCGGCGCTGGCGGCTGCGGCGGATGACGAGGTCATGGCGGCCTGGGCCGGGCTGGGATATTACGCGCGGGCGCGAAACTTGTTGAAATGTGCGCGGCAGGTGGCGGCAGCTGGCGGTTTTCCGACGACCCGTGAGGATCTTGTCCGGCTGCCCGGGATCGGCCCCTACACGTCCGGTGCAATCGCAGCGATCGCCTTTGGCGCCCGCACGCCGGCAGTCGACGGCAATGTCGAGCGCGTTTTCGCCCGCCTCCTGGCGTTGGACGGGGACTGGGGCGCAGCCAAGCGGACGATTGCTAGCCGGGTGGCGTCCATGGTGCCCGGCGATCGTCCGGGCGAATTCGCCGAGGCGCTCATGGATCTCGGGGCGGTCGTCTGCACGCCGAGACGCCCCGATTGTGCGGCCTGCCCGGTGTCAGCCTTTTGTGCCGGAAGGGCCGAGGGGACGCCGGAACGCTACCCGGTCAAGCCGCGACGGGCCGCAAAGCCGAGACGGTGCGGGCATGTCTATGTGCTCAAGGGGAGCGGGGGCATTGCGGTCGAGCGCCGCGATGCCAGGGGCCTGCTGGGCGGCATGCTGGGCCTTCCGGGCAGCGAATGGGTGGCGGGCGAGACATTGCCCGCACCAGCCCCGCCGGTCCCGGGCGACTGGCAGGATGTTGGTGACGTGCGACATGTGTTCACCCATTTCGAGCTGACATTGAAGGTGTGGCGGGCCGAGGCCGCGCTGGTTGCGGGCGATGCCACGGGAAGGGTCCTGCCGGAAACCCGGATCGACGACCTGCCAAGCGTGTTTCGCAAGGCGGCCAGGCTCGCCCTGGTCTGACGTGCCGGAGCCGGTGTCAGGTGTATACTGCGGGAGGCGATGGCTGGCCGGTGCCCTGGAAGCAGCGGACACCGGTGCCCGGGTGATGGCGCGCGCAGGGCCGGCCGTGCCTGTGCTCAGTCGACACGCTGAACGCGGAAGGGCCGTGCGCGGCCAATCTTCAGCCGGTAGCTGCCAAGGGCGGCCTTCATGACCGTAGCTGACTTTGGAGGCGACTTGCGCGAGACGGCCACCGATGAACTGTCCGTCTGCACCCAGACCTGGCCATTGTCGAGCGTGACAATCAGCTTGCCCTCCGCGGTCTCATCGAGACTGACAAGACCGGCGGTGATGTCGTCCGGTTCGGTCCTCGCAAGCGACGCGCCGGCCGCAGCAAGCTTGCTGTCGACCGTGTCCTCCTCGAGGCCGAATGTCCGCTCGCGCGCCTCGACGATTTCCTCGGTCGTGAAGGTGACCACCTCACCGGTCGTCTCAGCCGCGCGCAGTTCGGCCACTGCTGCGTCGTAGCAGGCCAGCCGTTCGCTATCGCTTGCCTTGTCGGCGCAGGCATAGAGGGAGTCAGTGGCTGCCTGCCCTGTTGCAAGGGGGGTGACCGTGCAGGCAAGGAGGAGGACTGCAAGGCAACTGCGCAGTATCGTCATGGGGCACTCGGGAAACGTCGTTGCGGTTTCAATACTCTAGGCCCGTGCTATCAAGGGTGCGAGTCAAAATTCCAGACATTGTCTGCCGGTGCGGCAATGCGGAAGTATTGGGGTATGCAGGGAGGTCTCATGACAGAACGACGGGCTGGGCTGGGGGCGACGCTGAAAGCGATCGTGCTGACCGGGTGCATGGCCTTGCTGGCTGCATGCGGGGACGGAGGTGATGCCAGCCAGTATGGCGAACTTCTCAGTCGCGGCATCAGCGCCAATCCGGACACGCTCGATCCGCACAAATCGTCCGCCCAGTGGGAGAATATCGTCATCGGCGACATGTTCGAGGGGCTCTACGTGCAGGACGCGGCTGGCCGGCCGGTTCTGGGGATGGCCGAGCGTGTCGAGATCGACGACAGCCAGACAGTTTATACCTTCACCTTGCGGGAGGCGACCTGGTCGGACGGTGTGCCGGTGACTGCCGATGATTTCGTGTTCTCGTTCCGACGGTTGCAGGATCCCGAAACCGCCGGCCAGTATGCCTCACTGCTCTGGCTTATCAGGAATGCCCGGGAGGTGAATGCCGGCACGCTGCCGCCCGAGGAACTCGGCGTGCGCGCCATTGATGACCGGACGCTGGAAATCACGCTGGCATATCCCGCGCCCTACCTCCCCGGGCTTCTGTCCCATTATGCCTCCTTCCCTGTGCCGAAACACCTGGTGGAAGCGCACGGCGATGCCTGGATCCGGCCGGAAAACATCGCGGTGAACGGGCCTTACAAGCTGCAGGAATGGACCATCGGCGCGCAGCTCGTGTCGGTGAAGAACGAGTCCTGGCATGGCGGGGCCGATACGTTGTGCTTCGACACCATTGCCTATTTCCCGATTGCCGATCACGGTGCCGTCGAGCGGCGGATCGAGGCCGGCACGCTCGACATCAACAATGCCTTCGACGGTCCGAGAATGGCCCAGTTGCAGGAGCGCCTGCCCGGCTGGGTGCGCACCGATCCGTCCCTGACCGTGACCTACTGGGTCTTCAACACCGAAATCGCCCCGTTCAATGACGTTCGCGTCCGCAAGGCACTGACCATGGTGCTCGATCGTGAATTCATGACGGAGAACGTGCTCACACCCGGCTTCGTTCCGGCCTACAGTTTCGTCCCCTCCGGCATCGACAATTATGTCGGACCGGACCAGCAGTTCGCCTATGACTGGGCAGGCTGGCCCATGGAAGAGCGCCTCGAAGCGGCCCGCGAACTGCTCGCCGAAGCCGGTTTCGGGCCGGACAATCCGCTGTCCTTCACTTACATCTATCGCAATACCGGGGACAATCCGAAGCCGCCCCCCGTTGCGCAGGCGAACTGGCAGGCGATTGGCGACTGGGTGCAGGTTTCCCTCGAACAGCAGGACACCAAGGTACTCTATTCCCGCCTGCGGGAAGGGGATTTCGAACTCTCCGATGCGGGCTGGGTGGCCGATTTCAACGACCCGCACAATTTCCTCTACCTCTTGGACAGCGAAACAGGGCAACTCAACTATGGCAGCTATGCCAATCCCGAGTATGACGCGCTGATAAAGGCCTCGAATACAGAGCTTGATCTTGCGGCGCGCGCTGAACTCCTTGCCCGCGCCGAAGCGATCATGCTGCAGGACTATCCGCTGTCGCCCATGTGGTTCCTTGTGAACCAGAACCTTGTCGATCCAGAGCTGACGGGCTGGGAGGACAATGTGGTCGATGTCCACCGCTCGCGCTATCTTTGCCGTGGGGAACAGGAGTAGCGGGGGCTGGCGCATCCGGCCCGCGGAGCCTGCCGGGCTGACCTTGCTTGGTCTGGCCTGGCCTGGCTGGGCCCGGTGCGACGGCTCTGAGCGGTTCGCGCACTGCGGGTCTCCCCCTGTCAGCGGGGTGTTTTCCCTGTAGGTTTCTCCGAAACTGACTTCTGGAGAGACATGATGGCCTCCGATGCCTCCGCGGCCCTGACGCAGGTCGGACAGGAACCGCCCCAGGCGCCGAACTGGGAACTTGCAAGACAATGGTCGCTCGCCTGGCGGGCGCTGAAATGGGGGGTCGGCGGGCTGATTGCACTCGCCCTCCTGATGGTGGTCGGGCAGGGCTATCTCTATTACAACCTGTTCGCCGATATACACCCATTGCTCGGCATCGGCTTCGTGGCCGTGCTGACCGCCGCGCTTGGCCTGCTGGTCGGTCGCCCGCTCTGGGGCTTTTTCCGCACGCCCGTCATGGCCCAGCCGCCCCATGTCAGCACTGACGAAAGCGATCCGGGCAGTGCGGCCATGCGGACCCGGCTGGCCTATGACCTGCGATACTTGGCGGCCCTGAGGCGCAATCCCCACCTGCGGGGAGAGGCAGAGGCGATCGAGTCCTCGATCCAGGCCGGGCGGCGCCTTGCTGATGCGGCCAGGGCCGGCGACCTGGAGAACCGGCGCGCGCTTCTGGCACGGATCCATGCCTTCGAGGCCGAGCATATAGAGGCCCGGCTGGCAGCTCTGGATGCCAGGGTCGACCAGATCATCCGGGCCGAGGCCGTGGCCGTGGGGGTGGCGACGGCGGTTTCGATGAACGGCACGGTCGATGCCTTCATCGTGCTCTGGCGTAATGCCAATCTCGTCAGCCGGATTGCGCGGCTCTATTTCGGTCGGCCGCACCTCAGGGGAAGCCTGCTGATCCTTCGCGATGTTGCCGCCATCGTCATCGTCAGCCGTGCGCTTGAGGATGTCACCGATATTACCGGGGATGTGATTGGTGGCCTGCTCGGGCGCATGGGCGGGCTGGTCGCAGGGCCGGTCATGGACGGGGCGGTGAATGCGACGATGACGCTCAAGCTCGGTTACCTCGCCAAGCGCCGGTGCCGCACTTTCGAGGCCTGGACGCCGGCCAGTGCGCGGTCCATTTCCGCCGAGGCGCTGGAGCGTGTGAAGCGGGATTCCGGTGCCGTGGTCGGCGACCTTCTGAAACGCTGCGGCGGGCTGAAGGCGAGCGCCATGCGGGCAACGGAGCGCGCCCTTGAGGGCTCGAAGAGCACCTGGTCGATCATCCAGAGCTGGTTTGGCACCGCTGCAAGCTGAGTCTCCCGGGTTCGGCGCCGGGACCTGACTGCGGCTCAGCCAATCGTATCGTCTGGAGGGAAGCTGGCCGGACCGCGTTCGATGAGCACGGCCCCCTCCTTCGGGTCGATCTGGTAGATGGACAGGCTGCGCTCGGCGGTCCCGTCGTCCCGGAACCGGAAGAGCCCGTTCACGCCGCGAAAGCCGTCGGGGTCGGTGAGGACGCCGGCATCAATGGCGCGGCGCGAGCGATTGAGAACCATGGCGACGGAGGCGGCATCATACCCAAGCGGGGCAAGCTCCGTGGCATCCCGGCCATAGACACGGGAATAGGCGGCCTCGAAACCTTCAAGCGCTTCGGGCGGGGGAGCGGCGAACCAGCCTCCGTTCAGTGTCGGCTCGCGCAGGGCATCGGGATCGCTCGTCCAGCGGCTCGTCCCGAGCATGCGGATGCGCCGGAAGTCGACGCCGAAATAGGGAATGAGCGGGGCGACCCCGCGCAACCGCGTTCCGTCCTCCGGGATCATGAGCGCGACCCGGTCGGGCCGGATCTCGATTTCCTGCTTCAGGACTTCGGCAACGATCTGCGCTTCGGCCGTTGGCGCCTCGCTTGCCGGATCATAGAACTGGGACACCGAAAGTCCCAACCCGTTGCGCGCCGCTTCTGTCCTGAGCGCCGCCTCGACCCGTCTGCCGTACTCGCTGCGCGGTCCGAGGAAGGCGAGGCTTTCGATCCCGAACTGGCGCGCATAGCCGACGACCCGGGCGACTTCCTCCTCGACCGAGAGGGACGCGAGAAAGGCCCCGTCCCGACCTGCGGCCGGATCATTCGAGAACGCGATGACCGGTGCGTCCGCGTCGTCAGCGATGGGGCCGATCGCCTGGACATTGGCTGAGAACAGCGGTCCGAGAAACAGGTCTGCCCCCTGGGCGACCGCCTCCATTGCAGCTTCGGTCGTGCCGGACTGGGTGCCGCCGGTATCCTTTGGCATCAGAAGGAAGCTGTCGTCGCCCTGTTCGAACAAGGCCAGTTCGATGGCAGCCAGGAGGCCCTGCGCCTCGGCCTGGACACGGCGATTGGGATGGCTGAACGGCAGCAGTACCGCAGCCCGCGTGACGGCGCGTCCGGCCATGTGGGGCGGGGTCAGCGGTCCTTCCGCGACCGGTCCCCCCTCTGTCTCGGTAACAACCGGCGACGCGACTGGGTCAATCTCGCCCGGCCGGGGCTCTACCACCGGGTCCACGCGCGGACCGCCGGTCGAGATCGGCACGGTGGGGCGCGCTGGGCCGCCGGCGCAGGCTGATACAAGCAGCGCCAGGAAGAAGAGGCTTGGCGCATGCGCAAACGCGCGCAATGATTGCAGCGATGTCATCGTCCGATCCCTCTGCCTCTTCGCCGGAGCAGGCTGGCGCGCAACCTGCTCCCCCTGACTGGCCCGCCGCAAGACCGGCTGGCACGACCCCGTTCGATCCCGGTCTCTATATCGTCTCGACACCGATCGGCAATCTTCGCGATGTGACACTCCGGGCCCTGGATGTGCTGACCGGGGTGGACGAGGTCCTCGCCGAGGACACCCGCATTGCCCGGAAGCTGCTTGATGCCTATGGCATTGCTGCCCGGGTGACACCCTATCATGACCATAATGGGGCACGGCGTCGACCGGACATCCTGCGCGCGCTTGAGGATGGTGCGCGGATCGCACTGATCAGCGATGCCGGTACACCGCTGGTCTCCGATCCCGGATTCAAGCTGGTACGGGAGGCGGCCGAGGCCGGCCATGCGATCATCCCGGTGCCCGGGGCGTCTGCGATGCTTGCCGGGCTTGTCGCCGCCGGACTGCCCAGCGACCGGTTCTTGTTTGTCGGTTTCCTCCCGCCAAAGGCAGCGGCACGGAAGAAAGCGCTCGCCGCCCTGGCCCGCGCGGAATCGACGCTGATTACGTACGAAAGCGGACCGCGCCTTGCTGCGATGCTGGCAGATGCGGCTGAAGTCCTGGGCGGCGCGCGCCTGGCGGCTGTTGCCCGGGAGCTGACCAAGCGGTTCGAGGACATCCGGCGCGGCACGCTCGCCAGCCTCGCCGCCGACTATGCGGAGGCCGGCGCACCGCGCGGCGAGATCGTCGTCCTCGTCGGCCCCCCGGTTACCAGCGCGGCGGGGGCGGGCACTGGCACCGGTACCGGCGATCTTGATGCCTATCTCCTGAAGGCGATGGCGGAGTTGCCACTGAAATCTGCCTCGGAAGCGGCTGCCGCCGCGCTCGGGGTGCCTAGACGCCTTGCCTATCAGCGTGCCCTCGCCCTCAAGGACAAGGGGGAGGGGCGTGGCTGACCGGCGCCGGGCGGCCGAGCGGCGCGGCCGGCAGGGCGAGGCGCTTGCGGCGCTGGCACTCCAGTTCAAGGGGTATCGCGTCCTCGTTCGCCGGTTGCGGACGCGTATCGGCGAGGTCGACATCGTGGCCCGGCGCGGCGACGTGTTCGTCTTTGTTGAGGTCAAGGTGCGGCCGAGCGTCCGCGATGCCATTGATGCGGTGACACCCCGTGCCCGGCGCCGGATCGAGGCCGCTGCGCATGTCTGGGCGTCGCACGCCGACCCACGGGGGACTTTCGGCCGGCGTTATGACATCATCGCTGTTTGTCCCTGGCAGTGGCCGGTGCATATTCGCGATGCTTGGCGCCCCGATTCTGCCTAAACCTGCGATTATCAGAGCAAAATGACATCAGCGCGATGAGGATGTCTGGACAGGGTTCGCCCGGCGACCGGCTTCACCGTGGCCGGATCAATACAGGCAAGGCCAATCAGGGAGAGTGACAGGATGATCGAGGACAGACATTTATCGCAAGAGCGGAGGCCTTCCTGGTTGGGTGCTGCCGGTCTCGTCCTAGCGGGAATGGCGCTGTCTGGCTGTGCCGCCGCCGTTGTCGGCACGGCAGGGGCTGTCGGCATCGCATCGGTTCAGGAACGGTCCGTTGGCGATGCAATTGACGACGCCAGCACGTCGACCGCGATCAAGTCCAGATTGCTCTCCACCCGCGGCTATGGTGAGGTCGATGTCGAAGTCGAGGGCGGGCAGGTCCTGCTGACCGGCCGTGTCAACACCCCGGAAGAGCGAGTCCGTGCCGAGGATGTCGCCTGGAGCGTCGAGGGCACGCAGAGCGTTGCCAACGAGATCCGGATCGAGCCGGCCGGCGGTTTTGTTGCCAACCTTTCCGATGAGTGGATCACCGCAAGGGTCCGTAGTGCCCTGGTCACGGCCTCCGATGTGCGCGCCGTGAACATCAATATCGAAACCTACGGTGGCGTCGTGTACCTGATGGGGCTCGTCCGCAGTCAGGGCGAACTGGAAGAGGCGGCGGAAAAGGCGTCCTATGTGAGCGGAGTCAAGCAGGTCGTATCCTTCATGCGGGTGCGCGAGCCCCGGCCCAGACCTGAGGCTGCGCCGGTCTCGCAAGGCGCGTCCCGTGACCGGGAGTTGCTCGGGGGGCCGGAAAACTAGATGACAGATCGAATTCGTCCTGTGCACAAGGGGCGATGCGGCCTGTCCATGAGCGCGTGTCGGGGCGCTGCCCATCCGTCCCCCATCTGTCGTTACTGCAGAAGGAACCTCCCAAATGGCTGAAGCCGAGCCCCTGCGCATTGCCATCCAGATGGATCCGCTCGAACGGGTCAACATCGAGGCCGACACGACATTCGCACTGGCCGAGGCCGCCCAGGCGCGGGGGCATGCGCTTTGGGTCTATGGCCCCGAGGCCCTGACCTGCGACACAGGCCGCGTCCGCGCCAGGGCCCGGCCCGTCACCGTGCAACGGGTTGCGGGAACACCCGGCCTGTTCGGCGAGGAGCATCTGCTCGATCTCGGGCACGATGTTGACGTCGTGCTGGTGCGTCAGGATCCGCCCTTCGATATGGCTTACATCACGACCTGCCACCTGCTGGAACTGGTTGCCGGCCAGACCCTCGTCCTGAACAATCCCGCGAGTGTGCGATCGAACCCGGAAAAGCTGTTTCCGCTGCTCTATCCCGATATCACACCGCCGACCCTGATCACGCGTGATCCTGCCGCCGTCGATGCCTTCCGTGCCATTCACAAGGACATCATTCTCAAGCCGCTCTACAGCTTTGGCGGCAAGGGCGTTTTCCGCATCCGGCCCGGTGATCCCAACCTCTCATCGCTGCTCGAGATGCTGCTCGCCAGCTCGCCCGAGCCGGTTGTGATCCAGGCGTTCCTGCCGGCGATTGCGCAGGGCGACAAGCGGATCATCCTGATCGATGGTGAGCCCGTCGGTGGGTTCAACCGCATCCCGCAGGGCGACGATACCCGCTCGAACATGCGCGTCGGCGGCGAAGCCGTGCCGATCGAGCTGTCTGAAAGCGACCTTGCCATTTGCCGGCGGATCGGGCCCGATCTCAAGCGGCTTGGACAAGTGCTCGTCGGCATCGATGTGATCGGAGACCGGCTGACCGAAGTCAATGTCACGTCGCCAACCGGCGTGCAGGTGCTGCGGCGGTTTACCGGCATCGATGCGGCGGCGCTGTTCTGGGATGCGGTCGACAGGAAACGCGGGGAACGGGCTGGCTGAGCGCAGCTGCGCGAATCTTTATGGTTTGTTCTTTACCTGTTCCTTGGCTTGTGTTAACCCTTTTGTTCATGGAGCCAAGGGCAGGGGGGCGGCATGGTCAACCGCATCACGACATTTGCATTCGAGGGGATCGAGGCGAAGCCGGTCGATGTTCAGGTCCACATCATGGGCGGGCAAACCGGCATGTACATTGTCGGCCTGCCGAACAAGGCCGTCGCCGAGAGCCGGGACAGGGTGCAATGTGCGCTGTCGGCCATGGGTCTGGCTCTGCCGCCGAAACGGATCGTGATCAATCTCGCACCGGCGGACCTTCCAAAGGAGGGCAGCCATTATGATGTCGCGATCGCGCTTGCGCTGCTGGTGGCGATCGGCGTGCTGCCGGCCGATGCGCTGGACGGGCATGCCGCCATGGGGGAACTTGCCCTCGACGGGGCACTGGCCGAGACGATCGGCGTCCTCCCGGCCGCCATGTCGGCCCAGGCGCTGGGGCTTGCGCTGGTCTGTCCTTCGGTCTGCGGCCCGGAAGCGGCCTGGGCGGGTGAGGGGGCCGTCGCCGCGCCCTCACTTCTCGCGCTGGTCAATCATTTCACCGGGCGGAGCATCCTGGCGCCGCCGAAAATGGCCGGCGTCGAGACCGGCCCGCCCGGGCCGGACCTGCGCGATGTAAAGGGCCAGGAGGGCGCCAAACGGGTGCTCGAGATTGCGGCTGCCGGCGGACACAATCTCGTATTCTGCGGGCCGCCGGGATCGGGAAAGTCCATGCTCGCCCAGCGCCTTCCGGGGCTGCTTCCGCCCCTTTCGGCGCAGGAACTCCTCGAGGTCAGCCAGATCCAGTCCGTTGCCGGACTGCTGGAGCGGGGACGGCTGTCCCGCCAGCGTCCGTTCCGTGCGCCCCACCACAGTGCGTCGATGGCGGCTTTGGTCGGGGGAGGGGCGAAAGCCAAGCCGGGTGAAGTCTCGCTGGCCCATCATGGCGTATTGTTCCTTGACGAATTGCCGGAGTTTCCGGGCCAGGTCCTGGATAGTCTGCGCCAGCCCATCGAGAGCGGCGAGGCTGTCGTCGCGCGGGCCAACCGGCACGTGAAGTACCCTGCACGCTTCCAGCTGGTCGGCGCGATGAACCCCTGCAAATGCGGTGGTGGTCCCGGGGACCATGCCTGCCGGCGGGCGCCCCAGTGTGCGCTTGACTACCAGGCGCGGCTGTCCGGGCCGTTCATGGACCGGATCGACCTTTTCTACGACACGCCGCCGGTCACGGCGACCGATCTCGCCCTGCCGCCGGCGCCGGAAGGCTCGCGAGACGTGGCCGCCCGAGTTGCAGCAGCCCGGGGTGTCCAGGCGCAGCGGCTTGCGAGTGCAGGCGAGGCAGGTCGCCGGCCCCTGAACGCCGATGCGGGCGTTGGCGAGCTCGAGCGGTTCGCAGCGCCGGATGAACGTGGCGCCGCGCTGCTTTCCGATGCCATACAGAGCTTCGCCCTCACAGCGAGAGGCTATCACCGTGTGTTGAAAGTCGCCCGTACGATTGCCGACCTCGAGGGATCGGAAGGTGTGCGCCGCCTGCACATTGCTGAGGCGCTGTCCTACCGGCGGCGATTGCCCGGCTCCGAGGGCGGGCGCCAGGGGCTGCGCGAGGGCATGCGTTCAGGGCTCGCGCAATGAATGTGCTGCTTTACAACAGGGAATTAAGAGGTGCGTGTCAGGAGGGGCGCATGAACGAACTTTCCAGTGATCCCCGACCCGAAGAAACCTTTCTGGCAACTGCCAGTCACGAGATCCGGACGCCATTGAACGGGATACTCGGCACGGCATCGCTGCTGCTTGAGACCGATCTGACACCGTCACAGCGCGACTATGTGAACACGATCCTTTCCTCCGGGGCGCGCCTGCTCGACATGCTGAACAATGTCCTCGATCATGCGCGTCTCGATTCGGGTGAAATCGCCGTGGAAGCGGCGCCCTTCTGTCCCGTGGGCCTTGCCCGAGAGGTGACTGAACTGCTCGCCCCACGTGCGCATGCGGGCAATTTGGATATTGCTGCGCGCGCACTCACCCTGCCCATGCCAACCATGCTCGGCGATGCTGGCCGGATCCGGCAGATCCTCTTCAACCTGGTTGGCAATGCCTTGAAATTTACCGAACGGGGCGCTGTTCTGCTCGACGTGGAACGGCTTGGCACCGGCATTCGTTACAGGGTTCACGATACCGGTCCGGGTATAGCAGAGGCAGACCGGCAGCGCCTTTTCGAGGCTTTCCGGCAGAACCGGGCGGCGGATGCGCATAAGGATGGTGGGGTCGGACTGGGCCTGTCGATCGTCAAGCGGCTGACCCATTTGATGGGCGGGCGTATCGACGTATCCGGGGCGCCGGGCCTTGGTACCTGTTTCCAGGTCGACCTGCCAATGACCGAGGCGGGCCTGCCACCTGGCCATGACCTGCCGATGCTTGGGCTGACCGTCGGCCTCGTCGGCCTGCCCGTCGCCACGGCGCTCGGGGCTGCAGCCTCTCTCGCTGCTGCAGACTGCACGCCGGTCATGATCGATCCTGAATCCGATTGTGGCGCAGGTCTGCATGTCCAACTCATCGGAGCCGAGATCCCGCCGAATCTCGTTGCTCGCCACGCACGCAATGCGCCCTCCCTCGTCGTGCTCCGTCCCGAAGATCGGGGGGCGATCGGACAGTTCCGAACCATGGGCTGCCTGGGCTGGCTGGTGCGGCCGTTGCGCAGCACGTCGACGGTCGAACGGGTTTATCTTGCACACGCGGGACGTGCCGGGTCAGATGAGCCGCTTCCGGTCACCGGATCGGGTCGGGTGCTGATTGCCGATGACAATCCCGTGAATGCCATGATCGCACGGCGTGCCCTGGAATCGGCAGGTTTCACTGTCACGGTCGCGTCGACGGGGGCGGAAGCAGTGGAGGCTGTCGACCTCATGATTCCCGATCTGGTGCTCATGGATTTGCGCATGCCCGTGATGGACGGGTTCGAGGCGACGCGACGCCTGCGCGCGGGCGGTTATGATGGGCCGGTGATCGCGATCTCGGCCGAAGTCAACCCGAACGTGGAACACGACGCCTGTGAGGCGGGTGCCAACCTGGTCGCCGCCAAACCGATCGATGCGCAATCCCTGCGGCAATTGGCATTCCGCTGGATCGGGCGAAATCCGTGCGCGGGCGCCGCATGACCGCCACAGGCAAGGTCGATCCGGCGCCTCCCCCGCGCTGGTTGAAGGTGCTGCATTCGCTTCGCGATCGCCGCATGGGGGCGATGCTGATCCTGGCCTTCGCCGCCAGCCTGCCTCTGGGCGCTGTGCTTGGCGTCCTGACGGCATGGCTCACCGAAGAAGGCGTGGATACCGGGGAGATCGGTGCGCTCTCCCTTGTCACGATGGGGTATGCCTTCAAGTATCTCTGGGCGCCAGTATTCCAGACATCCAGGTCCCTGCCATGGCTGGCAAGATTGGGCGGGCGCAGATCCTGGCTCGTGACCCTCCAGGTATTGATCGGCGGGTTGCTGTGCCTCCTGGCATTCACGGACCCGGCCGAAAATCTTGCGCTTGTGGCCGGCGTGGCCCTGATGGTGACCCTCCTGTCGCCGACCCATGATCTTATCCTGGACGCCTGGCGCATCGAAGTCGCGCGGTCCGAGGAAGACAAGGACCTGATGTCTGCCCTCTACCAGTTCGGATACAAGTTCGGCGGCTTCGTATCCGGCTTTCTCGCCCTGATGCTCGCCGCACGCGCCGGCTGGGTCGTTGTCTATCTGATGCTGGGCGGGTTCATGGTGCTGACGGTCATTGGCAGCCTCCTGGCGCCGGACCCGAAGAAGAACCTTGCCCGCGAAGGCCTGCGCATGAGCTTTTTCGAAAGCCTGCCGCAACCGCTGCTGAAACCGGCCATTGCCATTGTCGGCGTGAGCTGGCTGCTGGCCCTGGGGCTCATTGGCCAGTTCGTTATTCAGGCGCTTGTCCTTGAAACCGGCGCATCCGGACGGACTTTCGTGCGAAACCAGGGGCCATGGATCGTATTCCTGACCGTCATCGTGCCCGCGGTCATGGCGGCAGGCCTGATCTGGCGCCATGGGGCCGTGGCCCAAGAAACGGCGCGGATTTCCATGGGCGGCGGACTGACAGGCACCCTGTTCCGGTCAATCTATGATCCTTTGATGGAATTGATCTCGCGACTGAAATGGGGCGCAGTCCTGGTCCTAGCGCTCGCCCTGACTTACCGCTTCACCGATGCGGTCTGGGGGTCGTTCGCCTATCCATTCTATCTCGGCGAAAACCATGGCGCATTGGGCCATTCGCTTGATGATGTGGCGATTGCATCGAAATTCGTGGGTGTCATTGCGACGATCCTCGGCTCCCTGATCGGTGCCATCGCCATATCTGCCATCGGGCGGATGCCGGTCTTCGTGCTCGGCGGGATCGTCGCAGCGGTCACCAATCTGCTTTACGCGGACCTTGCCGCTGGCGCAGTCCATCTCGATGGATTTCTGGACATCACGGGGCTTGGCGTGCCGCTGATGGCCTTTGCCGAATGGGCGGCCGCCATCCAGCCAGACGATGTCGTCCTGGCCGAGGACCAGGGGCGGCGCATGGCGAGGCTCATGCTTACGATACTTGCCGAGAATATCGCCGGCGGTCTCGCACTCGTTGCCCTGACGGCCTACCTCACGTCGGTCGTCAATCCCCGGTTTGCCGCGGTGCAATACGCCCTGCTGGCATCCCTGACCATGCTGATCGGGACGCTTGGGCGGCCCTGGCTCGGAGAGATGATCGAGACCGAGGGCTTCTATACCGTCTTCATGGTAACGTTTTGGCTCGGTGGCGTGGCGGTCGGTCTCTCTCTGGTCGAATGGGTGCGGCAGGCGCGTGAGCGCGCGGCCAAGGCGGAGGCCGCGGTTCAGGCGTCCGACACGTAGACGCCATCGACATCATAGGCGGCAATGGTTGCAAGGGTGACAATATCGGACACCGTGGCGCCGAGCGAGGCAATCTGGACGGGTTTTTCCAGACCCAGCAGCATCGGACCGATCACCGTGGCGCCACCCATCGTGTCGAGGAGCTTGGTGGAGATCGACGCCGAGTGAATCGCCGGCATCACGAGGACATTCGCCGCCCCGCTGAGCCGGGAGAAGGGGTACAGCATCCGGTGATCGGGATTGAGCGCAATATCGGCGTTGACATCTCCCTCATACTCGAAGTCGACGTTTCGCTCGTCGAGAATCGCAACGGCTTCGCGCACCTTCTCAATGCGCTCGCCCATGGGGTTGCCAAAGGTCGAATAGGACAGGAGAGCAACCCGCGGCGTAAAGCCGAGCGCCCGGACGCCCTTGGCCGCCTCGATGGCAATCGCGGCAATCTCTTCGGCGTCGGGCAATTCGACCACGCTGGTATCGGCTATGAAGACCGTGTGGCCGCGTCCGATCACCATCGACATGCCGATGACGGGCTGGTCGGGCAGGGAGTCCAGCACAAGGGTCGCATCGTTGAGTGCGACATTGTAGTTCCGGGTCACCCCCGTCACCATGCCGTCGGCATCGTTCATGGCGAGCATGCAGCAGCCGAACACATTCCGGTCCTGGTTCACGAGGCGCTGGGCATCCCGTTTCAGATAGCCGTGGCGCTGCAGGCGCGCATAGAGATAGTCGGTATAATCGGGATTGCGGTCGGACATCCGGGCGTTGACGATTTCGAGGCTGCCATCCGGTACGCCCATCTGTTTCATGGTCGCCCGCACCCTTTCCTCGCGGCCAATGAGAAGTGGCCGGCCGAGCCCCTGGTTCCGGAACGACCAGGCGGCGCGGACCACGGCAGGCTCCTCTCCCTCCGCGAAGACGATCCGCCTGTCGAGGCCACGAACGGCGCTTTGCAGCCCCTGCATGAAGGAGGCTGTCGGATCCTGGCGCCGGGCAAGGGACTGGCGGTAGGCCTCCATGTCCTCGATCGGGCGGCGCGCCACGCCCGTATCCATCGCGGCCTGGGCAACAAAAGGCGGGATGAACGAGATCAGCCGCGGATCAAACGGGGTCGGAATGATATAGTCCGGCCCGAACTGGGGGCGCTGGCCATGATAGGCTGCAGCCACTTCGTCGGGGACGTCCTCCCGGGCCAGTTCGGCGAGCGCCTTTGCCGCCGCCACCTTCATTTCCTCGTTGATCCCGCGCGCCCGGACGTCGAGCGCGCCGCGGAAGATGTAGGGAAAGCCAAGCACGTTGTTGACCTGGTTGGGATAATCCGAGCGCCCGGTGGCAATGACGGCGTCGTCGCGAACTCGCTTGATCTCTTCGGGCGTGATTTCGGGGTCGGGGTTCGCCATCGCGAAAATGATCGGATTGTCCGCCATCGACGCGACCATTTCGCTTGTCACCGCGCCCTTGACCGAAAGCCCGAGGAAGCAGTCGGCGCCCTCCATCGCTTCGGCCAGCGTCCGCTTCGAGGTCTTCACGGCGAAGGCCGACTTGAACTGGTCCATCTTCTCGGTGCGGCCCTCGTAGATCACCCCCCGGCTGTCGCACATCAGGATGTTTTCCCGCTTCACCCCGAGATGCGCGATGAGCCCGGCACAGGAGAGACCGGCCGCACCGGCGCCCGAGACCGCCACGGTGAGGTCTTCCAGTTTCCGCCCGGTAATGGCGCAGGCGTTGATGATGCCAGCGGTAGCGATGATGGCGGTGCCGTGCTGGTCGTCGTGGAACACCGGAATGTCGAGCTCCTCGCGAAGACGGCTCTCGATCAGGAAGCAATCCGGCGCGCCGATATCCTCGAGATTGATGCCACCGAATGTTGCACCGATGTTGCGGACGGTCCTGCAGAAGTCGTCTGCATCGCGCGTGTCGACCTCGATATCGATCGAGTCGACGTCCGCGAAGCGCTTGAAAAGGACGGACTTGCCTTCCATGACCGGCTTGGACGCCATGGCGCCGAGATCGCCGAGGCCGAGGATCGCCGTGCCATTGGAAATGACCGCAACCATGTTGCCCTTGGCCGTGTAGTCGTAGGCTGCATCGGGGTTTTCCGCGATGGCCTTGACCGGCACCGCCACGCCGGGGCTGTAGGCAAGGGAGAGATCGCGCTGCGTGCTCATCGGCTTGGTCGGCGTGACAGACAGCTTTCCGGCCGGTTCCTGGGAGTGGAAATCGAGTGCTTCCTGATCGGTGAAGCTGGGGCGCTTGGGTGTCATGGCTCGTGGATCCCGCCGGTAAAGACCTGAGAAGGCCGTAAAAAGAGCCGCGACCTTATTCACCTCGCCCGGCGGCCACAACCCATCGACGACCGCGCGATTGCCCCTTCGTGTGGATGCGGTGTGAACGCGGTGTTCGCCGGGCGGCCGGATCTTGCACTTTGCCCCGCATGACGGCACCCCTTGGCCATGACCGAGCGCGCCGAAGAACCGGAAACGAACGAGACCAGGGTGACGGCCGGTTCTGGCGGGAGCCCGCGAGATGACGGTCCCGCGCGCGCGGGCGGCCACAAGCCGCCCACCCCGTTCATGGCCCAGTATCTCGAGATCAAGGCGCGGCATCCGGACGCCCTGCTGTTCTTCCGAATGGGCGACTTCTTCGAGCTCTTCTTCGACGATGCAGTGGACGCATCGGCCATACTCGACATCACCCTGACGGCGCGCGGTGAGCACGAAGGGGCACCGATACCGATGGCGGGGGTGCCCTATCATGCGGCCGAGACCTACCTTGCCCGCCTGATCCGGGCCGGCCGTACCGTCGCGGTCTGCGAGCAGGTGGAAAGTCCTGCCGAGGCGAGGAAACGCGGCGCTAAAGCCGTCGTTGCGCGCGATATCGTGCGCATTGTCACCCCGGGAACGCTCACCGAGGACACGCTGTTGCCAGCCCGGCAGGGCCAGGCGCTGGCGGCGGTGGCGTTTACGAAGGGCGGCGCGGACGCGGCAATCGCGTCGGCCGACGTGTCGACCGGGCGGTTCGACCTGATCGCCTGCAGCGTGGACACGCTGGGCGAGCAGCTGGCGGCACTGCCTGTGCGGGAATGGCTGGTCAGCGAAGGGGATGTGGGCCGCAATGTCATCACGGCTCTGACGGAGGCGCTGTCAGCGCCCCTGACCGAAAGGCCGTCGCGATGTGCCCGGCCGGACCGCGGCGAAGAGCTGCTCAAGTCCGCTCTGGGTGTTGCCGCACTCGATGCCTTTGGCGAGCTGGGCAGGGCGGAACTGGCCGCATCGGCGCTGCTGCTCGACTATATCGAACTGACCCAGGCTGGCGCGCAGGTGCGGCTCGATCCCCCGCGCCGGCGGGCTCTCGATGCAGCACTCGCCATTGATCCTGCGACGCGCGCGAGCCTTGAAATCGACCGGTCACTGGCCGGGGAGCGGGCCGGAACGTTGCTCGATACGATCGATCGAACGCTGACCGCGCCGGGGGCGCGATTGCTGGCAGCGCGCCTGTCGCAGCCGTCGCGCGATGCTGCAGAGATTGATGACCGGCTGGATGCCGTTGACTGGTTTCTCGCGCGCCCCGCCACCCGCGCCGATGTCCGGGCGCGGCTCAGGGGACTGCCGGACATGGAGCGGGCGCGGACGCGCCTTCGGCTCGGCCGGGGGGGGGCGCGGGACCTTGCCGCGCTGGCTGCCGCGCTGCAGGGGGGGGATGCAGCCGTGTCGGTCATGGCCGAGCCGCTGGATCGTCCGCCAAAGGCGCTGGCAGATGCCATGGGTCAGCTGACACTGATGGGGCGTGCGGAGCTTGCGGGCCTGGCATCGGACCTTTCGCGCGCACTGGTCGACGAGCCGCCACTGCTGGCCCGCGATGGTGGCTTCATTGCGCCCGGCTGGGATGCCGCCCTCGACGAGACCCGCGCGCTGCAGGGGGATTCGCGGCGGATCATTGCCGGGCTGGAACGGGATTATGCGGAGCAAACCGGGATCTCCGGTCTCCGGATCAAGTACAATAATGTCCTTGGCTACTTCATCGACGTGGCCGCGCGTGCAGCCGATCCGATGCTGGCCGCGCCGCTGAATGCGACCTTCATCCACCGCCAGACGCTGGCGAAGAATGTCCGTTTCACGACGGAGGAACTGCAGGGGCTCGCGGGTCGCATTTCCCGGGCAGAGGAGGAAGCGAAAGGTCGCGAAATGGCGATCTTCGAGGGTTTTCTTTCCCGGGTCGAGGGGGCCGAGGCAGAGCTGCGCGCGTCCGGCGAAGCGCTGGCCGGACTGGATGTCGCCAGTGGACTGGCAGAATGGGCCGAGGAGACCGGTGCGGTACGTCCTGCCCTCTCGGCGACACCGGTGATAGAGGCCGAGGGATTGCGGCACCCGGTGGTGGAGGCGGCCCTGCGCAGGACGGGGCAGGGGTTCACCGCAAACGATCTCGCCCTCGACGCTAGCGGTATCGGGGGCCCGCGGCTGGCCCTGATCACCGGGCCGAACATGGCCGGCAAGTCGACCTTTCTTCGCCAGGCTGCGCTCGCCGTGATCCTCGCCCAGTCCGGCAGCTTCGTGCCGGCCCGCCGCTTCACCTTCGGGCTCGCCGACCGGGTCTTCTCGCGGGTCGGGGCGTCCGATGACCTGGCGCGCGGACGCTCAACGTTCATGGTCGAGATGGTCGAGACCGCGACGATCCTGAGCCAGGCCACCGAGGCGAGCGTCGTCATCCTCGATGAGGTCGGTCGCGGCACCTCGACCTTTGACGGCCTTGCCATCGCCTGGGCGGCCGTGGAGCACCTGCATGATGTCAATCGCTGCCGGGCCCTGTTTGCCACCCATTATCATGAGCTCACCGACCTCGCAGCGCGGTTGAAACACGCCGCCAATGCCAGCCTCAGGGCGCGCGAATGGAAGGGGGATCTGATCTTCCTGCACGAGGTCCAGCCCGGCCCGGCTGACAAGTCCTATGGCGTTCAGGTCGCCCGGCTGGCTGGCCTGCCGAAACGGGCCGTGAACCGGGCGGCGGAGATTCTGGCCAAGCTGGAATCCGATGGCGGGGCGGCGGCCGCGCTGCCATTGTTTGCTGCTGCGCCGGCGAACGAGCAGGAGCTGCCGCAGGCGCCGCCCGCGCCGACAGCTGCCGAGAGCGAAGCCGACCGGCTGCTGCAATCGGTCGACCCCGACACGCTGACCCCGCGCGAGGCGCTGGAGCTCATCTACAGGCTGAAGGCGGCCGGCAACTGAGCCCTCCGGCAATGGCTGAAGGTGATTGGCAAGAACCGGGTGGCGAGCGCCGGGCCCGGCCCTTTATGCCCTCATCACCATCAGCAACGGAGACGGACATGACCAGCCAGGCCGAAAAGGGTGCAGCGTTCCAGGCGATGCACACAAAAGGTGACCTCTTTATCCTGCCCAACCCCTGGGATATCGGATCGGCAAGGATCCTCGCAGGAATCGGCTTTCGCGCGCTTGCAACCACCAGCGCCGGCTATGCCACATGGCAGCGGGGCGTGCCGGATTACGGCGTCATGCGCACGGATGTGCTGAACCATATCGGTCAATTGGCGACGGCGACGGCCTTGCCGCTCACCGCAGATCTCGAGAACGGTTTCGGAGATGCGCCAGGAACCTGCGCCGAGACCATCCGGCTCGGGGCAGCGGCCGGGCTCGTTGGCGGCTCGATTGAGGATTTCACCGGCAAGGCCGATCAGCCGCAATATGATATCGTCCTTGCTTCCGAACGGGTTCGCGCCGCGGTCGAAGCGGCGCGATCGCTGCCCTTCCCCTTCACCCTGACCGCACGGGCGGAGAATTTCTTCACAGGCAAGCCCGATCTCGCCGACACGATCGCCAGACTGCAGGCCTACCAGGACGCCGGCGCCGATGTTCTCTTTGCACCGGGCCTGCGAACACTTGAGGATATCCGCACCGTGATTTCGGAGATCGACCGGCCACTCAACGTGCTGATCGGCCCGTTTGCCGGTTTCGTTCTGATCGACGAACTCGGTGCCTTGGGCGTTGTGCGGGTGTCTCTTGGTTCGGCGCTTGCCAATGCAGCCTTCGGCGCGCTGATCCGGGCGGCGGACGAACTTCTCTGCACGGGTACGCTTGGCTTCATTGCAGAGGCAGTCGATGCGCCGCAGCGGGACGATCTGCTCGCAAAGGGCTGCGCGCCAAATTGACGCTAACGTCAACGGAAGCTTGATCTTCGGACGGGCAGCCGACTATGTGTGGGCAATTGATCGTGCGGGGCTTGCATGGCCGCGCCACACCCTTTTTGGTGTGAACTGGAAACGCAGACAGGAGCCGGCCCATGAAGGTGCTCGTCCCCGTGAAACGGGTCATCGATTACAACGTTAAAGTCCGTGTTAAGCCTGACCAGACAGGCGTGGACCTCGCCAATGTGAAAATGTCGATGAACCCGTTCGACGAGATTTCGATCGAGGAGGCCGTCCGTCTCAAGGAAGCCGGAACCGCCACCGAAGTCATTGCCGTATCGATCGGCCCGCAGCAGGCGCAGGAAACCATCCGGACAGCGCTGGCCATGGGGGCGGACCGCGGCATTCTGGTGAAGACAGACGAGATGCCCGAGCCGCTTGCGGTTGCCAAGATCCTGAAGGCTATCGCCGAAGCCGAAAGCCCGGACCTGATCATTCTCGGCAAGCAGGCGATTGATGATGACTGCAACCAGACCGGGCAGATGCTGGCGGCATTGCTGGGCTGGCCGCAAGGGACATTTGCCTCCGAGCTCAGGAAGGATGGCGACACATTGCAGGTCATCCGCGAGGTCGATGGCGGGTTGCAGACCGTTGCCCTGACCGGACCGGCCATCGTGACCACGGACCTCAGGCTGAACGAGCCGCGCTATGCGTCGCTGCCGAACATCATGAAGGCGAAGAAAAAGCCTATCGATATGAAAGAAATCGCCGACTACGGCGTCGACGTCACGAACCGGCTGACGGTGGTGAAGGTCACCGAGCCGCCGGTGCGCGAGGCCGGTGAAATCGTTGAGGATGTTCCGACCCTCGTTGCTAAACTCAAAGCCGCAGGAGCTGTTTGATGGCCGTTCTCGTGATTGCAGAGCATGACAACACATCCCTTTCGGATGCCACCCACAAGACGGTCACGGCGGCCGGGCAGTTCGGCGGCGATGTGGATATCCTCGTGGCGGGCGAGGGCGCGGGCGGCGTTGCAGAGGCCGCAGCCCGGATTTCCGGCGTTCGGAAGGTGCTGCATGCCGATGCCGCACCGCTGAAGAAACAGCTCGCCGAGGCCATGGAAGCGCTGATCGTTCCGCTGATGACGGATTATGACGCGGTATTCGCGCCGGCCACGACCATGGGCAAGAATGTCTCGCCGCGGATCGCTGCGCGGCTGGATGTCATGCAGCTCTCCGATATCACGGGCGTCGAGGGATCGGACACGTTCGAGCGTCCTATCTACGCCGGCAATGCGATCATGACGGTCACGTCGGCAGACCCCAAGAAGGTGGTGACCGTTCGCGGGACAGCGTTCGAGGCTGCCGGTGAGGGCGGCAGTGCCAGCGTCGAAACCATCGCCTTTGACGGTGGCGAACTGAAATCGGCCTTTGTTTCCGAGGAGATCGTGGAAAGCGATCGTCCGGAACTGACGGCGGCGAAACGCATCGTTTCGGGCGGGCGGGCGCTCGGCTCGGCCGAGGAATTCAATCGCGTCATCGAACCGCTCGCAGACAAGCTTGGCGCGGCCATCGGTGCGTCGCGGGCCGCAGTGGATGCCGGCTATGCCCCGAATGACTACCAGGTCGGTCAGACCGGCAAGATCGTCGCGCCGGAGCTCTATGTCGCGGTCGGCATTTCCGGTGCTATCCAGCATCTTGCCGGCATGAAGGATTCCAAGGTGATCGTCGCGATCAACAAGGACGAAGAGGCGCCCATCTTCCAGGTCGCCGACTATGGTCTTGTTGCCGATCTCTTCAATGCGGTGCCGGAACTGACCGAGGCGCTCTGACGGGGGTGCTCCGAACCCGGTCAGCTGCAGGACGCCAATCGGCGCAGACCCCGGGTCACTTCCGGTGAAACCTGCAGTTCCCCCGCTGCGCGTCTGACGCTGGCCGAGCACTGGCCTGGATAGTACTCAAGGCGAAACCCTGGCCCCGGCTTCGTGCGGCCGGGGTATTCTGTATGAGAAGCAATCTGTCGTGCGGGAATATCGACTCGCATGGCGCCGTCATCTGGGCTAAATGTGAACGAAGCTGGAGGTTGTGCACGTGCTTGCCTTACTCGTTTTCGTCCGTGATCTCGTCATTTCAGTGCTCATTGGCCTCATGGGAGCGGCAGACGCCCCGACAGATGGGCAGAATTCTGGCGGGAATGGCGCAGCTTCGGTCCTGAATTGGGCCGGAGATTAGGCAGCGCCGTTCAGGTTACGGTCGGCTGGCACCTGCTATCGCGGAATTGACCGGGCGAGGGTAGAGTCGAACTGATGGAAGACATGATGATGGACGGGCCGGGGCACTCTGGAGCCACGCAAGCGGAACTGGAAGCCATCCGGCGGGCCGGACACTGGATGCCGTGGGCCGGTCTCGGCCTCGCCATCGTCTGGTGGTCATCGGTTGCCATTACGGTCGTCACCAGTGTTGACCGCAGCCAGTTTGCCGAGGCCGGCGCCCTGGCCATCATGGCGGCTGTCTCGCTTGCTGCCGTGCCGGGCCTGGTCGTCCTGTTCGCCGGCTATGTCGCGCGCGAAGGCGCGCGCCGGAATGCCGCCAGCAGCCTGATCCTGAAGGCAGCAACCCAGCTTCTCAATCCATCCCGCGCCTATGGCGAGGAAGCGCAGACCCTGGCCTCCTCCCTGAAGGCGTCCAGCGAGGAGATTGACCAGGCGATGGGCGCGGCCCTCGCAGCAATGCGTTCGGTGTCTTCAGAAATGGGGGACGAAAGACTGCGGCTCGAAAGCGTGACCTATGCGGCCGCTGACAATGCACGTGACCTGTCCGCCCGCCTCGCCGATGAACGCGCCGCGCTTGAAACACTGGCGCGTGACCTTCGCGAACAGGCGGACCTGATGGGCGAGGCGATCCCCCGCCAGGCCGCAGCCATGGTCGATGCTGCCCGCTCGGCGAGCTTCGATATCGCCAAGTCTGACGAGGCGCTCGAGCAGAGACTGCAGGCGCTGAAAAGGACCGGAAGCCAGATCAACGAGGAATTCGCGAAGATCGATACCATGGCGCATACGCTGCAAAAGCAGGGGGATACGCTGGTTTTCGCTGTGTCCAGCCTCGAGACGCGGCTTGAGGAAGCCCAGCGCACCGTCGAGGATACGCTCCGCGCAGGCAATGTGGCGGGTGATGTCGCCGGTCAGACCAGCGAATCCCTCAGGGCGGCCGTGGACACGGCCCTCGCGCAGGCGCGCACCCTGAATGCCGAAATCAATGAAAGCGCCCGCAAGGCCGGCGAAGATGCCCAGCGGGCGATGGCGGATCTGCGCGCTGCCGCCGAGCAGGCTGCGGCATCGGTGCGCGAGGCCAGCGAAGCGGCCCGCCAGAGCGGTGCGCTGCCGAATGAACAACTCGGCCGCGTTGTCGAGGCGCTGAATGGCGCTGCAGGAGCGACCCGCGCCCAGTCAGCCACTGCTGCGGCATCAGGCGCAGGCACTGTGCGGGGAGAGCTGCCGCGAGTGGCGCGCCGCGCGGCACTCCAGCCGGACCCTGGTGCGGGGGCGCGCGCGGCCGATACTGCTGAGGCACTTAAAGATGCGCGGACCATCCCCGGTCGTCAGGCGTCCCCATACGGCCGCGACGGCGAGGCGGCGCCGGCCGCGTCTGCGCGCGAGACAACCGGGCAAATGCCAGAACGCGCCCTCTCTGATCGGGGGCTGAACGGCCGCGAGGCGGGTCACCTCGGTCTGAAGGCCGGGCCCGGGCTTGAGGCGGAGGCAGGCGCTGTCTTGCCGCCGCCGAAAGGAGAAGACACAGGCGCAAGGAAGGTTGTGACCCTGACCTCGACCCGGACGGCCGGTTTCGCCCAGCCGAATGCGCATGTCGCCATGCCGACGGAGCTCAGCCGAACCGATGACGCCATGCCTGGACAATCGGATGGTGGAGTGGGGCGGGCGCACAGCGAACCGCCTGCAGCTAAAGCTTCAGCCTCAGCCTCTGGGCAGTCGACGGAACCGGACCGGTTGCCGCCGAGGGCCAGTCTTGGCGGTGTGCCAGTCCCGGTGCCCCCCCGTCGCCCGGCTGCCGAACCGCAGGGGCGCACCCCGACTGTTCCCGGTGCGGTGAAGGCGCCGCGTTCGGTGCCGCGCCTTGATGCCAGCCCGCGGGAGCTTGAAGCAGAACTGTTCGGCGGCGATGAGCCGGGGACGGATGCTGGCCCATCGGATTCTGGCCCATCGGATGACCGGCCGACGGACCAGCCGGCCGCGCAAGCACCGGATCTGCAGGCCCCTGAACCGAGTGTCGATGAGAATATCTTCCACGCCAATCCGCGCGACACCGACGATCCGGGTCTGCGGGGACGACAGCCTCTGCAGCCGACGGCAGCAAATGCGCGGCAGCGGCCAGCGGAGTTGCAGCCTCGCCCGGAGGCCCCAGCACGTGCCTTGCGCCAGGACGGAATTGATACGCGGCAAGCCGCCGACGCCATGCGTGGGCGTCGGCATGCAGAAGATCCCGTCGGGCCACCGCCGCCGAATGTCGAGGTGCAGCCCTCGCTGCTCCCGGGCGGTGGATTGCAGGCGCCTGAAAGAACTCCGACCCGGGAAAGAGCCCCGGCACCCGCTCGGCCGCCATCGCAGGAACGGGCGCCTTCTTCGTCCACGTCCTCAGCCCAGTCCCAACCGCCTTCCGCCCAGTCAGGCCGGGATACGCCAGACCGTCGGCGCGATGCTGACTGGTCGACCATTCTCAACGACATGGACCGCGAGCAAACCGGGCACCTGCCCCGCGAGGAAACTGCAGAATCGGTGATACTGCGCCTGGAGACGTCCGGAATTGCGCTCTCGAATATTTTCCGTCCGAAGGCGAAGAAGAAGATCGCGCAGGCGGCAAGGAAGGGCGAGCAGTCCCGCAGGGCTGCGATCGTTGCCGCCGCCCGGATCGAGGTCGATCGCGTTGCCAAGCGCCTGGTGGCAGACCCCGAGCTGGCCCAGCTGGCCGAGGATTTCGTGACCATGGAAGAGCCCGACGCGATTGCCGCCCTCGACCGGACCCAAAAATCGGGCCGCAATGCAAGTCCGCGGTTGTCAGCCTTCCTGCTGCTGGATGCGGCCACAAGCAGCCAGCGTGCTGCGGGCTGAGCCACTTCGCCTCGTTCTGATCTCCCGCAGCGGTAGCGCGTGCGCGTCGAGGCGACAGAACCTGCAGCCGGGCGGTGTCTCAGCGATGGGGCATTGATATCCGCACGGCAGTCGATGTGCCGCAACGTGAGCTCTTGCCGTCCATCGCCTCATTTACCAGTTCGTGGTAGGCAGCGGGCTAGAACTGGCCGGCTCGGTCATTTGCAAGGACCTTCCCTTTGCCCCGTTCCTTCATCACCGCCGGTCTCATTCTCGTGCTCCTGCTTGGATATTTCGGTGTCCGCGCAATGATGCGCGAGGATGCGTCCGGTCCGGTTCCCAGCCCTTCGGAAAGCCTGGCTGAGGAGCCGCCGACGCCGGAGCGGCCGGAGGTCGTCGTGCGGCCCGTCCGAAGTGAATTGCACACGGCCTTCGCCACGCTGAAGGGGCGAACAGCGCCGGAAAGGGCCGTTGTCGTCCGGACGGAGACAACAGGGACCGTCGCCGAGACGCCGGCGCGCGAGGGCCGTGCCGTCCGGAAAGGCGCGGTTCTTTGCCGGCTCGACGTGGATGCCCGCGAGGTGCAGTTGAAACAGGCGGAAGCCGACCTCGCCGCCAAGAAACTGGAATGGGACGCGGCCGCCGACCTTGCCGAGAAGGGCTGGACCTCAACCACGGCGGCAGCCGCTGCAAAAGCGGCCTATGATGCGGCTGTCGCCAGGGTCGATGCAGCGAAGATCGAACTTGAACGGACTGAGATACGGGCTCCGTTTCCGGGAGTTTTCGATGAAAGACACGCGGAGATCGGGGATTTCCTTTCCCCGGGCAGCCCTTGTGGGACCTTGCTGGACCTCAGTCCGATCCTCGTCGTTGTCGAGGCAACCGAGGCGCAGGCGAGCCTTATCGCACTTGGCCAGACGGCCACTGTTGCGCTTGCAGACGGTCGTCGGCTTGACGGCGAAGTCCGGTATCGTGCGCGTTCGGCCAGTGAGACCACGCGCACATTTCGCGTCGAAATCGCGGTCCCCAATCCCGATTATGGCATCGCGTCCGGCCTGACGGCCTCGGTGCGCCTCGCGACGGAAGAGGTGCCGGCTATCCTCGTGTCCCCGGCCCTGATGGTGCTCGGCGACGATGGTCGTGTCGGAATCAGGTATGTCGATGAGGCCGACACGGTACGCTTCGCCGAAGTCAGCGTGGTTGACGATGCGGACACCGGTGTCTGGGTCAGCGGCCTGCCGGAAACGGCGAGGCTCATGCTTTCGGGACATGATTTCGTCCGCGAGGGGGTGCGTGTCGATCCGGTCAGCGATGAAGGGCTTTAGGCCATGCATAGCTTGATCGATGGCTCGATTGCCCTGGCGCGGATGGTGCTCGTGGTTCTGGCCGTGGCGCTGATCGCTGGCAGCGTCACCTATGTGAACCTGCCCAAGGAAGCCGACCCGGATATTCCCATTCCCTTTGTCGGGGTAACGATTCCGCTCGAGGGTATTTCGCCCGAGGATGCCGAGCGGCTGCTCGTCCGGCCGGTTGAGACAGAGCTGAAGGCGATCGAGGGCGTCCGGCAGATTGACGGCTACGGGCTGGAAGGGGCGGGCCAGATCGTTGTCGAATTCGAGGTGACGTTCGATCAGGACCAGGCCTTGCTTGATGTACGCGAGGCGGTTGACCTTGCCCGGCGGGAGTTGCCGGCCGATGCGCTTGAACCGGTCATCACCGAACTCAATGCCTCGCTGTTTCCGATTCTGGTGATCAACATCTTTGGTGAAGCGCCCGAGCGGGGTCTCTACGCCGTGACGCGGGACCTCCAGGACGAACTCGAAAGTCTCGGCGGGGTGCTCGAGGCGCGGCTCATCGGCGATCGCGAGGAAGTCCTTGAAATCATTGTGGACCCGGTCAAGCTTGAGACCTACAACCTGTCCTATCAGGACATCCTGCAGACGGTGTCGGCAAATAACAGGCTTGTCCCTGCCGGGAACATCGCCATGCAGGAGGGGCGGTTCCCGATCAAGGTCCCGGGCCTCATCAAGACGGCCGAGGATGCGTTCAGCCTTCCGGTCAAGACTGCTGGCGATGCGGTGATCACGCTCGCCGACGTCGCCACCATCCAGCGCACCTTCAAGGACCGCACCGCCTACAGCGAATTCAATGGCAAACCCTCTGTTCAGCTGCAGGTCGTCAAGCGTGTTGGGGCAAATATCCTCGATACGGTGGCCAACGTCCGGGCCGTTGTCGAGGAGCATGAACGCGCCTGGCCCGGTACGATAGAGGCCGAGCTCACCTCCGACCTGTCGGAAATGATCGCGGAGCAGCTCGGCCAGTTACAGGCTTCGATTGCCACCGCCGTGATCCTCGTCATGATCATTGTCGTCGCCGCGCTTGGCCTGCGCTCAGCCATGATGGTGGGCCTGGCCATTCCGGGCTCCTTTGTCATGGCCTTCCTGTTGCTTGGGGTCTTTGGCTACACGATCAACATGATGGTGATGTTCGGCATGGTCATTGCCGTCGGTATCCTGGTCGACGGGGCGATTGTCGTTGTCGAATATGCTGACCGGAAGATGGCCGAGGGTCTGGACCGGCGTGAGGCCTATGGACTGGCAGCCAAACGCATGTTCTGGCCCATCGTGGCATCGAGTGCGACAACGCTGGCCGCGTTCCTGCCGTTCCTGTTCTGGGATTCGATGGTGGGCAAGTTCATGTCCTACCTGCCGATCACGCTGATCTTCGTGCTCGTTTCATCCCTGGTGATGGCGCTGATCTTCCTGCCGGTCCTGGGGTCCGTCATCGGGGGGCGGGCCCGGATGGAAGGTGGGAGCGAACTTGCCGCCGTTTCGGGCGATGCCGCGGACCCGCGCGATGCACCGGGCTGGCTCGGGACCTATGCCCGTTCGACATCGGCGCTGGTCGCCCGGCCATGGTTAGTCACGATCGGTGCGTGCGCCATCGTTTTTGCCATTTTCACCTGGTTTGCCAATACCGAGCACAAGTCGGAACTCTTTCTCGATGTCGAGCCAGAGCAGGTGTACGTCTTTGTCCAGGCGCGCGGGAACCTGTCGGCGGCGGAGGAGTTTGTCATTGTTCGCGAGGCGGCCGCAGCCCTCGCCGATCTTCCCGGCATCGAGTCCATGTCGACCACGTCCGGTTCGCAGGACACCGGCACGCTGAGTTTCGGTGGGGGGAGCCCGCCGCCGGAGGACACGGTCGGACGCATTCTCATCAACTTCACCGACCGTGAGGCCGGCTATGACGGACGCGAGACCGAAAAGGCCATCCGCGACCGTCTCGCCACCCTGCCGGGCGTGCGGACCGAGGTGCAGAAGCTCGAGCAGGGCCCGCCCGTCGGCAAGGATGTGCAGATCATGCTGCGGTCCAGTGACCGTGAGGCGCTCATGCGGGTGACCGGCAAGGTACGCGACCACCTCGACAGCATGGATGGGCTCCGCGAAATCGAGGATACGCGACCACTGCCCGGCATCGAATACAGGCTGCAGGTCGACCGGGCCCAGGCCGGAAAGTTCGGTGTCGATATTGCCGAAGTCGGTGCGGCGGTCCAGCTTGTCACAAACGGCATTCTGGTGGGGCGTTACCGGCCAGATGACGCCCTTGACGAGATAGACATCCGTGTCCGCCTGCCTGAGAGCGAACGCAGCGTCCAGGCGCTCGACAGCCTGCGCATCGGGACGCCCGAGGGGCAGGTGCCCTTGTCCCAGTTCGTCACGCGTGTTCCGGCCCAGAAGGTGACCAAGATCGAACGCCGCAACGGCAAGCAGGCCATGTTCGTTCGTGCGAATGCCGCCGAACAGGGCGCAGGCGCTGCCAAGGTCCAGGAAATCCGCGACTGGATCGCAACGGCCAGTCTGGACCCGGCGGTCGAGATCGGTTTCGAGGGCGCCGATGAGGATGCGGCCGAGGCCAACGCGTTCTTCCAGTCTGCCGCACTGGCGTCGCTCTTCCTGATGGGTATTATCCTCCTGTGGGAGTTCAATAATTTCTTCCATGTGATCCTGACGCTCTCGGCCGTCATCCTGTCGACGACCGGCGTCCTGATCGGGATCCAGCTTCACCTGCCTTATATTTCCATCCTCATGATCGGTGTCGGGATCGTTGCGCTCGCCGGGATCGTGGTGAACAACAACATCGTTCTGATCGACACCTTCCAGCGGCTCCAGAAAGCGGGGCGAACGGCAGAAGAGGCGGCGATTGCTGCAGCGGCTCAGCGTATCCGCCCGATCCTCCTGACGACGCTGACGACGATCTGTGGCTTGCTGCCCATGATGTTCATGCTGAACGTCAACTTTCGGGAAGGCTTGATCAGTCATGGGGGGGTGACTGCGGAATGGTGGGTCCCGCTCGCAACAGCCGTGGTCTTCGGTCTGGGGTTCTCGACGCTGATGGCGTTGGTGGTGACACCGGTCTGGCTGGCGGTCCCGGAGAAGGTCGGACGGTTTTTGCGCCGGTGCCTTCGCAGGGGGCGCGGTTCGGCAGAGGTGCCCGCGGAAGACGAGCTGTCGGAAAGTGTGGTGTCCATGCCGGCCTCGCCCGGTCAGGATGTGCGCCCTGCCGCAGAATAGGGGCGGAACAGGGCATGGGTCGACAGGCTGGGGACACGCCGCAGCTTGTCGCCGACAATCCTCATGGCCGCCGGAGAGCAATTATCATCTGGGCAGGCCGAAATCCCGCAGCCGACCCGGTGACCGCTTCCCCGGCTGCGCAGCCTATTTCATGAGCCCGGCCGCCTTGAGCGTCTTGCCTGCGCGGAGGACGCGGGCGAGCTTGTGCTCGCTCGATCGATCTCCGCCGTTACTGTCGGGATGGAAGCGGCGGACATATTCCGCATACCGCGCGCGGATGGCTTCGGCGGTCGCATCGCTTTCGAGGTCGAGTTCATTCAGCGCCCGCACCTGCAGGGGTGTCCGGCCATTGCGTCGCTCGCGCTCGCGGCCTTCGCCTTCGACCCCGTCCTCGAACATTTCCCGGCCACGCCAGAACCTCGGATTCTGGATCTTGCGGGGATTCTCGGCGCCGACCGGTCCACTGCCAAAGCGCCAGGTCTTCTTGTGATCGTAGCGCGCCTGGTCGTTGAAGGCGGCGATTTCGGCATCGCTCATGCCTTCGAAGAAGTTGAAGGACCGATTGTATTCGGCCGCGTGGGCCTTGCAGAAATGATGATGGCCCCGGCCCTTCTTCTTTGGCGCCCGGTGTTCGCCGGCAAGATCACAGCCGTCGTGTTCACACTGGCGTGTTTCCTTCGCCTTGCGGCGAGACGTTTCCGCAGCCGGGGGTTTGACCCGGATGTCGGTAAACTTCACACGGTATGAAAACGTCTCATCCATAGGCGGGATTGTAGAGTGCAGCGGCGAGGGAGACTAGAATTGACAAACCGGCAGGAGCGTATTCGTGAGGCTTTGACCGAGGCTTTTTGTCCGGTGGAACTGGAGATCCGCGACGAAAGTGCCAAACATGCGGGACATGCAGGTGCTTCGCCGACCGGGGAGACCCATTACAACGTTGAAATCGTCGCAGAAGCCTTCCGCGGGCTGAACCGCGTGCAGGTGCAGCGGGCCATTCACCTGGTCCTCGGCGAGGAATTCGAGACGGGCCTGCATGCCCTCAGTCTGAAGGCATCGGCGCCGCCAGACGCGCCTTCTGACACGTAGGCCGGTCACGGTCCGGGCTCCAGCAATTGCGCGCCATCGCAGGGTACAGCCGTCCCGGTTTCATCCTCGGTTGCCAGCGCCAGCCGGTGCCCGCTGGCCAGATCGAACAGAGCGAACCGCCAGCGCTTGCTGCACGCCCCCCCAGGCAGAACCATCGCGGTCGCACGCTGGCCCTCGATTGCAAACCAGCTGGCCTTCGTTGACACGCGCAATCCCAGCCCAAGCGCCTTGCCATAGGCTTCCTTCAGGCACCAGAGGGACACCGCCAGTTGCGCAGCCCCGGCCGCTGAGGCCTGTTCAACCTCGCGCACTTCATTCGGGTGGAACCACTGTGCCGCGAATCCTGCCGGATCGCTTGCCAGGCGCGTCGCCGCTTCCACGTCGATACCAACCGGTCCGGTGCGCGAGAGTGCAACGGCGGCGCACCCCGGTGTGTGACTGAGAGAGAAGGTGACCGGCGGGTCCGGCTGCTGCATGGCCGTCAGCAATGGCCGGCCATACGTTTCCCGCTCGAACTGCAGGCTCTCCATCCGATGCCGGGTTTCGCGCGCGAGTGCGGCTCGCAGGAGCGCGTGGGCTGCGATGAACATTTCCCGGTCGGCAGTCCGCCGGAACCGGTCCGCGCGCTCGCGTTCATCCCGGCCGAGCCGCTTGCGCAAGGCTTCGAGGCAAGCAGGACCACGCAATCGCGCCGGATCGAGGGTCCAAACCTTCAGGCTCACGACCAGGGCCGTCTGGCCTCAGTCATGGGAAAACGGCATCAGCGAGGCCCAGGCTGGCTGCTCAGGCGCGGGCTGACACCAGGGTTTCTCCGCGCCATCGGGAATGGCATGGCCCTGCGCAAGCAAGCGGGCGGAAAGGCTTTCGCCATCTGAAAGGATCGCGTCGGCGACCACCCGGCCGGCATACTTGCCGTTACGAACATCGCGCAACTGCACGGTGTTGCCGACCTGCGCCACGATCGCGGCCTTGGCGGCACGGGCCGGCTCCTTTTCGGCATCGCATTTGGGGCGGAAGATTTCGGGGGCATCGATGCCGGCCAGCCGGACCGACACTTCGACCGACTGGTCGACCCAGATCCGGGCACGCACCTTGATGGTATCGCCGTCGACGACGCGGACCACGTCCGCCGGGATCGGGCCGGGCAGGGCGCCCTCTGCAAGGGTCGCCGGCACACAGCAGAGGCAGGCGAGCAGGCTCGTGAGCATGGCTTTCATGGGGTTTCACCTCGTTCCTGCATGGATCGGCTCAACTCACTCGTATTGTGAGAGGAAACTCTCAATTATTAATAGAATACGAAGATCGGGTTAGCAAAGGCTTAAACGCCCTGACGGGTCCATTCAAAGGCGGCGCAGGGCGATTGCGCGTCTGATCGGTCTGTGTGGGGCGGCGACAAGCAACAGGGTGTGTCCACGCACTTCCAGAAGCCCAAGTCCGGGTCGCGACCTCGTTCGCTGAAACGGATTCGGAGCAAACGGAGTTCATTTTCGAGTAGAGAGTTTTCCAAAACAAGGACTTGAGGCGACGGTCTGGCGTGAGGCGAAGGGCCGGTGCTTCAGCCCCCTGTCGGTGGTTCCGGCAGGCCGAGAAGGCGCCGGGCGGCGCGTCGGTGGGGTTCCCTTATGTGGGCGCCCACCACGCCAATGGCGGTGGCCAGCACGGTCGCATCATCGGTGAAGCCGAAACCGGCCACGACGTCCGGAAGGGCATCGGTAGGGATCACGAAATAGGCCAGCGCCGCGAACAGCACCATCTTCGCCTTGCGCGGCGTTGCCGGATCAATGGCTGCGAAATAGGCGGCCGCCAGGTCGTCGGCAAAGGGGATGCGGGCGGCAACCTTCAGCAGCTTCGGGACGAAGCGCCGGCGCGTTGTGCGTTCGGCCTGTTCGGTTGGGATCGGCAGAACCTGGCGCGCCTGCGAGCCGGCTGGCTGGTCCGTCAGAGGGTGCTTGTCCATTGCCGCCACGTCAGTCATTGGCCCGGAGGATCATAGGCTGTAGATCGATTGCCACAAAGCCAACTTCAAGGGAGCAAAGGCCATGCAACTGAATTCAGGCGTATCAGCGGTGATCACGGGCGGCGCGTCGGGCCTTGGCGCGGCAACTGCAACGAAGCTTGCCAGGGAACATGGCGTCAAGGTTGCCTTGTTCGACCTAAATGCCGAGAAGGGCGAAGCGCTTGCTGCCGAACTGGGCGGTGTGTTCTGCCAGTGCAATGTCACAGACGAGTCCAGCGTCGATGCCGCCTTCGCCAAGTCCCGGGAGGCCATCGGGCAAGAGCGTATCCTCGTGAACTGCGCCGGGACCGGCAACGCGATCAAGACGGCGAGCCGGGACAGGGAGTCTGGCGAGATCAAGCATTTCCCGATCGACAAGTTCGATCTCATCATCCAGATCAACCTTGTGGGGACCTTTCGCTGCATCGCGAAGTCTGCTGCCGGCATGCTGACACTGGACCCGGTGGATGGCGAACGCGGCGCGATCGTCAACACTGCATCGGTTGCGGCCGAGGATGGCCAGATCGGGCAAGCCGCCTATTCCGCCTCGAAGGGCGGGGTGGTCGGCATGACCCTTCCGATTGCCCGCGATCTCTCGCGCGAACTGATCCGCGTGAACACCATCCTTCCCGGCATTTTCGATACACCCCTGCTCCAGGGGGCGCCTGACAATGTCAAGCAGGCCCTCGGCGCGCAGGTGCCGCATCCGGCCCGGCTGGGCAATCCGGAAGAATATGCATCGCTTGCCGTGGAAATGTGCCGCAACGGCTATTTCAACGGCGAGGACGTCCGCCTCGACGGCGCCATCCGTATGGCACCGCGCTAAGGCAGGGTCTGAGCGGCCTTGGCGGCGGCGACCTGACAGCATGCGGTGGGGTGTCCTACCTTTGGTTGTTGCCAGCCTGGACGAGCTGAATGAAGACCCTGCTGATCGTCTACCATTCGCGCACAGGCGGCAGCCGGCAGATGGCCGAAGCGGCCTGCCGGGCGGCCTTGGCGGAGGGCGAGGCCAATGTCCGCATCCTGATGGCGGAGGAGGCCGGCCCGGATGACGTGCTGGCCGCCGAGGGGTACCTGTTCGCCGCGCCGGAGAACCTCGCCGCCCTGTCCGGCGAGATGAAGGCTTTCTTCGATCGCTGCTATTATCTTGTGCTCGGCAAGGCCGAAGGCCGGCCCTATGCGCAGATGATCTGCGCCGGTTCGGATGGCGAGAATGCCGCCCGCCAGCTCGCCCGCATCGCCACTGGCTGGCGCCTCAGGGTGGTGCAGCCGCCGCTTGTCATCTGCACCCATGCGCAGACCGAAGCGGAGATCCTGGCCGAGAAGACCATCCCCGACGCCGAACTTGAGCGCTGCCGTATGCTGGGCGCAGCCCTGGCGACCGGCTTGTCCATGGGCATGTTCTGACGCCGCCCAGCCGGACTGCAAATGAAGCGGCGCCCCGGTTTCCCGGAGCGCCGCGGTGCCAGATCAGCGGGTTCAATCAGTTCAGATCGAACCGGTCATTGTTCATGACCTTGGTCCAGGCCGCCACGAAATCCTTCACGAAGGCCTCCTTGCTATCGTCCTGGGCGTAGACTTCGGCGAGTGCCCGCAGCTGGGAGTTCGATCCGAAGACCAGGTCGACACGGCTGGCCGTCCACTTCTTCGCGCCGCCGCCAAGCTCGCGGCCCTCGAACAACGCCTTGTCATCGGAGATGGCGGCCCATTCGACGCCCATGTCGAGCAGGTTGACGAAGAAGTCGTTGGACAGCGTGCCCGGACGGTCGGTCAGGACACCGACATTCGATCCGTCGGCATTCGCGCCGATGGTCCGCATCCCGCCCACGAGCACCGTCATCTCCGGTGCCGTAAGCCCGAGCAGGTGGGCCCGGTCGATGAGGCGCTCTTCCGGCGGCAGGCCTTGGCCATCGCGGAAATAGTTCCGGAAGCCATCAGACAGCGGTTCGAGCACAGCGAAGCCGTCGACGTCGGTCTGCGCATCGCTTGCATCGGTCCGGCCCGGCATCACGGGAACGGTGATGTCGTGACCTGCATCCCGCGCGGCCTTTTCGACACCGGCGGCACCGGCAATCACGATCAGGTCTGCCATCGACACATTCAGGCCGCTTGCCGCCTTCACGCCCTCAAGCGCACTTAGCACGCGGGACAGTTCATCGGGATTGTTGACGTCCCAGTCCTTCTGCGGGGCAAGCCGGATGCGCCCGCCATTGGCGCCGCCCCGCTTGTCGGTGTGGCGGTAGGTGGCCGCCGATGCCCATGCCGTGCGTACCAGTTCCTGCACCGAAAGGCCGGTTTCGAGACTCCTCACCTTGAGGGCGGCGATATCGGCGTCACTGATCATCGGGCCGGTATGCGCGGGCACAGGATCCTGCCAGATAAGTTCCTCGTCTGGAACTTCGGGGCCGAGATAGCGGCTCACGGGCCCCATGTCGCGGTGGGTCAGCTTGTACCAGGCCCTGGCGAACGCATCGGCGAACTGATCTGGGTTCTGGTGGAAGCGTTCCGAGATCGCCCGGTAGTCCGGGAACATTTTCAGGGCCATGTCCGCCGTACTCATCATCAGCGGCTGAGTCCGGTCCGGATCGCTCGGATGCGGCGCTTCGGGGGCGCCCTGGCCGGCTTTCGGCGTCCACTGGTGGGCACCGGCCGGCGACTTGGTGAGTTCCCACTCATAATTCAGCAGGACATCAAAGTAGCCATTGTCCCACCGGGTCGGGTTGGGGGTCCAGGCGCCTTCGAGGCCCGAAGTGATCGCATCTGCGCCCTTGCCGGAGCCATGACGGTTTTTCCAGCCGAGGCCCATCTGCTCGATCGGGGCGCCCTCGGGCTCGGGGCCGACCAGGTCTGCATCGCCTGCCCCGTGGCACTTGCCGAAGGTGTGACCGCCGGCGACGAGCGCGACCGTTTCCTCGTCATTCATCGCCATGCGCGCAAACGTGTCGCGGATATCGTAGGCCGATTTCAGCGGGTCCGGATCGCCATTGGGGCCTTCGGGATTGACATAGATGAGGCCCATCTGCACGGCCGCCAGCGGGTTGGCCAGGATGCGGCTGCCGGAATAGCGTTCATCGCCGAGCCATTCGGTCTCCGGTCCCCAGTTGGTGTCGCCCTCGGGTTCGTAGACATCCTCGCGGCCGCCGCCAAAACCGAAGGTCTTGAAGCCCATGGATTCGAGCGCGACATTGCCAGCGAGGATCATGAGGTCGGCCCAGGAGAGCGCGTTTCCGTACTTCTTCTTGATTGGCCAGAGCAGACGGCGCGCCTTGTCGAGGTTGCCATTGTCCGGCCAGGAGTTCAGCGGCGCGAAGCGCTGGTTACCTGAAGAGGCGCCGCCCCTGCCATCCTGAATGCGATAGGTCCCGGCCGAGTGCCACGCCATGCGGATGAACAGGCCGCCATAATGACCATAGTCGGCCGGCCACCAGTCCTGGCTGTCGGTCATGAGTGCCGTCAGGTCCTTCTTGACCTCGGCAAGGTCGAGGCTGTTGAATGCCTCGGCATAGTCGAAATCCTCGCCGTGCGGCGTGGTCAGCGCCGAGTGCTGGCTCAGGATCTTGAGGTTGAGCTGGTTCGGCCACCAGTCCGTGTTCGACAGCGCGCCAGCAGCCGTATGGCGCTGCTTTGCGCCCAGCACAGGGCAGCCGCTGAAATCGGATCCGTCCATCATGTCTTCCTCCGTCGGTTATGAAACGCTTGGGTCACTTCCGGCAGGGTGCCTCAGGGGGAAGTATAAATCCAATCAATTATAGGAAGCTTGGGTATAGAAATTTTCATGATCCGGATCCCTGCGTGAGTGTCGCCGTTCAGCGTCACGTCGCCAGGACAAAGACATGCTCGCGGGCTTCGCTGAACGCCTTGTTCAGGCGGGCAGAAATCAGGTCGTTGGTCAGCTCGGCCGGCAGCATCTTCACATCCTTGCGTGTAACGCTCAGATCGGGCCGGAGCCGGGCGCTGTCGCCTTCCACGTGCCAGACTTCAAGGACCGTGATCACGACACCCTTGCTGCGGGCATGTTCCAGGAATGCCCGTGCCCGGCTTTCGGAGAGAAAGCTTGTTCCCGCGCCGGCCTGCGCGCGGCGAAGTTCCTCGTCCAGTTCATGGCGTTCGAAGCCGCGTGGCTCGTCAGTCTCCATCGCGCCCAGCGGGCCTTCGGTCAGCCGCCGCTCGATTGCGCCGGCAACGGCTTCGGCGACCATGAAGGCGAGGGGAATAAGGAAAAGATACACGAGATTGGGAGCGCCGCCCGACAGGTAGTCGAGCACATCCAGTGCACTGGAAAAGGCAATGCCGATGAGGCCGGCAAAGAGGATCGGCATGTGCCAGCCGGGATACCGGAACATCCAGCCATCAGGTTCTCGCCGGAACAGCCAGATCAGGACGACCGAGGCGATCAGGCTGGGCCCCACAATGGCCATGACGATACCCGGCGGCACCCGCAGCAGCGGTTCCACAAGGCGCTCGAAGCCCGCATGCCGCGGGAGCACGATGGCGACGAGGCCGTAGACGGGGATCCATATCATGAGACGGCGCATTCCCGCCCTTTATTCGTCCATGTGGGGGTTGGCCAGAGCCGGCAAGCGGCGATCGGTTCTCGCCCGCCGCTTCAGTCCTGCAGTTGGTCAGGCATGTCATCGGCCTGCCCTCGTTCGCCACGGACGGCCTTCGGTGCGGCAAGAACCGTGACGACAATACAGGCGGTGTTCCCATCGCGCAGCCGGATCGGCCGCAGGTGCAGCCGGAGGTCCTCCGGACCATCGAAGCCGGGATAGGTGGGAACGTCGACGATGCCGGGACGGGACTCGCTTATGAGCAACTCGATAAGCTCGGTTACACAGCCATCGGGCTCGGCGCGCCAGAACCCGGCCAGGGCCTTGCCCGGCAGGCGCGTGGTCCACGTTTCGCAACTGCTGCCGGGCAGGCCTTTCACGGCCACAATGGTGCCTGCAGTCGAGCACACCATGACCGCCAACGTGCGCGATGGCGACGGCTCCGCTTCAAAAGTCTTGCGCTTTGTCATGCGCGATCGCCCGCCCGCTTTCCACCTCTCTCGGGAGGCGATATACTAAATCCTAGTGTGCATCAAAGGTGGAATCAACCAAAAAGAGAATTACTCATTTAACGGGAAAACCGTCGAAAAAGAGAAAAATGAGACAATTCTCACTTTTTGAAGATCGCGGGTGTGTGGTAATGATACAACGGATTCCGGGATTTCGTTGCCCCAGCGGGTCCACTTTACTTGTCTAGCAGAAGGTATTTGTACCCTAGATTTATTGAATTTGGGGAAAGCAGTTGCGCGGCGATCTTATCTGCGCCATTCGACCGCCCGAAATCGTCGCGAGACGATCCGAGCCCGGCGCCAATGAATATGGCACCCTTCGCGTTCGCTCTGGTGACCGGGAGTATTGGAGGACAGGTGCGTTGCCAAATACTGAGCCCAAGAACGTTGATCCGGTCTATCGGTATGTGGGTAATCGCCTGAGACACTTCCGCAGGGAACGCGGACTAAAACAGGCCGCCCTTGCCGAGGTGATCGGTGTGAGCCCCCAGCAATACCAGAAGTACGAAGACGCCCAGAGCAAGTGCTCGCTGACGAACCTGTTCAAGCTTGCCGAGCATCTCGGCGTCGACATCCATTCCATCATGCCGATTGGCGTGGATTCGTATGGCGAGCCGTCCGACCGGATGCCGGACCGGGCTGTCAATGACATCGCTGCCGGAGCAGGTTCGGGCCATCATGCCGCCGCCGAGGGTGACATGATTGCGCGGCTTGTGTCGTCGTTCCTCCTGATCAACGATATCGAGGCGCGGGAGCACCTCGTCCGGTTCATCGAACGCATGGCGGCGAATGTCGCCCGGCCGGACTGAGGCGGGCCGGGGCGGTGCCAGGGCAGGCTTGCAAGCAATTCGCAACAAGGCGATAGGCAGAAGCGAGAGCCTCCGGAAACCTGTGGACCGTCAGGGTCGAGCATCCTGTGTTTCATCGACAAACGAGACGAGGAGATCGGTGGCTGGCCCCGCGCCTGTGGCGCTGAGATGGACGCAGTCGATGACAAGGAAGTGGCCGCGCGAAGCGGCAAGCTGGTCGTAGTCCACGGTGCGGCCACGCTGCGTGACAAGGGGTATGATGTCGGCCATCTGGCCGCGCGCTTCGCCAATGCTGTCGCATTCGGGAGGGCGTGCCGCCGAACCCGCCTGCTCGCGCCCTCGCAGCAAGGCCCGCTGGCGCGTGCGCAGCGGCAGGACAGTCGCGCCCTCCGCCCTTGCGATCTCGATCAGAACGGCGGACAGGGCGTGTGCACGGCGATTGAGGGCGTCATCCGGATTGTCGCCGGCGAAGGGAAGAGAAAACACTGCAATCCGGGCCTGGGTTTCCTCACGCAGCCGCTTGAGGATCCTTCGGAAGGTCTCGGCCTCCGCTTGCCAGTCCGCAGGGAACGAGGCTTTCTGAAGGGCATCATTGGTGCCGATCAGGAGGGTCACCTGGTCGGGTTTGCAGGCGATAACGGGATCGAGACTGGCGGCGAGACCGGCAATTTTCAGTCCGTTGCGCCCTGCATTGAGGACGAGATGGCCATCGCCCAGCCGGGCGCGGGCATCGGCGACATAGCTGTGGCTCATGTTGCCCCGGGTCAGGCTGTCGCCCAGGGCCACGGTCACCGAGCGGCCCTCGCGCGCTTTCGCGTCTGCGCAGAGCTCCAGCGAATAGGCCGGCGGGGCGCTGAGGCGGATGGTCATGATGCGCGTGTAGGCTTTCCAGCCCGAATAGAGAGCGATCGGCAGCAGGATCAGGCCGGCCAGACCGATTGCGGTGCGGCGCATGACGTCCTCCTGTCAGAACTGGAAGTAAACGAAGGGACGGTACCCGGTTGGCAGGAAGGCAATGGCCAGGGCCGCGGTCGCGCCATAGGCGACGGCAAAGGGCTCGAGCGGGGCGCGTTCGGCGCGCTCCAGCACCCTGTAGCGATGGCCCAGCCAGTGCACCCCGGCAAAGCCCATGAGAAATGGCCAGGCGGCGAAGGCCATGTCCTCAGTCCCCGACGATCGCAGCGTGACCCAGGTGGTTGCAATCTGCAACGCCTCTGCCAGCGTGTTGGCGCGGAAGAAGATCCACGCAAGGAAGACCCAGTAGAGCGTTGCCAGCGTGCCCCAGAGTTCGGCCAGCGGCACACGGCCCTTGAGGAAGGCAAAGCGCCTCGCCCATTCGCGGTTCACGATCAGGGCAAGTCCGTGCAGGAAGCCCCAGATCAGGAAATTGTAGCTGGCGCCATGCCATAGCCCGCCGAGCACCATGGTCGTCATCAGGTTGCGATCGCGCTTGAGGTCGCCGAGCCGGTTACCGCCGAGCGGAATGTAGAGATAGTCCCGCAGCCAGGACGACAGCGAGATGTGCCAGCGGCGCCAGAAGATGGTGATCGACGGCGACAGGTAGGGCGCATCGAAATTCTTAGGGAAATGGTAGCCGAGCAGCATGGCGGTGGCGATGGCCATGTCTGAATAGCCGGAGAAGTCGCAATAGATCTGCACGCCGTAAAGCAGCACGCCGGAGACCACCGCCTCCGTGGTGTAGGCGCCCGGATTGGCGAAGATCTCGTCCACGAAGGGGGCGATGTTGTCGGAGATGCAGGCTTTCTTGATGAAGCCCAGCATGAAAAGCACGAGGGCGGGCTGGATAGCGACATCGGCCCGGATCCGCGCCCGCTTGAGCTGGGGCAGGAAGTCGGCAGCGCGGACAATGGGACCGGCGACGAGCTGGGGGAAGAAGGCAATGTAGAGCGCGACATTGGTGAAGCTGGTCTCGGCCTCGATGTGCTTCCGGCGCACGTCGATGACATAGCTCATGGCCTGGAAGGTGTAGAAGGAGATACCTACCGGAAGGACGATGTTGAGTGTCGAATGGGTGAGGGTGATTCCCCCGAGCGCGGCGAGATCGGCGAGGCTGTCGGCGAAGAAGTTGAAGTACTTGAAGAGACCGAGGACGGCGAGGTTCGCCCAGATGGCGGTCCAGAAGGCAAGTTTTGCGTGGCGATGGCCGGGGGCGACATAATGGCGGGCCACGAGGTAGTTCAGCGCGGTGCAGAACAGGATCAGCGTGAGAAAGCGCACATCCCACGCACCGTAGAAGACATAGCTGGCAGCCAGCAGCAGGTACTTGCGCGGCGCATTCGTTCGCAGAGCCCAGTAAGCCGCAGCAACGATGGCGAAGAAGGCGAAGAAACGCAGCTCGACGAACAGCATGACTCAGCTGTCCCCACTTCCAGCGCGCAGAATTCCGCATAACTCCCGAGCGAGGTCAGCGCTGAGGCGGTTGGCGCCCTCACCGGCCATGTGTGCCTGATCGTACCAGACGTCGGGCTCGAAATAGCGCTCGCCGGCGGCCCGGTCATTGAAATCGAGTATCGGCATGCCGGGATTGCGAGCAGCCACGGCTGCGGTCACTACACGGTCATGGGCCACGTCAAGCGGTGCCGGCGAAACGTAATAGGCGACATCGACACCAGCGGCGCGGAAGCTGTCCAGTGTTTGCGTCAACTGGCGCGCGCGGCAGTCGGCGGCGCCCGCGGGCGGTGTGAAGCCTTCGCCTGCACGCCCACGGGCGAGGATGTCTGGCGTCATCGGCGATTGCGAAAGTCGGGCGACGACGTGGGCATTGCCGTCGCGCTCAACCGGATGGAAGCCGGCGTTTCGGCGATAGGCTTCGTTGTAGGCCGGCGGGGCAGGGGTGTCGGCGGGCACGAAGGCCTGGGCAAGCCGGCCGAGTGCGAACCCTTCGGCCAGCATGGCGCGCAGATTGTTGAACAGGCTGCGCGCCTTGCCCCAGCGAGTGCCGGTATAGCACTGGACGTCCTCCATTGCCGCGCCGACACTCTCACCGCCGCGGAAATAGCGCCCGCGCGCGCTCATCATGTTGGTCAGACGGGTTTCGGCACGGATGGGATTCTGCACGATAACAAGTTGCGGGAGCTGCGCTGACCTCAGGATTTCCCGGGCGATCAACTGCATCTCCGGGGCGCGCAGGGCCGGGACGCCGAAATTGTAGCTCGAGAGGTCGAGCCCGCAGGCAGTCAGGCCGGCATCGACGATCGCGGGGTTGATGTGGCGGAAAGTCTGGGACGAGCCGAGGAACACAACGTCGGGCGGCGTCTCCATGGCGCGATAGTCGGCAAGCTTCTCGCTCATCACGGCGATTTCCGGCATCGGCGCGGTCATCCGGTGCCAGGTCGACAGAGTCAGCGCCACGGCGAGGAATGCCAGCAGACCCAGCCCGCACGCGATCAGCGGGCGCCGGATGTGTCCCGGTGCATCTGCCCTTGTCATCTCAATCCGACCGTCTGCCATGGCGCGTCAAGACCCCGTCTGTTCCATCTCGCCTGCCTTGCGCCGCGTTAGCGCGCGCGGCAGGGCGTGGCCAGCGCCAATGCAAGTGCTGCGCCTTTTCGTGCGATCGGGGTGTTCCGCAGGCGCGCCTCGCGCGGGGCCAGGTCCCTGCGATGCAGCCCGGTCAGTTCGGAACGCGATCCGCCTCCTGGGCGGCAAAGGTCTGTCCGGCGGCGCCGAGCTCTGTCAGCAGGTATTGCGCGGCGGGTGCCTGCTCACCGTCCTCCGGCATGATCTCGAACAGGATCTGTTTGCCACTGGCGACGAGGGTCATCGCAATGCCCATCCTGTCCACCTGTCCGGTCTCGTTGTTCCGGCGAACCCCTTCGACGCGCGCCATCCGCGGCGCCATGCGCGTGCGGTCAGCCTGCCCGGCAAGGGAGACGAACTGGCTGGCCGACTGTAACTCACCGGTCACGCGGCAACCCTCAGACTGCAGCCGGAACACGCCGTCGGGTGCGTCGGAGGCGCCGATTGGCGTGGCGTACCAGTTGCCCGTGAAATCCCCGCACTGCCTGGACATGGAGCGCTCGACGGCGATGCCGACGATCACTGCGGCCAGAAATCCCAATATCCCCAGACCGATGCTCGTCACGATGTCTTCAACCGAGAGTGTCTGTGGCATGTTTCAATCCCCTGAGCGATGAAATTGATTCTTACCCGTGGAAACGGCTTGTCAATGACTGACCTTGCGATCCCCGACCCATCACCCATCCTCGCGATAGGCAATCAGTGTCAGGGCGCTGAACAGGGCGAACAGGGCGGGTGACCAGGCGGCCACCATGGGTGGCACCGCTCCGGTTGACCCGAGGCTCGCAGCCAGTTGCGTGACAAAGAAGATACCGATGGCCGCGGCTGCACCGGTGGCCAGCAATTGCGACGTGCCACCGAGACGTGACAGGCGAAGGCATACAAGTGCGCCGAACAGGGCCATTGCGGAGAACAGCACCGGTGCGGCGGTCAGGCTCCAGAAACGCATCCGATAGCGTCCCGAGTCCAGTCCGGCAGCCCGGGTCTGATCAATGAATCCCGGAAGGTCCCAGAACCCGATCGTGTTGGGTGAGGCGAACTTGTCGAGCAACTGGCTGGCATCAAGGCTGGTCGGAATGGCAAGGAAGTCCCGTCGGACCTGGACTTGTCCGGGGACGTTCTCGACGAGATCCTCGAGTTGCCAGAACCCGTCGGTGATCCGGGCCCGGGCGGCATCGATCCGGCGCACGAAGCGATAGTCGTCGGTTGGCGTGCCGCCGCGGTATATCCGTTCCTCCTCGAGCAGCTTCACCCCGGCCAGTACAGCACCGTTTTCCTCGAGGCGTTCGGCATTGATCACGATCTGGCTGCGCCCATCGCCTTGCCGCAGCCAGATGTCGGTGGTGCTCGGCGGCGCGACGGCACCGCCCGCTCGCAGCAGGCTGGCCCGAGTCTCTTCGAAGCGACTGGCAAGGCTCGCCCCCAGCGGATTGAGAAACGCGACCGAGAAAAGGCTGACAAGCAGGGCAAGGAGAATCAGGGGAGCGAGGAAACGCCAGGCCGACACGCCGCTCGCGCGAATGATGGCGAGTTCCGCACGGCGGTTGAGCCTCGAGAACGCGATCATGGCAGCGATCAGCAGCGCAAAGGGGATGGTCTGCTCGACGAGCATCGGCATTTTCATGAGCGAAAGCCGGGAGGCCTGCGCAATTGTCAGGTCGACATCGCTGCCGACGGTGCGAAGCTGCTCGACCACGTCCACAAGCAGGATGGCGATGATCATGACGGCGAGGACAAGGCCGACGCCCGACAGGCATTGCCAGAAAATGTAGCGCGAAATCCGGGAAAACGGGCTCACGGCGTGGCCCTCCAGCCGGATTCTGCTGCTGTGGAAGAGGCGTGCAAGGGGGGGCGATGATCGCGGAGCTTCAACCTCTTGCGGCCTTGCTTGAGGCTCAGATAGGCAAGGATCGTACTGATGCCGAGCGGCAGGATATAGAGCAGGGGGATCAGCGCCCGGTCATTCACGCTGGCCGATTGCAGGGCGAGCTGGAGGATCACCACAAGAAGGGCGCCGCAAGTCGCGAGGGTGATCCGTCGCCCGTAGCCGTGTCGGGAGAAGTCCCCTCCCACCACAGCGAGGGCCGCGATCAGCACCATGACGATATTCAGCAGGGGTGTCGTCAGACGTGCATGCCCTTCCGCGAAAAAGGCATCGGCGTTCTGCATCTCGATATAGCTGGACCGGTCGATGAAGAAGAGTTCGTGCAGGTATCGGTCGGCCGATTTGAGATTGACGATGCCCTGCTCCCTGGCAAACGGCGAGAGGTCGAAGGTGTACTGTTCGAAATCGAGGATGGAGAGGGAGTCGTTCTCGTCCAGCCTGTGGATCTGTCCGTTGCGCATGACAATGGCGGGACGATTGTCGATCTGGATCACGGCGCCGGTCTGGGCAAGGTAGTCGACGGTCATGGCCGGATCGCTCGCATCGGAGATGAGGATCCCGCGCAGGTCACCGCCGGTGCTCTCGCGCGCGTAGAATGTGAGATCCGGGCCGGCCTGGGTGAACTGTCCCGGCCGGATCAGCGACGCCGCAAGATCGGCGCGCGCCTCGGAAACCGTCTCCCTCAGTGCCCTCTGGGCAGTGGGCTGGACCCAGAGGTTCACCGTGAGATGCGCGATGGCGGCGAGTGTTGCCAGCCGCAGGATCGGCGACACGATCTGCCACTGGGTCATGCCGGCGGCCTGGGCGACGACGATCTCATTGTCACCGTGGCTGCGGTTGAGCGCCCAGACAGCGGCAATGAAGATGGCCAGCGGGGTCAGGAGAGCGATCACCTGCGGCGCACCGAGCAGGACAACATAGAAATATGTCAGTGCCGATTGCCGGTTCTCGATGATCAGCTCGGTTTGCGAAAGGCCCTGGGCGAGCAGGGCGAGCACAGCAAGTCCCCCGACAATGAGCACGACTGAGCGCAGGACTTCACGGAACAGGTAGCTCTGTATGCGGTTCATGAGCGCAGTTGGGTCCATTGCATCGGCTGGTGACCGGGATTTCCCCAACTAGCGAGTTGCGCCTGCCGCGTCGATGCTTACGGTGCGCGTCCAAAGGAGAATTCAGCAGATGAAAGTGAGTTTTGAGACCTCGGCAGAAGCGGAGATTCAGGCATTCATTGTCGATGAAGGTGGCGGTCTGCCACCCGGTGCGGAGGCGCTCGACGCGGTCAGCGGCGGACTTCTGGCCGAAGCACTGGAGGCCGATCGGTTCACCGGTGCGCGAGGCCAGCAGGCCCTTGTCGTCATGCCGAAGGCCGCGCCTGTGCGGCGGGTCGTGCTGGTCGGCGGCGGCAAACCGAAGGCGCGGGACTCCCATGCCTACAGCCTGATCGGTGCAGGGCTCGTGAAAGCCCATGCAAGCAGCGGATTCAGGACGATGGCGCTGGAGGTGGTGTCGACCGACGAGGCGGTCGCCGCCGCCGCTGGTGCTCGCCTCGCCGCCTACCGTTTCGATTCCTACTTCACAAAGCTCAAGGCGGCCCAGAAGCCCAGCCTGCGCACGTTCACGGTGGTCACGGACGACGACAAGGCCGCCCGCAAGGCGTTCAAGGACGAGGACGCCGCCATCGACGGCACCTGGCTCGCGCGTGACCTCGTGAATGAACCCCCGAATATTCTCTATCCAGAGAGCTTCGCAGCCCGCATCCGCGAACTTGAACGCCACGGCATCGAGGTAGAGATTCTTGGTGAGGCCGAGATGGAAAAGCTCGGCATGGCTGCATTGCTCGGCGTCGGCCGGGGATCTGCGCGGGAAAGCCAGTTGGCGATCATGCGCTGGATGGGCGGCAAGAAATCCCAGAAACCGGTCGCGCTTGTCGGCAAAGGGGTCTGCTTCGACACCGGCGGGATCTCCCTGAAGCCGGGAGCGCAAATGGAGGACATGCGCGGCGACATGGGCGGCGCCGCCGCAGTGACAGGGACCATGCTGGCGCTTGCGAAGCGCAAGGCCAGGGCCAATGTGGTCGGTCTAGTTGGCCTCGTCGAGAACATGCCCGATGGCAATGCCCAGCGGCCCGGCGATATCGTGACCTCTGCCTCTGGCCAGACCATCGAGATCCAGAACACCGATGCCGAGGGCCGGCTGGTACTCGCTGACGTGCTCTGGTACGCGCAGGAACATGTCAAGCCGCAGGTGATGGTCGACCTGGCCACACTGACCGGAGCGATCGTGATTTCTCTCGCCCATGAGCATGCCGGCCTGTTCTCGACGGATGACGCATTGAGTGACCAGTTGGCAGCGGCAGGCCGGACCACGGGGGAAACCGTCTGGCGGATGCCGCTCGGCGAGTATTATGACAACATGCTGAAGTCGAGGTTTGCCGACATGCGGAACATCGGCGGCCGGTCCGGCGGGTCGATCACTGCAGCCCAGTTCCTCAAGCGCTTCGTCAAGGATAGCGTGCCCTGGGCCCACCTCGATATCGCGGGCGTGGCCTGGCGCGAAGGCGAAAAGCCCGCCACCGACCCGAGCTGGGCCTCGGGCTTCGGCCCGCGGTTGCTGTCGCGCTGGATCGCGGACAATTACGAGGGCTAGGAGCGGTGGTCCGGGACAAGGCCTCCTCGCCGGAATGGTGGTTCTACCACCTCGACCGGTCGCGGCCGGAACAGGCTGCGGGGCCACTTCTGGCGAAGTGTCTGGAAAAGGGCTGGCGGGTCCTGGCGGTCAGCCCCCATGCGCAGCGTCGCATGACCCTTGATGAAGTGCTCTGGACGTATGACGAGGCCGCGTTCCTGCCACATGGCCGGGCCGACGATGCCGCGCTCGACCCGGCCCGGCAGCCCGTGCTGATCAGTGAGACGCCGGACAATCTCAACCATGCGGATGCACTTTTCCTGCTCGACGGGACCGAGGTCCCGGTCAAGGCGCCGTTTGCGCGCTGCATGGTGATGTTCGACGGGGCGGACGAGCCGGTTCGGGCCCTTGCGCGTGCGCAATTCAAGGCGGCGAAGGCTGCCGGGCTGACCTGCCGCTACTTCCAGCAGACACCCAAGGGCGGCTGGAAAGAGGCCGGGACGTAAACAGCCGGTTGCCGGCTGCCGCTGCCGCCGCTATAGGCGCCCGGGTCACTGCCCCTCCCGCTCATTTCAGGATCCGGACCCATGGCCATCCAGCGCACTTTCTCGATTATCAAGCCCGACGCCACCGAGCGCAATCTCACCGGCGCCATCAACAAGGTCATCGAAGAGGCGGGCCTTCGCATCGTCGCACAGCGACGTATCCGCATGACCGAGGAGCAGGCCAGGCGCTTCTATGAAGTCCACGCCGAGCGCCCGTTCTATGGGGAACTCGTGGAGTTCATGACCTCCGCGCCGGTCGTGGTTCAGGTTCTCGAGGGCGAGGACGCGGTCAAGGCCTATCGCGACGTGATGGGCGCGACCAATCCCGAAGAGGCTGCCGACGGTACGATCCGCAAGCTTTATGCAAAGTCGATCGGCGAGAATTCAGTGCATGGCTCCGATAGCGAGGAGAATGCGGCGATCGAGATCGCGCAATTCTTTACCGACGCCGACATCGTCGGCTGACGGGTCTGTCTTCAGAGCCCGCCCGCTTCCAGCCTCACGGTCTTCAGCAGGGCGAACACCGACTGGCCACTGACGAGCCCGAGATCGGCATACGAGGCGCGGGAAATCCTCGCCTTCAACCGTTGGTCTCCGAACGCGAGGGTCAGCGTCACATCGTGCCCTTCAGTCGATGGCGCCGCGTCAATGATCGTGACGGGCAGGATGTTCCGGATGCTGAGACCGGTCGGGCGCCCGACGGCAATGGCGACATCGCGGGCGCGCACCCAGAGGCGGACCCTGTCGCCGGCCGCCAGGCGAGTGTCGAGCGGTGCGTCGATTGTCGTGTCTCCGATGCAAAGCCGGGTCAGGCCGGATGCCGGGACGTGGCACGTCACGCGCGCTACCAGCCGGGCCCCGCCATGGCCGGTCTCGACCCCGCTCCAGTCCAGCAGCACGGCGTCGGCGGGTCCGGCCCGGGCCAGCTGTCCGCCTTCCAGCACCCAGAGCCAGTCCGCCAGGCGGGCAATGTCGGCCAAGTCGTGAGAGACATAGAGCATGGGCAGCGCGAAGCGCCGGTTCACCCGCTCGATATAATTGAGAATGACGCGCTTCCTGTCGCGATCGAGGCCGGTCAGCGGCTCATCCAGCAGTAGCCACCTCGGCCCGGCCAGCAGGGTCCGGCCGAGGGCGACCCGTCGCTGTTCGCCCCCCGACAGGCTGGCGGGGCGGCGGTCAAGCAGCGGGGCGAGGTCGAGCGTCTCGACGACCTGGCCGAACGGGACGCTGTCGCGCAGGGCCGGCCGCCTGCGTTCGGCATAGGCGAGGTTTCCTGCAACGCTGAGATGGGAGAACAGCCGGCTGTCCTGAAAGACCAGGCCGACCGGTCGGGCATGGGCAGGCAGGTGCCGCCCGCCGGCGCTGTCTGTCCAGGTCTCCTCAGCCAGGCGGATATGGCCCCTGTCCGGTCGGTCGAGCCCGGCGATAAGGCGCAGGAGGGTCGATTTTCCGGCTCCGCTCGGTCCGGTGAGGGCGGTGATGCCGGTGCCTGCCAGCTCGGTCTGCACGTTCAGCTCGAAGCTGCCGCGGCGCAGGCGGAGATCGAGACGGAGCGGATCAGGGGGCACGGCGGGTGACCCCGCGATTGACTGCGTATACGGCAGCCAGGACGGTGAATGCGCCGACCAGGAGGATTGCCGATAGAATGTGCGCTTCGGCATAATCGAGATCCTCAACCCGCTCATAGATCTCGATCGAGACCAGCTTCGTCTCACCCGGTATGGCGCCGCCGACCATCAGCACCACGCCGAACTCCCCGACGGTGTGGGCGAAGCTTATGACGCCCCCGGTCAGCAGGCCCCGGGCTGAAAGCGGCAGGACAACCGTTGCGAAGGCATCCGCAGGGCGGGCACCGAGCGTCGCCGCGGCCTCCAGCGGCCCGGGTCCGATCCGCTCGAAACTTGCCTGCACCGGCTGCACCATGAACGGCAGTGAATAGACAACCGAGGCGATCACCAGGCCGGTGAAGGAGAACGTGAGCTGTTCGCCGGTGACCCTGACCCAGGCGGCGCCGAGCGGTGCAGCTGGAGACAGCAGGATCAGGAGGTAGAAACCGATGACGGTGGGCGGCAGGACAAGCGGGAGCGCGGTTACGGCTTCGATCACCGGCTTCGCGCGGGAGCGGGTGTTGGCGAGCCACCAGCCGAGCGGCACACCGAGGATGAACAACACGGCCGTGGTGATGGCGGCGAGCCTGAGGGTGAGGAGGAGCGGACCGGGATCGGGCATGGTTGCGGCTGTTCAGGGTGCCGCATAGCCGTGTGCGGCCAGAATGCCCTTCGCCCTGTCGGACTGCAGGAAGGCCAGAAAGGCATCAGCAGCTTCTGCGTTACCCTGGCCTTCAATACGGACCGCATCCTGCAGGATCGGCGCATGCAGGTCCCTGGGGACGGGGGTCCATCCGCCCTCGGTCCTGCCGAGCTGGCTGCGCGCGATGAACCCGGCTTGGGCATTGCCAGTCGCGACGAGTGCGAAGACCTGGCCGATATTTTCCCCGCTCACGAGCTTGTCGGACACGGCGTCGGCCAGTTCGAGACGGTCGAGCACGTCCATGGCGGCGCGGCCGTAAGGGGCAAGGTCGGGGTTGGCGATGGCAATGTGGCGTGTGCCTGGATCGGTGAGTGGGCCGAGCAGGTCAGTGCCGGACGGTCGACCGGGATGCCACAGGACCAGCTGGCCCACCGCGTAGCTCTGCGGGCCGCGTTGTGCGACCCGCCCAGCGGCGTCCAGCCGGGCCGGGCCGGCCTGGTCGGCTGCGAGGAAGACCGCGAACGGCGCACCATTGAGGATCTGGGTGGTGAGCTTCCCGGTCGAGCCATACGTGACCGAGACCCCGGTCCCGGTATCCGCCTCGAAGGCCGCGACAATCTCCGCGAGGGCTGGCCGGGTATTCGATGCAGCGGCGACCTTTATGGTGGGCGCTTGCTGCGCGCTGCAGGCAGACAGGAGGAGGATCAGCAAGACGTGTCCGATCGACTGCATGGGCCTGGCCGCTCCCGATATATCCGGTGGTTTACAACGAAGACTAGGGCTGTCCTGCGAGGCACGCAATGTCCCATCGCTCGCGGTCTCTCCGCAGCCATTGCGAAGGGGGCGATTTTCGGCAGACAGGCTCAGGAAAAATGATTATGGTCCCGGTTCAGAATTCAGGAGACGGGTGATGGCAACATTCAAGGTCAATGGCGAGGTTCGGACAGTCGAGGTGGACGACACCACGCCCCTTCTCTGGGTCCTAAGGGAACAACTTGGCCTGACGGGCACGAAGTACGGCTGCGGCATCGCCCAGTGTGGGGCCTGTACGGTGCATGTCGACGGCGTGGCGGTCAGATCGTGCGTTTATCCGGTTGCGGCTGTCACGGCCGAAACGGAGGTCACCACGATCGAAGGGCTGTCGCCGGATGGCTCGCATCCGGTGCAGCAGGCCTGGCTGGAGCTCGACATTCCCCAGTGCGGCTATTGCCAGCCCGGCATGATCATGGCGGTTGCCGGTCTGCTCAACGAGGTGCCGGAGGCGAGCGACGCCGATATCGACCAGCAGATCACCAATATCTGTCGCTGCGGGACGCTGGCGCGGGTGCGCAAGGGCATCCACCTGGCAAAGACCAAGGCCTGAGGAGGCGATCATGACAGACGTTTCGACTGTTTCACGCCGCAGTTTCATTGTCGGCAGCGGCGTCATGGGCGCCGGTCTCACGATCGGTCTCATCCCCGCCTGCAGTCCGGCTGCCGAGCCGGCTGGCCCGGCCACCGGGTCCGTCGCGGCGCCGGTACAAGACCTGCCCGAAGTCAATGCCTGGGTGCACATAGCGCCCGATGACACCGTGACCGTCCGCGTGGTGCGATCGGAAATGGGGCAGGGGACGCTCACTGGCCTCGCCCAGCTTGTGGCCGAGGAACTCGATGCCGATTGGGGCAAGGTGACCACCGAATTCCCCACACCGGGGCAGAGCGTGGCCCGCGACCGGGTCTGGGGCAGCTTCGCCACCGGCGGCAGCCGCGGTATTCGCGACAGCCAGCAATATGTCCGCGAGGGTGGGGCGGCCGCGCGAGCCATGCTGATCGAGGCCGCTGCGGCGCAGTGGGGTGTGTCACCGGCCGACTGCGCCGCCAGCAGGAGCGTGATCACCGGTCCGGGTGGCGAGACGCTGCGCTATGGCGAAGTGGCCGAAGCGGCTAGCCAGCTCGCCCCGCCACTCGATGTAACGGTGAAGGATCCCGCCGACTGGACGATCATCGGCCAGCCGAAAAAGCGCCTCGACACCGCCGACAAGATCACCGGCAAGCAGGTCTATGGCGCCGACATCCAGCTCGAGGGCATGCTTTCGGCCTCGATCCGGCAGGCGCCGGTGCGCGGGGCTGGCGTGGCGAGTTTCGATGCGGATGCCGTGACCGGCATGCCCGGCGTGAGGCATGTCGTCCAGGTCGGTGAGAATGCGGTGGCCGTCGTGGCCGACACCTGGTGGCAGGCGAACACGGCGCTTGACGCGCTGCCGATCGAATGGACCGACAGTGAGCATGCCGACCTCAGCAGCCAGTGGATCGACGATTTCCTCGAGGAAGGCCTGACCGCCGAAGAGGCGCTGGTCGGGAACGCGTCAGGTGATGTGGTGGCCGCTCTCGAGGGGGCCGCGAAACTGGTGGAGGCGAACTACAGCTATCCCTACCAGAACCACGCGCCGATGGAGCCGATGAACGCCACCGCGCTCTGGACCGAGGAGACGTGCGAGGTCTGGTGCCCCACGCAAAATGGCGAGGCGGCGCTGGCTGCTGCATCCGAAGCTGCCGGCCTGCCAATCGAGCAGTGCGAGGTCTACAAGCTCCTGCTGGGCGGCGGCTTCGGCCGTCGCGGTGCCGCAGACTACGTGACCCAGGCCGTGCAGCTCGCGAAGCAGATCCCCGGTACGCCGGTCAAGCTGCTCTGGTCCCGCGAAGAGGATATGCAACACGGTTTCTACCATCCCGTGACCAAGGCGCGGCTGCGGGGTGCCCTTGACGAGGAGGGCAATCTCACCGGCCTGCACATGCGGATCTCCGGACAGTCCATCCTCGCTGCTCTGATGCCGAACGCCCTGTCGGACGGTGTTGATTACGCGACCTTCCAGGGCCTGCTGCCGGCGGGGGCGGACCCGCGCCTGGAAGACCAGACCATGAGCTACACCCTGCCGAACCTGCTGATCGACCATGCCATGCGCAATCCGCCGGTGCGCCCCGGTTTCTGGCGCGGCGTGAACGTCAACCAGAACACCGTCTACATGGAGTGCTTCATCGACGAACTCGCCCATGCGGCCGGTCGTGACCCCCTGGAATTCCGGCTCGCCCTGATGGCGGACCATCCGAAGAGCGCGGCGGTGCTGAAGGCGGTCGCCGAGCGCTCGGGCTGGGGAAGTGGCGATGGCAAGGCGCGCGGGCTCGCCAAGAACTATTCGTTCGGCAGTCACACGGCGGCCTGTGCCGAAGTGACTGTCAGCGAGGACGGCAAGCTGAAGATCGACCGGATCGTTGCCGCCACTGATCCGGGCCATGCAGTGAACCCGCAGCAGATCGAGGCGCAGGTCGAAGGCTCCTTCGTGTTTGGCCTGTCGGCCTTGCTGCATGGCGAGATCACCTTTGCGAACGGTGAGGTGCAGGAACGAAACTTCGATACCTATCCCTCGCTCCGGATGTCCGAGATGCCGCAGGTCGAGACGATCGTCATGCCGTCGGGCGGCTTCTGGGGTGGGGTCGGCGAGCCGACCATTGCCGTGGCTGCGCCGGCCGTGCTGAATGCGATCTTCGCGGCGACCGGCAAGCGCATCCGCAAGCTGCCGATCAAGGACCAGGACCTGAGGGCGGCGTGACCGTCGCCGCGCGTCCACGCCTTGCGCGCGTTGCGGCAATACTGGCGGTTGGATCATCTGCCATGCTGGCCGCCTGCGACGGGCCGGCTGTATCCGGGCCGGAAGCGGTCGCGGCGGACGCGATGCAGGCTGCACGTCTCGAGCCTGCGGCCCTGCTGGCCGCGTCCTGTTCGGGCTGCCATCGCGGGGCCACTGCGGCCAATGGTGAGCCAGTGGCGATCCCGGGTCTTGAAGGGCTTTCGGCAAAAGAGATCGCCGCGCGTCTGGAGGCCTACGCGACGGAGCCGGGTGGCACGAGCGTGATGCACCGGATCGCCCGTGGGTACACCGCCAGCGAACGTGAGCAGCTTGCTGCGTATCTTGGAGGACGCCGCTGATGACGGATGCCCCCGGGCTGACGCGCCGCGGCGCCGTGGCCGGCCTGCTCGCGGCCGGGCTGCCGGCCTCGCTGCTGCATGCACAGGGCCGGTCCGTCGCGCGGGTCGTGATCATTGGCGGCGGATTCGGCGGCGCGAGTGCGGCACGCATGCTGCGCGAGGTTGCACCGGCGATCGAGGTCACGCTGATCGAGCCAGCGCGAACCTATGTGGCATGCCCGTTCAGCAATCTGGTGATCGCGGGCCTGCGGGAGATCACCGAGCAGGGCTTTGGCCACGACCGACTGGCCGCCGCTGGCGTGCGGGTCATCCATGAACCGGCGCGGGCCGTCGATGCGGCGACCCGGACGGTGACGCTCGAGACCGGCGGGACGCTCGGCTACGACCGGCTGATCCTCTCACCTGGTATCGACATTCGCTGGGGCGCCCTGCCGGGTTACGGGCGCACCGCCATCCGCAACATGCCGCACGCCTGGAAAGCCGGGGCGCAGACTGTGCTGTTGCGCAATCAACTGCGCGACATGGCCGATGGCGGAGTTGTCGTGATGTCGGCCCCGCCGGCGCCCTACCGCTGCCCGCCAGGCCCCTATGAGCGCGCAAGCCTGATCGCCCATTACCTCCAGCGCGAAAAGCCGCTCTCGAAACTCATCATCCTCGACGCCAAGGACCGCTTCTCCAAGCAGGGACTTTTCCAGGCAGAATGGTCCGCGCGCTATTCCGGCCTGATCGAATGGCGCGGTGCGGCCGATGATGGTCGCGTCCGCCGGGTCGAGCCCGAGCGCCGGGCCTTCGAGACCGATTTCGATCGTATCGAGGCCGATGTTGCCAATGTCATCCCACCACAGAAGGCAGCTGCAATTGCCGCAGCCGCGGGCGTCAGCGATGGCACGGGCTGGTGCCCGGTTGATCCGGTCAGTTTCGAGTCGACCCTGCAGCCGGGCATCCACGTGATCGGCGATGCAGCCATAGCGGCGCCCATGCCGAAATCAGCCTTTGCCGCGAATGCCCAGGGCAAGGCCTGCGCGATACAGGTTGCCCGTCTCATCGCCGGCGAGTCCGCACGGCCCACGGTGCTCGCCAATACCTGCTATTCCTACGTCGCTCCGGACGCGGCAATCTCGGTTGCTGGCGTCTACCGCCTCAGCGAGGCGGCGATCACGGAGATCGAAGGCGCGGGCGGGACCAGTCCCCTCGACGCGGCGCCTGCCGACAGGGCTGCGGAAGCCCGCCAGGCGGCGCACTGGTTTGAAACCATCGCGGCCGATGCGTTCGGATGACCCCCGTCCGTCTCGCCTTGCTGCTGACCTTGGGACTGGTCGCGGCCTGTGATGCTGCAGACGCCCCACTTGTCCCGGCTGCCGCGATCTCTGCGGGCGCGCTCGACCAGCCGCTTGCGGATGTTCCCGGTGACCCGGTTCGCGGACGCGCGGCCTTTGTCGATGAGGCACGCGGCCATTGCGTCTTGTGTCACCGGGTGGAGGGGCTCGACGCACCGTTCCAGGGCACTCTCGGCCCCGACCTGACGGGGGTCGGCGACCGGCGCAGCACTGGCGAGCTCCGCCTGATCATTGCGGATGCGCGCCGCGTCTATCCGGGAACGATCATGCCGTCCTACTACCGGACCACCGGCCTGCACCAGGTCGCGTCTGGCTTTCGCGGCAAGCCGGTCCTATCTGCACGGGAGGTGGAGGATGTCACCGCCTACCTCACGACCCTGAAGTCCAACGGAGCCTGAAGCTGCCCATGGCCCTCATCCGATCCACACGCAGGGACGTGGTCGCCGGTCTTGCCGGACTGGGCAGCCTGGCCCTCGTTCCTGTACCCGCCAGCGCGACACCGGCAGAGATGCGCAAGGCGGTCGCCGGTTTCACGAGCGGCGCCACCGTCAGTGAAGGTCGCGTGTCGCTCAGGCTGCCGCCGATTGCCGAGAACGGCAATTCCGTTGCGCTCGACATATCTGTCGACAGTCCGATGACCGAAGCCGACCATGTGCGGACCATCGCGGTCTTTGCCGAGGCCAATCCGCTGCCCGATGTCGTCCGGTTCACCCTTGGCCCCCGAAGCGGCCGGGCAGATGTCTCGACCCGCATCCGGCTGAATGACAGCCAGACAATCCTGGCGATAGCCGAGATGAGCGATGGCCGCTTCTGGTCCGGGACAGCGAAGACCGTCGTGACGCTCGCGGCCTGCGGCATCGTGCTCTAGGAGGGAATACCGATGGAACGCGCGCGAATTTCAGTCCCTGCCAGCGCCGCAAAAGGCGAGGTCATCGAGATCCGCACCATGGTGCAGCATCCCATGGAAACGGGCTTTCGCCCCGATTCCATGGGCAGGCCCGTGCCGCGCGATATCGTGACGTCGTTTGTCTGCCTCTACGATGGCGAGGCCGTATTCGAGGCTGAATTCCATCCCGCCGTCGCGGCCAATCCCTTCCTGCGGTTCCACGTCCGGGCCGAGCGCTCCGGAACGCTCGAATTCCGCTGGACTGACCAGGCGGGGCAATCGCTGAGCGAAACTGCCGAGATCACCGTGGAATGACCGGATTGCGACGGGGCGGGAGGCTTGTGGCGCTGTTGTCGGCGCTCCTGTCCGTGCTTGCCGCATGCAGTCGTGCGGCGCCGGAACCGGAGTTCGCGCGACGCATGTCCCTCGATCCGGCCGACCGAACATCGGGGTACGCGTTTCTCACTGCTGAGTCGCAACGCCTGCAGGATGATCCCTTCGAGAATCCGGGCTATCTCTGGGTCGAGACGGGCAGGACGCTCTTTGCCCAGGAGGCGGGCCCCGGCAATCCGTCCTGCGCCAAGTGTCATGGCGCAGATGGCGCGTCCCTCGTGGGGGTCGCCGCACGTTACCCCGCCTGGGATGCAGATAGCGGCGCTGTCTTCAATCTTGAAAGGCGAATCAATGCTTGCCGCACACGTCATCAGTCCCTGCCGCCGCTCGACCACGAGAGCGAGCCGCTCCTGTCGCTGACGGCTTTTGTCGCCACTCTCTCTGACGGCATGCCGATCGATGTGACAGTGACGGCCGAGATGCAGGCGGCATGGCAAAGGGGCGAAGCCTATTTCTACCGCCGGAAGGGCCAGCTGAACCTGGCCTGCAGCCAGTGTCACACCGAGCGCTGGGGGCAGAAACTGCGCGGCGACACGATCAGCCAGGGCCACGGCAATGGCTTTCCCGCCTATCGGCTGGCCTGGCAAACACTGGGGTCGCTGCACCGGCGGTTCCGCGACTGCGATCTCGGGGTGCGAGCGGAACCCTTTTCGCTCGGTTCGGATACCTATGTCGCGCTCGAATTATACCTTGCCACGCGTGCCGACGGCCTGCCGGTCGAGACGCCGGCCATCCGGCGCTGATCTGATCGCCGGACGCCGTCGGCGCCACTGGCCGATCCTTATCGAACCGGCCGGCCAGTGGCCGCAGAGTGACCGAGCTTATTGTTTGTCGGCGCGAGGTGGAACAGGCGCCTGGAAGGTGGTCGACAGCGCCTTTCGGAAGCCGATCTGCGTGTTCAGCACGGTGAAGCTCAGGGCGACCTGGTCGACTTCCTGGCCAGTCCGGACCTGAACGGTGAATTCCCCGTTCCGCGGCACGGTAATCACGTCACTGCGATTCTGGAACGTCGCCTCGCTGGTGTTCTGCAGCGTGAAATTGACCGGACAGGCATTCCGGATCACCACCGGCAGAACGGTCGACCGGCCGTCATAGCCCTGGGGGTCGAGCTTGAGACAGGCGTTGACCACGGCCTCGACATTGTCCTCCCGGCCCATGAGGTCGTCATAGTTCCAGGCGACGGTATCGCCATCGAAGAGTGCGCTCTTCATCGCGTCGAGCGAGCGGTTGGCTGCCAGGACAAGCGTCATCGGGCGGTGCCCGCCATGCCCGGCATCATGGGTCCAGTCGACGAGGCCATGAATGTCGGAGGTGCCGAGCACGGTCAGCCCCTTGTCGAGGGCAATCTGCAGCGCATGCTCGGAGTGACCGTCCAGGGTGCCATTTGCGACTTCGACGCCCTGCAGCAGTCCGTCCGCAATCAGCTGTTCATGATAGGGCGTCAGGCGGGCAATGCCGTCCGGTGCCTGCGGAAGCCAGTTGGGGTGGTTCAGGAAGACAAAGGCGTCCTGCGCCCTGGCGGCCTCGAGCGCAGCGCGCGGGTCATCGACCAGCAACGCGTTGGCGTCGGTGAGGAAGACCGCATTGATGTGCCCGTGCGGCTGGCCACGGGTGACCTCGGCACCGTTGACGACCAGAAGGCCTTCATGACCGGCCCTGACAAGGCTCTCGACGGCCACCTCGAAGGACCGGTTGCGGTCAGGATGGGGGATATCGTCCCGCTTGGGTTGTCCCTCGAGGTGCTCGGTCACGGCAAGCAGTTCCAGCCCATCGCGATGGGCTTCCTCGACGCGGATCGAGGGCCAGACCTGGCCATCGGAGAAAACCGAATGGGTATGCAGGTCAGCGGCGAGGATCGTCCGGCCATCCTCGGTCTCGGGGAATTCGACCGCTCGTTCATGTGCAGCCGCCCCGCTCGCAAGACCGGCGACCCCCAGGGCGGTGATTGTAACGCACTTCATGTACATTCTCAGGACTCCTCATGTGCATTGGCCGGACTGCGACGATCGGGGCGGGCCGGCATTTCACGCTCCCGGAAAGGGCTCCTCTTAGAGGTCGCTGGTGCGGAGCTCGATATCGCTCACCACGGCCGAATCCCGCTGCCCGACATCCCTGACCACGCGAAAGTCACCGCTGCATGTTTGTTTTGTGACGGTCGTGCGAAGATAGCCGCGCTGGTTGCCGTTGAGATGGGCGACATGCGGGTTCGCCCCGCGCATGATCTCCATGTCGCGCGCCCAGGGGCATCCCGACGAGATGGAGCTGCCGACCAGTTCGTGACCGATCCGTTTCGACCGGGTGTCGAAAGGGGTCTGGTAGAGGGTCGAGGCCATGGCCGTGTGCCAGTCCCCGGTCAGGAAGACGGGATTGCCGGCAACGCCGCTGGCCAGCAGGTCAGACAATCGCTGACGGGCGGCGGGGTACCCGTCCCAGCTGTCGAGATTGAGTTCAGCTGCCGCGGGCTGTTCATTATAGCGATACGGCGTGAACCATATTTGCGTTGCGATCAGATTGAACGGTGCATCCGACCGTTTCAGAGACTGCGCCAGCCAGTCCTCCTGCGCCTGTCCGAGCATCGTCCGGCTGGGGTCAAGCGCATCCTCGCAATAGGGCTTGCGCCGGCCGCCACAGGCCTGGTCGGAGCGGTACTGGCGGGTGTCGAGCAGGTGCACCTGGGCCGGGCCGAACTGGTAAGCGCCGTAGAGCTGCAAGGCCGACCTGATCCCGTCGATCACCGGCGGGCGTTCGATCGGCATGTGCTCGTAATAGGCCTGGAAGGCGGCGAGCCTGCGGACGAGGAACTCTGTCGGGGTTTGTTTTTCGGGATCCTGGGGGATGTCGCCGGCCCAGTTGTTGTCGACCTCATGGTCATCCATGGCCATGATCCAGGGGGCGGCGGCATGTGCCGCCTGCAGATCGGGGTCGGTTTTGTAGAGGGCGTAGCGGTTGCGGTAGTCCCAGAGCGACACGATTTCCGGGCTATTGTGCAGGCGCACCGTCTCGAACACCCGGCGTTCACCGCCACCGACATCGCGCAGCACGGCGCCAAGTGTTCCGATGCCGCCTTCATATATATAGTCGCCCGTGTGGATCACACAGTCCGGCGCCCATTCGGCGAGGTCGCGATAGGCGGCATAATAGCCGTACTCATAGTGCTGGCAGTAGGCCAGTGCGAGGCGGGCCTCATCGGCCATGGGATCGCTTGTGCGGGTCCGGCCAACGGCGCTGTCGTCGCCATCATGGGAGAACTGGTAGAAATAGTCCCGGCCCTGTTCGAGGCCGCGGGCCGAATAGTGCACGGAATGGGCCTTGGTTGCGTCGGTTGTGACCCGGTCGTCGATGAGAACATCCTGCATGCCCGGATCGCGCGCCAGCCTGACCCGCACCTCTGCCGGCCCGTCGGCCATCCCGCCACCGGCGAGCGGGTCAGGTGCGAGCCGCGTCCACAGGATGACACGGTCGGTTCGCGGCGCGCCCGAGGCGACACCCAGCGTGAAGTAGCCGCCCCTTGCGGCAGCGATCGCCCGCTGTTCAGCGAGGCCGAGCGTCAGCGCCGCTCCGGTTGCTGTGAGGAAGCTTCGGCGGTCGGTTCGGAACAGGGAAGTCATGTCGGTCACGCTCTCATCCATTTCATCTGGGGATCAATTCATGTCGGAGGGTGGAAGACCGCCGGGGAGGGGATTCCCGGCGGTCTTCCGGGTTCTGGAGCAACGCTCGTCCGGGTATTCCGCAAGACCCGGACGAGGCGGAACTCCTAGAACGAGTACTCGTACTGGATCCAGAACGAGCGCGGCTTGCCGTTCCAGCCATACTGGCGGTAGTAGGCTGCATCATTCGGACCCACCTCGCCACGCACGACGGCCTGGTCGCTGGTGTAGCTCGAGCCGCCGGATGCGCGCTCGAAGTACTCCTCGTCGAGCAGGTTCACGCCACGGATCATGATCCGGTGCTCGAGGTCTTTGCCAAGGAAGTACTGCACCGAGCCGTTAAGCACGAAGTACTCGCCGAAATTCAGCCGCTCGAAGACCCGCTCGCCATTTTCATCGACAAGCCGGGCCACCGAGGTGCCGGAGTTCGCGAATTCCGGTCCCTGCCAGCGCGGGTTGAGTGACAGGATCCAGCGATCGGACGGCTCGTAGGAGACGAGGCCCGACAACGTCCATTCCGGCCGCTCGGTGGACTGGATCTTCTCCGCCGAGCCGCGAATGCCGGGGATCAAATAGCCTTCGGGTGCAAGCAGCGCGCCGGCGACACCACGCGCGTTCAGCGTTGCGAGCTCGGCCTCGGTGAAGCTGCCATCGAGCGTGATCGCGGTGCCCTCAAGTCGGGCGAACTGTCCGAACGCGCCATTCTCCTGCAGCGATTCCATGTCGGTGAACGAGAAGTCGGCCTGCCAGCGGTCAAAGTCGAAGGCGACGTCGATGGTGAAGCCCTCGATTTCCTGGACGTTCTTGGTGTTCACCGACACCGACTGACCGGCATCGAGGAGTTGGCTGGCTGCGGTTCCGCAAAACGAGTCTGGCGGGATGATGTTGTTCCGGTTGGAATTGATCACATCGGTCGCGTTCGGCAGGTCCGGGAACAATGGGGCAGCGATGTCATTTGCGTACTCAAGACAGACCTCTTCGACAGCGCGATTGCTGAACAGGTTGTTGATGTCCGTCTGGAAGAAGCCCAGTTCGATATTGTACGTGCCGCCGAATATGTCGCCGTCGATACCCGCGCCGACATTGATGGCGTCGACTTCCTGCGGCTGCAGGCCGGGGTTGATGTTCTGCGAGGGACCGAAAGCGCCGATCTCGTCGATCTTCGGCAGGGAGTAGGACGTGCCGCCCGATCCGCGGGCGTAAAGGCCCATGGGGAAGTTCTGGCGGATGCCGACCTTCCAGACCTGCTGGTCGTCGAAGTTGTCATTGAAGTCCTGGCGTGCCGCGAACGAGCCGTTGAACCCTTCAAGGAAGGGCAGGCTGACCCTGAGATCGCCATAGACGCCGGTACTGGAAACGGTGACGTCCCGGACCCCGAAAGACTCGTCGGAATTGTCCTTGTAGCTCGTGTTCTGGACGCCGGCGACAACCTCGAATTTGTCATTGAAGGTATAGGTCGCACGGGCGTTGATCCCGTAGTCGACATAGCCGGACTCGCGCTGGTCAACCGTCCCGAAGCCCTTGGTGGGACCGCCGTCGCCGAAGCTTGCAGCCGACTGTTGCGCGTAGCCGATGGCATTACCGATCGGGAACGGATTGTTGAACGTGCCATAGGGCTGGCCGAAGAAGGGGCTGTCCGGATCATCGTTTATGTAGAAGGCGCGCTCGGCACCGGCCGGATCGGTCGTCCCATTGTCCAGGGTCTGGCCGGCCGCACCAAAGGGGTTCGTGACGCAGCCTGCAGGCAAGCCGGGCACACCTGCGGCAAACGCCTCGAACTGAGCCGCCGTGGAAAATCCGGTGATCCCTTGTTCGGCGGCGATGGCCTGAACATCGTCGGGCAGGTCGCCGAGCCGCGGGATCTGGCAGATCCGGGCGTCCAGTTCGTTGTTCTTGAGCTGTGGATCCTGATAATGGCCCTCGATCTCGAGCTTCAGCTTGTCCGAAAAACGGTGGTTGAACGCGCCGTTGTAGATCGGGAATTCCGTGTAGTTCGGCTGGAAGATCGTGTCGTTCGGGAAGGAATCCCGGAAATCGATCGTGGTGTAGGACGCGCCGAGTGTCAGCTCCGTTTCCGGGGCGATCTGCCAGAGATATTTCAGGCCAAGGCTGTTGAAGCTGTAGGGGAACTCGTGCCGGCCACCGAGCGCGAGCACATTGTCGCCATAGGACTCAAGGCTGAAGATCTCGTGCGCGTCGGTTTCGTAGGACCGGCCGAAGACCAGCACGCTGTGCTTGCCTGCCTCGTCGATCGGGAATGACATGTTCCCGTACATTTCGCGGGTCTTGAACGAGCCGGCATAGACGCCGAAATTTCCGAAGGTGGTCCCGTCCGGGCGCTTGGTGTTCACGCTAACCACGCCGAGCCCGCCATTCGAGCCGAAATACAGACTATTGCCGCCCCGAAAGATCTCGACGCTGTCGATCTGGCGCGGATCAATGGCCGTGGCCGGCCAGAGGTCCTCAAGTGGAGACGAACGGTCGAAGAAGGGCACGCCATCGACCAGCAGGAGCGTATCGCGGTCGGTGCCGCCGTCGATCCGGATGGTGAATTCGCCTTCATCGGGCGAGTATCCGATATTGGCGCCGCGGATAAGCCCCGAAGCAAGCTCACCAAAATTGGTGAAGCCACCCGTCTGGATCTCGGCCGCATCAATGAGCTGGACCTGCGTACCGTACTCGGCAAAGTCGATCGCGAGGTCCGTGATCGAGGTATCGACGGCCTGGCCTTCCACGCGGACGGTTTCCAGCCGGCGCGCATCCTCGTCCGAATCCTGCGCCGTCGCGGCTGTTGGCAGAGCAGCTGATGCCATCAGTGCCCCGATCCCGAGTTTCAGGTGCTTTCTGATCCCAAATCCCATTGTACTGTCTCCTGACCCCTCACCTGCCGCCCAATCGGCAGGTTTCCAGCGAGATACGCCCGGAGCGATCTCCCCGCCCCTGCACCTCTAACCCGCGAACACGACGGATATGTGAACTTTATGCAAAGAGTTAATGAATAGTATTTACATTTATGGCATTTAAAATTTGAACGAATTTCAATTGAACGGAGCGTGGGGCCGATGATGGGTCAGGGCAAACGTGTACGCGGGCGTTGGAGCGAGCATGACCGGCAGGTCGCCGAGCGCGCCCGGGGATTCCTGCTTGACTGGGATGGTTGCTGTGCCGTCGAAAACCGGCTGGTGCCCGGAGCAGTCAAGTTTCTCATGCGCCATGCCAGCCGCTCCGTGATCGTATCGAACAATTCCACGAACACGCCGGATGATTTCGCGCGGATACTCGCCCGCCACGACCTCGGAGTGGAGCCCGGTCGTATCGTGCTTGCTGGCATGGAGGCGATACACCGGGCTGTCCGCGCGGATTGCAAGCGCGTCCTCCTTCTCGCGGAGCCGCGGATGAAACGCATCGCAAGGCGGGAAGGCCTTCATTTGGTCGACCGGGACGCCGATCTGGTCGTGTTGCTTCGCGATACCGGCTTCACCTATGACCGCCTGGCGGCGGCGGCCGACGCGCTGGCCGATGGCGCACGGCTGATCGTGTCCAATCCCGATGCGACCCATCCGGGACTGAACGGTCGCCGCGTCCCGGAGACCGGAGTCCTGCTTGCTGCGCTCGGCACATGCGTGGATCTCGACCGTGTCGACATGGAACTCGTCGGCAAGCCGTCACCCCTGCTCTATACGCGCGCCAGTGAAGCGCTCGGGATCCCGCTTGCCGAACTGGCCATGGTTGGCGACAACCCCTCGACCGATATTGCCGGCGCAACGGCGCTGGGCATGGAGGCGCTCCTGGTCGACACGGCCCCCTCGGACTTTTTCGACGCACTTGATCGCTATGTCAGAAACGCTTGAGCGAGAGGACGTCGAAGGTCTGGCGCAATGTTTCTGTCGCGGCGTCATAATCGGCCAGGGCAAGCGCGGCGATGAGGGCGTCGAGTACGCAGAGCTGCGCAATCCGGCTCATCATGGCCTCGGTGCGGAACCGGGTCTCGCGGGCCATCGTGAAGAGTTTCACGTCCGCATAGGCCTGAATCGGCGAACTGGAGAAATTCGTCACGACGATTGTGCGGGCACCCGCTTCCCGGGCCAGGCGTGTCGCGGCAAGCGTTTCGTGCGTCGCACCGGAGTGCGAAATCGTCAGAACCGCCGTTTCTGGGCCGGTCCGGGACGCGCTGATCGCCTGCACATGGCTGTCGACGACGACCCTTGCGTCGATGCCGATGCGCAACATGCGATAGTGCGCGTCCACCGCAATGGGGGCAGACGAGCCGATCCCGTAGATCTCGACATGACGCGCCGCCCGGATGATCCTGACCGCCGCGTCGATCGCGTCGGCATCGAGCACGGACAACGTGTCCTGCAGGGCCTGCTGGCCGGCCGAGAACACCTTTCGGCAGACTGTCGGCGTGTCATCAGTAGGCTGCAGGTCCTCATGAATGAACTGCACGGGCTTGACAACATCCTGGGCCAGGCTGAGCTTCAGCTGCTGAAAGCCCTTGAGGTCGAGTTGCCGGCAGAAGTTGATCACGCTTCCGTCGCTCACCCCGGTGGCTTCGGCCAGTTCGGTCACCGACATCCCGACCACATCGCGCGGGTTCTCGAGGATGAAGTCTGCGATGGACCGGGTACTGGGTCCCAGATCCTTCAGGCGTACCCGTATGCGGGTCATGACATTGTCGACCACAACGCTGGTGTCCCGGGAACCACTGGTACGGGAGGCGCGGCGAGCTGACACGGTGTAAACCTCGGGGGTCTGCTGCCGAACGCCTCACGAAACGGCTGAGGGTTACCGGCAAGGATCGATTTAAGCCTACCAGCTATTGAGGAATTTTCATGATTTTTCAAGCAAAAAATTGCGCGTCATTCAGTTGTCACCGAGACGTGATAGATTACGTTCAGCGACAAAACCTGTGTGATTGAGCGCGGGGTGGTGAGGCGCTGCACACTTTGGGGTTGTATTTGTCCGAGTGGGTGAGGGACACGATGTTGAATGGACTGCATGGCCCTTTGCTAGCTGTCGTCCTGGGGCTGATCTCTGTCACGGCTGCGGCCGAGCCGGCTGCGCCACGCGGTGCGACCGACGACGGCACGATTATTCGCGTCATGCTGATCCCTGCGGACGGCGGCACGGCCGATGGCACCAAGGCCGATTTTGCCCCCCTGTTCGATGCCCTGCAAACTGCCACCGGGCTGCGCTTCGATATCCGGACCGGACAGAGTTATGCCGCCGTGATCGAGGGCATGTGCGCGGGCCACGCCGACATCGCCTGGTTCGGCCCGGTGTCGTATCAGATCGCACGGGACAAGGGCTGTGCCGAGCTTCTGGCGGTCGAGACGCGCGACGGCGCAGCGACCTACTATTCCGGTCTTTTTGTCAACAGCGCTTCGGACATCCGGTCGCCAGGGGAGCTTGCCGGCCACAGCCTGGCGCTCGGCTCGATGCATTCGGCGAGCAGCTTCGCCTATCCGCTCGCCATGCTCGAAGCCGTTGGCGTCGACCCGCTGACGGACCTTGCCAGCATCCGCCTTGTCGAGAGCCATGCCAACAGTCTCATGGCGTTGGCTGCCGGCCAGGTCGATGCGGCCGGGGCGTCTTTCGTCTCCTTCGAACGGGCGGTCAACCAGGGCGGTTTGCAAGCGTCCGCCTTTCGCGTGATCGCACGCTCCGATCCGATACCCAATCCGCCGCTGGCGATCCGTCAAGGTGTACCGTCGGCGGTGCGCGATACGCTGCGCGACGCCCTGGCGACTTTGCATGAGCGAACCGACGTCGAACCGGCGGATATCCGCGGCTATGGCGGCAAGCCGGTCGACCGGTACGATGTCACCCTGGATGACAGGGCATTCGACGCGGCGCTGTCGCAGATCGATTTTATCGACGAAGCCTACAAGGCGGCCATCCTGCGCCGGTCCGGCAGGGCATCTGTCCGCCCGGAGAGCGCCGAGCCGCACGATGAGACACGGACCCGGGGCTGAGCCGTGGGGGCACTGAACCCTGTTCCGCCGGCCTCTGCTCGTGTCGCCCCTGTTCTCGAGGTCTCCGGGCTTGTGAAACGCTACGAGGATGGGACACCGGTCTTGTCGGGCATTGATCTCACGCTGCGGGCCGGCGAGTTCTGCGTCCTTCTCGGACCGTCCGGATGTGGCAAGAGCACGCTCCTTCGCAGCCTCGTCGGCCTATGCCCGCCAAGCGCAGGGACTGTGAAAGTCGATGGCATTGCCCTTTCGCGGCGCCGGATGAAGCTGATCCGTCGCCGTATCGGCATGATCCATCAGGCCTTCGGGCTGGTCGACCGGCTGTCGGCCCTGCAGAATGTGATGGCCGGCGCCGCAGCGGGGGCCGGCCCCCTCACGGTCCTCCTGCGACGCTATCCGCTGGCCGTGCGCGAGCGGGCAATGACCCTGCTCGGTCAGGTCGGCATCGATCCGGAAACCGCCATGCGGGCGGTACGCACCCTATCGGGCGGGCAGCGCCAGCGGGTCGGTATTGCCCGCGCGTTGATCGCCCGGCCCGCCCTTGTTCTTGCCGATGAGCCGGTCGCCAGTCTCGACCCGTCAACTGCCCATGATGTCCTGGCGCTGCTGCGCGACCTTGCGCGAGATGGAGAGGTCGGGGTGCTGTGCAGCCTGCATCATGTCGGGCTTGCACGCGACTTCGCTGACCGGATCGTTGCGCTCTCGGGCGGGGAAATCGTGTTCGATGGTCCGCCCGACACATTGCCGGAAGCGCGCCTGTCCGAAATCTATGCCGGCGCGGGAGTGGCCGGTTGAGCGTTTCGGAAAGTCAACGCCCGTCCGGGCGGCGAGGGCACAGGCCGGGCGACGACCCGGTCTTCCGGGCGCATCATGTCCTGATCGCCTCGATCGTATTGGCCTTGCTCGCATTGTCTGCGCAGAGACTGCACCTCGCCGACATGTTCGCGCCACTGTTCGATGAGAGCGGTTCACAAGCGGGCGACATCAGTAGCAGTGAGGAGGCGGGTCCGTGGTTCCGGCTATCGGAAGAGACGGTGGTCGATGCCGAGACCGATGCTGCCGACCTGCCGCTGTTTGCGTATCTGGAGCAGCGGGTCGTGAAGGAAACGCGCCTCAATTCCGAAACGCTTGCCATGGAAAGCCTCGAAATCGTCCAGACGGTGAAGGTTGAGCCGCTTGGCTATCTCGGCTTCGTTCTCGTCAAGATGCTGGAAACGGTGGAGATCGCGATCTGGGCCAGCCTTCTGGCCGTGATCGTGTCGACCCCGCTCGCCTGGCTGGGGGCGCAGAACTATACGCCTCACCCAGTTGTGTATGTCGCCGTCCGCAGCCTCGTTGCCTTCTGCCGGGCCGTGCCGGAACTGATCAGCGCGCTACTTCTCGTCCTTGTCTTCGGCTTCGGTGCCGTCGTGGGTGTGCTCGCCATGGCGCTGCACAGTATCGGCTTTCTCGGCAAGTTCTTCGCCGAGGAGATCGAGACTGCCGACCCGCATCCGCAGGACGCCTTGCGGGCGACCGGGGCCGGCGAGTTGAGCGTGCTGCGCCTGGCCGTGATTCCGGGCATCCTGCCAAATCTGTGCGGCCTCATGCTGTACATTCTCGACCGCAATATCCGTATGGCGACGGTTGTCGGTCTCGTCGGGGCCGGTGGCATCGGCCAGGAACTCAAGGGACGTTACGACCTGTTCCAGTACGACAGGGTCGCCACCATCCTGCTTGTCATTTTCCTGACCGTTCTTGCCGTTGACCAGATCTCGGCGCGTCTCCGTCACCGGCTCGTCTAGTCTTTACCCGAGAGGAAGGGAGCGCACGAATGCTCTGCATGGGAAGGTTGGCCGTTCCGGCTCGCATGGCTTTGGTGGCGCTTGCGATTCTGGCGCCCATGCGCCTGGCCGCAGCGGAGCCGTTGCGGTTGCCGATGCTGTCCGGCTACACGCTCGCGGGTGAGGAGGTCGGGCTGCCGGGCGATCTGCCAGCGGGGCTTTCGGCTCCGGGTGCGGCCTTGCTTCTCATCCTGTCCCTTTCGGACGACGAGCTTGCCCCGGTCCAGGCCTGGCAGGCCGCCCTGGCGACGGCGGCAGTCGAGTCCGGCCTGCCGGTATGGCCGGAGCCGATTACCGTGGTGATCATGGGCGACACCGGGAGGTTCCTGCGGGGGGCCCGTGCTGGCCGATTGCGCGCCGATATTGTCGACCCCGTGGTGCGGGCCCGGACTGTCCCTGTCTTCCAGTCTGCCGCACCGGTGCTCCGGGCGCTCGATCTGCCGGGTTCGCCCGGTGTTGTCGCGCTGCTGGTTGATGCCGAAGGCCGGGTTCTGTGGCTTCATGCCGGCCCGCCCGGGGGCACGGACCTGGCGGCGCTCAACATGCGCCTGGTTGCGCTGTCTGAGGGGCGTCCCGTCGAAGCGATGGCGACGGGGACGACGTGGGATCAGGCCTCGAATTTGGCCCCGAAAGCGGTCGCGGAGCTGGCTGCGAATCCGCAAGGTGCAGTGCCGGAGGCCGGACCGGACGGGACCGTGTCTGCGCCGCCGCCAGTGGTCCGCGAGGCGAGCGGGACGGGCCCCGGTGAAGTCGTGCCGGGTGAAGCAACAAGGGATGCTGCTGGCCGACCTTCAGAGGACCAATCGCCCGGCAGCGATCCGGTCCCGTCCGATGAGCCGGTGGCCGGGCCGGTGGCCGAGCCGATGCCTGCATCCGGCGCGCCCTTGCGGGAGGGGTCCGATCGGCAATCCGGCAGGACGGTGTTTCCGACGCTTGCCGGTTACCGGCTTGACGGCGAGCCGATCACCCTGCCGCAGGACATGCTTGGTGGGCCGGCCCTGCTGCTCATCCGAAGCGAGATCGATCCTATCGCGGCAGAAGCGAACTGGCGGGAACGGGCAACGGCCCTGGGGTTGGCGCCATCTCGTATGCTCTCGCTCATCCTGCTGGACGATTGGGGTCCGTTGCGGGCAATGCAGGCGGGACGTATTCGCGCCCGAATTACCGACGCGGCGCGCCGCAGGACGACGGTCCCGCTGTTCCTTGACGCGCAGACCCGCTCCAGCCTGCCGCGTGGCTCAGGGGAGGGGAAACCGCTCGTCATTCTGATTGATGCAGTGGGCAATGTCGCCTGGACCGGTGGCGGTGCTCCGGATGACCCATCCGTCCAGACCCTTGACCGGACATTGAAATGGCTCCGCGAGTAGGCACCTAGCCGGGGTCCGGCGACATCCGAGGAAGACTTATAAGGCAATGAAATTATTGATTTTTACCGACATGTCGGACTGAGGGTTGTCCGAAGAAGTGTGGGTATATCCGTTCACATGCGGGTATTTTGTGGGTATAATTGCGGGTAGATTTCGGGCGGTCCTGATGGCTGCCTCGCCCTGCCTCACCACGCGCACCGGATGCCCGCCATGCCCCTCAGCGATACCCGCCTTCGCCAGCTGAAACCGAAGGACAAGCCCTACAAGGTTGCCGATGGCGGCGGGCTGCTGATCCAGGTCACGCCCAATGGGACGAAGCTCTGGCGGCTGCGCTATCGCTTTGACGGCAAGGAGAAGGTCGCAGCGTTCGGTGCCTATCCCGATATAACGCTGGCGCGGGCGCGCGAGCGGCGACAGGAGGCCAGGGCGCTGCTGGCTGAAGGCGTCGATCCGGTTCGCAAGGCAAAGGCCGACAAGGCTGAGCGGCAGGCGGCGAGCGAACAGACCTTCTCGAAGATCGCGGCGGAACTGGTCGAGAAGCTGCGCAAGGAAGGCAAGT
>CAZDMQ010000005.1:30017-83320 GCA_964506685.1 uncultured Hyphomonadaceae bacterium | reverse complement strand
TAAGGGGCGTTGCCCCCTTGCCCGCACGCCACTCGCTAGCCTGACATCAGAGGCAAGGCCCATCCCGGCGCATCTTCACGTCAACTGGATCGGGTGAAGATGCGCCCGCACTCAGCGGCCTGCCCGACTTGCGCCGCGCGCCAACCGGCCCGCGTCCGAAGTGCCGCTCTAGCCACCGAACCCTTCACCGACCGCGAAGTCACGGCGGGCAGACACGATCGTGACAACCACGCCGGCAAGCACGTCGAGCAGTGTCATGATGGTCAGGATGAAGAAGACCGAAGTGGCGAAGCCCGGAAGCAGCAGGAACTCGATCAAGCAGACGATGAACAACACCATCGACACGGCATGGTTCATGATCGTTGCCGTGCCTGTCGATGTCGATTTCAGGATCTCGATGAACATCAGGGCGATGGCGAGCAACAGCAGCCCATCGCCGTTGCTGAGTTGCCAGTTCACGCCCGAAATCATCGGAACCGACATGAACGGCGTGGCCAGCTCGTCAATCAGCGGGGCGAGCCCGTCGGCCTGCACCTGAAGGTCACCTTCGGCACCGCCACCGGAGAAGACGAAGGCCATGAGATTGTAGATCACCACCGGAATGACCAGCAGGGGAAAGACTGAAAACAAGGCGCGCAAGACACCACTCCTCTCATTGTTCGGGCCGCCGTTCTGGTTGCCCCGTTGTCGCTTCTCCTCGAGGCGGGCCGCTGCCACCATGCCGAAGATCTTGCCACTCTCGACCATCTTGGCCCTTTCTCTTCAAGGGTTGCACACGCGTTAGCTGATTTGGCGAACGATTGCGAGGGGTCGCAAGCGAGATCACAGGCGAGACGGTCCGGCAAGCGCCCACTTGCCTGCCACCGCGGACGGGCGTAGCTCCGGCGAATGGCGCAGCGGCAGCTCTTCCCGACCCTTGTGCACGAGGCGCAGCTGGAGGATCCGGGCCTCCTCGAGGCCCTCGAAGCGTCTGTCTGGATGGTCGAGGATGGTGACACGGCCGGCCATGCCTGGTGCGAGGAACATGGCTATCCGGGCTACACCTCCTATGCCTCGCTTGCCGACCTGCCGGTCCGGGCCCCGGCATTCGCCGAGCTCGTCGCGCGGCTCGACCGGGAGGTGGCGGACTTTGCCCGCGCCCTCGCCTGGGACCTCGAGGGGTTCCGTCTCGGACTGGAAAGCCTCTGGATCAACATTCTCGCACCCGGCGGCATGCATTCGGGACACATCCATCCCGGCTCGGTGATCTCCGGAACGGTTTATGTCGCGATGCCGGCCGGGGCCGGCGCGCTGAAGCTGGAAGATCCGCGGTTGCCGCTGATGATGGCGGCCCCGCAGCCGCTCGATGATGCGCCCGGGACGGCCCGCCGTTTCGTCTATCTCGCCCCGTCCCCGGGCGACATCGTGATGTGGGAAAGCTGGCTTCGCCACGAGGTGATGGCGCACCAGGGCGAGGATCCGCGCATCTCGCTGAGTTTCAACTATGCCCTGCTGCCCACCGGTTGAACCGGCCGTACAGGACCGCATCCGGCGCCATAGCAGCGGGTGCGACCTCCGTCGCGCTTGACCCGCCGGGCCGTGCCGCGCAAGGGAAGCGCACACCAGAAGGGACCCGTCATGGACATCAGCAAGATCGGAATCGGCAAGACCCCGCCCGATGACATCAATGTCATCATCGAAGTGCCGCTTGGCGGGGAGCCCATCAAGTACGAGATCGACAAGGACTCCGGTGCGATGTTCGTCGACCGTTTCCTTTACACGGCCATGCGCTATCCCTGCAATTACGGCTTCGTGCCGCATACGCTGAGCCTCGATGGCGACCCGATCGATGTCATGGTCGTCGGGCAGCGCGCATTGGTTCCCGGCGCCGTCGTGCGAGCCCGGCCGGTGGGCGTGCTGCTGATGGAGGACGATGCCGGTCAGGACGAGAAGATCCTCGCCGTCCCGCACCAGAAGCTCACCCGGTTCTATGAGAAGGTACACAATTACACCGACCTGCCCGAGATCCTGGTCGAGCGGATCGTGCACTTCTTTTCCCACTACAAGGACATGGAACCCGGCAAATGGGTGAAAGTCGAAGGGATCGAAGGCGTGGAAAAGGCGCGTGAGCTCATCGTTCAGGCGATCGAGCGGGCAAAGGGCTGAGTGTCGCCGGTCGGGGGCGGCCGGCGTCACACCAACCGCACCGCACCCCACCGGCGGGGTGAGATCGAACGCACCGAGCACCGGCTGAGCCTGCCGGGTTGACTCCATGGCGCCGGTACAGAGCGTGCTGGCCCCACGGTTCAGCCGACCCGGGTTCAGTCCCAGGGAGCGCCCGCATCGACGCAATGGAAGATGCCTGTCGCTGCGTCGCGCCAGTGCAGTTCGCCACTGGCAATGGCAAACCATCCCGCTTCGAGCCGGAGATGGCCACTCGCGACGGCCTCGCGCACGAAGGGAAAGGTCATGAGATTGTCGAGGGAGGTGGCGATCATCTCGCGCTCGAGCCGGTGAATGAGATCATCATCGCTCGCCTCGGGAAACTCGGCCATGACGCGGTCACGGGTTTCGGCGGCGATCGAGACCCACGGACCGACGAACTCGCCAACATCCTCGCCCCGGGCGGATGCGATGGACGCGCGGATACCGCCGCAGCCGCCATGGCCCATGACAACGACATACCGGACCTTCAGCACGCAGACCGCATATTCCAGCGCGGCGCTGACACCGTACAGGCCTGTGCCGGTCTGGTAGGGGGGCACAAGGTTGGCCACGTTGCGCACCACGAAGGTCTGGCCGGGAACGGTGTCGAATATCGTGGCCGGATCCACCCGACTGTCGGCGCAGGCGATGATCATCAGGCCCGGCTCCTGCGCCTCGCCGAGCGCCTGGTACCGCCGCCGTTCCTCGCGCCAGGTCTCGTTCCGGAAACGCCGGTAGCCCGACAGCAATTCCTTCAGTGCCGGCACGGTCGACCTCCCTTTTCGCTATCGGTGACGCCTTGGGGACTACGCCGAACGGTGCACGCGTCCGGGGCGCATCCAGCGCATGCGGATTTTCGCCGGACGGTTTGAAGTGTACACGCCGTTCTGGCAAGGCTCTTGCAGGAGTTTCTCCACGTGGTTGTGGAGGCATGCATGATGGTGGAGACGACAACGCGGCGGCAGGGACCCAGGCGAAGCGAGGCCTCGCGTGCGGCGATACTGGTCGCCACGCGGGAGGAACTGGCCGAGAATGGCTGGCGCAAGTTCAGCGTGGACAATGTCGCCCGCCGGGCGCGAGCCTCCAAGCAGACCATCTATCGCTGGTGGCCGAGCATCGGGGCGATGTGCCTCGAAGCGGGTCTTGCGCTGCTTCCCCCGACGCCCATGCGCGGTCGCGACCCCAGGGAACGGATCGCTGCCCTGCTGAAGCCGGTCGAGGCGGCCACCCGGATCGGAACGGGCCATGCCGTGCTGCGGGCCGCGATGATTGCCGCGACCGACGATGCCGGCGCGGCCGAGGCCTGGCGCGGCTGGATCAATTCGACGCTGCGGGGGCCCCTGCGCATCATCCTCGCCGAACTGGCGGCCAAGCGCGTGATCCGCAAGGACTGGGACATCGATGCCGCCGTCGAAACGGTGCTCGGCCCCCTCTGGCACCGGCTGGTGATCATGCGCGCGCCGGTGCCGGAAGGCTTTGCCGATGATGTCGCCGCCCGCTTGCTGGCCCTCTACGAAGTGCGCTGACCCCGGATCGGCCATCCCCCCGCTCGCAGGATCGCAGCCCATGCGCCCCGGGACCGGTGGCGCAGGGTCAGCGCGCCGAGATCAGCGTGTCCAGGTCAGGCCCGCTGCAGGGGTGTCACGCCGCTCTCGGTCCGACCGGCGGTGAAGCGGGCGACGGTTTCGGTCGTGTAGTCCGGCGCCCTCACGGTGGACAGCTTGATATATTCGGCCTCGACCGTGTCGGTCCCCAGGGTCACGAGGGTGTAGCCGCGCCCGAACGGATCGTGGAAGGTGACATCATCATTGGCCGCCGCGAACATCTCGCCCAGTCCCTCGATGGGCAGAGTGTCGCCGAGGCCGGTCGAGGTGACAGACGTGCAGCCGAACTCGACCCCGCGCAGGGCGCCCCGGCCATCATGCAGATTGTTTGCCCAGGCCGTATGCGTGTCGCCCGTGAGGGTCACCAGCCGGGCGCCGGCATCGGCTGCGGCCGCATAGAGACGCTGGCGGGCGGCCGGGAAGCCGTCCCAGGCATCGAGGTTCCAGGGCAGGCCGAGTTGCGAGAAGGCCACCATCCGGTCGACATAGGGATTATCGACCGCTGCGATCTGCTCGGCGGTCAGGGCCTGGCTGAAGTTCGGCGGTTTCACCCGCGCCATGACGGTCTGGTTGGCGAGCACCTGCCAGGCCTTGCCCGCGGCCGACGAGGCCCCGAGCCCCTCTGCCAGCCAGCTTTCCTGCTCGGCGCCAAGCATGGTGCGCGCCGGGTCATTCACGCGCTGCATGACAGACTGTGCGGCGGCCGGCACCTCCTCCGGCGCCTTGCCGGCGAATTCTGTGAACCAGCTGATTTCGTCGGACCGCCCGGTCAGCCGGCTTTCAAGGCAGAAGACCGTGGCGACATCGCCGAACTGGAAGGTGCGGTAGATGCTCTCCCGGAAGGCGCCGCGCACCGGGTCGCGCACGGGCATCCATTCGAGATAGGCCTGCACGGCGACCTGCTTGCGATCACTCCATGCGCCCTCGTTCTCTTCCGGGTTGTGGTTCTGGGCGCCGGTCCGGTAGGCATTATTGGTGCTTTCATGATCGTCCCAGGTGCACAGCCACGGCGCAGCGGCATGGGCGGCCTGAAGGGCCGGGTCGGTCTTGTATTGCGCGTGACGGGCCCGATAGTCGGCAAGCGAGACAATCTCGACCGGCGGTGTGTGCAGCCGGCCAATTTCCTGGCCCACTTCACCGCCATAACCGTCAATGCCATACTCGTAGAAATAGTCGCCGAGATGGATAACCGCATCGAGATCGCCGCGCCGGGCGATGTTGTCATAGGCATTGAAATGGCCAAACTGCCAGTTTGCGCAGGACACGACGGCGAAGCGGACCGGGGTGGTGTCACCGGCCGGCGCGGCAGTCCGCGTGCGGCCTATGGGCGAGCGGATGTCGCCGGCAGGGGTCTCTACCGAGAATTGGTAATGATAGGTCCGTCCCGGCGCCAGTCCGGCCGCGTCGACCTTCACCGTGTAGTCGCGGGCGGGGCTGGCGTCGGCGACGCCGGACGCGTGCACCGTCTCTCCGGCCGCATCTTCGAAAACGGTGTACCGGACAGGGATGGTGCCGGTGAAACCGTCGGTCGGCGTGACCCGGGTCCAGAGGATCACGCGGTCGGTGAGCGGATCACCCGAGGCCACGCCATGCTGGAAGGCCACCGATCCGGAATATGCCGTGTCGTCTGTCGCACCGCTGACCGCGCCCTGGCTGGCGCAGGCGCCGAGCCCGATCGCACCGCCTGTCATGCCGAAAAGTGTTCGCCGTGTCACCCTGACCATGCTGCCCTCCATTGCCTGCCTGGTTCCGGATGTATCATGAACACGGAATTCACGTCAGTTCGATGACGGTCCGGGATTTTCTGCAACGCGGAGGCTGACGTCTCCCGGTGGAGGGCGCTATGTCGCCTCGTATGGAAAGACGCATTCACGAGGCAAGCGCCACCGAGGCCGGCGAGCGGATCGACCGGGTGCTGGCAGGAGCGATGGGCGATCTGTCGCGGTCGCGGCTGAAGGCGCTGATCAAGGCCGGGGCGCTGCGCTGCAACGGCGACCAGCTCGAGGACCCGAATGCGCCGGCGATTGCCGGTGCGGTCTACGCGCTCGACATCCCCGATCCGGTGCCCGCCGTGCCGGAGCCCGAGGCGCTTCCGCTCGATATCCTGCATGAGGATGCGGACCTGATCGTGATCAACAAGCCCGCCGGCATGGCGGTGCATCCGGCCCCCGGCAGCTGGCGCGGGACGCTGGTGAACGGCCTGTTGCACCATTGCCGCGGCGGACTGCCCGGCATAGGCGGGGTCGAGCGACCGGGCATCGTGCACCGGATCGACAAGGACACGACCGGGGTGATCGTGGTGGCCAAGAGCGCGGCCGCCCATGCCGGACTGAGCGCGCGCTTTGCTGCCCACGATCTCGAGCGCGCCTATCTGGCGGTGACGCGGGGGGCACCGCGCCCGCTTGCCGGCACTGTGGACGCCGCGATCGCCCGCTCGCTATCTGATCGCAAGAAGATGGCCGTGGTCCGCCCGTCCCGAGGCCGGGAGCCGGCGGCGGACACCGGCGGTGCGGCCGGGGGCACTGACGAAACGACCCGCGGACGGCATGCCGTGACCCACTACCGGACCCTGGCGCGCCATGGCCGGGCGGATCGAGACAGCGCCCTGCCGGCCGCCGCGCTGGTCGAGTGCCGGCTGGAGACCGGGCGGACCCACCAGATCAGGGTGCACATGGGCCATATCGGGGCCCCGCTGATCGGCGATCCGGTCTATGGCAGGGGCCGGGGGATCAGGGCATTCGGTTCCGGAGCGGCCTTCGATTCTGCCGTTTCGGCTGCCCGCGCCTTTCCGCGCCAGGCGCTGCACGCCGCCTTGCTCGGTTTCGACCATCCCGTGACCGGCGAGGCCCTGCGCTTCGAGGCCCCGTTGCCACCTGACATGGCCACACTTCTGGCCGCCCTTGAAGGTCTCACGCCGCCCGATGGCGCCACCAGCACCTGATCCAGGTGGCCCTGAAGGGTCAGGCGTCGCCATCGGTCCGCCGATCTGTTCATCTCAATCAGGTCACAGGTCGGTTGCCCCGCCGCGGCGACCAGATCCTGCCTCGCACCCACGCGATCTCAACTCGCGGTTTCCATGACCACCAGGTCCAGGGCAGCGGCGCGGACCGCCTTGCGCTGCTCCTCCGGCAACGGGATCAGTCCCTTGTCAGCAAGATAACCCTCCGGGCCCCAGGCGTCTTCCTGGGTGAACGCCTCGATGAAGCTGACCAGTCCCGGTACCATGGGCTCATTCTGCTTCTTCACATAGAAATACATGGAACGGGAGACGAGATAGTCGCCGCTGGCAATCGCTTCGAAGGTCGGATCGACGCCGTTCACTTTCGAGGCCTTCACGCGGTCACCATTCGTATCGAGGAAGGAGTAGCCGAGCACACCCAGCGCCGCCGGGTTCTTTATGAGGGTCTGGATGATGGCGGTGTCATTCTCGCCACTGTCGATCCAGCGGCCATCGGTCCGGATCGTATGGGCCCGCCGGGTGAATTCCGCCTTGTCCGCCGCCTTCAGCGCCCTGAGCTCGGCAATCGCCTCCGCGCCCTTCTCCATGGCGATCTCGACGAAGGCATCGCGGGTGCCGGAGGTCGGCGGCGGGCCAGCGACCAGTATCGGTTCATCGGGAAGATGGGCAGCCACGTCGGACCAGCGCTCATTGGGGTTCCGAATCCAGCCCCCCTCCCCGTCCGGCAGTTCAGCTGCCAGCGCGCGGTAGATCTCCTCCTTGGTGAAGTCGAAATCCGGACCGGTCTTCGAATTGGCCAGCACGATCCCGTCAAATCCGATCTTCACTTCGACGATCCCGGTGATGCCGGCCTTCCGGCACAGCTCGATCTCGGACGGCTTTATGCGGCGTGAGGCGTTTGAGATCGACGGCTCGTCTGGCCCAATCGCCTGGCAGAAGGCCTTGAATCCTCCCCCGGTACCCGTCGTTTCGACAATCGGTGTGGCATGTCGTGTTGCAGCCCCGAACTGCTCGGCCACGGTGGTGGAGAAGGGCGCCACGGTCGACGATCCGACGATCTTGATCCGTTCGGCCTCGCCGATTGGCGGTGGCGGCGGCACCGGCTGACCATCGAACTCCGACAGTCCACCATCGCCGCAGCCCGCCAGCACAAGCGCGAACAGACCGACGATCATACTCCGCATGCTGAGCCCCCCTCACATTTCGGAACACTAACAGAACAAAAACCGGGCCACAAGTCCGTCACAAAGGTTTCAAACTCTTGGGGTCAAGCCCGCCCATGCGGCAGACTTCGGCCCATTCGGCGTCCCTTACCGGCTGCACCGAGAGCCGCATCGAGGTGACGAGGGACATTTCGGCGAGCTTCGGATTGGCTTTCACGGCCTTGAGCGTGACCGGTTCGGGCATGTCGCAGATCGCCCGGATGTCGACGCATTCCCAGCGCGCATCATCGGTGGTGCTGTCGGGGTGGATTTCGGCGCAGACCTCGGCGATGCCGACGATTTCGAGGCCCTCATTGGAATGGTAGAAGAAGGCGCGGTCGCCAAGTTGCATCTCGCGCATGAAATTTCGCGCCTGGTAGTTGCGGATGCCGTCCCATTCCTCACCCGCCGCGCCCTTCGCCTTCTGCTGCTCCCAGCTCCACTTGAAGGGTTCGGACTTGAACAACCAGTAGCGCATCGACCTCACTTCCTTCAGTTTTCCCGGCAGCGGCCATCAAGGCAGATCGCCTCGATTCGTCCACGGGCGTCGACACTCTCAGGGCAGTTCCGGATCGCGCCCGTCGGCGATTGCGGCGATCGCAGCCTGGAAATCGGCGGTCGTGTTGCGGTGGGGAAAGGGCTCGCCAGGCTCGGTCACACCCAGGAAGGCGCAGAGTGGCGCCCAGCCCTCAGCGGGGTCGAAGACCAGCAGGCGGTTGGCCGGGACCTCCGCCCGGACTGCGGCGTTATGGGCCCGGTAGGCCGCCAGGCAGGCGGCCTCGTCATCGCCCTGGCCTCCGAAGACCCGCGCATTGATGACATCGGCCACCATCTCGCTCCAGCCGGGCGGCGTGCCAGGTGCCGGGCGGGTGAGGTGCCCCTGGATCGTACCTGCAAAACTGCGATACCAATCCGCTTCGGGACGTTCGGAGTGGATCACCTTCGCCTCCGGACAGGCGGCGACCAGTTCGCGCCAGAAGGCCGCCCCGGGCCAGTCGACGCTCGCTCCGAAGCCCTCGAAGATCGCGTCCCAACCGGTCGAACCGGACCCCGGCGCTGCATGCCAGAGCGGGATATGGTCGGGATGCGCGAAGACCTCCGTCATATGGTAGCACGGTCCGAAGACGAGGGTTTCCAGTGCGGTCTTCAGGCTCGTCGTGCCCGTGCGACCAAACCCCGTTCCAATCACCTTCAGCGTCATCATGGTTCCCCTTGCCTGCCGGGTGGCAGGCCGTTTCCAGTTCAGGCCGGTGTCATTGCGCCCCAGGACACGAAGCCGGCAATCTTCGGCGTCGAAGGCAGGTACATGGTCTCGGTCCACTCGGGACGGAAGCCGCCAGCGTCGAACAGCGCGCCGGTGTCGCGGGTCAGGTGGCACCCGCCGGCGAGCGGCTTCCAGACGGGCTCGATGCGGCGCTGCCATTTCGCCACCCCGGCATCGGGGGCCAGTCCGTGCTCGGAGAACAGGATCCGTCCCGTCGGTTTCAGCACACGGCGCACCTCGGCCAGCGCCGCCTGCCAGTCGGGGATCGTGCACAGCACGAAGGTAATGATGGCGGTGTCGACGGTGTCATCGTCGAGGGGAATCGCTTCGGCGCCGGTTTCAAGGACTTCGGTGCGGGCGGCCAGCGGGTGGCCGGCAAGGGCCTTGCGGGCCCGGCGCACCATGCCCGGGGCCGGTTCGAGGGCGAAGAGCCGGCTGACGGCATCGGGGCGATAGTAATCGAAGTTCGTACCGGACCCGCACCCCAGCTCCAGCACCACGCCCTCGGCATGCGGGACGACCTTCTCGCGCTGCTTCATGATCGGCTTCGACGCACAGGCCGTGGAAACGAGGGCGGGGACGGCGTATTTCTCCCACAGGCCCATGGCGTTTACTCTCCGTCTTCCTGCGGGGTGGCGGCGGCCACCGGATTGACCGGCTCACCGATCCGCGCGCGGGTCGCGGCATTGGCTGAACGGGCGATCAGCGCATCCTGCGTCATGTAGATGTCATAGGCGAGCCCGTCGCCCATGGGATTGTACACCGCAGAGCCGTAGGACGCGTCATAGAAACCGAAACGGCCGCCCTGCTCGCTGGCCAGCGCGCGGACATCGATCCCCGGCTCGTCGCTGAGGGGGACCACACTCTTGCGGACATTGTCGCCGGTCTCGGCACGATAGCCGACCGTGAACCGGTCGAGCTTGTAGACGCTGTCATAGCCCAGCATGTTCGACAGCGGCTTGAACTTGATGACGCGCGCGCCGAGTGTCCATTCATCTCCCTCGACCTGTTGCAGCAGGGCATGATCCTCGCCGCCCAGCGGGGTTTCCTCGCCTTCGAGCAGGATATTTGCACGGTAGACATTCGGCAAATCGGTGGCCTCGAAGCTGATCCGGGCGACGGGACGTTCGAAGGTCAGGCGCTTGTAGGTCTGCAGGTTGAGACCGGCCAGCGAGATCACGCCGGCGAGGCCGATGAACCCGGCCCCGAAGAACAGCCGCGCCAGGCCGGAAAAGGGCGCCAGGCCGAACATCTTCGAGAAGCCGGCAAACACCAGCATCAGGCCGGTGACCCCGGCAAGTGCAGGAAGGATCCACCAGATCAGACCGTCCATCTTGTAACCCCTTCAGGCGAATTTGAACGCCAACACCAAGGTCTTATAGCAAGCCGCCGGAAAAATGGCAGGGGGGGCCTGCACGATGCGCAGGCGGGCGCAGCCGCCCCGGCAGCTTCGCGGGACAGGCACGGGAGACGGCAGCGGGGGAAAGGAGCGGGGAAATGAGCGGAAACAGGAGCAGGAATGGCAGGGAGACATTGCGCGCCGGACCAGGCTGAAGGGGCCTTGCGAAACGGCAGCACAGCCCCTTGTGCCGCCCGTTCACGGATCGCCGGGCGGGCGCGTAGCGAGGGCGCGGAGGATCGGGCCGGGATCGCAGCCTAGCTCGGCCGCTGGCTGCCAGGCATCGGAAAAGGGGATCATGTCTCCCTGATCCCGTATCGCGGCTGCGCCGCTCACATGGATCGCGCTCAGGGCTGTTTCTGCTTGATCCGGTGTCGAGCCATGTGGGGGCCCATCGGGCGCGGCAGCAGCCGCCGCTGCGGCGGCGCGGACCTGCCGGCGCCGGAGGATCAGCGCCAGCCGGTAGATCGCATTGCCCGGCGCCTCGATTGTCAGGACAAGGGTCGAAAACCGTTGCAGTTCGCGCCGGATATGGACGAGGCGGGTCCCGAAATGATCACCCAGCGGGTCGGGCACATATGGCCGCCCGCCGCCAGGACCACGCCCGCCCGCCTCATGCAGGCGAAAGCGCCACGGATCGCTCCGCCTCGATGGCACCCCCGAGCCCTGGCCAACAGTCGGATCGGCGCGGCCCGCCTCGTCGGCGCCTGCACCCGCCGCCGCGGCCAGGCTGCGCGTCCGCATGGGCGGCAGTTCGGCGATGTAGGCCTCGGCGGCGGGCACCAGCATCCGCCGCAACAGCCCCTCGGCCAGCCGCAGCCCGGCCCGCACCTGCCGGCGGGCAGCCAGGAGGATCGGGACCTGCCCCGAACCAGCCGGCGCTGCCGCCTCGCCCAGCGCCCCGACAAGGGCAAACAGCGTGGTCCAGAGCGCGGCAAATCGGGGCTCGTCAGCGGGATGCAGGATCGTCATGTCCGGGAGTATACCCCGCCGCCGGTAGGGGCGGACAGGATCCGGCGTATCCGGCAGGGCCTTCCAGCTCCGGGGCCGGTCCGGGGCGGGTCCGGAGCCAGCCGAAAGCCAGTCAGTGCATGCGGAACTCACCGTCGACCGTGCGCATCTCCACCGGCGAGACAAGGCCGGCATGGCCAACGCGGACCGAATGGATGATCGCCTCGATCTCGCGGCGCCAATGGTCGAGGAAGCGGGCGAGCCGGGGATATTGCGGGGCAACGTCGAGGGTTTGCCAGACAAAACTCTGCAGCAGGCCAGGATGGTCGGGCATGTGATAGAGCACTTCGGCAGTGGTCAGCCGCGCCCCGTTGATTTGTGCCTGAAAATCCCTGTCTGCAACCATGGCCAACCCTTTCTGCTGGTTCTGGCAGGCTGCGAGGATCCCGGTGGGCCGTCAAGACAATTCTCCATTGAAAACAGCAATTTGGCATCAACCGGCCTGGCCTGCTGCCAGGCGTCCGTACTCACGGCCAGCTGGCTGTTCCCGTGCGTAAAATTTCATGCGGCGATTGTTGACGCCAGCGGCCCGCCTTCCTAAATGCGATCCATCGCTAGCAGTCACTCCGGTTGAGTGCTAACACACCGGGACTGGTGCGACCCTGTACTCAGTTGAGCCAACGAAAAGAGGGAAACATGGCATTCCGTCCGCTCCACGACCGCGTCCTCGTGCGTCGTATCGAAGAAAGCGAAAAGACCGCTGGTGGGATCATCATTCCCGACACCGCCAAGGAGAAGCCGCAGGAGGGCGAGATCATCGCCGTCGGCGCCGGCGCCCATGGCGACGACAATGAGCGTATCCCGCTCGATGTGAAGGTGGGTGACCGCGTGCTGTTTGGCAAGTGGTCGGGCTCCGAAGTCACCATCGACGGCGAAGAGCTCATGATCATGAAGGAAAGCGACATTCTCGGCGTGATCGAGTCCTAGTCTGCCCCCTTCCGGGTCCATCAACACCAACATCAACAATCATTGCAGGAAAGGTATCCGAACATGGCTGCCAAGATCGTCAAATTCGGCGCGAATGCGCGCGAGAAGATGCTGCGCGGGGTCGATACCCTCGCCGACGCCGTCAAGGTCACCCTCGGCCCCAAGGGCCGCAACGTGGTGATCGAGAAGTCCTTCGGCGCACCGCGCACGACCAAGGACGGTGTGACCGTTGCCAAGGAAATCGAGCTTGAGGACAAGTTCGAGAACATGGGCGCCCAGATGGTGCGCGAAGTGGCCTCCAAGGCCAATGACGTGGCCGGCGACGGCACCACGACCGCAACCGTTCTCGCCCAGGCTATTGTCCGCGAGGGCATGAAGCGCGTCGCGGCCGGCATGAATCCGATGGACCTCAAGCGCGGTGTCGAGAAAGCCGTGACCGAAGTGGTCAAGGATCTCGCTCATCACTCGAAGAAGGTGAAGGCCTCCAGCGAGATCGCCCAGGTCGGCACCATCTCCGCCAATGGCGACACCGAGGTCGGCGAGATGATTGCCAAGGCCATGGACAAGGTCGGCAATGAAGGCGTTATCACCGTCGAGGAAGCCAAGTCGCTGGAGACCGAGCTGGACGTCGTCGAGGGCATGCAGTTCGACCGCGGCTACCTCTCGCCGTACTTCATCACCAATGCCGACAAGATGATTGCCGAGCTTGATGATCCCTACATCCTGCTGCACGAGAAGAAGCTGTCTTCACTGCAGCCGATGCTGCCGATCCTCGAAGCGGTGGTGCAGTCGCAGCGGCCGCTGCTGATCGTGGCCGAGGACGTGGACGGCGAGGCGCTTGCCACGCTGGTGGTCAACAAGCTGCGCGGTGGCCTGAAGATCGCTGCGGTCAAGGCGCCGGGCTTCGGTGACCGCCGCAAGGCGATGCTGCAGGACATTGCGGTTCTGACTGGTGGCCAGGTCATCTCCGAGGATCTCGGCATCAAGCTGGAGAATGTCTCGCTCGACATGCTCGGCACGGCCAAGCGGGTGACGATCAACAAGGACGACACGACTGTCGTCGACGGTGCCGGCGCCAAGGCCGACATCGAGGCCCGCGTTGCCCAGATCAAGAAGCAGATCGAGGACACCACCTCCGATTACGACAAGGAGAAGCTGCAGGAGCGGCTTGCCAAGCTTGCCGGCGGTGTGGCCGTGATCAAGGTCGGCGGTGCCACCGAGACCGAGGTCAAGGAGAAGAAGGACCGCGTCGACGATGCCCTGAACGCCACCCGCGCTGCGGTGGAAGAAGGCATCATCTCCGGCGGCGGCGTCACCCTCCTGCGCGCGTCGCGGAACATCGACGTCAAGGGTGCGAACGACGACGAGCAGGCCGGCATCGACATCGTCCGCAAAGCGCTCGAAGCCCCGATCCGGCAGATTGTCGAGAATGCCGGCCTCGAAGGCTCGGTGGTCGTGGCCAACATCCTGGCCCAGAAGTCCAAGACCTATGGCTTCAACGCCCAGACCGAAGAGTATGGCGACATGGTCGAGATGGGCATCATCGATCCGGCGAAGGTCGTGCGGTCGGCCCTGCAGAATGCCGCCTCGATTGCCGGCCTGATCATCACCACCGAAGCCTCGATCGGCGAAGTTCCGAAGAAGGACGAGCCGGCCATGCCCGGTGGCGGCATGGGTGGCATGGGTGGCATGGGCGACATGGGCTTCTAGGGTCCCTCGCTCCGCACACCCTGATCGTGCGATGCAGACTGGAAGGGCGGCCCCGGGTGGGTCGCCCTTTTCATTTTCCGCGCTGGTGGCACCGGGCGGGTCGGGGGCCGGGGGCATGGTCGCGAGGAGGCCCCTTGCCGACCTTGCCATTGATCCGGAGGCGGATTAAGGAGCGCGGGCAGACGGGGGCGGTCGTGCGTCCTCGATCTGCCGGAATTTCCTGTGGTTTCGAGGCAAATGGCCGGCAACTGTCATAGATCTGTCAGCTTGGAGCATTAAGCAGGCCATCTGACGCGGCGGCGGGTACGCAGGATGCTTCACAGTCTCGGACACCTTCCTTCGGGATGGCTGATCTTCGCCATCATGGCGGCCGGAGGATTCCTCGCCTTCGTGGCCGGTCGCGGGCATGGCACCCGGCTGGTCGCCGCCGGCGCCGGGCGGCTCAACTCCAAGCCGAACTATCATGGCTATTTCGTCGCGCTGGCCGTGGTCCTGCCGACAGCCCTTGTCCTCGTCGCCCACCTTCTGCTGTCGGAATGGCTCACGCGCAGCCTGATCGCCCCGGACCTGCCGTCCGGCTTTGCCGACCTGTCACCGGTCGCGCGCGACCAGTATCTCGACCGGGTCGCCGACGCGTCCGGTCTCAGGGGTGAGCGGCTGCAGGCAGACGGCCTGTTTGCGGCCATCCTGGCCCATTATCTCGACCTCAAGGGCGCGGTGAATGCCGGCTTTCTCCTGCTCGCCCTGACCGTCGCCGGCCTCGGCTTCGCCTGGTCCCGGCGGCAGATCGGGACCGGGTTCCGCGCGCGCGAACGGGTCGAGGGCAGCATCCGCTGGCTGCTGTTCATCTGCGCGGCGATCGCGGTGGCGACGACGGCGGGGATCGTGGTCTCCCTGTTCATCGAGAGCCTGCGGTTCTTTGCACGGATCCCCGTCCTGTCCTTCCTGTTCGGGCTGGAATGGAATGCCCAGACCAATGCCGACTTCGGCGCCATACCGCTGTTCTTCGGCACCTTCATGATCGCCCTCATCGCCATGTGCGTTGCCGCGCCGGTCGGCCTCTATGCGGCGATCTACCTGTCGGAATATGCCAGCCCCCGGTTCCGCGCCGTCGTGAAACCGGTGCTGGAAGTCCTCGCCGGCGTGCCCACCGTGGTCTACGGCTTCTTCGCCCTGCTCGTGGTCGCACCGCTTGTCCGCAGCCTCGCCGTCTGGCTCAACGCCCTCCCCTTCGTGCCGGACGAGTTCTTCGCGGCCAGCCCGTCCAATGCGCTGGCCGCCGGGCTGGTGATGGGGGTGATGATCATCCCCTTCGTGTCGTCGCTGTCCGACGATGTCATCAATGCCGTGCCCCAGTCGCTGCGGGATGCGGCCCTGGCCATGGGCGCAACCAGGTCCGAGACCGTCAAGGACGTGGTGATGCCAGCCGCCCTGCCCGGGGTGATTGCCGCCCTGCTGCTGGCCGTCTCGCGGGCGATCGGCGAAACCATGATCGTCGTCATGGCCGCCGGCCAGCGTCCCGCCATCACGCTCGACCCGACCAGCGAGATCACCACCATCACCGCGCAGATCGTCGCCCTGCTGACCGGGGACAGCGAATTCGACAGCCCGAAGACGCTGTCGGCCTTCGCGCTCGGCTTCGTGCTGTTCCTGGTCACGCTCTGCTTCAACCTCATCGCGCTCCGCGTGGTCCAGCGCTACCGGGAAAAATATGACTGACACGCCCCCTTCCGAGCCGTCCGGGCCGTCCGGAGCGGGACCATTGACCGGCACGCCGGCCGGCGCCGCCTCCGCCTCCCGCGATCCTGCTCCCACCGGTCCAGCCACCACCGGGCCAGCCACTTCGATCCCGGCAGCCTCCGGCCCGGCCCTGTCGCGCCTCGGGTCCGGTCCGGCCGCGCGCCGCCTGAAACGGCGCCGGCGTGCCGAGCAGCGCTTCAGGCTCTACGGCCAGGCCGCCATCGGCGTCGCCGTGTTCATGCTCCTGGTCCTGATCGGCTCCATCGGGTCACTGGCCTTCAGCGCCTTCACCCACCACAAGGTGACGTTCGATCTGCCGCTGCGCGCCGAGATCGTCGCCCCCGACGGGGTGGACGATGCCGAAAGCATTGCGGAGAACGTATCGGGTTTCTACGTCCTGGTCCGCGAGCAGCTTGCCACGCGGTTTCCCGAAGCCACCCAATCGGCCGCGCGCACCCGCGAACTGAATGCACTCGTCACCCGCCTCGCCCTGCTCCCGGTCGCCCGCGCCACGGCCCGGGACCCGGCCCGGATCGGCTCGCAGCAGACCGTCGAGGTCGCCCTGTCGGACGATCTCGACCTCTATCTCAAGGGCCTCGCCGGAGACGAGACGGTCGTCCGGCCTGGCCGGATCGACACGGTCGAGGCGGGCGCGGACGGGACGTTCACGCTGACCCTGGCGCCCCCCAGCGACGGGCTGGAAGAGCGGATCGCGGCCAATCCGGGATCGACCCTGATCCAGCAGGGCACGTCGGTCGGCCGGGTGACCGGCGCCGATGGCCCCGTCCTGACCGGCGAGATGCTGACCGGCGGCAGGCTGTCGGGCGGGAGTGGCGCCGGCGCGGCGCCGGTCGTGCGCCTGATTGCCCTGCCGGAGGCCGAGCGGAACGTGACGGACCGGCAGATCGCCTGGACCCGTTCCCTGGCGGCGGAGGGGCGGATTGCGCGGCAGTTCAACGGCGCCCTGTTTGCCAATGCCGATAGCACCTATCCCGAGATTGCCGGCGTGCTCGCCGCCCTGGTCGGCTCCATCCTGACCATGCTGATGACCGCCGCCTTTGCCGTGCCCGTTGGCATCGCCGCAGCCCTCTATCTCGAGGAATTCGCACCGAAGAACCGGGTGACCGAACTGATCGAGGTGAACATCAACAATCTGGCCGCCGTGCCGTCGATCATCTTCGGCCTGCTTGGCGCAGCCGTGTTCCTCAACGTGTTCGGCATGCCCCGCTCGGTGCCGCTGGTGGGCGGACTGGTGCTCGGCCTGCTGACGCTGCCGACCGTGATCATCGCGGCCCGGGCCGCGCTGCGCTCGGTGCCGCCATCCATCCGTTCGGGCGCCCTGGCGCTGGGGGCATCGCCGACGCAGACCGTGTTCCACCATGTCCTGCCGCTTGCCGCACCGGGCATCCTGACCGGCGCGATCATCGGCCTCGCCCGGGCGCTGGGTGAGACCGCGCCCCTGCTGCTGATCGGCATGGTCGCCTTCATTGCCGAGGTCCCGAGCGGGCCGACCGACGAGGCTACCGCCCTGCCGGTCCTGGTCTACAAGTGGTCGACCGGCGCGGAGCGGGCATGGGAATACAACACAGCCGCTGCGATCATTGTCCTGCTGGTCTTCATGGTGCTGATGAATGCTGCTGCGGTGTTCCTGCGCCGGCGATTTGAAAGGACATGGTGATGGCGGACAACAGCGACAGGCTCGGCGGTGCGACCGTGGTCGGCCCAGGAGCCGGGGCCGGGACAAGCTCCGCTGCGGTGCCTGCACCGACCGGCGGCGAGCCCGTCAAGGTGGACTGCCGGCAGATCAACGTCTTCTATGGCGACAAGCAGGCGATCTTCGACATTTCCATGCCGATCCGGGGGGAAGCCGTCACGGCGTTCATCGGGCCGTCAGGCTGCGGAAAATCGACGTTCCTGCGCTGTATCAATCGCATGAACGACACGATCGAGAGCGCCCGCGTGGAGGGCGAGATCTATATCGACGGCGAGGAAGTGAACGGCGAGGGCGTGGATCCGGTGCTGCTGCGCGCGCGTGTCGGCATGGTGTTCCAGAAGCCGAACCCGTTCCCGAAATCCATCTATGACAATATCGCCTACGGCCCGCGCATCCATGGCCTGGCAGCCGGCAAGGCCGACCTCGATGCGATTGTCGAGGACAGCCTCAGCCGCGCCGGGATCTGGGACGAGGTGAAGGACCGGCTGGGCGCACCGGGGACAAGCCTGTCGGGCGGCCAGCAGCAACGCCTGTGCATTGCCCGGGCCATCGCGGTCAGCCCGGAAGTCATCCTGATGGACGAGCCGTGTTCCGCCCTCGACCCGATCGCGACGGCGAAGATAGAGGAGCTGATCGACGAACTGCGGCAACACTATTGCATCGTCATCGTGACCCATTCCATGCAACAGGCTGCCCGGGTCTCGCAGAGAACGGCGTTTTTTCATCTCGGCAAGCTCGTCGAATACGGCGATACTGAGCAGGTCTTCACGAATCCTGTCGACAAGCGTACGGAAGACTATGTCCGGGGACTGTATGGTTAAGGTCGAAGCTCAAGTCTCTTGCCCGATCGCAAGCCGGATGGCCGGGGATGGCGGGCCGCAGGGTCGCGGCGGGCTGGATGACGGCGAGGCAGCCCGCTTGACGCGGCCCGTGCAAGGGCAGAGAGTTGAACGGACCGCCGGATGGACGTGCGCGCGGTTGCTCCACCCCCCGCTGCGTTCCGCCCGCCTGCTGCGCCGTGACCCGGCGCGGCGCCGGCTGCCCGACGGGTGCCGGGATCCCGCTGCACGGTGTGGCGAGATGATAAGGAATGGACACTGATCCGAATTGCCATGCGCCACATTGTTTCATCTTTTTCCGAGGAGCTTGAGCATCTCGCCGCCGATATTCTCCGGATGGGCGGGATTGCCGAGACCATGATCGGCGACAGTTGCCGCGCGGTGGTCACCGCCGACGACCCGCTGGCGGCAGAGACGGTGGCGCGGGATGTCGAGCTCGACACGCTGGAAGCCGAGCTGGAGCGTCGCATCGTGCGCCTGCTCGCGCTACGCCAGCCGCTGGCCGCGGACCTCAGGATTGTCGTGGCGGGGCTGAAGGTCTCGTCCGACCTCGAACGCATTGGCGACCTGTCCAAGAACATTGCCCGGCGGGCGCCGGTGATCGACCAGTCAGAGCTTGGCCAGGCGCTCAAGGGTGTCGATGTGATGGGCCGCTCGGTGGCCCGGCAATTGAACAGCGTACTGAATGCCTACCGCGAGGGCGATGCCGGACTGGCCCTGCGGGTCTGGACGAATGACGAGGAAATCGACCAGCATTACAATGCACTGTTCCGCGAAGTCCTGCTCGACATGCGGACCCATGCCGACCGGGTGACATCGGGTGCACACCTGATGTTCATCGCCAAGAACCTCGAACGGATCGGCGATCATTGCACCAACATCGCCGAAGTCGTGCACTATCAGGTGACAGGCGACTATCTCTCCTCTAATGCCCGACCCAGAGCTCCCTTGCTCTGACCCTGACGACAGTTCGCACACGGAGAACCGGCTGATGAAGCCCTACATCCTGATTGCCGAAGACGAAATGCCCGTAATCGAGTTCCTGCGCTACAATCTCGAGCGGGAAGGCTATGAATGTGCCGCAGCGCAGGATGGCGAAGAGGCGATGATGCAGCTCGAGGAGCGGGTGCCGGACCTCATTTTGCTGGACTGGATGCTGCCCAAGGTGTCGGGCATCGAGGTGTGCCGCCGCGTCCGGAACGGCACGGATACGGCCAATGTGCCGATCATCATGCTGACGGCAAAATCGGAAGAGAGCGACCGGATCCGAGGGCTGAATACCGGTGCCGATGATTATGTCACCAAGCCCTTTTCAACATCGGAACTGGTGGCGCGCATTCGCGCCGTGATGCGCCGGATCCGCCCGGGCCTTGTCGAGGATCATGTCCGGGTTGGCGATATCGTGATCGACCGTTCGGCCCACTCCGTTATTCGCAATGGCAAGGGGATCCATCTCGGCCCCACCGAGTTCCGCCTGCTCGATTACCTGATGCAGCACCCCGGCCGGGTGTTTTCACGCGAGCAATTGCTCGACAGCGTGTGGGGCTCGGATGTGTATGTCGAGGCGCGCACCGTGGATGTGCATGTCGGGCGGCTGCGCAAGGCGCTGCGGAGCCATGGCGGCGAGGACCCGATCCGTACCGTCCGTTCGGCCGGCTACGCCCTCAACGCCGGATAGGGCGAGGCCAGACCGGGGGCAGGGTCCTGCGCCCGGAGGGGCTAGCGCAGACCGTCCGCCCGGGACCGGTGCGCGCCGCACGGGGGAGTCAGTCAATCAGCAGCTCGTCCCGCTTGCCGCCGTTCTGCTCGTGCGCCAGTACCCATGCCGGCGGACGTCCCCGGCCCGACCAGGTCTGGCCAGAGATCGGATCCTTGTATTTCGGCGGGACTTTCGAGCCTGATGTGGTGCCGTTCTTGCCCACTTTCAGGTAGGGCTCCAGTGCTTCCATTTCCGCCCGAAGTTTTGCCCGGCGCGCCTTTGCCATCGACTTGATGCGATCTTCAACCTTGTCGCGAAGCGACATCAGCTCGTCTATTTCAAGTTCTTCGATTGCGACATTCGACTTTGCCATTTCGGATCTCCTTACTACACTTGCCTGCCGGATTTACGCCCTCAATTGTTACCGGAGTATTTACGTTATAATCCACGCAAAAATAAATACAAGCACATCCTCATCAATCATTCGCGAGGCGAGTTCCCGCCAGCATATATCAACTTATCGGGCAGTCTAATATGAACAGGTTTTCACAACCATACCGAGCTTGTGGAATGCCCATGAAAATGCGCTCACTCGCCGGGCGGCTGCGACTTTCGAACGCATGCAAAGAACCTGCTGTTTATTGCCGCCAGCCTGGGAACGCATCAGGGGTATAAGGCCTGAAATGCCATACTCAAGGGAGAGAAAACATGCCGGATACAATGCGCGCACTGGTTTGCCATACGCTCAGCGATGACCTGTCGGGCGCGGAGGTCCGGCGCATCCCGGTGCCCCAGCCCGGCCCGGGCCAGGTGCGCGTGAAGGTCAGGGCGGCCAGCGTCAACTTTCCCGACATTCTCATGACCGAAGGCACCTACCAGCTCAAACCGGAGCTGCCGTTTTCCCCGGGCATGGACCTTGCGGGCACCGTGGACGCCGTCGGCGAAGGTGTGCAGGTGGAAATCGGGACGCCCGTGGCGGGCGGCAACCGGTTTGGCGCCTTTGCCGAATACGCGCTGGCACCGGCCATATCGGTGGAGCCCATTCCCGAAGGCATGGGCTATGCCGCCGCAGCGGCCTATCCTGCGGCCTATCTCACGGCCTATGTGGCGCTTGTCCGCCGCGCAGCGATCCAGCCCGGCGAGACGCTGCTCGTGCATGGGGCCAGCGGCGGGGTCGGGCTGGCCTGCGTCGATGTCGGCAAGCTGCTCGGGGCCACCGTGATTGCAACCTCCGGATCGGACGCCAAGCTGGAAGTGATCCGCGCCTATGGCGCCGACCATGTCCTGAATGTCGGGCAGGGGTTCCGCGAGGCGGTGAAGGCCCTGACCGGGGGCCGCGGCGCCGACGTGATCGTCGATCCGGTCGGCGGCGACGTTTTTGATGAAAGCACCCGTTGCATTGCCTTCGATGGACGGCTTCTAGTTGTCGGGTTTACGTCGGGACGCATTGCAGATGTCAGGACGAATATTCCCCTGCTAAAGGGGTTTTCCGTCGTCGGCGTAAGAGCGGGGGAATATGGCCGCCAGTTTCCCGAAAAGGGGCTCGAAAACCGCGACGCCATCTGGGCCTGGGCCCGGGACGGCAAGGTGCGCCCACGCATTCACGCCGAATTGCCACTGGCGCGTGCGCTTGAAGGCCTGCAGATGCTGAAGGACCGGGCCGTGATCGGCAAGGTCATTATCCGCCCGGACCTCGACTGAACCCGACCGGCTATTTCCACAGAAAAAACACCACCGGCAACCACCGGTGGTTATCGAGGTTTCACCTCCCGGGCGATCCGGGAGGTAATGAGGCAGGCCGGTTGATACCGGCGCGGCCCGCTCAGTATTTGTAAACGACTCCCAGCCCGACAATCAGCGGATTGATATCCACATCGGCATCGACCTTCACTTCGGGAGCGCCGAGAACCGGGCCGAGCGCGCTTGAGAGGTCGACCGTCACGTCCGAATTGATCCAGACTTTCTTGACATCGAGATTGAGCCCCCAGCCGCCAGCGGCGCCATCGAGGTCATAATCGACACCCGCCTGGATCGCCCCGCCGAAACTCGGGTCGTATTCGATCCCGTCGGCGACCGGGCCTTCGTCCTCATTGAAGAAGAAGGTCGCATTCACGCCGGCCCCGACATACGGCTTCACTTGGCCGAACTGGGTGAAATGGTACTGCAGCGTCAGCGTCGGCGGCAGCAGCCAGACATCACCAAGATCGACATTGGCCGGCCCGAACACTTCGGGAACCGCCACATCGGTCGCTTCCACGTCATGCGGGGTGACCGCAAGGATGAGTTCAGCGGCGATCTGGTCGGTAAAGAAATAGCTGATGTCGAGTTCGGGAACATACTGGTCGCCGATATCGACATCGCCCGGCAGTGCGGCGCCGCCTGCCGAGAGATCGGCACTTTCGTCCGGCAGGACGCCGATCACGCGTCCGCGCACCATCCACGGATTGCCCTCGGCCAGGGCCGGGGCGCTGAAACCAACGGCGCAGCCAACCGCCGTGATCGCTGCAAGAAGTCGTCTTGTCATGGGCTCTCTCCAGATAAACCTGACGCTTGTGTCACCCTTTCCGTGCGATCCGGACAGATGGCACCCAGCCGCGCGGCGCCGTATCGCGGCGAAATAGGGACCTCTACGGATGGACAATTCGGGCTGGCGGCGCCGTTTTCAGTGGCGCAGGAGGGGAGACCCTCTTGCGGCCTCCCCCTTGGCGCAGCCGCCGAGTCCGGCTTGTGTAGGATCATGAGCGCGACGCCCACACTCGACGATGCCCGCGACCTGCTCGGCCGGGTCTTCGGCTATCCGGCCTTTCGCGGCCTGCAGGCGCCGATCATCGAGGACGTGCTCGCCGGTCGCGACGCGTTCGCCGTCCTGCCGACCGGCGGGGGCAAATCCCTGTGCTACCAGATCCCGGCGCTGCTGCGCGAAGGAGTGGGGCTGGTCGTCTCGCCGCTGATCGCGCTGATGGCCGACCAGGTGGACACGCTCAAGGCGCTCGGGGTGCGGGCCGAACGGCTCGACAGTTCCATGCCGCCCGACAGCCGGCGCGCGGCCCTCGATGCCGCCGCCTACGGGGCGCTGGATATCCTGTACGTGTCGCCGGAAGGGCTGGCCTCGGGGCTCGGCCAGACGCTTTCGGGGCTGAGAGTGTCGCTGATCGCCGTCGACGAGGCCCACTGTGTCAGCCAGTGGGGCCATGATTTCCGCCCCGATTATCGCGCGCTCGGCCGGCTGAAGGCGCTCTTTCCGGGCGTGCCGAGGATCGCGGTCACGGCCACGGCCGATGCCCGGACGCGCGACGACATCCTCGCCCAGCTGGACCTTGATGCGCCCGCCGTGCATGTGGCGAGCTTCGACCGGCCCAACCTGAACCTCAATGCCGAGCCCAAACAGGGCGACCGGACCCAGCGCATCCTGGCCCTGCTGAAAGGGCGCGAAGGCCAGTCGGGCATTGTCTATGCGGCCACGCGCAACGCAACCGAGGACCTCGCCGCCGCGCTGAGCCGGGCCGGCCTGCCCTCGCTCGCCTATCATGCCGGGCTGGAGGCCGACCTCCGGGCCGAACGCCAGCGCCGCTTCCTGATGGAAGATGGTCTCGTGATGTGTGCGACCGTCGCCTTCGGTATGGGCGTCGACAAGCCCGATGTGCGCTTCGTGATCCACGCCGATCCGCCCAAGACGATCGAGGCCTACTGGCAGGAGGTCGGTCGCGCGGGCCGGGATGGGGACCCGGCCGACGGTTATGCCCTGTTCGGACCGGCCGACCTGCGCCGCGCCCTCAACTGGACACAGGAAGGCGATGCGCCGGAGGCCGTCAAGCAGGTCCAGACCGGCAAGACGCGCCAGCTGTTCGCCTTCCTCAATGGAAGTGCGTGCCGGCGGGCTGCGATCCGCGCCTATTTCGGCGAGACCGATGCCGAGCCCTGCGGGACCTGCGACAACTGCCTCGCCGGGCCAGGTGCGGGCTTCGATGTCAGCCGCTGGGCGAGCATGGCCACGGCGGCGGTGATGCGCACCGGAGAGCGGGTCGGCCGCGGCCGGATCATCACGCACCTGCGCGGCGAGGCCAAGGACCAGCTCGACACGGACATGGCGCAGCTGTCGACCTATGGCGTCGGGGCCGATCTCGGGGCGGCGGGCTGGCGCGCGGTGATCGACGAATTGCTGTTCACGGGCCTGCTGGGTGAAGGCGGCGATGCCCTGCGCCCGGTGCTGACGCTCGGCGATGTCGAGCGCGTGCGGGCACTGTGGGCCGGCGAGGTCGAGGTGCGCCTTAAGGCGGACCCGGGCGAGCGGCGGACCCGGCGCAAGGGCAAGGCCGTGGCCAGCCAGACGCTGATCGATGCCCTCTCGGAACCGGATCGTGGCCTGTTCGAGGCCCTGCGCACCTGGCGCCTCGAACAGGCGCGGGAGAAGGGCGTGCCGCCCTATGTGATCTTTCATGACCGCACGCTGGCAGCGATCGCGACCGAACGCCCGACCAGCACCGATGCCCTGCGCGCGGTGAGCGGGGTCGGTGAGAAGAAGGCGGCGCTCTATGGTGAGGCGGTGGCCGGACTGGTGAAGGCCGCATGAGACCCGGTTGGGCAGGACCGGGCGCCGTCGCCGATCGCCCGCGGGCCGGGCAAGTTCATGCGGATAGACCGGGACGCTCGCAGCGGCTGATCCGGCCCACTATATTCAACACCATGAAATATCTTGGCCGGCCCATCGATTTCCGCGCGCCGCCGGGCGAAGCTGCGCTGGCCTCGCCCGACAGCGTCGCCTGGCAGGTGTTCAAGAACCCCGTGACCCTGTTCATCGGCGGCATCTCCGCAGTGATCCTGGAGCTGGCCGAGCCGCGTGTGCGCGCCGGTGTCTGGAACCATACCGGGTTCCGCACCGACCCTGTCCGGCGGATGCGGCGCACGGGCCTGGCTGCGATGGTAACGGTCTACGCCGCCCGCTCGGTGGCCGAGGACGTGATCGCGCGGGTCGGTCGGATGCATGCGCGGGTGTCCGGCGTGACCGATGAGGGGCATGCGTACCGGGCCGATGATCCGGAGCTTCTGAGCTGGGTGCAGGTGACGGCCAGCGCGCAGTTCCTCGGCGCCTATCACCGGTTTGCCGCCACGCTCACACCCGAGCAGCGCGACCGCTTCTTCCGGGACGCGGGCCCCTCGGCGCGGCTCTATGGCGCCGCGCCGGCCGGCAGCGAGGCCGAAGCGCAGGCCCTTTACGAGGCGATGCGGCCGGAGCTCGCGCCGTCGGCCGTGCTCGACGAGTTCTTCGAGATCATCGCCCGGGCCCCGGCCCTGCCCTGGCCCGTGTCGGGACTGCAGGGACCGGCCATTCGCGCGGCCATCGACCTCGTGCCGCCCCCGATCCGCGCCCAGCTTCGCCTGCGGTCCGATTTCACGGCCGGGGACGACCGCCGCCTGCGGCGCGCCGCCCGTCTCGCCGACCGGTTTGCCATTCCGCTGTCGCCGCCGGTCCAGGCCTGCCGGCGCCTTGGCCTGCCGCGCGACTACCTGCACCGCAGCGCGCGCCAGCTCCCGGGCTCGACGGCAATCGCGTGACGCGTGCGGCGGCGTCCGTCCGCCCTGACGTCCTCGCGCCCTCGCGCCCTCGCGCCCTCGCGCACCGGCACCCTGACATCCCGACGCCCTGACGAAGGGTCCGCCGCAGCTAAAGCGGCGCGTTCTCAAGCGGACTCAACGTGCCGCTTCAAGTCATTGTCTTGATGCGCTTCCGGACGGTGAACCGGGGCCACTTCGCCTGGAAGCGCTTTGACGGTCAGCCGAGCCGGGGGTCAGCCAAGCCGGCCGGCCAGCCCGTCCATGTAGCTGGCGAGTTCGGCGTCCTTGTCCGTCACCCCGCCAGCATCATGGGTGGTCAGGGTGACGTCGACACGGTTGTAGACATTCGACCATTCGGGATGGTGATCCATCTGCTCGGCCTTGAGCGCGGTCGCCGACATGAAGGCAAAGGCCGTCTTGAAGTCGGCGAAGGTGAAGCTGCGGGTCACCGCATCACGGCCGCCGGCGACCGGCAGCCAGCCGGGACAGCGCGCGACAAGGGCTGCCGCTCCGATTGTGTCAGTCATGTTCAGTATCCTCCTTGAGACCATTCTCATGCAGGAAGTAGCGCCATCCCCCGTCCTCGGCGATGGCTGTCCGGATACCGGGATAGGGCTCACCAGCGCGGAGGGCCTCGATCCCCGTCTCCCCGATCAGCGTCTTCAGCCGCGCCCGGTCGCGGAAGGACAGGCGTTCGAGGACCAGCGGGCCGCCTTGCAGCGTGGCGAGATCGGGCCAGACGAACCAGGTCTCCTGACCGACCCTGCGGACGCCATAGGGCTCGGCAAACAGGGCCTCAAGCTCACGCGGGACATCGAAGCCCGTCGCACGCATCAGGTACCAGTGCTCGTAATGATCGACATTGCCGAGATTGGAGAGGAAGGCCGGCTGCGCGTCGGCGAGCCGGGCCAGGCGGCGCAGCGACCGGGCCTCGGCCGCCTCGAGGATAGCGTCGCGTGTGGCCGAAACGGCGGCCGGCAGTTCGGGCAACGGTTCCGGCGCCGGATCGGTCACCAGGCGTTCATCCGGCGGCGGCGGGAGTGGGCGCACCGGGGCGCCCGCCGGTTCCCCGGCGCCGCCGCAACCGGCCAGTCCTGCAACGCAAGCGCCGATCAGGAGCCGCGACAAGGCGCGGATGGCACCCTCAGGGAAAGGCATAGCCTGTCACCGCGGCGAGATCGGCCAGAAGCTGGTTTTCGGACGTGACCTTGATCGTGGTCATGCCCATGGCCCGTGCGGGCTTCAGGTTGATGCCGAGATCGTCGAGATAGACGCAGTCGGACGGATCGACGGCCAGCGCCTCGCACATCATTTCATAGATCCGCGGATCGGGCTTCCGGATGCCGAGCTTCGAGCTTTCGATGACATGGTCGAACAGTTCGAACACGGCGGCGACCTCGGCGGCACGGTTGGCGTCGTCGGTCATGCTCGCGCCCTTGCCGACCGGGGCGTTATTGGTGATGCAGCCAACCTTGCCATGGCGCTTGCAAACCTGCAGCGCCTCGACCACGCGCGGGCGCAGGCGTCCGGCGAGCAGCGCCAGCACGTCCTTGCCGGGCACGGAATGGCCAAGCGCTTCGGCCTCGGCGCGGAACAGGCGATCGAATTCCTCGGCGGTCACTTCCGAGCGTTCGAGCAGCGCCCAGGCATTGCTGTCGCCATTGCGTGCGTTCACCGACCGGATGAAGTCGGCCGGCAGTCCGCGTTCGGCCTCATAGGCGTTGAACGCATCGAAGGGCGAGGTGGAGAGCACCCCGCCGAAATCCCAGATCACGGCCTTGAATGTCATGGCTCCCGTGTAGGCGGGACCCGGACGCGCCGTCAATTGAAACCGCGCGACACCGGGTCGCCGCTGCGGTCAGAGCTGCACCGTGCCGGAGACTCGCTGGCCGTTGCGTTCCACCGTGATCTCCCAGATCCGGGCGCTCTGCTTGAGGGCCTCGGCGAGCGCATCAAGGGTGTCGACCTCGCGGTCGTTCACCTCGAGAATGATGTCGCCGGGCCGGACAATGCGACGAGCATAGGCGTTGCGCAGGACGCGGGTCACCAGGATACCGGTCTCGAAGGGGTCGCGTCCGATCTCCTCGGCGAGGCGCGGGGACAGTTCGGCCACCTCGGCGCCGGAGAAGGGATGGCGTCCCCGCAGCAGAACGCGCTCGGCTTCGGTCGCCCCGGGCGGCGGCTCGAGGGTGACCGGGACCTCGCGGCGCTGCCCGCCCCGCAGCACGGTCAGACGGGTCGTCTCGCCGGGTGACAGCGTGGCGGCGAGGAATTTCAGGCCCTTCTCATCGAACACTTCGCGACCGTCGATTTCGAGCACGAGATCGCCCCGCTGCAGACCCGCCGTGTCGGCCGGGCCGTCCTCATAGACCTCGGTCACGATCACGCCCACCGGCCGGTCGAGCCCCTGCGCCCTGGCGATGTCATAGCTCACGGCCTGGCCCTTGAGGCCGAGCCATGGCCGGACGATCATGCCCTCATTGATGCCGGCATCGACAACGCGGCGCACCATTTCGGCGGGGATCGCGAAGCCGATGCCGTTCGAGCCGCCCGAGCGCGAGAAGATGGCTGTGTTGACCCCGACCAGACGACCATCGACATCGACCAGGGCGCCGCCGGAATTACCGGGGTTCACCGCCGCATCGGTCTGCAGGAAGAAGGCATAATCGCTGACCCCGACATCGGTCCGGGCCGTGGCGGAGATGATCCCGCTGGTGACGGTCTGGCCAACGCCGAAGGGATTGCCGATGGCCAGCACGAGATCGCCGACCTGCACGTCGCGCGTGTCGGCAAATTGCAGGACCGGCAGGCGTTCGCCGTCTTCGAGGTCGAGCTTCAGGACGGCAAGGTCGGTGCGCGCATCGGCGAGCACGAGCCTCGCCGGATACTCGCGGCGATCATTGAGCACGACGAGCAGTTCATCGGCCCCCTTGATGACGTGGTTGTTGGTGACGACGACGCCATCGGCGCCGACAATGACGCCAGAGCCGAGGGAATTCTCGACCCGCTCGCTGGGCAGGCCGAAGAATTGCCGGAACACCGGATCATCGGCAAAGGGCGAGGCACTGCGGACGATCTTGCGGGTGTAGACATTGACCACGGCCGGGGCGACTTCGCGGACCAGCGGGGCGAAGCTGAGATCGATTTGCGACCGGCTGCGGGGCACGGTGCGCAGATATTGCGGCGGTTTTCCCTCACCCGCCCCCCGATCGGCCTGCTGGCTCGTCGCAGGTTGGTGCCAGGCGGTTCCACCATACCAGGCGCTGCCGGTTGCGAGCAGAAGAACGACAAGAAAAACAGTGATGCGGGTCATGGTGCCTCCAATCGGCATGCACCAAGGCAGTAGTGTGGCAAGGAATGCGATTCAATTTTTCGCGGATGAAGTTTCCGTCACGAATTCCGGCGTCTCCCGGCCTGCCAGCGTCCGGAGGTTGGATTCGTGGCGGGCCCGGTCGATCCGGTAGAAGCTGAGGCAGACCAGCATCATCATCCAGAAGACAAACAGCGTCGGGGCGTAGAACAGGCCGAGCCGGAAGATCGCCTCGGGCGGGACATCCTCTGGCGATGCGCCGACGGGGAACCGGATCAGGGCGAGGATCAGCGAGGCGACGAGGATGCCGCCGCCCTCGATCGCCTTGCGGCTGAAGCTGATCGCGGCGAAGAACACCCCTTCCGAGCGCCGCCCGGTCCGGAGCTGGGAGTCCTCGACAAGGTCGGCGATCATGGATGTTGCCAGGATCTGCACGGCGATGATCAGGCCAAGATCGACGACGACAATGGAGAGGATCAACGGGAACAGGATCGGGTCGCCATTCTCCGGCATCAGCCCGAGCAGGCGCAGTGTGACCGGGGCGGGGGCAATGGTGAAGGCGGCTATGCCGAGCCCGATGGCCGCGCGCTTCTTGCCGATGGCCTTGCCGATCCGCGGCGCAACGATGAAGGCGAGACCGGCGGAGATCATCACCGAGGCCGTGATCATCGAGGACTGGTCGCCTGTGAACCCCCAGAAATAGCCGTAGATGTAGAAGGTGAGCGCCGCCGATATGCCGCCCGCCACATTGCTGAACAGCGTCGCGGCGAAGATTGCGGCGAAGGAGCCATGGGTCAGGGTTTCTGCGACTTCGCGGACCAGCCGGACGAGGGAGAAGCGCTCGGGCACGCTGTGGGCCTTGTGAAGGTAGGGGATGGTGCGGTGCGTCCCCAGCGCCGAGGCCAGGATCGAGGCGAGCATGACACAGGCGGCGAGCAGGCCGTAGGAGCGGAACCCGCCGGTGTCGGTGTAGGCGCTGCCGGTGGCCGTGTCGCCGAGCAGGAAGGCCAGCGTGATGACGGCGATGATCACCCCGCCGATCCAGCCGAACATGCTGCGATAACTGATGTAGCTGGTGCGCTCGTCATAATCGGTGGTCAGTTCGGCGACGAGGGCCGAGGCCGGGATCTCGTAGAAGGTGATCAGGGTGCGCACGAGAATGGCGAGGCACAGGAGGTACCAGAACAGGGCATCGCTGGAGAGCCCCGGCGGCGGGTTCCAGAGGAACCAGTAGCTGACGGCGATGGGAAGGGCGGCGGCGTACATGAACGGGTGGCGCCGTCCCCAGGCCGTGCGGGTATTGTCCGACAGGTAGCCGACGAGCGGGTCACTGATCGCATCGACGAGGAAGGTGATGAAGATGGCGAGGCCGACCTTGGCCGCATCCACGCCGAGCGCCTGACTGTAATAGAGCAGGAGGAAATACGAAAAGCCGTTGCCCTTCACGCCATAGGCAACCGAGCCGATCCCGTAGGCAAGCTTTGTCCAGATTGACCCAACGACCTGGTCGCGCCGGCTCGGGCCGGTCCCGGTGTCCTGCATTCCGCCTCCCATGGCCGGGCCGCCTCTCGCCGGGCAGCTCCAGCGCTTGTGTTGCGGTGCCGGGCTAGAGGCCCAGCACCATCTTCGCCATGATGTTCCGCTGGATCTCGTTCGACCCGGCGTAGATCGATGTCTTGCGGTAGTTGAAGTAGCTCGGCGCGACAGGCAGCGCCTCCACAGGCGTCGGCAGCGCGTCATTGGCCCAGTCCCGCAGGTGGGCCCAGGTATCGCGCATGAAGGGCTGGGCATAATTTCCGCAGGCTTCCAGGGCGAGTTCGCTGATCGCCTGCTGGGCTTCGGACCCGGCGCATTTCAGCATCGAGCTCTCCGGCCCGACCGCCTCGCCCGCGCTCAGAGCGGAGAAGATGCGCTGCTCGGTGGCGTCGAGACTGTCGATATGGATGTCCATGCCGGCCAGCTTGCGGGCGAAGTCGGGGTCGCGGATCAGCGGCTCGCCGCCGGACTGCTCCAGCGTGGCGAGCTTCCGGGCCTTGGCCAGCGCACTGCGCAGCCGCGGCGCGTAGGCATTGCCGCGCTCGAACTGGAGCAGGTACTTGGCATAGGTCCAGCCCTTATTCTCCTCGCCGACGAGGCTCTCGGCGATGGGCACGCGGACATTCTCGAAGAAGACCTGGTTGATCTCCTGCTGGTTCTCGGCCGGCCCGTCGAGGGTCGGCAGCGCGGAGACCGATATGCCTGGCAGGGTCATCGGGAAGATGATGAAGCTGATCCCCTCCTGCGGCTTGCCCTCCCTGGAGGTACGCACGAGACAGAAGATCCAGTCGGCCCACTGGGCATGGGTGGTCCAGATCTTCGAGCCGTTCAGCACGTAGTGGTCGCCATCGCGCACCGCGCTCATCTGCAGGGAGGCGAGATCCGAGCCCGAGCCCGGCTCGGAATAGCCCTGGCACCACCAGACGTCGGACCGCTTGATCTTCGGCAGGTGCTCCGCCTTCTGCGCATCATTTCCGAAGGCCATGATCACCGGTGCGACCATGGAAATGCCCATGGGGCTGGTTGCCGGTGTCCCGGCAGCGGCCAGTTCCATCTGCAGGATGTAGCGCTCGGACGGGCTCAGCCCCGGGCCACCATGCTCTTCAGGCCAGTTGACGACGAAAAAGCCGCGGCTGTCGAGCGTGCGCTGCCACTCGATCATGCTTTCCTTGTCGAGATAGCCGTTCTTGGACAGCTCCTGCCGGGCGCGGAGTTCGGGCGTGTATGCCTCGGCAATCCACGCGCGGACCTCCTTCTGGAAGGCCCGGTCGGCCTCGGAAAAGGCAAGGTTCATGTCGCCGGCTCCCTATTCGACGATGTCGTAATACTGGATGTCCGGCCGGCCGGCGAGGCAGGCGCCCATGCTGGCTCCGGCCGCCTTGAAGTAGTCGGTCTGGCCATGGGTCTGGAGCGCCTCGGCGGAGGCATACTGCTCCATGAAGATGTATTCTGTCTCCGACCCCCTGGTGCGATAGAGCTGATAGGTCAGGCAGCCCGGCTCGTTGGCCTTGACCTTGGCCATGAGGTCCTTGGCGACCTGTTCGAATTCTGCCTGCTTGCCGTCCTGGATCGTCAGTTTCGCAACGATGCCGATCATGGTGTACCTCCCGAGCCTGTGTCTCCCCTCCACTTTATGGCGGATTGGCCCGGCGGCAAGCGGTTCCTTAGCGGCAGTCAGCCGCGAAAGGCCGTGACTTCGATCTCGATCTTCATTTCGCTTCGGATCAGGCCGGCAATGACCATGGTCGCGGCCGGCCGGACCGTGCCGAGATGGCGTTGAAGCGCCGGCGCGATCTCGTCCACCAGAGCGGCGTCGGTCACGGTGTACTGGACCCGCACGATATCGGCCATGGCAAAGCCGGCCTCGGCGAGCACCCCGGAAATCGTCGAGAAGCACTGCTCGGCCTGTGCGTCTGCGGCCTCGGGCAGGGTCATCGACCGGTAATCATAACCGGTGACGCCGGAGACGAAGCACCAGTCCCCGGCCACGATGGCCCTCGAATAGGCCAGTTCGGCTTCCATCGGCGCCCCCGTGGTGAGGCGCCGGCGCTCAGCCGGCATGGTGCTGTTCGGTCAGCAGCAGCGCGGCATCGTCGGGCAGCCGGCGGACCGCTGCGACCGGCAGCCAGCAGGTCACCACGGTGCCGCCGCCGGCATTCTCCTTGATCCCGACATTCCCGCCATGCAGGTCGATGAAGCGGTGCACCAGGGCAAGGCCGAGACCGGCGCCACGCCGGTCGCCCGAGGTGAAACTGTCAAAGCTCATCGCGCGCCGCTCCGCCCCCATGCCCCGGCCGGTATCGGCGACGGTCAGGGTCACCATGTCGCCGGCGCGGCGGGCCGAGACCGTCACGGTGCCACCGGCCTCGGTGAACCGCACCGCATTGGAGAGCAGGTTGAACAGGACCTGGCGCAGCCGGCCGGCGTCGGCGCGGATCGTGCCGATCGCCTCGTCAACATCGACCTTCACGGTGACCTCGGTGTCCTCAGCCTTGGAAACGATCATGTCGACGCAATCGCGGACCAGCGGCTCGATCTCCGTATCGGCAAGGTCGAGGTCCATGCGCCCGGCCTCGATCATGGCGAGGTCGAGAATGTTCTCGATGAGCTTGGAGAGATGGTCGGACGCCTTGAGGATGGAGTTGACGTTGTCCACCTGGCGCTCTGTCAGGGTGCCGTGGCGCTGGCTCTGCAGGAATTCGGCATAGCCGAGGATCGTCGTGAGGGGCGAGCGCAGCTGGTAGCTGACATTCTGCACGAATTCGGTCTTCAGCCGGTCGGCATCCTGGAAGGCCTCGGCGCGCTCGCGCAGGGCGGTTTCCACGCGCCGGGTCGCGGTCACGTCGGCGAACGCGATCAGGGTGTTGCCGTCGGGCAGCGGATGGGTGAGGTAGGTGAGGATGGAGCCGTCGGAGCGGCGCATCTCGCCCGTGGTGGTCTGGCGCGCCTTGGCGCTCGGGTCGGTGATATGGCCACGGATCTCGTCCCAGACATTGCGGTCGTGGAACAGCGGGATGCAGGCGTCCACGACATCGCCGAAGTCCGGGCCGTCCTTGAGCAGGTCGCCGGCAATGTTCCACAGCCGCTGGAAGGCGTCGTTGGACAGGCGCAGGCGGGCATCGCCGCCGAACACCGCAACGGCCTCGTGCAGGCTGTTGAGCGTCGCGGACTGGGTCGAGATCATCGCGTTGTAGCGCGTCTTGAGTTGCAGCTCGTTGGTGATGTCGCGGAACAGCAGCAACAGTCCGCCCATGGGGTGGCGCTGGCGGGTGACCGACAGGGTGCGGCCATCGGGCAGCGACCAGGTGTCTTCCTCGACGCCCTCGATATCGAGATAGTGGGCGAGTTCTTCCGCGCGCCACTCGGAATAGTGTTCCCGGGCCGGCAGCTTGCGCCGCTCGCGCAGCCGGTCGAGCACCTGGCCATGGGTCGGCCGGTCGATCAGGAAGCTCTCGTCGAGATCCCACATCCGGGCAAAGGCGCGGTTGTGAAAGATCAGGCACCGGTCCGGCCCGAAGATGGCGACCCCGTCGGCGACATGGTTCAGCGTCTCGTCATGCGCCCGGACATGGCGGTTGAGTTCTTCGCGGGCATCTTCCTGCGCGGTCACGTCGAAGGCCATGGCGCCGGCCCCGCCCGATAGCGGGAAGGTGAGGATGCGCATCGCCCGGCGCTCGCCATTGAAGGCGAGGTTGCGGGTCTCGTCGATCTCGCCGCCTTCCGCGATGGTCCGGCGGGCCTGGTCGGCGGACTGGCTGTCGAGCACGACCTGGCGGTCGAGCGCCCGGTGCAGGCTGTCGACCTCGACGGCAGCGAGATAGGCCGGGTTGGCCCACAGCAGCTTGCCGGTGCCCGACATCCGCCAGGCCGGGAACGGCGCCTTGTCGAGCATGTCGACGAAGGAGTGGGGATCGGAGGCGATCATCCGCCGGGTCTCCTCGATGCGCGACAGCATGGACGAGGTTTCCAGGTGGCGGATGGTGGAATCGGTGATCCAGACGATGACACGGGCGCCGGCGGTGCGTCCGTCGGCTTCGAGAAAGGCCCGCTGCGGGCCGGCAATCGTCAGCGAGAACTGTGTCCCGGTCTCGACGAGCTCGCGCAGGGCCGCCCGCAGCGTGGTGTCCTTGCCGCCGGCATTGCGCGCTTCGAGATCGGCAATGCCCTCGAGGATCGCCAGTGCCGGATCGGTGCCGTCGGAGCTGTCGGAGTATTTCAGCAGGGCACCCAGTGCGATCTTCGAGCCGTAAAGCCGGGGCGCGCCAATGCCGCCCTCGGACAGGGACACTTCATCGCCTTGCCAGACGAGCACCACGCCGGGATGGGCCGAGAGCACCGATTTCTGTTCGGCCAGCTCGCTCTCGAGCGCCCGCGCGCGGTTGCGGTAGGTCCGGGCCGCTCCGCGTGCGCCATCGGACACCCGCATGGCCCAGAGCAGCGACGCCAGGGCCATGGCCGACGCGCCGGCTGCAATGATCAGGGGAACCTGTTCTCCACCCGCCATGGGTCACCTCTCTCCTGTCCGCCCTCGCCCGGCCTGTCCTGGCCCGCCTGGTCCGCTCTGGCGCGCCAAGGCCCGCTTCGGCACGGCCCGAAGACCATGCGCGCCCGGTCCGAATCAGCCCTTATCGCGCTTAAGGCCGGGTTAACCAGAGCCGCCGCCGACGGCAATCACACCCTGTATGAATTGCTTCGCCCGGCCTTGCACGCGCTTTCGCGCCGGGGCATGTCGCGGCGATGACCGGCCAGCGCAGCGCCCTCGACTGGGGCCTCTTCCTTCTCGTGTCGAGCCTCTGGGCATCGGCCTTCGCGCTGACCAAGGTGGCCGTGACCGGCCTGCCCGCCGGACTGATCGTGACCGGCCGGCTGGCGACGGCCACGCTGATCATGAGCGCCCTGCTGCTTGCCCGCGGCCAGCGGCTGCCCGCCTTCAGCAACCGGCACGCCTGGCGGGCGATCGCCGGCATGGGCATCTTCGGCACGGCCGCGCCGTTCTACCTGATCACGCTTGGCCAGCGCACCATCGACAGCTCGCTGGCGGCACTGCTGATTTCCTCGGCCCCCCTGTTCGTTGCGGCGATGGCGCATTTCCGCTTCGCCGACGAGCGGCTGAGCTGGCAGAAGGTCGCCGGGATCGCGGTGGGATTTGCCGGCGTCGCCCTGCTGCTGGGGCCGGACGCGATTGGCGGGCTTGGAGATGCCAATGTCATCGCCCAGCTCCTCTGCCTCGCCGGCGGGTTCTGCTATGCCGTGAACACGATCATCGCCCGCGCCGCACCGGCCCTGCCGATGCTCGTGCTGCCGACGGGCTTTCTCGGCGCCGCAACGCTTGCCAGCCTGCCCGCCGCGCTGCTCAGCGACCCATCCGCCTTCGAGCCGACGGCGGCCAGCCTGCTCGCCGTGCTGGCGCTGGGCGCCTTCCCCTCGGCCCTGGCCGGGGTGGTCATGATGCAGCTCGTCCAGCGCACCAGCGCGACCTTCCTGTCGCTGACCGGCTACCTGATCCCCGTGATCTCCGCGGTGATCGGCTACATTGCCTTCGGCGAGCAGCAGGACATCTCGGCGCTGGCCGCCTTTGCGCTGATCCTCGGCGGGGTGTGGCTGTCGCAGCGCCGCCCCCGGCCGGCGGTCAGAGCGTGAAGGTGCCCTCGATCACGGTCACCGCATGGCCCATGAGCATCACCCGGTCGCCGCGCAGGGACGCCCCGATCCAGGCGCCGCGCCCGGGACAGGCCTGGTAGCCGGACAGCTCGGGCTTGCCCAGGCGCGGCGCCATCAGCGGGGCGACCATGCAGTGCCAGCTTCCGGTGGCCGGGTCCTCGTCGATCCTCGCACCGGGCGCAAAGAACCGGCTTGTGACATCGGCCCCCTCCGGTCCGCCGGGGGCGAGGCAGCCGACAAAGCCGGCCTCGAGATCGGCCCCTTCGATCGTCGCGAGCCTTCCAGGGTCGGGCTGCAGCGCTTCCACCTCCCCGGGCGTATCGAACAGGGCGGCGATGTAGGCGCCGGCGAATGCCGCGCTGGGCCGCGCGCCAAGGGCTTCTGACAGGGCCTCGGAGACGGCGATCTCGCGGACATCGCTGGCGGGAAAATCCATGCCGAGACGACCGTCCTCCAGCCGGCGCACCGTCAGCACGCCGGAGCGGACCGTCTCGAACGCGATCGCGGCGCCGGTATAGCCGGCATGGCGGTAGAGCCAGTGGGCGGCGGCCAGCGTGGCGTGTCCGCACAGCGCGACCTCCTTGCCGGGCGTGAACCAGCGCAATCGCCAGCGTCCCTCGCCCGCCGGCACGATGAAGGCCGTCTCGGCGACATTGTTCTCCGCCGCAATGGCCTGCAGCGTGGCATCGTCGGCAAAGCGCTCCATGGGGAGGACACAGGCCGGGTTGCCCTCGAAGGGGCGGGCCGCAAAGGCATCGATCTGCGCAAAGGGATAGGTTGTCATCGGCACGGCTCCTTTGCGGCATTCGATTCCACAAGTCTGCCGATACGGAAAACGATCATTTCTCCTGGCCTGTTCAGCAGACCTAATCGTTCGACCGGCCAGTGCCTGCCAATCTGTGCCTGCCTATCTGTAACTGGCAATCCATGCATGCCGATCCGCGCAGCCCTGCCCATGACGGGCTGGGAGGGGCCGGGCCGGGCTGGTCTCCATCCTAGGGCTGCGGGCTGTCGGGGATCGGGGCCATGGAGGGGGCGGGTCGTTCTCTTGCGCTGTACCTGAAGACCAGCGGATAGACGACATCCTCACGGACCACGGGCACGCCGCAATGATAGGGCGGGGTGAACCGGACCACGGCCACGGCACGGGCGGCCTCGCGGACGAAACCCTCGTGACTGCAGGTCGGGCGGATGTTCACGGCCGCGCCGGACCTGTCGATATCGAACAGGACCTCGCAGGTGCCGTCGAGGGCGTAGCGCTCCATCTCGGCCGGATAGTCGAGCGCCGCGGGCACGATGAGCTCGGGCACGGGACTGCCGCCGGGACAGCTGGCATCGGCGTCGTCGCCCCCAGCCGGCCCCACAGCTGGTGCTGCAACAGGCCCCGCCGCGGCCTGAGCGCCTGTTGCCTGCCTGCCTGTAGCCTGCCTGCCTGTAGCCTGCCTGCCTGTAGCCTGCCCGCCTGGCGCCTCGCCTTCGAGGCCGAAATCGATGCCGGTTTCGGGCCGCAGGGTCTCGACATCGAGGGGCGCGCCGGCCCCGCCCACACCCAGATTGCGGTCCAGACAGATCTCGCAACTTTCCACCGCAATCCCGGGTGAGCTGGCGCCATACCAGTCGAAGATGTCGAGCCCGTCCCTGACCAGCGAGACATTCGGCTGTCCGTCGGCGGTCCAGACGACCATCGAACAGGCCGGAGAGGAAGACGACACGGCGACAACGCCATCGCGATGCTGCACGGTGGCCTCGCAGCCGGCGCTACGCTGGGCCCGGGTACAATCGCACCGCTCCTGCTGGGCGATTGCGGGCAGACCGCTGGTCGCCAGCATGACGGTCACGGCGAGTATGGCGCGCATCGGGGGTCCCTTTCCTGATCTCCCGTGGTCTTGCATGGCCCCCACAGCCTAGCTTTCCTCTGCTTGACAGCTAGTTACAGTGCGGTGGAAGGTTTGCAAACCGGCGGCCGGCAGGCATCGCATCCGGGCGCCTTCCCTGCGGCTCGCCCCGACGCCTTTCCCCGGCACCTCCGGGAGCGACCCGCGTCCCGGCCGCCCAAGGCTTGACCCACCCCGGCGGGGCGCCTAGGCCCCCCGGCACCCGGAACCCGCCGCCACTGACGAGACGCCGCCATGCCAGATCCGTCCGCCACCGCCCAGCTCGCCGCCCTCGCAGCCGACGCGAAAGCCTGGCCGTTCGAGCTTGCCCGGGCGCTGAAGACGCGGCTGGAGCAGATGCAGAAGGCCGGCACCCCGAAGCAGGGACCGGTGCTCTTCGAGACCGGCTATGGCCCGTCGGGCGTGCCGCATATCGGCACGTTCGGCGAAGTCGTCCGCACGACCATGGTGCGCCATGCCTTCGAGGTACTCACGAATGGCGAGGTGCCGACCCGTCTCATCTGCTTCTCGGACGATATGGACGGCATGCGCAAGGTGCCCGACAATGTGCCCAATCGCGAGATGCTGGAGGCGCACCTGCAAAAGCCGCTGTCGCGCGTGCCGGATCCGTTTTCCAACGAGCATGAGAGCTTTGCCGCCCACAACAATGCGCGGCTGCGCGCGTTTCTCGACAGTTTCGGCTTCGAATACGACTTCCTGTCGGCGACCGAGCAGTATACCTCCGGCGCCTTCGATGCGGTGCTGCTGCGCGCGGCCGAACGCTACCAGGACATCATGGACGTGATGCTGCCGACCCTCGGCGAGGAGCGGCGCGCCACCTATTCCCCCTTCCTGCCGATCTCGCCGAAAACGGGCCGCGTGCTTTACGTGCCGATGACGCATGTGGATGCGGCCGCCGGCACCGTGACCTTCGATGACGAGGATGGCACGGAGACGACGCTGCCGGTCACGGGCGGACAGGTGAAGATGCAGTGGAAGCCCGATTTCGGCATGCGCTGGGCGGCGCTCGGGGTGGATTTCGAGATGTTCGGCAAGGATCACCAGGCGAATGCGCCGGTCTATTCGAAGATCTGCCGCATTCTCGGCGCGCGTCCGCCCGAACAGTTCGTCTATGAGCTCTTCCTCGACGAGAAGGGCGAGAAGATCTCGAAATCGAAGGGCAATGGCCTGTCGGTCGAGGACTGGCTCGCCTATGCGCCGACCGAATCGCTGTCGCTGTTCCAGTTCCAGAAGCCGCGCGCGGCCCGGAAGCTGTATTTCGACGTGATCCCGAAGACCGTGGACGACTACCTCGCCTTTCTCGGCAAGTATCCTGACGAAACGCCCGACAAGCAGGTCGAGAACCCGGTCTGGCACATCCATTCCGGCGCTGTCCCGGCCGAAGGCTCACCGGTCTCGTTCGCCCTGCTGCTCAACCTGGTCAGCGCCGCCAATGCCGAGACCAAGGACCAGCTCTGGGCCTTCATTGCGCGCTATGCGCCCGGCGCGAGCCCCGCGAGCCACCCCCTGCTCGACCGGCTCGCCGGCCATGCGCTGCGCTATTACGAGGATTTCGTGAAGCCGCAGAAGGCCTACCGGGCGCCTGATGCGCGCGAGCGCGCGGCCATGGCCGACCTCGCCGGCCGGCTGCGCGCGTTCAGCGGGGACCCGACGGGCGAGGCGCTGCAGACGGTGACGTTCGATGTCGGCAAGGCGCACGGGTTCGACAATCTGCGGGACTGGTTCCGCGCCCTCTATGAGGTGCTGCTCGGACAGTCGCAGGGGCCTCGGTTCGGCGTCTTTGCCTCGCTCTACGGGACCGGGGAGACCGCCCGCCTGATCGAGGACGCGCTCGAACGCGGCTGAGCGGCGGACGTGCGGGGGCCGGCCGGTCACTGCACGCCCCGGCGAACCGGTTGCCAGTAGGAAGATTCTTGTAATATGGCTCGGGGTTGCGCAGGCCAGCGCAATGGTCTCCCCCGGCTGCCGCATCGAAAGGAATAAATTGCTACAGGACCTCGATTCCATCGACCGCCATATTCTGGAGCTCATACAGGAGGATGCCGCGCTTTCGGTTGCCGAGATTGCCGAGCGCGTCGGGCTGTCGTCCTCGCCCTGCTGGCGCCGGATCAAGCGGCTCGAGGAGAGCGGCATCATCCTGCGCCGGGTGACGCTGCTCGACTCGCGGCGGCTGGGCCTCGATTTCGAAGTGGTGGCAAGCGTGAAGCTGTCCCTGCCGAGCCGGGAGAATCTCGAACGCTTCGAGCGCATGGTGCAGGACTGGCCGGAAGTGGTCGAATGCATGACGGTGACCGGCGCGGTCGACTACATGGTGCACGTGATGACGCGCGACATGCATGCCTATGACGATTTCCTGCGTGACAAGCTCCTCGGCTCGGGGCTTGTCTCGGATGTGCAATCGCGGATCATCGTGCGCGTGGCGAAACGCACGACCGCCGTCCCCCTGGCGCTTGCCCCGCGCTAGCAGGGGCACGGCCCCGCCTCAGCGCGGGGCCATCACCATGGTCATCTGGCGGCCCTCGAGCTTGGGCTCGAGCTCGACCTTGGCGAGTTCCTCGAAATCGCTCTGCACGCGCTGCAGCAGTTGCATGCCGAGTTCCTGGTGGGCCATCTCCCGCCCGCGGAACCGCAGCGTGACCTTGACCTTGTCGCCCTCCTCGAAGAAGCGCGTCATCGACCGGGTCTTCACCATGTAATCATGGGTGTCGATATTTGGCCGCATCTTGATCTCCTTGAGATCGGCGGACTTCTGCTTCTTCCGGGCTGCGGACCGTTTCTTCTGCTCTTCGAACTTCAGCTTGCCGTAATCGAGGACCTTGCAGACCGGCACCTCCTGGTTGGAGGACACCTCGACGAGGTCAAGGCCAGCTTCCCGCGCCGCGTCGAGGGCAGCGGCGAGGGGCATCTCCCCCTGCTTTTCGCCGTTATGGTCGATGAGAAGCACCCGTGGGGCGTTGATGTCATTGTTAATGCGCGGGCCGGTTTTCTTTGTTGGTGGGGCCGCGTGAGGTCTGCGAGCGATGGTATATCTCCTTTCGATACGGCGGGCATGCCTGCCAGATTGCCGAATAATATGCCGCCAGCGCCGTGATTCTTCAAGTTCAACCTGTCCGGCGGCGGAAACAAGGGCTGCAGGCGACCTTGAGGGCGGCGTACCGACCGGGAGGGCGGACATCCGGCCGGCGCCTCATACGGGCAGGCGGCCAAGGGCCTGGATGGCGCGCCAGACATCGTCGACGCCAACCCGGTCGAGCACCGGCGCATGCACGATCATGACGGTCGAGCCGCGCGGGGCGGCCTTCTCAGGGTCGCTCTCATTGGTCGCGAACAGGGCCACGCCCGGCGCACCGGCCAGCGTTGCCATGTGCATCGGTCCGGTATCATTGCCGACGACGAAGGCGGCCTCCTCGGCAAGGGTGACGATCTGGAACAGGTCGGTGCGGGTGACGATGTTCCGTACCCGCGGTTCGGCCTTCGCCAGGGCGTGGGCAATGCGGCCCTCGGCGGTGCCGCCGATCACCACGGGCTGCACGCCGGCATCGGCGATGCGGGTGGCCAGCGCACTGTAGTTCGCCTCTGGCCAGCGCTTGGCCTCGCGATGGGCCGACGCGCCTGGGATGAGCAGCATGTAGGGCCGTGTCAGGCCGAAATATTCGGGCCGCAGCCGCGGCGGGTTGCCGAAGCGGCCACGGACCCAGGCAAGGTCCGGCATCGGCAGGGTTTCAGGGCTCCAGCCGCCGGGCGGGGCAACGCCGGCAACCGCGAGCTGTTCGGCCAGCCGGTCGATGGAGTGCATGTTTCCGCGCTCGGGATTGTCATGGTGGAAGGCGCAGCCGGGCGCATGGCCGGACCAGAGCGGCGGGGCGCGGCCGGGCAAGTTGAGCGCCTTGAAATAGTTCGCCGTGCGGCCCGAGGTCTGGAAATCATAGATGATGTCATACCGCTCCTTCCGCATCCGCCGGAGCAGCGCGCGCGTGCCGCGCACATCCTTCGGCCGGCCATCGGTCTCGACGGCATTGAAATAGGGCGAGGCCGTGGCGAACTCGGCATAGGGCGGGGTCGTCAGCAGGGTGATGTGCGCGGACGGATGATGCTTGCGGACCGCTTTCATCGCGCCCATTGCAAGCACGAAGTCCCCGAGTGCGGAGAGCTTGATGACAAGGACACGGGACGCGGTTTCCCCCGGATTTATGGCGGGGGCAGCTGAACGGTTACCGAAAAACAAGGCGATGGGATCCCCTGCACGCTACCTGGATACATTCGGGGCTTGCTGACCTGCCCCTATGAGATCTGCATAGACTGTCAACGTGGCAGCCTGAAGGCCGCGCTTGGTGAAATGGGCGAGAACGTGGGCGCGTCCGGCCTCGCCCATGGCGGCGCGCCGGGCCGGCGGGGCTGCGACCAGCTCGGCGAGTGCACCGGCGAGCCCGTCCAACGGGTCGCAGGCAGGACCGGAAGCGGGGCCTGCAGCATGGCGCGAGTCAGGACCTGCGGCAGGGCCAAGGGGCACAAGGCATCCGGTGATCCCGTCGATCACGGTTTCCAGTGCGCCGCCATGGGCATAGGCAATCACCGGGCGGGCCATGGCCGCAGCCTCGGCGGCGGTCCTGCCGAAGGCTTCGGGACGGACCGACGGGGCGAGGACGATATCGGCAGCGGCATAGGCGGTCGGCATGTCGGCCGTATGCGGTGCGATCCGGACGGTGTCCTCGAGGTCGGCCTCCGCGATGGCCTGGCAAAGCTCGGCGACATAGGCGTCCCGGCCCTGGGCATCGCCCATCAGAACGAGGCGCGTGCGTGCCCGAACGGCTTCGGGCAGGCGGGCAACGGCCTCGATGGCGCCGAGCTGGCCCTTCCAGCGGGTGAGCCGCCCGGGCAGCAGCACGATGGTCTGCGCCGCCCCAGCCGGCAGACCCCACCCTGCCCGGCAGGCCGCGACCGCTTCCGGCGCGATGCGGGCCGGATCGAACGCGTCCATGTCGACCCCGCGGGGAATGGTGACGAGGCGGTCGTCCGGCACATCGTGCGCGGCGCGGACGTGATCGGCGGTCCAGCGCGAATTGGCGATCACCCGGTCGCCCTTCGCCATCACACGGTTGTAGAGGCGTTTCGGGGCGGACTTCGCCGAGTAGACGCCGTGATAAGTCGTGACGAAGGGAATGGCTGTACGACGGGCGGCGATGAGCGCGCTCCAGGCCGGAGCGCGCGAGCGGGCGTGGATCAGGTCGACCCGTTCGGCCGCGATGAGGTGCGCCAACCGGCCGGCATTGCCACGTATGCCAATGGGGTTTCTGGTGGCCGCGTTCAGGCGCACCAGTTCGCCGCCGGCCGCGGCCAGCTCGGCCTCGAGCCGGCCACCGCGGCTGGCGACAAGGGCGCGCGCACCGGCCTCGCGCAAGGCCTCGGCGATCTCGATGACGGTGCGTTCGGCCCCGCCGGCGGCGAGGTCTGGGATCACCTGCAGGAAGGTGCGGCCGGCAAGGTCCGGCAGGGGCACGGTCAAGGGCGCGGTCAAGGGCACGGGCATGGCCGGTGGCGTGCCATGGAAAGCGGCGGCGCGCAAAGCGAAATGCTTGTCCGCCCGGCGCGCCGTCTGGTAGGCCGGCGGGCATGGATCTCGCAGTGCAACGACCCGAAGCCTTCGACGCCGCGCGCCAGCACTGGCTGGATGTCCGGGTGTATTACGAGGACACCGATTTCACCGGCATGGTGTACCATGCCAACTATCTGCGCTTCTTCGAGCGGGGCCGGTCGGACTTCCTCCGCGATGCCGGGGTATCCCACCAGTCCCTGCTGGGCCGGCCGGACCCGGCCGCCTTCACCATCATCCGGGCGGAAATCGATTACCGGCAGGCGGCGAAGGTCGATGACCTGTTGCGCATCGGCACCCGCTATTGCGGGACGAAGGGCGCGCGCATCCTGTTCGAGCAGACCTGCTGGCGCGGCGATCAGGTGGTGGCCGAGGCCAGCATCGTGGCCGTGCAGATCCATGCCGACGGGCGCCCTCGGCGACCGATCCCGGAAATCTGCGCCCACCTGGACGCCGGGTTCCGCTATGACGGGAACGCAGGATGAGGCGCAGGGGTAAGGCCAGGGGCCTGTCGCGCCGCCGCTTCGGGGCACTGGCGGGCGCGGGCCTGCTCGGGGCCTGCATTGGCGGGACGAAACCGACGGGGGTCGGCAGGGGAGCAGCACCAGCCCAGACAGGCGCTCCGCTTCAGAAGACGGCGCAGGGTGACGCTGCCGAACTCAACGCTGCGCTGGAAGCGCATCGGGCGCGGATGGACCTTGCTGCAACCGGGCTTGTGGTTCTGCGGCAGGGACAGACGGTCCATGCAGGGGCGGCCGGCTGGGCCGGGGGCCTCTCGGACGCGGAAAAGGCAGCTGGCCTGGCGCAGCGCCGGTTCACCGTGGACACGCCGTTCCGCGTGGCTTCCATGTCGAAATCCGCAGTCGCTCTGACGGCGGTATCGCTGGCAAGGCGCGGTGTGGTCGATCTTGACGCCGATGTCTCGCCGCACCTCGGCTTTGCGCTGCGCCATCCGGAAGCGCCCGGCGTACCGGTCACGCTTGCCATGCTGCTCTCGCATACCTCGGGTATCCGGGATCCCGAAACCTACTGGATCGCGGCGCCCGGGACGATCAGCAGCCTTGTCAGCCCGGCGGTGCATGGGCCGCTGGCGGGACAGGCCCCTGGCCAGTGGTTCGAATATGCGAACCTGAATTCGGGACTGGCAGCGAGCGTGCTAGAGGCGGCAAGCGGGGAACGCTTCGACCGCCTGGTGCGGGCGCACGTCCTGGCACCGGCCGGCCTCGATGCGGGTTTCAACTGGTCCGGCGTCTCACTGGCGCGCCGGCAGGATGGGGCGACGCTCTACCGTCGGGGCGCGAACGGCGCCTGGGAGACGCAGACCGATGGAGCCGAGGTCCTGGCGGGGACGGGACCACCCCTGCTCGCCGAGCCGGGCTTCCATCTCGAGGACTATGTACCGGGGACCAATGGCACGCTGTTCTCGCCGCAGGGCGGGCTCAGGGCCTCGCTTTCGGATCTCGTCGGCCTCGCACGCCGCTACGCGCAGACCCCGGAAATGCTGTCACTCTGCTGGCAACGCAACGCCGCGGGCGACAACGGGCTGCACGACAATGGCTTTTTCGCCGCAAGCGGGCCGGGCATGCTGCATTATCCGGCCGCCGTCTCGCCCTTCGGGACGATCCCCACCTGGGGCCATTACGGCGAGGCCTACGGTTTGTACGGGGCCTACTGGATCCTTCCCGATGCCGACGTGATCATCGCCTATGCCGCGCTCGGTGTTCCGGAAAGGACGTTCGCGCGGGGGCGGCATCCGGGCCTGAATGCCTACACCGAGCCGCTGGCCGACCTCGCTGCGCGCCTTGCGGGTCTCGCGTGAGGGGCGATTTCATGCGCGAGCGCACCTGCGCTGCGGTGTGGCATGGCGAGACGTGGTGCAAAGATGCTGATCCTGCCCCGTTTTCGTCAGAATTGGTGGGCAAGTCACTGGCGACCGTCCATATGCGACCGGCGGGCAGGGACAAACGCGCGTCTGGCCCGCCAGGACGCCAATAACTCAAGCCGAGGACTGGAATGCTAGCTGTTTTACAGGAGGCAGGGGCTGCGCTGCCTGAGACCGGCCTTGCCCTGGAGACCGAGGGGTTCTCCCTTATCGGGCTGCTGCTGGAGGCCGACCCCGTCGTGAAGGCCGTGCTGGTGATCCTCACCCTGGCCAGTATCTGGTCCTGGGCGATCATCCTCGAGAAACTGTTCACGCTGGGCTCGGCGCGCCGGAAGTCCAAGAGCTTCGAGGATGATTTCTGGTCCGGCACCGGCGAGATGCTGGAAGCCCGCCCCGGCGCCGGCGGCAGTCCCGGCGCCCGCATCTTCGGCGCCATTGCGCAGGAATGGAACGATGCCCGCCGCGGCACACTCCAGCCAGGCGATGCCGAGCCGCTGGTGGCACGCGCCGAACGCTCCATGCGGGCCGCCATCGATCGCGAGGTGGGCCGGCAATCGGGCGGCCTCGGCGTGCTGGCGTCGATCGGCTCGGCGTCGCCCTTCATCGGCCTGTTCGGCACGGTGTGGGGGATCATGAACGCGTTTCTCAGGATCGGCCAGCAGCAGGATGCGAGCCTTGTGACAACGGCCGGCCCGATCGCCGAGGCCCTGTTCGCCACCGGCCTCGGCCTCGTGGCCGCGATCCCGGCGGTGATCTTCTACAACAAGTTCTCGCTCGACCTGAACCGCATGGCCGACCAGCTCGACACGTTCAGCCAGGATGTCCTGGTCCGGCTGTCGCGACTGGTCAGCGACCAGACGAGGCGCTGAGATGGCGATGCTGCTCGGAGGCGGGGGCGGACGCGATGGCCGGGGCCGCCGGACGCTGAATGCGGAGATCAATGTCACGCCGATGGTGGATGTGATGCTGGTGCTGCTGATCATCTTCATCATATCGGCGCCCCTGCTGGTGCGGGGCGAGGAAGTGTCGCTGCCGAAAACCGACAGTGCTGCCATCCCCGGCTCCCAGAGCCAGCCCCTCGCCATCACGATCACCGCGAACGGTGCGATCTTCGTCCAGAACACCGAAATCGCGCCGGGCGAGCTGATTTCGAAACTGAATGCGATCACCGCGACCGGCTATGAGGAGATCATCTATATCCGGGCCGACGAAGCGACTGCCCATGGCGTTGTCATGGATGTCACCGCCCGGGTCCGTCAGGCCGGCTACAATCGCATCGCCTTCGTGACCGACCCGAACGGACGCCAGGCTGCAGGCGAAGGACCCTAGGCGCAATGCTGCGCGGTTTGCCGGCTTCCATCCTGTTTCACGCCGCCATCCTTGTCGGTGGCAGCCTGGCATGGCCGTATATCGCCACGCCGATCGAGACGAATTACGTCGCCGTGCCCATCGAAATCGTCGAACTCGGCGCGATGGCGAGCCAGCGCCCGCAAGTCGAACGCAAGCCCGAGGAGACGCCGGAGGAAGAGCCGGCCCAGGTCCCGGAGGAACCGTTCTTCGAGGAACCGGAGATCGCCGAACCGGCCGAGGAAGAGACCCTGCCGCCCGAGGAGCAGTTTGCAGCGGAGGAGACCCCGCCGCCGCCGGAACCCGAGGAAACGGTCTCGCTGCCCGAAGAGAGCGAACCGGAAGCGCCCGACGAGTCCGAGGAGGAGGCGCCCGAACCCGAGGAAGAGGTGCTGCGCGAGGCACCCGATCCGCTGGAGGACATTCTCGACTTTGCCGAGGAGACCTTCGACCAGGACCTGCTCGACAAGACCCCCGATGACGCGCGCCGCACGGCCCAGCCGCGCCCGGAACTGACCGATGAACAGCCGGAAGAAACGCCGTCGGAGGCCCAGCTCGGCGCCGGGGACCGCCTGCGCAACCAGCAGAGCGTGATCAACCTCATCCGGGTGCAGATGGAAGTCTGCTGGGACAATGTGGTCGACCTGCCCAATCCGGAACGGCTGAATGTGACGGTCCGCATGGAGCTCAACCGCGACGGCACGATCCGCAACGATGTCCGGCTGGTCAAGCCGCCGCGTCCGCCGATCGGCGACCGGCCGATGCAGCAGGCGATCGAGCGGGCCCTGCGGGCAACGCGAAAATGCGCCCCCTACAGGCTGCCCGAGGACGCGCTTGCAAGCTATGAGGACTGGAAGGACGTGACCCTGAATATCGGTCCGGGTTTCCAGAAGCGATGAAGACACCACGGCTCAGAGAGACGGAGATGCCGCAATGATGGTTCGATTTATGATGGCCCTGGCCGGGCTTGCGATACTCGCAACCGGCGCACCACGCTGGATGTCCGGCCCGGCTGAGGCGCAGATCACGGTGAACGTGACCGACGGCACGGCCAAGCCCCTGCCGATTGCGATTCCGACATTCAATTCGCCGCCGGAACTCGCTGACCTCGCCCAGCAGATCACCGATGTCGTGAAGGCAGACCTCGCCTCGACCGGGCTGTTCGGCATTCGCGACGAAGCGGCCTTCATCCAGACCGATCTCGATATCATGGTCGAACCGCGATTTGCCGACTGGAAGATCATCCAGACCGATGCGCTGGTCGTCGGTACGCTGGAGCAGATGGAGGACGGCCAGATCGGCGTCTCCTTCCGCCTGTGGGACGTTTATGGCGAGCAGGTCATGCGCTTCCAGGACAGCCAGGGGCGCAGCCAGACGGGGCTACGTTTCGTGACGCCGCCCGCCTCCTGGCGCCGCATCAGCCACAAGATCGCCGACACGATCTACACGCGGCTGACCGGGGAGTCCGGCTATCTTGACACCCGCATCGTCTATGTGGCCGAGAGCGGCCCGAAGACCGCACGGGTCAAGAAGCTCGCCATCATGGACGCCGACGGGACCAATCACAAGGAACTGACAAGCGGGCTGCACACCGTGCTCACGCCGCGGTTCTCGACCAGCGACCAGGTCATCACCTACATGTCCTACGAGGACGGCACGCCGAAGGTCTACCTGTTCAACATCGAGACCGGCCGCCAGGAAGTGCTCGGCAATTTCCCGGGCATGACCTTCGCCCCGCGCTTCTCTCCTGATGGCGATAGTGTGCTGCTGAGCCTCGCCCAGCGGGGCAACACCGATCTCTACATACTTGATCTCAAGACCAAGGCATCGCGCCGGCTGACCGAGCATCCGGCCATCGATGTCTCGCCGTCGATGTCGCCCGATGGCAGCCAGGTCGTGTTCACCTCCGACCGTGGCGGCTCGCCCCAGCTCTACATCATGAACACCGATGGCTCGCCGCTGGCCTGCCCGTCGGGCGGCCGCGATGCGGCCTGCCGGATCACGTTCGGCGAGGGCAGCTACTCGACGCCGGTCTGGAGCCCGCGGGCCGACCTGATCGCCTTCACCAAGCAGCTCAGCGGCAAGTTCTATATCGGGGTGATCCGCACCGACGGGAAAGGCGAGCGCCTGCTGACCGAATCCTATCTCGACGAGGGCCCGACCTGGTCGCCAAACGGGCGCGTGATCGCGTTCTTCCGCGAATCACGTCCCGGCGCCGGACCGCAATTGTTCTCCATCGACCTGACCGGACGGAACCTCAGGCAGCTGAATACCCCAACCGATGCGTCCGACCCCGCATGGTCCCCCTTGCTCGATTAGTGCTTTAATCCTATAGGACTAACCGGGTCGGCGAAGGGTCGCGCCGGAATTCACGTAAACCGATCAGATCGTCACAACGTTGACAAACGAACGTCTTATAGCCTGATAGCGACCTCAGGCAGAAGGACTGGAGCCCTCGACATGAAACCCTCGAACCTGAAGATGACCGCGGCGATGGCCGCAGTTCTCGCTCTTGGCGCCTGCGCCTCGACACCGGAGCCGGAACCGGAGGCGCCGCCGCCTGTGGTGGATCCGGAGCCCGTGCAGCCGCCGGTGGTAACCGCCCCGACCGAACCGGTCGAAGAAGCCCTGATCGAACCGGTGGAAACCGGACCGGCCCCCGGGTCGATCGAGGACTTCCGCGTGAACGTCGGCGAGCGCGTGTACTTCGACTTCAATGGCTCGCGCCTTGACGGCGACGACGCAGAGATCCTGCAGCGCCAGGCAGCCTGGCTGCAGTCCTATCCGGACGCCCGCATCCTCGTCGCCGGGAACTGCGACGAGCGGGGCACCCGCGAATATAACCTCGCCCTCGGCGAGCGCCGGGCGCAGACCGTGAAGGACTATCTGGTCAGCCAGGGTGTCGATCCGGCCCGGATCGAGACGATTTCCTACGGCAAGGAACGCCCGATTGCGGCGGGCTCGAACGAGCAAGCCTGGGCCCTCAACCGGAACGGTTTCACCCAGGTGCTCAGCGGCGCTGTCGGCTGAAACTGACCGAATCACAGACAGGACGGCCGGGTTGCCATATTTTGGTCCCGGCCGTTTCTGTATGTGCCTGCAGTCTGATCCCGTAGCGACCCGTTGGAGCCCATGTCCCTTATCCGTCCTCGTCTTACCGGGCTTGTGACGAGCCTCGCGCTCTGTCTTGCCCTGGCCCTCACCGTTCTTCCTCCGGCGGCCCATGCCCAGGCGCCCGTTACCCGCCCGCTGTCGAGCGCGGAAATGACGGAACGTATCCTGCAACTCGAGGCCTCGACGGCCGATGCCGAGAAACTGCGCCAGGACAATGCCCGGATGCGTCTGGACATGCGGACCCTGCAGGGGCAGCTGTCGGCCGCAAACGGCCGGGTCGAGCGGCTCGAATTCGAACTGTCGCAGGCCCTCGAGACCGTTGACGCGCTGCAACGCGACAACAGCGCGATCGCCGAGCAACTCGATGAGATCAATCGCCGGCTCGACGCGCTGAGCGCCGGGCTGAACCATGCCGGGGCACCGTCCGACCCCACCGCGACGGCCACCGGCCAGGCGACCGGCAACGGCGTGCCAGCTGGTCGCGCGAACGGCACTGCCGTCAGTCCCGGCGGTCCTGATGCCCAAGGCAATGCCAGCGGGCCAGTGGATCTCACGGCGATGACCGCCAGCCAGGGCGGGGTGGCGGCGGACCCGGCTGCAATGGACACAGGCGGCAACAACGCTACGGCGACGCCGGCTGCGATCGAGCTGCCGGACACGCCGGGGGCGCTGTTCGAGTTCGGCAAGGCCCGGCTGGTGCAGTTCGACTATATCGGCGCCGAAGCGGCCTTTTCCGCTTTCCTTGAGCGCCATGGCGAGCATGAGCGGGCGAGCGAAGCGCAATACTGGCTCGGCGAAGTCCAGTACCAGCTTGAAGACTACCAGGCGTCGGGGGCGACCTACACCGCCATGATCCGCAAATATCCCGAAGATCCGCGTGCGGCCGATGCGCTCGTCAAGCTGGCCCGCTCCATGCGGCTGGTCGGCGAGACCGAAAAGGCCTGCGCCGCCCTCGGTGCGATCGACCGACGCTATCCCGATGCCTCGGCCGTCACGCGCAACCTTGCGAACCTCGAGCGCACGAAGGCGCAGTGCGGGACCTGAGCTGCCCCGGCCGCGATGCGGCAGTCGCCCGTGGCGACGCTGCGCCCGTCCAGCCCTTCAGCACGACCATGGACAGGTCTGTCGCCGGATTGCCCACCGGCGCCTGCATCGGCGTTGCGGTCAGCGGCGGCAGCGATTCCATGGCGCTGCTCGGCCTTGCCGAAGCCTGGGCGGCGCGGCGGGACATCCCCCTCCTGGCGCTGACCGTCGATCACCAGTTGCGCAGCGGATCGGCTGGGGAGGCTGCGGCTGTCGCGGCCCATTGCGCCGCCCGCGGAATCGCGCACCGGGTCCTGCGCTGGCAGGGTGGACGGGCGGTGCAGGCCGAGGCCCGGATGGCGCGCCACCGCCTGCTCGCATCGGCCCTGCGCTCGGCGGGCGGTGTCGTCCTGCTGACGGGGCACACGCTGGATGACCAGCTCGAGACCCTGCTCATCCGCGCGCGCCAGGGCTCGACATGGTTTGGCCTTGGCGGGATGGACCCGGTGTCGGTATCGCCGGCCTGGCCGGAGGGGCGGGGCGTGTTCATCCTCCGCCCCCTGCTCGGCGCGCGGCGGCAGGACCTGCGCGGCCTGCTGGAGCGGTCCGGTACGGGCTGGGCAGACGATCCTTCCAATCTCGACCGGCGCTATGAACGCGTGCGACTGCGCGAGCTGCTGTCGACCCATCCGGCCATGCAGGCGCGGCTCATCCGGTCCGCCAGCGCCCTGGGCCTGTTGCGACAGGCCGAACGGCGCGCCCTCGCCGCGATCATCGAGGCCGATGTCGGGGCGCCCGGACACGGCGTGCTGGTCTGGCAGCGTCGCCCGCTCAGCGCGCCGCGGGCCACACGGCTGCTGTCACTGCTCGTGCAGGTGGCCGCCGGCCGGGCCGGGCCGCCCGACCAGGCCGGTGTGCGCGCTCTCTGGCAGGCCATGTCGGACCAGCCGGTCGGGCGCGGGCGGACACTGGGCGGCGCCTGGATTGCCTGGACCGAACGTCAGGCAGTGTTCAGCCGCGACCCCGGTTGCGCGGCGCCACCGCCGGCACCGGAAGACAGGACCTGGGATGGCCGGTATGAACGCTGCGACGCGGCTGGCCCGGCAGCACCGGCCGACCGGCCCGCTTTTCCATCCTTCGCACCTCCTCGGGTCCTGCCCGGCGAGACCGGTGACTGGCGCGAACTGGCGCCGATGCGCCTTTCGGCCCTGACAACCTCAATGAAAAGCTGATACGTTTTGTAACACTGCCGTGTCGGGCTTAGAGTCGTTTTTTCCTTCCTGTGCTCTTATATCGGAGTGGAGAAGAAGAAAGAGATGATCGATGAATATGCGCAACCTGGTGATCTGGGGCCTGATCGGCACACTGTTCGTGGCCATGGTCGTCGCAATGCAGGGCAATGGTGCGCCGCGCGGCGCCACGGAGTTCTCCTATTCCCGCGTGCTGACCGAAGCGAATGCGGGCAATCTTGAAACCGTCAGCATCGGCGACACCCGTATAGAGGGCACGCTGAATGACGGCACGAAATTCTATGCCGAGAAGGGCATGTTCGATCCCGACCTCGGATCGGCCCTGACCGAGGACGGCGTCGAGGTCACCTATGACAGCGGCGACAGCGGCAATGCCATTGGCGCGCTGCTGTTCAACCTGTTGCCGGTGCTGGTGATCATCGGCGTGCTGCTGTTCATGATGAACCGGATGCAGGGCGGCGGTGGCCGCGGGGCGATGAGCTTCGGCAAGTCGCGCGCCCGCCTGCTGACCGAGAAACATGGCCGGGTCACGTTCGATGACGTGGCCGGCGTCGACGAGGCCAAGGAAGAATTGCAGGAAGTCGTCGAATTCCTCAAGGATCCGGCGAAGTTCCAGCGGCTTGGCGGCAAGATCCCCAAGGGGGCCCTGCTGGTTGGCCCGCCCGGAACCGGCAAGACGCTCATCGCCCGTGCCGTGGCCGGCGAGGCCAATGTCCCCTTCTTCACGATTTCCGGCTCGGACTTCGTCGAGATGTTCGTCGGCGTCGGCGCCTCGCGCGTGCGCGACATGTTCGAGCAGGCCAAGCGGTCGGCCCCCTGCATCATCTTCATCGACGAGATTGATGCGGTCGGTCGCTCACGCGGCGCCGGACTGGGCGGCGGCAATGACG
>CAZDMQ010000005.1:0-30007 GCA_964506685.1 uncultured Hyphomonadaceae bacterium | reverse complement strand
GCTGAACCAGCTGCTCGTGGAAATGGACGGCTTCGAAGCGAATGAAGGCATCATCATCATCGCCGCCACGAACCGTCCCGACGTGCTCGACCCTGCGCTGCTGCGGCCTGGCCGGTTCGACCGCCAGGTCACGGTTGGCAATCCGGACATCATTGGCCGCGAGAAGATCCTCAAGGTGCACATGCGCAACGTGCCGCTGGCCAAGGATGTCAATGCCAAGGTGATCGCACGCGGCACGCCGGGCTTTTCGGGGGCCGACCTTGCCAATCTCGTGAATGAGGCAGCGCTGCTTGCGGCCCGTCGCGGCAAGCGCGTCGTGGCGATGAAGGAATTCGAGGACGCCAAGGACAAGGTCATGATGGGGCCGGAGCGGCGCTCCATGGTCATGTCCGACGACGAGAAGGCCCTTACCGCGTGGCACGAAGCCGGCCACGCGATCATTGCCCTGAAGGTGCCCAAGGCCGATCCCGTCCACAAGGCGACGATCATTCCGCGCGGTCGTGCGCTCGGCATGGTCATGCAACTGCCGCAGGACGACAAGCTCTCCATGTCGAAGGTCGAGATGACCTCGCGGCTGGCCATCATGATGGGGGGACGGGTCGCAGAGGAGCTGAAGTTCGGCGAGGAGAACGTCACCGCCGGTGCCGCGTCCGACATCCAGCAGGCCACCCGGCTGGCCCGCGCCATGGTGACCCGCTTTGGCCTGTCCGATGCCATCGGCCCGATCGACTATGCCGACGAGCAGGGGGAGGTCTTCCTCGGCCAGCAACTGGTGCAGTCGTCGCACATCTCCGAGGAGACGCAGCGGAAGATCGAGGAAGAAGTGCGCAGGCTGGTGCAGACCGGCATGGATGAGGCCAGGCGGATCATGACGGAGTACCGCGAGGAGTGGTCGGCCATTGCCGAGGGCCTTCTGGAGTACGAAACGCTGACCGGCGAGGAGATCAACAACCTGCTCAAGGGACAGAAGCCCGAACGCCCCGATCTCGACGATGACGCGGACGGTCCGGCGTCGGCGGTACCGGTGATCGGCAAGAAGCTCCGCGGCGGTGAGGACGGGTCCGGCGAGACAGACCTGCCCGGCGAACCGAAGCCAGCCTAGGTACGGCCCCGGGACGAGCGCGAGATGAACCTCCAGGCGGCTCCGTTCCAGGGCTTCGTCCCGGTCAGGGAGGCTGGCAGGACGCGGGCCTTCTACGAGGGCGCACTTGGCTTGAAGTGCCTCGGGGAGTCGCCCTTTGCGCTGGTTTTCGAAACCGCCGGAGGGGAACTGCGCTGCGCCATCACGCCGGACTTTTCGCCCCAGCCGTTCACGGTGGCAGGATGGATCGTGGAGGACATCGCAGCGGCCATGGCCAGTCTGGCCGGCCGAGGCGTGGTGTTCGAGCTGTTTGACGGCCTGCTCCAGGACGCGGCGGGGATTTGGACAACGCCGGACGGCGCGAAGATCTGCTGGTTCAGAGACCCCGACGGCAACGTCCTGTCACTGGCGCAAATACCAAGCTGAGGCGCGCCCGGGGCGCGCAAGCGTCCCGCCTGGAGCACACGAACGGCTCTCCGGGCGGCGCGGGGCGATGCAGCAGCCCCGCGCGCCGCATGTGCGCGGCGTCAGGTCCGTATCAGGCCTCCGCTTCCAGTGCCGCGATGATGGCAGGATGCTCACGAATGGAGGCCGGGGCATGGTCCAGTTCCGCCAACATGAAGTCCCTGTATTGCGGCGCCATCTCCGTCAGGGCACGCACGACCATCTCCGCCTGCTTTTCGATCGGGAGGTCCCGCACCCTGAACGTGCCGATCCCGTCGAGGGGGCGACGTGTGGCGAGGAGATCGACGTTCCCGGAGAACTGGAAATCGTCTTCGCCAGTGGGAACGAGCGCATGGCCAATGATGGTATACAGCGTGTAGCCCCTCCGAATCAGGCTGGATCGCAGGTCGTGCACAGTGTAGCCGGCCTGCATCGAGACCGGACCGTTGGACTCGTAGATCACGTGATCGATGCGTCCTTCCCCCAGGAGTCCCGCGGCCCCCTCGAAGGTCTCGTATTCGCTGCCTTCGATATCGATCTTCAGCAGCTTTGCGCGGCCGCCCGGTATACGGGACAGGACGTCCTCCAGAACGAGTTTCTCGACAGCCGTTCCGTGCTCGGCGTGCTCGCTTGTCTTGGCATAGGCGCTGGTGCCGCTGATGAAGACAGTACCGCCCGAACCGCCAAGGGCATTGTTGAGGATTTGCAGGTCGAGACCGGGGTTCCGCATCAATGACGCGGCAAGCAGGTCGCAATTCTCGGGCAGGGCTTCGACCATCACGCCGCGTGCGCCCGTCATCCTTGCGACCGGGATTGAAAACGTGCCGATATTGGCGCCGCCATCGATGAACCAGTCGCCAGCCCTCAACAGCTCTGCCGCAAGCAGGTAATGGGCCTCCATTCGCCAGGCGTTCCGCACGCGCACGGAATAGCGGTCACTGTTTTTTCGCAGCGTCGTGAAGGTCACTTCAGTCGCGGGCAGCCGGCCGCCTTCAAGGGCGTAGGTTGTGAAGATGTAATCGCTCATGTTGCAGCTCCGTTGGGAAAGCGCGAGGTCTGCCGCCGGTTACAGGTTCCTGGCAAACCGCGATAGGCGCGAGGCTGCGGAATTCATCGCCGGCGGGGTAGTTATCCGCCGTCCTTGCGAAAGGGCGCGCGATCCCTGAGATAGTCCATGTCCGCGGCGACGGCGGCGCGCTCGCGGCGGAGGTAGTCGGCGATGGCCTGGCGGAAGCCCGGATGTGCGATCCAGTGCGCCGACCGTGTCTCGACAGGCACATAGCCGCGCGCCAGTTTGTGTCCGCCCTGGGCCCCGGCCTCGACATATTTCAGCCCGTTCGCCAGGGCGAAATCGATCGCCTGATAGTAGCAGATCTCGAAATGCAGCATGGAACGGGCAGACAGGCAGCCCCAGTAGCGGCCGTACAGCGTGTCCGATCCGATGAAGTTGAGCGCACCGGCGATGGGCCGGCCAGCCTCATAGGCCATGACCAGCAACACCCTGTCGGCCATGCGCTCCCCGATCAGCGAAAAGGTCTCCCGGTTGAGATAGGGCGAGCCCCATTTGCGCGCGCCGGTGTCCAGGTAGAACGCATGGAAGGCATCCCAGTGCGCCTCTGACAGGTCGCTGCCAGTGACGTGGCGGATATCGAGCCCGGCCTGCGCCTTCGCCCGCTCCTTGCGCAGCGTCTTGCGGCGCGACGAGGACAGGGCGGCGAGGAAATCGGCAAAGTCGCGATAGCCCTCATTGATGAAATGGAACTGCTGGTCGGAGCGCAGCAGCAGTCCGGCCTCGCCGAGCATCCCGGTTTCCTCTGCGGTCGTGAAGTTGAGGTGGAGGCTGGACAGCTCGTTGTCATCGGCGATCTGCAGGGCACCGGCGAGCAGCACCTGGCGCAGCGTCTGGGCATCCGGTCCGCCAGGGACCAGCAGGCGCCGGCCGGTCACCGGCGTGAACGGCACCGCGCAGACGAGTTTCGGATAATAGCGCCCCCCGGCGCGTTCGAACGCATCGGCCCAGCCATGGTCGAACACGAACTCGCCATAGGAATGGGTCTTGGCATAGAGGGGCATGGCCGCGCGGATGCGGTCGCCGGGCCCGGTCACCAGGAGATGGTGGGGCGCCCAGCCAGTGTCCGGTGTCGCCGCGCCCGAGCGCTCCAGCGCTTCGAGAAAGTCCCAGCTCAGGAAGGGATCCTGGCGCGCGCCCGGCGGGTTGGCGACCGCGTCCCATCCCGCCGGATCGATGCCGGCAAGGCCCTGGGCCACCGTGATCTGGAAAGCGGTGTCGTCCATGGGTCGAGACATAGACCTCGGGTCAGCCGCTGACGAGGCCCGGATCGAGATGTTCGAAGATGATTGCAGTTGCAGCCGGCTTCGCGGCCGCCAGGGCCGCAGGACTGTCCACCGTCCAAGCATAGAGGCCGAGGCGGTCCCCGACGAGCCCGGCATAATCGGCGGCCTGTTCGTGGCGAACCGCAAGGAAGCAAGCGCCCATGGTGTGGGCCGTCTCGACGGCCGCAGGCCGGTCCTTCGCCCCCGGCGCGACCAGCAGCCCGCGCCGGCGATCCGGCAGCACTGTGCTGGCTGCCGCATTCAGCGCCGGGGTAAAGGACATCAGCGCCGCATCAATGCCGGTGCCGAACAGGGCCAGCTCCACCGCACGCAGGTAGTCGAGCGGGTCGCCCGGACCGGGCTTCAGCTCGACAAGCACGGGCAGGCCGGCGGGCAGCTGCCGGGCCACGCGGCTGAGCATGGGGATCCGCTCACCAGTCCCGGCCAGCCGCAGGCCTGTCAGCGCGTCTGCGTCATGGTCCCACAGCGCGCCGCTGGCCTCGGTCATCCGCTCCAGCATGGGGTCATGAAACACCACCGGCACGCCATCGCGCGAGAGCTGCACGTCCAGTTCGATCCCGACGCCCTGCGCTGCCGCCGCCTCGAAGGCTGCCATGGAATTCTCCGGCGGCCCGTCCGGCGACCACAATCCGCGATGGGCGAACGCCCTAGTCATCGATCTCGAACACGCCATCGACCTCGACCGCGACGCCGAGCGGCAGGACCGGGCAGGCCACGGCCGAGCGTGCATGCCGGCCGGCCTCGCCGAATACCTCCACCATGAGGTCCGAACAGCCGTTCACGACCTGGGGGATGTCGGTGAAGTGCGGCGCGGCATTCACGAAGCCGCCAAGCTTCACCACACGGCGGACGCGCGATAGCGTTCCGACCGCGGCCTTGCACTGGGCAATCAGGTTGATCCCGCAGGCCCGCGCGGCCTGCTGGGCCGCCGACAGTTCCAGGTCCTCGCCGACGCGGCCCTTCATCAGCGTGCCCTCGAACAGGCTGACCTGGCCGGACACGAAGAGCAGCCGGCCGCTGGTCACGAATGGCACGTAATTGGCGACCGCCTGCATCGGTTCGGGGAGCACGATGCCGAGCGCGTCGAGCCGGTCTTCGGGGGTGGACATGGTGAGCCTCCTTGACTGTCGGGCCGACATTGGACCCTCGCAGGGATGGCTGCAACCGATCAGGCCGAGGCGGCGCGGCGCACGTCCTGACGGTCCCGGGCGCTGTGGGTAATGATCAGGTCGGCCAGGGCCATGACCGCATCATTGGGATTGATCGGCTTGGTCCAGATGGCATCGAAGCCGGCCGCTGCGCAGGCCTCGAGCCGGGCCGGGCTGCGATCGGCGGTCACGGCGATGACGGGGGTCGCCGGATCGTGCGCCTCACTGCGGCGGACGGCCTCGAGGATCTGTGTGCCGTCGCCATCGGCGAGGTGGAGATCGCAGAGAATGACCTGGTAAGGCTTATGGGCGGACCGGCGCAGGGCCTGGGACAGGGTCGCCACGGCATCGACCTTCCAGCCGGCCGCGACCAGAGCGCGGGCGAGCACGAGCCGGCTCGGCTCATGATCGTCGACCAGGAGCACATCGCCCACCTCGAACCGTCCCATGGTTGCAGCGCGGCGGTTCTCGGACACGATCCGCGGGCCGGACTTGCGGACCGGTATGGTCAGCGAGAAGACGCTGCCCCCCGCCTCGCCGGTGCGATAGGCGATCTGCCCGCCCAGACTGTCCAGCACAGCCTTGGTCACCGCGAGGCCGAGCCCGCTCCCGTCCATGCCGGCCGCGCCTGCCGCGCGCTCGAAAGGCTTGAAAACGTGTCCGAGATCGTCACCGGACAGACCCGGCCCGGTGTCCGACACCTCAATGGCGAGCGTGACCGCATCACCGTTTGCCTCGGTGGAGAAGGAGAGCTCCACGCCGCCCTCGGAGGTGAACTTGATCGCGTTCGACAGGAGATTGTCCAGCACCTGCCGCAGGCGGACCGGGTCGGCCTCGATCCGCTCGGCCGCAAGCTTGCCGGTCACGACGCGCAGACCCAGCCCCTTTTCGGCACAACGGGGGCGCCACAGATTGTCGAGTTCGGCGGACAGCCGCCTGAGCGAGACGGGTTCGGCCTGCACCGGCAAGTTGCCGAGACCGGCGCGCGACATCACCATCATGTCATCGAGCAGCCGGTCGAGGGCGCGGCAGGCATCCGATACCGTCCGCGCGAGCAGCTTGCCGTCCTGGGTCCGGGTGTGCTGGGCGAGCATGTCCGCACTGGCCTGGGCAGCGTTCAGCGGCGTGCGCAGCTCGTGCGCGAGCACGGCCTGCAGGTGCGCCTGTTCCGCAGCCTTCTCCGCCTGCCGGGCCCGGTAGGCAGCGACCTTGCCAGCGGCCTCCTTCTGCGCCATGGCGCGGCGTGCATTCTCCTCGGCAAGCGCGCGGGCCAGCGTGCGCGGACGTACCACACCGGCATAGGCGCCGCGCTCGAGAACGACGACCCCCTCGGCCAGCGCCTTGCCGTCGCCCCGGGCCGAGCGGACGGAAAAGCCGCCAATCCTCAGTTCCGTATCGGCTGTGGCCGGCGCTTCATCGAGCAGGGCGCTGATCCTGGTATCGGCGACCTGGTCGCGGGGAACAGCGGCGCCGGCGAGGTCGAAGACCGCCCGCCGGCTCAGCGTTCCCATCAGTGTACGGCCAAACACGACCGGCAACAGCTCGAGACCGGCATCGGCCTCGAATCGAGCGAGCACGGCGGCAAGGCGCAGGTGCGGCTGCACCGGTTCTACGGGTTCAGCGAGCTGTCTGAATGTCACGGCCATGGCTTTTTCCGGATCCTGTCAGATCAAGCCTATGCCCGTCAGAGGTTACCGACTGGAAAACAAACTGCTTTCCACAATCAAGCAATCTCGCTCTTGTGTGTAATGATTTTGCCGACGAGGCCGTAGTCCATGGCTTCGCTTGCACTCATCCAGAAATCGCGATCTGTGTCTTCCTTGATCTTTTCCAGCGGCTGGCCGGTGGCATCGGCAAAGATCTGGTGCAGCCGGCCGCGCATCTTGATGATCTCGCGCGCCTGGATCTCGACATCGGTGGCCTGGCCGCCCACCCCGCCACGCGGTTCATGCAGCAGGAAACGGGTGTTCGGCAGGGCGTAGCGGTTCTCCAGCTTCGCCGCCGCGTAGATCAGCGCACCGGCACTGGCCACCCAGCCCGAGCCGAGCACCTTCACCGGGGCCTCGACGAACTTGATCATGTCGTGGATCATGTCGCCGGATTCGACATGGCCACCAGGGGAGGAGATCACCAGCAGGATCGGCTCGGCGCTTTCGGAGGCCAGCGCCAGCAGCCTTTCGCAGACCCGCCGCGCCTGGCGGTCGTCGACACCGCCTGTCAGCATGATCGTGCGGGCATTGAAAAGGGCCTGTTCGAGAAAGCTGTTGGGCTCGCTCGCGGCAATATTGGAAGGGTCGTCGTCAAGCCGGGTCATGGGATCTCCAGAGCACATGGAACACAAGTGAGGGGCGCCGGGCGGGGGGTCAAGACCGGCAGCTCAGGCAGGATGCAACCTCAGCCGAGAAAGTCCTTGAAGACGTCATCAACCGACAGCCCCCTGTCGCCGGCCTCTTCGCTGGTTTCGCCCTCGACGCCCCGAGCGGTGGTCTGCTCCATCGGTTTCAGTCCCGGTCCTGCATCCGCTTCGGCCTGCCGGGCCTCCATGGCCCGGCGCTTCTCGGCGGCCATGGTGATCACCTCGTCCAGTTCGATCTGTGAACACAGCCCGAGGGTGACCGGGTCGACGGGACGGATGTTCTGGCTGTTCCAGTGGCTCTTGTCGCGGACCGCATTGATGGTCGTCTTGGTGGTGCCGATCAGTTTGCCGAGCTGGGCATCGGTGACCTCGGGGTGGTAGCGGATGAACCAGGCGACCGCATTCGGCTTGTCCGCACGCCGGATGACCGGGGTATACCGGGCCCCCTTGCGCTTCGGCTGGGGAATATTGTCCACGGGCGAGGTCTGCAGCTTCAGCCGGTAATCCGCGTCGGCCTCGCCGGCCCGGATCTCTGCCCGGGTGAGCATGCCGCCGGCGATGGGATCGATGCCGCGCATGTTTTCGGCGACATCGCCGTCGGCAATGCCCTTCACCTCGAGGTGATGCAGCCCGCAGAAGTCCGCAATCTGCTCAAAGCTCAGCGTCGTGTTGTCGATCAGCCAGATCGCCGTGGCTTTCGGCATCAGGATTTCAGCCATATCATTTTCCTTTCGTCGCCCTGCCCGCATTGGCGTCATGGGTCATGGGGGCTGGGCCCTGGTTCGTGGATCCGGGCCGCCGACACCGGTGCCTCAACGAAACCCGCCCGGCACTGGGGGTGCCGGGCGGCGAGGCGTCGTCAAGACCGCGTTCGTTCCTTTGATATACTGGGCGGGGAGGAATTTGGAAGAGGCCTTGCAGAAATTGGCCCTGACGCCGGACTTGACGCCGGACCTGGCGCCCAGCCCGACGCCGGACCTGCACCCTGGCCCTGCCGGCGCGGGCGCGGCCACGTTGCGGTGGCGACGCGGCATGGACTAGGAGGGGGCATGGATACGATCATCGACTGGCCGCTGCAGGCCCTGCTCGCACGCCCGGACCTGCCCGACTGGCTCCGCGCCTCGGCGCCCTATGCCTGGACGGGCCTGAAACTCGGCCTGCTGCTGGTTGTGGCGCTGTTGGCGGCCCGCGCGATGAAGCTCGCGATCCGGCGGATCGGCCGGCGCGCCTATGCCAGCGACGAGGCGTTCGAGGGCTCGCCCTGGGACCTCGGCGCGTCGCTGTCGCAACTCCTGGTCCTCGGTGTGTTCCTGGTCCCGGCCTCGGCGCTGGTCGGGTTCGACGTGTCGGCGCTGGTCACAAGCTATGGCTCGGCCGCCCTCGGCGCTGCGGTCATAGCGGTCGCCGGCATCGTTGCGGCAAGCTGGGTCGCTGCAGCGGTGCGGAGTTTCGGCGAGCGGGCCAGTCGGGGGCACCGGGGCGATGCGACCCTTTTCAACTTTCTCGCGACGGTGCTGAAATATGCCCTGGTAATCCTGACCGTGATCCTGGCGCTGCAGCAGTTCGGCTTCCAGTCCGCCTCGCTGATCGCCGTTCTCGGCGCGGTCGGCCTCGCCATCGCCCTGTCCCTGCAGGACCTGCTCAAGGGCGTCGCCGCCGGTGTGATGCTGGCGGTGTTCCGGCCCTACCGGATCGGCGACTGGGTCGAGATCACAGGCGTCGAGGGTGAGATCGTGGACATCTCGCCGTTCCAGACCACGCTCAAGGATGTCCAGAACCGCACCGTCACCGTGCCGAACGACCGGGCCTGGGCTGAAACCATCATCAACGCCACCAAGACCCCGCGCCGCCGCCTCGATCTCTATTTCGACGTGTCCTACGAGGACGACACCGACGCGGCGCTGGCGGTGATGCAGGCCGCCCTGCGCACGGTGCCGCGGGTACTCGCCAAGCATGATCTCTGGACGGGGGTGCATGCGCTGGCGGCCTACAGCGTCACCCTGCGGGCCCGGCCCTGGATCGCGACGACAGAGTTTCTCGATGCCCGATCGGCCTGTATCCTGGCCGTGAAACGCGCTTTCGATGCCAAAGGAATCACGATCCCCTATCCGCAGCAGGTGGAATACCAGGTGCAGCAAGACGAGCGGGCCGCGCATGTGAAATCCCTGTCACATGATGAGGCTATGACGCGCAGGCCTGCCGCGGTTCAACCTGAAGAGGAGTCATGACATGCCAAGTGCGACGGAAATCTGGGAACAATACGGCGATCTGATCATCAGCGGCGCCATCAAGGCCGCCGGTGCGCTGGTCGTCATCATCATCGGCCTGCGGATCGCCAGCTGGCTCGGCAACCTTGTCCGGACCCAGGCGCTGAAGCGGGAAACCATCGACGACACGCTGGGCAATTTCTTCGGCTCGATTGTCCGCTGGGCGATCACGGCGGCGGTGTTCATAGCGGCGCTGCAGGTGTTCGGCGTCCAGGCGACGAGCTTCGTGGCCATTCTCGGTGCGCTGACCCTGGCCATCGGCCTGTCGATGCAGGGGGCGCTGGGCAATATCGCCTCCGGCGTGATGATCATGGTGTTCCGGCCCTACAAGCTCGGCGACTATGTCGAGACGGCGGGCGTGGCCGGTTCGGTCAAGGACATCAACCTCTTCCAGACTGTGCTCGCCACGGTCGACAACGTGAAGATCCTGGTCCCCAACAGCCAGGCCATATCGGGCGTGATCAAGAATTATTCGGGCTATGAGTTGCGCCGTGTGGATGTCGATTTCGGCATCGATTACGAGGATGACATGGACAAGGCGATCGGAATCGTCGAGCGTCTCGTCAAGGCGGACAGCCGCATCCTGGCAGATCCAGCGCCCTTCGTTCGGGTGACCAATCTCGGCGACAGCTCCGTGGATATCACCACGCGCTCATGGGTCGCTGCGGCCGACTACTGGAACGTGAAGTTCGACCTCATCAAGGCGGTAAAGGCGGCCTTCGACAGCGAGGGCATCTCGATCCCCTATCCGCACACGACAATGGTGCAGAAGACGCCCGTGAAGGTGGCCTGACTGCGGGTCTTCTGGCAGGGTCGGCGGGGTCACGGGCAGGCCCGCCGCTCGCCTTAAGCTTTCGTCAGGGTCTGCCCACCGATGTTGCAGCGTCTCGCCACCGCCCTTACCTCCCTGCGTCGAGGGAGAGATGACGTGGCCCAGGCGCAGCGACTGGAACCGGCGAACGATACCGCCACGGCCGGACAGCCGGCCGGGCACGTCGCCCGGCTGCGCGAACCCGACCTGTCACCGCCGACCACCGCTGACGCCCCGCCCGCGAAGCGCCGCCGGCGCCGGTCGGTCCTCATGCGGCTGTTCGGTATCAGCGTGTTCGGCTGGCTCCGGCTGACGATCCTCTGCGTGCTCGTCGGTTTCGTCGTGATGGCTGTTAATTTCGACCCGCGCACGGTGGAAGTCGATGTGTCCAGCACGGTCGATACGCTGGTGCGCAACACCGTGACGGCCGGCACCTGGCTGATCCGGAACTTCTGGCGCCCGGCCCTGGCGGGTGCGACCGTGGTGCTGCCGCTCTGGGTGCTGTGGCGGCTGGTGAGCCTGCCCTTCCGCAGGTAACCCGCGCCTGCATATCAGACGGGCGTGCGCGCCGGCGCGTGCGTCTCGCAACCGCCGGATCCTCAGTCTGCTGCGACCGACCGGGCCACGGGCGTCCAGACCTGCGTCTTGCAGATCGGGCCGATGCAGCCCTTCACCTGTAGCCTGCCGTCCTCGCGGCGGCTGAGGCGGGAGCCATAGCTCTTGCCGGCTTCGGGGTCATAGATCGTGCCGCCCCGCCATGCCTCGCGCTTCTGCTCGAAGCCGGCCAGCAGGGTGAGGCCGAGGACCGGCTGGTCGCGCAGCTCGGGGTCGGGATTGTTGCGGTCCACGGCGGTCTCCGGCGTGACGCCCGGCTCCAGCGATGCCGGGTCGATCCAGACGACCCGCCCACAGGGCGTCCCGTCGCCGCAGTCCGCGATCTCGACATGCGCCGTCCGCGACTGGGTCAGCCAGGTGCCGTAGACATCACTTGGATCGGCCGCTGCGCCGATGGCAACAAGGCTCCCGGCCAGGCCGGACAAGATTGCAAATTTCATGCTGGGTCTCCTGCCTCTTTCGCTCTATCTTTGCTGAAAACAAACTGAACAGGAGGCAACGCATGGATACGTCGAAACTCATGTACCGGGACGGGCTCATGAAGGACGAGCGGGTCCTGGTGACCGGTGGGGGTACCGGACTCGGCAAGGAGATGGCGGAAGGCTTTCTCAAGCTCGGCGCAGACGTGCACATCTGCGGCCGGCGCGGCGGCGTTCTCGAGGAAACAGCGAAGACGCTCATGGACCGGCATGGCGGAACGGTCGTGCCGCACACCTGCGACATTCGCGTGCCCGACGCCATTTCGGCCATGAACGACGAGATCTGGGCCAAGCACGGCCCCCTCACCGGCCTCGTCAACAATGCCGCCGGCAATTTCATCTCCCGCACCGAAGACCTGTCCGTGCGCGGCTTCGACGCCATTGCGAACATTGTCTTCCGGGGCAGTTTCTACATGACCCACGACGTCGGCACGCGCTGGATCAAGGCCGGCGACCGGGGCTCGGTCTGCTCGATCCTGACGACCTGGGTGTGGAATGGCGGGCCGTTCACCGTGCCCAGCGCCATGTCCAAGGCGGGGCTGAATGTCATGACCCAGTCGCTGGCGGTGGAGTGGGGCCGCTACGGGCTGCGCTTCAACGCGATCGCGCCGGGCCCGTTCCCGACCGAGGGCGCCTGGGCGCGCCTGTCGCCGAACTCCAGCAATGGCGGCGAGAACCTCGAGGACGGCAGCGCCAGTGGAAAAGGCAATCCCATGGGCCGGGTCGGCCAGATGCACGAACTCGTCAATCTCGCCGTCCTGTTGATGGCGCCGGGGGCGGAATATCTCAACGGCCAGACCATCGCCATCGATGGCGGCATGTACAATGCCTCTGGCGGCAACTTCTCCAGTCTCATGGCCTGGGGCGATGCCGAGTGGCAGGCCGCGAAGGACGCGATCCAGGCGACCAATGAGAAGGATCGCGCCAAGCGGACGGTCTAGTAAGCGTCGGCCGCACGTGTCGGATGGCAACCGGCACGTTTCGCCGGACGCAGTCTGCTCGCATGAGCGGTGCCACCCGCGCCGGTCATGCGCACCCCTATCGGGGCGTGCAGTCGCGGCTTTTTCCGGGTATCCCGATCCTGCTGATCTTCGACTGGAGTTTGTGATGAGACTGGTCCCCGGAGCGCTGTTTGGACTCCTCTTTCTTGCCGCCTGCATGGGCGGGCCGTCAGGGCGTGATGAAGATGCCCCGCCGCTGGAGGCAGTCGAACGCCTCGACATCGGACGCTATGCCGGGCTGTGGTACGAGATTGCCCGCTATCCCAACAGTTTCCAGACCGATTGCGAGGGCGTGACGGCCGAGTACACGCCCACCGGCGATGGCCGGATCGATGTGGTGAACACCTGCCGCTGGGGCACTGCGAATGGCGAACCGAAGGTGGCCACGACGACCGGGGAGGTCATCCCCGGCTCGGACGGCGCCCGCCTGTTCGTGAACTTCGCGCCAATCCCGCTGCCGCGCGGTCAGGGCAATTACTGGGTGGTTTACGTCGATAAGGCCTATGAGCATGCCCTTGTCGGTGAACCGTCCGGCCGCTTTCTCTGGATGCTCGCGCGGACGCCCGAGATCACGCCCGAGGCCCGCGCGGCCCTGAATGCCGCCGCCACTGAAGCCAGCTACACGCTCGCCCTGCTGAAAGAGACCGATCAGACCCCGCCGGAGGGCTGGACCCCAGCGGAGGAATAGCTATTCGACCGTGAAGCGGGGCGGTCGCTTGTCGAGAAAGGCGCGATGGCCTTCCTCGAAATCGGGATTTGCAAAGCCTTCGAGGAACAGCGCCTGCGCCTCAGACCCATCCTCGGCCCAGCCCGCTTCCAGTCCCGCAATCATCTGCTTGATTGCCCGGGTCGACCATTGCGAGACGCCTGCGATAGAGCAGGCGAGCGAGCGGGCCGCGGCCAGGGCCGATGGCGCCTCGGCGACCTGGTCGATGAGGCCGAGGTCCCGCGCTGCCCCGGCGTCGACGATCTCGCCGGTGAAGAGGAGCCGCTTGGTCGCCGACGCCCCTATGGCCGCGAGCAGACGCCGGGTGTCGCCGCCAGGATAGACGAGCCCGAGTCGGGCGGGCGTGACCCCGAAGCGGGCACCAGGCGAGGCGATCCGCAGGTCGCACGCCATTGCCAGGCTCACCCCGCCGCCGACACAGGCGCCGTCGATCACAGCGATCACCGGCTTGGCGCAGCGCTCCACTGCCATCAGCGCATCGGCGATTGTCCTACCCGATGCTGCCGCGGCCTCCGGCGTGGCATACATGGTGCCGAATTCGGAAATGTCCGCGCCCGCTGCGAAGGCACCCGCATCGCCGCCATGCACGAGCAGCACTTTCACCTCCGGCGCAGCGACCGCGTCGGCCACCAGTTCCGGGATCGCCGCCCACATGGCGATGGACAGGGCGTTGCGCCGCTCTGGACGGTCGAGCACGAGTTCAGCAAGGGGCGGGTCGATGACGAGACGAATGGGGGCGGTCATGGGGTCCGGTCCGGATGGCAGGCCCCCTCGTACCGGTGCGCGCCGCGCCGGGCAACCGCCAACGCCGGCTCCCCTAGATCCCTGCTCCTGCAGCGCCTGGTCGTGCGGGCCTATTCTCCCGCAGGGTCTGCGAGCAGTGCCCGTTCGAGCATGTCGGCGTGCAGTTCGAGCATGGCTTCGACATCCACCCTTGCTTCCGGACCGGCCTCGGGATCGGTCTCGAAGGTGATCTGCCACAGGGCCGAGGCCACCATGGGCGCAAGGATGAGACGCACCAGCGGCATGGCCGGCGCCGCACGCAACTCGCCGCTGGCCTGCGCCTCCAGCACCACGCGTTCCAGTGCGGCGAGGATCGGCTCGACGACGCTCTGCCTGTAGCCCCGGATGAGCTCTGGAAAGGTCTGGGCGCCGGAGACAAGGATCTTCAACAATTTCGGCATGTCCGAGTGCCGGATCAGTGCCGGCATGATCGCAATCATCTGACGGATCCGGTCAATCGCCGGAACGGGCTGGGCGAGCACGGCTTCGAGCCGTTCCCGGTTCGGTCGCGCGAAGGCATCGACCAGTCCCTCGAAAACTGCGGTCTTGGAGGGGAAATAGAGGTAGACCGTGCCCTTGGACACGCCGGCTCGTTCGGCAATATCCTCCATCCGGGCGGCAGCGAAGCCGTGCTCGAAGATCTCGTCCAGCGCCGCCTGCAGGATTGCCTGCCTGCGTTCGTCCTTGGCCTCGGGGGTGCGGGCCCGGGTCTGCCTCGGACTTTCACTGTCACTGTCCATGCCATCAGGGTAAGCCATTCGCCGGCCATTGGGAACGCACCGGCAGAGCAATGCTTGCGCCGCGCTGCCGGACGGACTAACTCGCAAGGCCCGCTGCCCCCAGCCTTCGAGGGTCCACAATGGCCGAGCCCCAAGCCTCTCCCCAGGACCATGACGGGCGCGGGGAGATCGATCCGGTCCTGATCGATGACATGCGCGATGCGGTCGAGGAGGCCGACCGCCGCTGGCTGTCCCGCAGGCTGGCCGCCCTGCACCCGGCCGACGCCGCCGATGCGCTGGAACAGCTTGGCCGCGACGACTTCGAGGCCGCCGTCACCCTGCTCGGCGAGGAGCTGCCGGCCAGCGTGCTCATCGAGCTGCGCGATGAATACCGCAGTGACGCCGTCGATGCTCTGCCCGACGAGACCGTCGCGGCGGCCATCCGTGCGCTCGATTCCGACGATGCAACCACCATCCTCGACGATATCGATGCCGAGCGCCGGCCCCGGGTGCTGGCCGGCATACCGCTTCGGGACCGGGCCGCACTGGAACGCGGTCTCACCTATGGCGAGGAAACTGCCGGTCGCCTGATGCAGCGCGAAGTCGTCGCTGCGCCGGAGTTCTGGACGGTGGGCGATGCAATCGACGAGGCCCGGGCGGCGGGCGAGACGCTGCCTGCGCAGTTCTACGAGGTCTATGTCGTCGATCCGGCGATGCACATTGCCGGCTGCGTGTCGCTGGCCATGTTGCTGCGAACCCCGCGCGAGGTGCCACTCAGCGAGATCATGATCCCCCGCCTGTCGACCATCGATGCCGGGATGGACCAGGAAGAGGTCGCCTTCCAGTTCCAGAAGTACTCCCTCGCCCAGGCACCTGTGACCGATGCCGATGGCCGGCTGATCGGCATGATCACCGTCGATGACATGGTGCATGTCATCCAGCAGGAAAACACCGAGGACCTGCTGGCCCTTTCCAACGTGTCCTCGGCCGACGGGTCCGACACGATCGGGCGCTCGGTGCGGGCCCGGGCCCCGTGGCTGGCGGTCAACCTGCTGACCGCGTTTCTCGTCTCGGGCGTGGTGTCCGCCTTCGAGGGCGTGCTGAGCGAGATCGTCCAGCTTGCGATCCTGATGCCCGTGGTCGCCGCGCTTGGCGGCAATGCCGGCAGCCAGGGCCTGGCCGTGTCCGTGCGCGCCATTGCGGAGCGGGAAATGGAGGGCGCGGCTGCCCGGCGCGCCATCCTGCGCGAAACCGTGACCGGTCTTGTCAATGGTGTCCTCTTCGCAGGCGCGGTGGCCCTGATCGCCTTCGCCTGGTTCCGCGATCCGCAGCTCTCGGCGGTGATCGGGGCGGCGATGTTCGCGACCTTCTGCTGGGCCGGCCTTGCCGGCGTACTGATCCCGCTGACCCTGCGCCGGCTCGGAGCCGACCCGGCCGTAGCCTCCTCAGTGTTCCTGCTGACCATGACCGATGTCATTGCCTTCTTCAGTTTCCTGGGTCTCGCCAGCCTCGTCCTGATCGACTGAAACGGTCCCGGGGTTGCAGTTCCGGCCTTATGTCGGGACAGGTGTGTCCCAGTTCGGAGCAGCCGATGACACGACCCATGCGCACATCGCGCCAGGGGCTCGACCTCATCAAGAGTTTTGAGGGGTTCCGGGCACGTGCGACACCGCTGGGCAGCGGGCGGTGGATCATTGGCTATGGCCATACGCAGACCGCGCGCGAAGGGCTGAAGATCAGCGAGCGCGATGCCGCGGCCGTCCTTCAGCATCACGACCTGCTGCCGGTCGAAGCGGCGCTGGCCCGCCTCATCCTGGCCCCGGTCCACCAGAACCAGTTCGACGCGCTGGTCTCCTTCGCCTTCAATCTCGGGATCGAGGTGTTCCGCAGCACGGACGTGCTGGCGCATCTGAATGCGGGTGAGCCGCTGAAGGCCGCCTGCGCCATGGGCGCCTGGCGCAAGGCGCGCGTCAATGGCCGTCTCATCACGGTGGATGCCCTGGTCCGGCGGCGGGCTGTGGAGCGGGCCCTGTTCCTGGAAAGCCCGTACGGACGCCCGGTGGCGCCGAGCCCCATGGTCCGGCCCGAGCGTGACACGCCCGGCGAGGAGCCCCCGCTTGTCGAGACGCCCCAGACGCTCGATGTGTCCGGCCCAGTACCGGCCATTGTCGACCCGGACCCAGCGACCGGCTCCACCTCGCCACCCTCGCGTCCGCCATCGGCCGGGCGCACCAGCGAGGAAGCCGCCCGCCGCATAGGCGAGAAGGTCACCCGCATTCTGGGCGAGAACTCCGATCCGCCGCCCGGCGGCAAGGTCCCCTCTTATGGCCCGGAAGACATCACCGCCGCCATTGCCGCCATCGCCGATCCCCAGCCCGGCACGGAGACAGGCGAGAAAGCGTCCGGCGCGGCAGAGGCAGAGGCAGAGGCAGAGGCAGAGGCAGAGGCGGGGTCAGAGGCCAAGGCGACAAACGGCGAGACCGACGACCACCTGCCACCGCCGCCTGAACCGGGAACTCCGCCGGAGACGGTGCCGATCGGCATCGTCATCGACGACCTCGAACCGGCGGTCCCCGTCGAGCCCGAGGCCTCCGGGCGCGAACCGGTCGACACGGCACGGCTCGCAGCCTTTGCCCTGGCCGCTCTTCTGGGCGGGTTGGTCGCCGCCTCGGGCGTGCGCCAGGTCGGCCGCGTGGCCAGCGGTGAGGCCGCCTTCACCGATCCCTGGCAGGTGCTGATCGGCCCGTTTGCCGTGGTACTCGGCACCGTGCTCGCCGCGCTCATGGTCTATGCCGGCCTGCGCACCCTCCTGCGGCGCTAGCGAATCTTCATCTCTCCAGAGACGACAAGGATTCGCTGATCTTCTGTTCTGCGGATCTTCCTGATGCGAACCGGTGCCCGCTTTGTTTGAAGTGCGCCGGGCTGAAGTCCGCCACGGCCAGCCAGCTCAGAGAAACGCCCGGAGGTCGGCAACGAAGCGGTCGAACTGGTCATGGTGGAGCCAGTGGCCGGCATTCTCGTATTCGATGACCCTGGCGTTCCGGAAGTACTGCAGGCGGCCATCCTCTTCCGGGTTGGAGGCCCAGCTGTCGGTGCCGTACATCAGCAGGGTCGGACAGGTGATGCGCGACCACAGGGCGTGAATGTCCGCCTGCGGCAGATCGAATGGCGGAAAGACGCGGAAGGCATTGTCGAACTTCCAGCTATAGGTCCCGTCCTCGTTCTGGCTGATGCCATGCACGGTGAGGTGGCGGGCCTGCTCGTCGGTGAGGTGGTGGTTCTCTTCCTTCATGCGCTGGTAGGCGTCCTCCAGCGTGGGATAGCGGCGGGGCTGGCGGCCGGAGGCGGCGCGGCGGGCTTCGATCCAGGTGCGCACGCGCTCATCCACGGGCTGTCCGAACCGCTCCTCGAGAACCCTTGGCGACGGGCCGAGCCCCTCGATCGCCACCAGCTTGCGCACCGTCTCGGGGTACACGCCGGTATAGCGGAGGGCGATATTGCCGCCATAGGAATGGGCCACGATGGTGACCGGGGCGAGCCCGCGCTGGTGGATCAGCTGAGCAAGGTCATAAACATTCGCCATCGGCGAATAGTCGCCATTCACAGACCAGTCGCTGTCGCCATGCCCGCGCAGGTCGGGGGCGAGGATGTGCCAGTCATCGCGCAGGGCCTCGGCGACCCAGTCCCAGCTGCGGCAATGGTCGCGGCCGCCATGCAGCAGGATAAGCGGTGGCGCGTCCGGGTTGCCCCAGTCGGCATAGCGCAGGCGCAGGCGCTGGGAGACGAAGCTGTGGGTTGTCGGTCCGGTGATCATGGGGACAGCCTATAGACGCAACTGCATGCGCCGGCAAAGGGCACGCCCTTCCCACTCCCCGCGGTCCGCGCTAGACACGCGAGATGATCCCGAACGCCTATCCCAGCCTGAACTTCGACCTCGGCGAAACGGCCAATCTGCTGCGCGATACCGTGCAGGATTTTGCCGCCAATGAGATCGCTCCGCTCGCTGCAGAGATCGACCGGAGCGATGTCTTCCCGCGCGAACTCCTGCCGAAGATGGGGGAACTTGGCCTCCTTGGCATCACGGTGGAGGAAGAGGATGGCGGCGCCGGGCTCGGCTATCTCGAGCACTGTATCGCCATGGAGGAAGTCTCGCGCGCCTCGGCCTCGGTGGGCCTGTCCTATGGCGCGCACTCCAATCTCTGCGTCAACCAGCTGCGCCGCTGGGGCACGCCAGACCAGAAAGCCCGTTATCTCGGCAAGCTTGTGACCGGCGAGCATCTCGGCGCGCTGGCCATGTCGGAGGCCGAGGCCGGCTCGGATGTCGTCTCGATGCGGCTGCGCGCCGAGAGGACGGGCGACCGCTACGTGCTCAATGGCTCGAAGATGTGGATCACCAACGGCCCCGACGCCGATACGCTGATCGTCTATGCCAAGACCGAGCCGGAACAGGGCTCGCGCGGCATCACCGCCTTCCTGATCGAGAAGGGGTTCGCGGGCTTCTCTGTTGCCCAGAAGCTCGACAAGCTCGGCATGCGCGGCTCGGAGACCGGTGAGCTTGTCTTCCGCGACTGCGAGGTGCCCGAAGAGAACGTGCTCGGGCCCCTGAATGGCGGGGTGGAAGTGCTGATGAGCGGGCTCGACTATGAGCGCGCGGTGCTGGCTGCCGGCCCCATCGGGATCATGCAGGCGGCGATGGATGTTGTCCTGCCCTACATCCATGAGCGCCGGCAGTTCGGCCGGCCGATCGGCGAGTTCCAGCTCATCCAGGGCAAGGTCGCCGACATGTATGTCGAGATGAACGCCACCCGCGCCTATGTCTATGCCGTGGCGAAGGCCTGCGACCGGGGCGAGACCGCGCGCAAGGACGCGGCCGGTGCGATCCTCTATGCTGCCGAGAAGGCGACGAAGATCGCGCTGGACGCGATCCAGATCCTCGGCGGGAACGGATATATCAACGACTATCCCACCGGCCGGCTGCTGCGCGATGCCAAGCTCTACGAGATCGGCGCCGGCACCAGCGAGATCCGCCGCTTCCTGATTGCCCGAGAACTCTTCGCCGATACAGGCTGAGGCGATTGAACCTGGCCGGTCTCAGTCTACCGCTTCCAGGGTGATCGGCGCGAGGTTGGCCGCTTCAAGTGTTGGCGGCTGCGTCGGCAGGCCGCCCGCGATGGCCACCTTTGCCGCCGCATAACCGGCCTCGACGGCCGGGTCATAGGCCTTCCAGTCGCGCAGTTCCACATCATTGCCGAGCTCGGGCAGCACGAGGATATCGGCCATGTCCCGGCCCTCGCTCGGATTGACCCCGAGCGTGGCCGAGCGCATCAGCAGCGAGGCGATCGGCGGCGCGGCCGAGAAGCCATGCTGCATCACCCAGCCGAAGAAGCCCCTCGGTTCGATGAATTCGTCGGCCTTCAGCCCTTCCGGTGCGCGCGCCACGTCGCTGCCGATCGTGATGCCGCGATGGAAGTCCGCCATCACATTGACCGGGAAATTGTTCAGCACGGCGCCGTCTACCAGCACCTCGCCGTCATGGATCTTCGGCGGCAGGATCCCTGGCAGCGAGATCGTCGCCCGCAGTGCCTCGTGCAGCACGCCGGAGCGGTGGACGCGGATGGTGCCGTCGGTGAGATTGGTCGACACGCAGAAGAAGGGCAGCGGCATGTCACCGATCCCGGTGTCGCCGAAATGCTCGCGAAGGCGCCGGTCGACCCGGGCGCCCTTGACCATGGCGACAACCGGTAACGTCCAGTCGCCGAGTGGGTTGCTGTCGACAAAGGCCTTGCGGATGCGGCGGTCGATCTCGTCATCGTCCCAGCCCATGGCCAGGCAGGCGCCGACCACCGCCCCCATCGACGACCCGCCGACGAAGTCGATCGGCACACCGGCCTCGCGCAGTGCGCGGATGACCCCGATATGGGCATAGGCCCTGGCCCCACCGCCTGACAGGACGAGGCCGTAGGTCGCGCCGGTCATGACCCGGGCCAGCCGATTGCAGTCGTCGCCCTCCAGTCCGGTCCAGTGGAAGACGCGCGAGGCGCCGGCGGCTGCGCGCCATTCATCCGGACGTGACGCCTGCCGTTCGGAGGTATGATGCAACAGCACGACATCGACCAGTTTCAGCGTCCGTGCCGGGCTCTCCTCCTGCGGCAGGAGCGGATCAGAGGGGCGCGCATCGGCCCGGCCGAGGACCCAGATGCGGTCGGCCTGGCGCAGTGCCAGGCGCATCCAGCCGGTCTCGCGCACCTCGGCTGTCAGGATCACGACATCATGCCCCGCCTCCAGGGCATCGAAAAAGGCGCCGGGCTTGCCCTCGCCCTCCTCGGCGTCGATGATGCGGGCATTGCGGCCCTGGCGTTTCAGCGCGGCCCGCAGCGTCTCGGCCCGCAGCCGGAGATTGATCGTCGGCGAAGTGCCAAGCAGGGTGAACACCTTCGGTTCGGCCCGTTCGGAGCGGCGACCGGACTGTTTCAGCCGCATCAGGATCAGCCGGATCATGGCTTCGAGGATTTCCGGGTCGGCCTTGATGATCCGCTCGAACCCCTCGCGGGTAATCCGCAGGATCTCGGTATCGCGCAGCGCGTAGACCGACTGGCTGTGCGGAGCATTGTCCGGCAGGCCGTCGCCGTCGAGATCGATCCCGCCCAGGAACAGCGCCATTTCCCCGACCGGCTCACCGGCGCGGACATGGCCGATGAACTCGGTTCGCCCGTCGCGGGTCCGGCGAAAGGTGCCAAGGCTGCCCGAGAGGACGAAATAGAGGCAATCGGCCGGCTCGCCCGCTTCGAACAGCGGCGTGCCCGCAGGCAGCGAGAACCAGCTCGCCCCGCGCCCGGCCGCCCGCAACGCGCGCCGCGGCACGTCCTTCAGGAAGGGGATGGTCCTCAGGGACGGATTCAGGTCAGTCGCCATGGAGAGAAAGATGCCCACGCCGGTCCCCTCTGAAAAGGTCGGTTCGGGTGTGGGGATGACACACTCTGGTGACGTCCTCGTGACCCGCTGCCGTTCCGCCGGGGCAATGCAAGGGTCGCGCCGGGTGGACGGGGTCCGGCGCTCCGGCCGCGCCATGAGGGTTTGCCATCAGTCGGCCAGCACGCGTGGCAGCTTGAACACCACATCCTCACGGGCGGTGCGAACCTCTTCGACTGTGACGTCGAACCGCGCCCGGCAGGCCGCGATGACCCCCTCCACCAGGTCCTCCGGCGCACTCGCCCCGGCGGTCAGGCCCAGCGTGGCGACGCCGTTGAACCAGGCCCAGTCGATCTCCTCGGCGCTGGCCACGAGCCGTGCGTCGCGCGCCCCGGCCCTGAGTGCCACCTCCACCAGCCGCTTCGAATTGGACGAGGTTTCCGCGCCGATCACGAGAACGAGGTCGGCCGCTTCACCCATCGCCTTGACCGCTTCCTGGCGATTGGTCGTGGCGTAACAGATGTCTTCCTTGTGCGGGGTGCCAATGGCCGGAAAGCGGGCGCGCAGAATATCCACGATGGCGGCCGTGTCGTCGACGGACAAGGTGGTCTGGGTGACAAAGGCGAGAACATCGGGCGTATCGGTCTCGAAGTTCCGCGCATCCGCCTCCGTCTCGATCAGCGTGATGGCGCCGTCCGGCACCTGGCCCATGGTGCCGATCACTTCGGGATGGCCGGCATGGCCGATCAGCAGGATGTGCCGGCCTTCGCGGAAATGCCGCTCGGCCTCGACGTGCACCTTTGACACAAGCGGGCAGGTCGCATCGACGTACAGCATCTGCCGCCGTTCGGCGTCCTCTGGCACCGATTTCGGCACGCCATGGGCGGAGAAGATCACCGGCCGGTCGGGGGGACAGTCGTCGAGTTCGTCGACAAACACCGCGCCCTTCGCTTCGAGACGCGAGACGACATGCTGGTTGTGCACGATTTCGTGGCGGACATAGACCGGCGCGCCCCATTTGCCGAGGGCGTCCTCGACAATCTGGATCGCCCGGTCAACGCCGGCGCAGAAGCCGCGCGGAGCCGCGAGCAGGAGGGTGAGGGACGGTGCGGGGTCGGTCATGGCAGGTCGGGTCCGTGCGGGGCATTGCAGACGCAGGTCTGGAAGGACGGGGAGGGTTGCACATCCACCCTTGCCATATAAGGGGTTGGCAGGCCATGCATAGCGCCCGTCCCCGACGGATACCACGACACTCACCAGGGAATGCCTGCCCAAATGCTGAGAACCTGCTTCGCCCTCGCCGCCTTTCTTGTCCTCTCCGCCTGCCGGAGCGGGGTCGGCGAAGTCTTCGACACGCGCCAGAATGTTGGCCCCTGCCCGCCGGCCGGGGCGATATATGATGCATCCCGCCTCGTCGAATTCGGTGGCGAGGGCGAGCTTTTCAGCGATATCCGCTACACCGGCGAGATCACGGGCGTGCGCCTCAGCTGCCGCTATGTCGGCGACGAGCCGATCAATGCCGAGCTTGAGATCGACTTTGCCTTCGGCCGCGGCCCGGCTGCGGATGCAAAGACGCACCCCTACCCCTATTTCGTCACCGTCACGCGCCGCGATGCCACCGTGCTCGCCCGCGAGGAGTTCGTCCTCACCGCCAATTTCGGCGACGGGCCGGTCGCCGCGCTGACCGAAACCGTTCGCGACATCACCATTCCGCGGGCCGACGGCTCGATCTCCGGGGTAAACTTCGAGATCATTGTCGGCTTCGCGCTGACCGATGCGCAACTCGCTTTCAACCGTGAGGGCAAGCGGTTCCGCCTTGACGCCCAGGTCGATACCGATCCGTCCTGAGCGCAGCACTGCGGGACACGGGCACGACAGGACAGGGCAGGGAGCCACAGATGACAGACCTGGCAGGCGCACTTGGTGCGGCATGCGGCGATGCGTTCGAAGCGCTTGGGCTGGACCGGAAATGGGGCGCGGTGCGCCGCTCGGACCGGCCGGAGCTCGCTGATTTCCAATGCAACGGCGCCATGGGGTCGGCCAAGCAGGCCGGGCGCAAGCCGCTCGACATTGCTGGCGACATTGCCCGCCAGCTGGACGCGCACCCCGCCATTGCGGAGATCACGGTCGCCGGCCCCGGCTTTCTCAATATCCGCGTCTCGAAAGCGGCCCTCGCCGCCCGCGCCGCGACAATCGCCGCCGATAACCGCGCCGGCGCCCTGCCCGCCCCTGATCCCGAGACCATCGTGCTCGATTTCGGCGGGCCGAATGTCGCCAAGCCGATGCATGTCGGCCACCTGCGCTCGGCGGTGATCGGCGACACGCTGCAGCGCATCTTCCGCTTTGCCGGCGACACCGTGATCTCCGATGTCCATCTCGGCGACTGGGGCCTGCAAATGGGCCACCTCGTCACCGAGCTCGAGGACGAGCAGCCGGATCTTGTCTATTTTGATGCAGGGGTCACCGGTCCCTATCCCGATACGTCCCCGGTCACCATCGAGGACCTCGCCCGGCTCTACCCGCAGGCGTCTGCCAAGGCGAAGGCCGACCCCGCCCGCAATGAGCGCAGCCAGCAGGCGGTCGCCGAACTGCAGGCTGGCCGTCCCGGCTACCGGGCGCTGCTCCGGCACTTCATCGACGTTTCGGTCGAGGCGCTGAAGCGCGACTATGCCTTTCTCGATGTCAGCTTCGACCTGTGGAAGGGGGAAAGCGATGTTGACGGCCTCATCGCGGGCCTGATCGAGGATTTCAAGGCGAAGGACCTGGCGCGCGAGGATGACGGCGCCTGGATCGTCGATGTCGCCGTGGAGGGCGAGAATGTCCCCGTCGAGAAGAACGGCAGGACGACGCTGAAGAACGCCATGCCGCCGATCATGCTGGTCAATTCGCGCGGCGGAACAGGCTACCACACCACCGACCTCGCCACGATCCTCGACCGGGTGCAGGACCTCAGCCCGCGCCCCGACCGGATGATCTATGTCGTCGACCAGCGCCAGGCGCTGCACTTCGAACAGGTCTTCCGCGCCGCCGGCAAGGCCGGCCTGTTCCCGCGCGACCGGCTGGAACATATCGGCTTCGGCACGGTTAACGGTACCGATGGCAAACCATTCAAGACCCGCGAGGGCGGCACGCTGCGGCTGGCGGACCTCAACGCCATGGCGATGGAGGAGGCGCAGCGGAAGATCGAGGCTGCAGCAAAACTGCCCGAGGACATGCCGGGAGACGAACGCGCCGGGGTTGCCGCGCTGGTTGCCCGCGCCGCGCTGCGCTTTGCCGACCTGCAGAACACGCGCACCACGAATTATGTCTTCGACCTCGACCGCTTCACCAGTTTCGAGGGCAAGACCGGTCCCTACCTGCTCTATGCCGCTGTACGGGTGAAATCACTGCTTCGCCGGGCCGAAGAGGAAGGCCTCGAACAGGGCGAGATCCGCATTGAGAGCGAGGCCGAGCGGGCGCTTGTGCTGGCGCTCGACGGCTTCGGCGCCGCCCTGCTCGGCGCGCGCGAGAAACGCATGCCGCACATTCTCTGCGAACATGTCTACTCGCTTGCCCAGGCCTTCAGCGCCTTCTATGGTGCCCACCCCGTCGCCGCGGAGACCGACCCCGCCGCCCGCGCCTCGCGCCTCGCCCTCAGCGCGGCCGTCCTGCACCAGCTCGAAACCGCCCTCACCCTGCTTGGCATCACGGTCCCGGAGCGGATGTAGCGGCAGGATCGGGCGCGGCGGCACAAGCGCGGGCGCTCGACGGCGCGCCGTGCCGCGCGTAGGCTCAGGCCATGGCCGACCCGTTCCAGTCCCGCATTCTCAACCTCTTCCCGACCGCCGTGCTGGTCGGCCAGGTCCCCGATGCCGGTCGCATGAACATCGCGCTACGCCAGGTGATTGCCGCGCGGCGGGCGCACCATCCCGGCATTCGCCGTTCGAACGTGCTCGGCTGGCACTCCTCGGTGGACATGCTGGCCTGGGGCGGGGCGGTCGCGCATGAACTCGGCGAGAAGGCCTGCGCCTTTGTCGACCCCTATTCGGCCGACCTTGGCAGCAAGGACAAGCCGCGCTTCGGCTGGATGGCGGAGATGTGGGCCAATGTCTCCCCGCGCCACGCCTCAAACCAGATCCACGCCCATCCCGGCGCGCTGTGGTCGCTCGTCTACTATGTCGATGACGGCTATGGCGCGGCACCGGACACGGGCGCGACGGGCGATGGCGAGGGCGGCGAGCTCACCCTCTATGATCCCCGCTTCCCGGCCAACCGGATGTATGCGCCGGACATGGTGTTCCGCTGGCCCGACGGGCGGACGGAGGTCTCGAGCGTGCCGATCCGCCCGCGCACCGGCCTGCTGGTGGCCTTTCCGTCCTGGATGAACCACGCCGTCACGCCCTATCTCGGCGGGCGCGAGCGCATCTCCATTGCCATCAACCTGATGATCGCCTACCCGCCCGGGCAGGTCGGGCAGGTCGGGCAAGCGGGCGGGGGCGGGCAGCCGGGCGAGGCCGGACCCGGCGGCTGAACCGTCGCTACCGCAACACGTCCGGCAGGTTCTCGGTGTCGGCCGGTTCGTGCTGGATGATCACCCGTCCGCCGGCCGCTGCCACCGCCGTCTCGAAGGCCTCCATGGAAGCGCGGGTCTGTGCGCCCGGATCGTCGGCGCCCTCGACATCGGCATTGAAGGCCGGCACGCGGCGCAGCTCGCGGCTTTCGGTGCGGTGGTAGAGGTCGCCGGTGAGGAAGACCGGCCCGCTCTCGGGCAGGTTGACCTGCAGCGAGGTGTGCCCCGGCGTGTGGCCCGGCGTCTCGTGGATCAGCACCGAGCCATCGCCAAAGACATCGTGGAGGCCGCTGAACCGCTCGGCTGTCAGATCGTCAAACGGCACGAACTGGACGGCATTGTCCGGCGGGGTCTCGCCATCATCGGGAAACATGAAGGCATGTTCGGTGTCATGCACGAGCCAGACCGTGCCCGGATCAACCTGGTCGACCTGTCCGATATGGTCGAAATGGCTGTGCGAGATCGACACCGTCTCGATATCGGCCATGGCAATGTCGCGCTCGGCAAGCTGGTCGCGCAGCGTGGTCTCCAGCGAGATGGTGAAAATGCCCTGTTCCTGGGGCCCGGAAGCGGTCAGCATGCCCGGCAGGCCGAGATCCCAGAGCAGGTCGCCCGACGGGTGCCGGACCAGCCAGCAGGTACTGGCGAAGGTGTCCGGTATGCCGGCATAATCGCCCGCCATGGAGAAGACATCGAGATCGGAAATCTCGATCGTCCCGCAATCGAGCTTGTGCAGCTCCAGCGCTTCGACCGCCGGAGTGGCCGCTGCAGTCCCTGCGGTCCCTGGCGTCACTTCCGGCGCGGGCGGTGCGGTGGCATCGGGTGGAGCGGCGGTCTCGCCACCGCACCCGGCAAGCGCCAGCAGCACGGCGGCTGCCAGCATCGTGTTTCGGATTGCCATCTCAGGGTCTCCCTCTTGGCCTCAGGCGCCGGCCCGGTGGCCCGGCTTGTCTGCCCGGTGGATCAGTTCACGCGTTCCGGGATCGATCTCCCGGTAGAAACAGCTCGTCCTGCCGGTGTGACAGGCTGCGCCCGCCGGGTCCACCAGAAGCAGGATGGCGTCCTGGTCACAATCGATGCGCACGGCACGGACATGCTGGACGTGGCCCGACGTCTCACCCTTGACCCACAGGCTCCCCCGCGAGCGCGACCAGTAGGTCGCCACCCCGGTCTCGAGCGTGCGCGCGAGCGCGTCCGCATTCATCCAGGCCAGCATCAGCACCTCGCCCGTCGACGCATCCTGTGCGATCGCCGCCACCAGCCCGTCGGCATTGAAGGCCGGACGCAGCTCGCGAGTCTCGTCCTGGGCTCCCTTGTCGGGGAGTGGGGGGGGCAGCGGTTGTGTCATGGTGCGCGCACTTATCCCAGTTTCAGGGACCTGCAAAATTTCGTTTCGATATCGGTTTATTCCGGCAACGGAAGGAAAAGGTCCAGCATGTCCAGTCGAAATCTAACAGGCATTTCACTTGCTGTTGTAATTCTGGCACACGCACCACTTGTATACTTATGTCCTTGAGTGAATTTTGTTGGTGCCGACGGCGAAGGGATGCAACTGACCGCTCAGCTGCGGGGGCAGCCCATCGATTCGGAGTTTCCAGTGAAACGCGCACTTGCAATGACAACCGCACTCATGGCCGCCGCAACGGTCCCGGCAGCCGGGGCCATGGCCCAGGGCTTCTATGCTGATGGGGGCTACACCTTCATCGGCATCGACGTGGAAGACGGAGGCGATTCCTTCGATGCCGATCTCGGCGCAATTTCCGGCCATTTCGGCTATGACATCAATCAGTACCTCGCTGTCGAGGGCGAGGGCGCCATCGGCGTCGATGATGAGGAAGTCAGTGGCGGCGGGATCAGCGTTGACCTGGGGCTCAACTACCTTGTTGGCGCTTACGGCAAGGCAAAGTATCCGGTTACCGACGCGCTCAGCCTCTATGCCCGCGCCGGTGTGGTGAATGCCGAACTCGAGCTCGAGGTGTCCGGTGGTGGCGAGAGCGCTTCGGAAAGCGCGAGCGATACCGGCTTCGGCATCGGCCTCGGCGCCCAAGCCAATCTTGGCGCCCGTAGCGGCATCCGCTTCGACTATACCCGCTATGACATCGAGGATTTCGAGGCTGACGCCTTCTCGATCGGCTACGCGTACCGGTTCTAGCGCATTCTGGTGCGAAGCGGGCAAACCGCTTCGCACCAGGAAGCCAGCCGGCTAGATCACGCCCTTCTCACGCAGCTCGGCCCGGGTCGCCGCATCCAGGCCGAGCGAAGCGAGCACCTCATCGGTGTGCGCGCCCAGCGCCGGTCCCGTCGCGCGCACGCCGCCCGGTGTGTCGGAAAGTTTCGGCACCACATTCTGCATTGCCACCTCGCCGAGCAGTGGATCGGCCACCCGCACAATGGCTTCACGCGCGGCGATATGCGCGTCTGCCAGCATGTCCCTGGCCGTATTGACCGGCCCGCACGGCACGCCATGGGCCTCGCAGGCCGCGATCACCGCCGCCATCGTCCGCTCGCCGGTCCAGTCCGAGATCAGCGCGTCCAGCTCGGCCTGGTTGTCGCCGCGTGCGTCATGGGTGGCAAAGCGCGTATCCGTCGCCCAGCCGGTGCCGCACATCTCTGCCAGCCGCGCAAACAGCGTGTCCTGGTTCGCGCCAATGATCACCATGCCGTCGCTGCAGGGATAGACGCCTGACGGCGCCACCCGCGGCAGGATCGGCCCGGTCCGCTCCCGCGTGTGGCCACCCAGCGCATATTCCGGGATCAGGCTCTCCATGAACGCCATCACGCTTTCATATATCGCCGCGTCCACCACCTGTCCGCGGCCGGTGCGTTCGCGCGCCCAGAGCGCCATCATCGTGCCGAGGCAGGCAAAGGTGCCGGTCATGGTGTCGCCCAGCGAGACCCCTGCCCGCGCCGGCAGCCGGTCCGGTTCGCCGATCAGGTAGCGCAGCCCGCCCTTGGCCTCGCCGACGCTGGCATAGCCGGCCTTGTGGCGCTCAGGCCCCTTCTGGCCATAGCCGGACACCCGCACGATCACGAGGCGCGGATTGATCTCGTGCAGCGTTTCGGGGCCCAGCCCCCATTTCTCCAGCGTGCCGGGGCGGAAATTCTCGACCAGCACATCGGCCGTCTCGGCGAGCCGGCGCAGGATCGCCTGCCCCTCGGCGACGCGCAGGTTCAGCGTCAGCGATGTCTTCCCGCGTCCGATGATCGGCCAGAACAGCCCGATCCCGTCCTTTTTCACCGCCCCCCAGTCGCGGATCGGATCCGGCCGGTCGGGCGCCTCGACCTTGATCACCTCGGCCCCGAAATCGGCCAGCAGCTGGCCGCAGAACGGCCCCGCGATGAGCTGGCCCAGCTCGATCACCCGGAGGCCGGCCAGCGGCGGCGTCGATGTCGTCATCGGGCGTTTCCTCCTTCGCCATGGCTCGGTCATGGGTTAGGCTGCGGCGAATATAAACGCAAAGGCGGGAGGAACCAGAATGACCGGCCATGAACAGATCCTCGTGAATCAGGACGGGGCGATCCTGACCATCACCCTCAATCGGCCCGACCGGCTGAACGCCTGGACCGGCCAGATGCAGGCCGAGATCGAAGCCGCCATCACCGACGCCGGTGCCGATGACAGTGTGCGCTGCATCGTGGTCACCGGGGCCGGACGCGGCTTCTGCGCTGGCGCCGACATGGACGGGCTGCAGCAGATCAGCCCCGGCGGCGAGGCGGCGAGGGCGGCCACCAGTGCCGGTGCCAGTGCTAACGGTGGCGCCAG
>CAZDMQ010000004.1:0-87545 GCA_964506685.1 uncultured Hyphomonadaceae bacterium | reverse complement strand
GGACACACGAACTCGATCTGCGGGCCTTCTCTGACCTGGCCTGGTGGAACCACGCCCCGTGATCGCGACACTACCGAGCCTAAAGGGTTCGAAGGAGAGCGAACAGCCGGCGGGTCCGGGCCGGTCCGCACGTCAGACAGACGGAATGAAATTGGCGCGCAACAGGCTTGCGGCGTCTGCTCAAACCTATGCATGATCCTGCAATGACCACACGAAACCTGCTTGATCCCGAAATCCTGCCTGCCCTGGAGGCCTTTCCGCAGTTCTCTCTTGAGAGAGAGGGGCTCCCGGCAATTCGTCAGGCTGCCGCTCGGTTGATACAGCTTGCTGACGCCGATGCGCACGGTGTGGTCCGCAAGGAAATCAGCGTTCCGGGCCTTGATCCCAGTCAACCTTCCGTACCGTGCCTGACCTATGAACCCAGGGAGAGAGCGGCGCCGTCCGGCGCCTATCTGCACCTGCATGGAGGAGGGTACATCCTTGGTGCGCCTGAAGGTTCCGATGAACGCAATGTGCGACTGGCAAGCCAGTTGGGGATCATGGTCGTCTCGGTGGACTATCGTCTCGCGCCGGAACACCCGGCGCCAGCGGCCCTTGACGACAGCTACGCCGTGCTGGCCTGGATACACCTCAATGCACGCGAACTGGGGATCGATCCGGGGCGGGTCGCGGTGGGCGGCGAAAGCGCAGGGGGCGGACTTGCGGCAGCCCTGGCGCTGCTTGCCCGCGACAAGGGCAGATATCCGATCTGCTTCCAGTCACTGACCTATCCGATGATTGATGATCGCACGGGCAGTGCCCTCCAGCCGGGTGATCCGCTGACGGGAGAGTTTGTCTGGACCCGGGAACGCAACCAGCTCGGATGGTCGTACTATCTGGGCAACGCCGCTCCCGCTGCGCCGAACGTCCCGGCAAGGGTTGAGAAACTGGAAGGGCTTCCCCGGACATGGCTGAGCACCGCCGCGCTCGATCTCTTTCGCGATGAGAACATCGACTATGCGGCGCGATTGCTGAGAGCGGGCGTTTCAACAGAACTCATTGTTTATCCCGGAACATGCCATGGCTTTCAGATGGCGCGAGATGCACGGGTCACGAAACAGTACCTCAGAGACCAGGCCGAAGCGCTTGGCCGCGCGCTCGCACCCCTTGCATGAGGCCTGTCTTGGCGCACGGGCCAGACTTCCCTCAGCAGAGAGACATGGGAACAAAAGTGCTCCGTACATTCAGCAAATGGCTCCGGACCGGAGCCGCGGTACTGTTCGCAATAGGCGTACTCCTGTCAGGTCTGGGCGGCATGGGGCATATTCTGCGCATGCAGGCGAAGGCGCCATATCCGCTTCTGGCCATCGATGGCGAGCGACGTGTCCATGTGCTCTGTGAAGGCCCCGACGACGCGCCGTTTGTTCTCTACGATGCCGGCGCCTTCGGCATTTACAGTGACGGATGGTGGGTCAAGGAAGCGCTGAAGCGTGACCATCGCGTCTGTCTGTACGATCGCGCCGGCATGGGATGGAGCGACCCGGTCCCGGGCAACACCTCGCCAAGCCCGGACTGGCACGTGGAGGACATGCGTCGCCTCAGACATGCGCTCGGCGCCGAAGCCCCGTTCGTTCTGATAGGCCATTCCATGGCCGGCCTGCGCTTGCACGCCTATGCCAATGCCTATCCGGAGGATCTGCAGGGGCTCGTCTTTATCGATGCCGCGAGACCCCAGACCATGAATACCGACACGGCGAGCCGGTTTGCTCCCTGGCTTCTGCGAGCCATGACTGTCGGCATCGGCCTGGCCCGGATCGGACTGGCCGGCGGCGTGTCGTACCTGTTGCCCGACGAACTGGACCTGCCGGACCAGCAAAGTCGCGACAAGCGCCGGTCAATGGCTTCGGTGCGCCACCACCGCGCGACCAGAGCGGAAGTTGCCGCCGCGCTTGCCGCCTGGCCCGGCGCGAGCTGGCGAACTGAAACCGGCGCCGAGCGGTTGCCCGTCTCTGTCTTTACCAACAGCCCCGATGGCGGCGCGAACGCTCCCGTCGCTGACGCTGCGAGGCGCACAACCGGCATCGGCCGGATCACCGTCCTGGCCGAAGAGAGCCATGTCTCCCTTTTGAATGCGGTGAATGCGGAAAAAATCGCAGCAGACGTCCGCATCATGACGGGCGCTTTGGAAACGCCATGAGAGAAGACGGCGGATCCCGATCGCCGAATTGGCGCGCCCGACTTTTTGACCTGGCCCCACGATGGCTCGCCTTCGCGACCTTCGCCTGCGGTGCCCTCTCCCTGATCTCCGCTGCCATTCCATCCGGGACACAAGGCGAGGCAACACCCCTCGCCCGTCTGATCGCGGAAGCCCCAGGACTTGGGCTGACCGTGGGTAGCCTTGCATTGATGACACTTTCACTGGGCCTGCTGCGACGGCTGCGCATGGCCTGGGTGCTGTCAATGCTTGCCGCCAGTCACGGTGTCCTGGCCACACTTCTGTTCCGGGCCCGCCCGCTCGAGACGGCGATGTATATCCTCCTCATTGCGCTTCTTGTTGTGGCCCGGAAAGGCTTTTATCGACGTTCGAGCCTTTACCGCCTTGCCTTGAGTCGCACCTGGTTCCTGGGAACCCTCCTGGCCATCGCGATCGCCGGCTTCTTCTCCCTGCTCTGGATCAGCCACCAGAAAGGTTTCATCGAAGCGCGGTTCATAGACCTGGTCATTGATCCCGTCCTCGGCACGGCCGGACGCCCCATCGCCCTTGCGTTGATGCTTCTGGGCCTGGCCGCACTCTACATGGCGGTTGCGCGCCCATACCGCCCCCGGCCGACGGTTCCGAGCGATGCGGACTTCGACCGTCTCACGCGGCTCGTCGAGACGGGTGACCATCCCCGCCCGGACAATGTCCTGGCCTATGTCGGCGACAAGAGCCTTTTCTACAGTCCGGACGGGCGAGCCGCCCTGGCCTATGCCGAAGCAGGTGGCATCCGCATCGCCATGGGCCCGCCAATCGGCCCGAAGGCGGCCTGGCGGGGCGCACTTGAGGCGTTTCGCAAGGATGCGGAGGAGAAGGCCCTTCGCCCTGCGGTGTATTCGGCAACGCCCGACCTCATGCCCGACCTCATGGATCTCGGCTTCCGGATGGAGAAGATCGGCGAGAACGCGATCCTCGACCTTCCCTGTTTCAGCTTGTCCGGCCGCAAGCGCGCGGTCATCCGCCGTGCGCGGCGAAAGCTGGCCGAACGGTCGGGCGCAACATTCCAACTGGTCGAACCGCCCCACTCCGACCGATTGATGGCCCGCCTGGAACCGGTGTCTGGCGCCTGGCTCGAAGCGAATGGGATGCGCGAGAAGTCATTCTCCCTTGGCAGGTTCGAGAGGGGGTTTCTGGACCGGTGCCCAATTGGCATCGTGGAGATCAACGGTCAGACGGTGGCTTTCGGATCCCTGCTAACCACCCATGACAAATCCTGGGCCGGAATCGATCTCATGCGGTTCGACCCTGCCGCGGCCGTGACGAACACGATGGATTTCCTGCTGGTCGAATTGATCCTTTGGGCCAAGGCGGAAGGGTTCCAGCGCTTTGACCTCGCCATGGCGCCGTTGTCGGGGCTTGTCCAGGACGAGATGGCCCCGCTTTATGCCCGGATCGGCCAGTTCATCTTCGAGCGCGGCGAGCGGTTCTACAACTTCCAGGGGATCAGGCGGTTCAAGCAGAAATTCGATCCTGATTGGGAGCCGCGATACATCGCGGCCCCCGGCTATTGGTCCTTGCCCATCGTGCTGGCCCTGGTGGGCAAGCTGACGAATAGCGATCGGCAATGATCAATTCGGCCAGAAAATGTATTCGTCATTCTCGCACGGCTGTTCAGTCAGCGTCTTGTCGATGCAAACCGGTGCTTCCGTTACGTGCGGCCAGATTGGAGGACGGCTGTCGGCCCAATGCGCCTCGATCAGCGCCTGTAGTTCGGCAGCCTTGTCTGGCCGGCTGTCGATGAGGTTCACCTGTTCGGTGGGGTCGTCTGCCAGATTGAACAGCCAGGAACGATCGTCACGCTCGTTTACCTGCAGTTTCCAGTCGCCGGACCGCACCACCTTATAGAAACCGCTCGACCAGTAGATCGCATCATCGCGGCGATTGACGGTTTCGCTCTGCCCCATGGCAAGGGGCAGGAGATTGTGACCGTCAATTGCGCGATCCGTGGGAAGAGACGCCCCAACCGCAGAAGCGAGTGTCGGCATGAGATCAATATGCGCGACGGGCTCGTCAATCACCGTGCCCGGAGCAATCCGTGCAGGCCATCTGACGAACAAGGGCACGCGAATGCCGCCCTCGAAAAGCGTCGCTTTCCAGCCGCGATATGGGGCGTTCAGTTCGGGCAATCCGACATAGTTCGCACCGCCATTGTCAGACGAAAAGACGATGATCGTGTTGTCCGCAATGCCTTCCGCTTCGAGCTTGTCCATCACCCGGCCCACCGAACGGTCTATCGCGCGGATCATGGCCGCATAGACACGTAGCCGATGGGGCTCGATGTCGCCGACAGCCTCATAGTCTTCCAGGGTGGCCTGGAGCGGCGAGTGGGGCGCCCAATGGGCCAGGTAGAGGAAGAATGGCCGATTGCGGTTGGCCTCGATCACGTTGAGCGCCTCATCGGTCCAGTAGTCGGTGAGATAATCGCCGGGTGCGAACGGCTCGTCGAGCGGCGCCTCACCGGCCCGGTCAAAGTCCGCCGCGAACTGGACAATGCTCCAGAGGAATTTGTCGACCGGGTCGAAATCCAGTTTCGCGTTCACGATATCCGGGTCATCCTCGGGGGCGTACAGATTGTTTGCCATGAGCAGGCTTTCATCGAAGCCCTGTGAAACGGCCCGGAACGGCGCCGAGCGCCCCAGATGCCACTTGCCGATATGGACATTGTGATAGTCCTGCGACTTCAGGAGCTCGGCGATGGTGATCTCTTCGCCGGGAAGGCCCATATCCTCGTATTCAACTGTACCCACAGCCTCGTCAGGGTTCAGGCGGCTTTCGGGCATGCCGGAGTCCGCGCCAATCTGATCGGAGAACATGCCGACGATACGGGGCATGCTCGAGGGCATGGGCGTGAACTCAAAACCTGTCCGCGTCGGATAGCGCCCCGTCAACAGCATGGCACGCGATGGCGCGCATGTGGCGGTACCGGAGTAAGCGTGCGTGAAGATCGCGCCCTGGGCCGCAAGCCTGTCGATATTGGGGGTCTGGACGGCGCCGCCGGCAACGCCTCCGCCAAAGGTGGATATGTCGTTTATGCCAAGGTCATCGGTCAGGATGAAGACGATATTCGGCGGCCCCTCGGTCCGGTCCACTTCAACCTGCGGACCACGGTCCCAGACGACCGGTCGGGTTTCAGCAACATCCATTCGGGTTGCTCTTTGCACCAGACCCAGCATGAGCGCGTCGCGATTGAACCAGGCGACAAGGCCGGCAGCGAAGACCGCGATCAGCAGGCCGATCAGTATCCTTTTCCACATGTTTGCCTTCCTCCCCGACGCAACCCCGATGCCTGCGCTCAGGATCCGCAATCGACCATCTCCTGTTGTAATTAACCCCATTAAGTGGTTACGTCCCGGGTGAGTCAACGCTGTATTGGGCGCCCTTCATTCCGGTCGAGGGGCAGTCGGTCACTGTTCGCGGAATAGGGTTGCGCTGAGACCGGCCACCCGGGCTGGCCCGGAACAGGCCGCCCGAGCCGCAATCGATGATCCGCTGAGCAGTGTTTTAGGGAGCAATTCGAGCCATGGACCTTGGGATCAAGTCAAAAAAGGCCGTCATCCTTGGCGGTACGCGGGGCATCGGCCTGGCAATCGCTGAAACGCTGGCCGATGAGGGCGCTGACATTGGCATCTGCGCTCGAAACGCCGACCAGGTTGCGGAAAAGGTTTCCGCGCTGGAGGCAAAGGGCGTCCGGGCCACCGGTGCTTCGGTCGACATCTCCGACCGTGATGCGCTCATGGGCTGGATCAGGTCTGTCGGAGAGACACTTGGCGGCATTGATATGCTGTTTTCGAGTGCAGGCGCCATGGCACAGGGCAATGATCCAGCCTCCTGGGAAAAGAACCTGAAGCTGGATGTGCTGGGCGCGGTCAACGCGTTCGAGGCCGCCGAGCCTTTCCTTGGCAAGGCCGCAGAAACCCATGGCGACGCCGCCTTCATCATGATTTCGTCGGTGGCCGCCCTCGTTTCGGACAATCCGGGGGCCTATGGGCCGATGAAGGCGGCACTGATCCACCATGCCAAGGGCCTCGCGCGCCAGCATGCCCCTCGCGGTATCCGCACCAATGTGGTTTCCCCGGGCATGGTCTATTTCGAAGGCGGCATCTGGCACCAGGTCGAGCTAGGCGCGCCGGACTTCTACAAGCAGGCGCTCTCCCGCAATCCAATGGGCCGCATGGCATCGCCGCAGGACGTCGCCAACGCTGCGGTCTTCCTCGCCAGCCCCGTGTCGTCCTTCACAACAGGCACCAATCTCGTTGTGGACGGTGCTGTCTCGAACCGCGTGGACTTCTAAGGTCGGCCACCCCATACCTGAAGCGGCGCGTTCTCAAATGGGATCAGCGTGCCGCTTCAAGTCCTTGTCTTGACGCGCTTCCGGACGGCGAACCGGTGTCCACTTCGCCTGGAAGCGCTTCAGGGGCCTCATTTGTGACATTGTGTGACAAAACCCCGCTTATTTGACGTGCTGTCAAAAAAAGGGGGCTGGCTGACAATCGCCAGAAACGCGCGGTCGCCATGACCTCCATCAATGCCCGACAGGGCCTTTATGGAGAGAAAAATGTCCCGCATTCCCTTGGACGAAACAGGTCATCACCCTGCTGCCTGGGCGGTCACAGCCCTGTTTTGCGCTGCAATCCTGACGAGCTGCTCGGAGTCTTCCGATGGCGGCACCGAAAACGGCACGGCAACCCCGCCCGTCAATTCTGCACCTGGGTTCGGTGGTGACCAAAGTGTATCGCTCGATGAGAACACGACATCGGTGGCCACAGCCTCGGCCAATGACGCCAATGGCGATGCGCTTACCTACTCTCTGTCAGGCGGAGCGGATTCCGGGCTTTTCGAAATCGATCCGGCGTCCGGCAGCATCACATTCTCAATGGCGCCGGACTTTGAACGGCCCGAAGATTCGGACCGCGACAACGTCTACAATTTCAACGTGACGGCCGCAGACGGGAACGGCGGTTCCGATAGCGCAGCCTTTACGGTCACAGTGACCAATCTGCCTGATGAGCGCTACGTCGAAGAAGTGTTCGCCGAAACAGCGATCACGGATGACATTCTCTACGCCACGGTGGATGGCAAGGAGCTGGTGCTCAACGTGATCACGCCTGTGGGCGATACGGAAACGAACCGGCCCTTCGTTCTGCTGGCAACCGGAGGCGCCTTTGCGTTCACCGAAAGAGCCTGGTCGATCCCGATCGCTGAACGCTTTGTCCGGGCGGGCTATGTCGGGGCTGTCATGGACTACCGCACGCGCGGATCCATGCCGCAAGGCAACGAATTCGTCGTCGCGGCCCAGGAAGCCACCCACGACATGCTGGGCGCCGTTCGTTTCATGCGGGCAAATGCGTCAAGCTACGGCATCGATCCGGACAAGATTGTGGTCGGTGGAACATCCGCTGGGGCTGTCATGGCCATCCGTGCCGGCACCCTGGACGCGGACGACCCGTTGACAGACGACTTGATCGCCCTCCTGGAGACATTGGGCGGCATTGAAGGCACGGTGGGCGACCATCCCGACCAGTCGTCGTCGGTTCAGGGCGTGTATGCCGTCTCAGGCGGGATATTTGGTACGGAGACGATTGATATCGGTTCCGCGCCAGTCTACGGGGCACACAATGAGCTCGACTCTGTGGCGCCGTGCGCAACGGTAATGCTACCCGAAGCCGACCTTGTCGATTCCGGGACGGTTTCTGGCACGTGTGATTTCATTCCGACATTCGAGGTCCTGGGCGTTCCGGCCGGGTCATTTATCGTGCCTGGCGACACCGAGCATGTCGATTTCACAGATGAAGAGTGGGCAGAATTCACGACCGAGGCGCTGATGCTCTACAAGCGCGAAATCATCGATGTAGAATGATCCCGGGGTGGCCTGTAAAGGTGCACGGATTATGCAGTGAGCCTTGGCGGGACCACTCTATGGAAAGCCCACTGATCCTTGTCGTAGACGACGCGCCCGACATCCGGGACCTTGTGCAGGGCGTACTGCAGCGCAATCACATGAGGGTGCTGACGGCGAAATCTGTGGCAGAAGCCGAGGATTGGCTCTCCCGGGAGCGTGTCAGCCTCCTTCTTCTGGATGTCATGATGCCCGGCGAGGATGGGACAAGCTTCTGTCGGCGCCTGCGCCAGGGGTCCGACATTCCCATCCTCATGCTTTCGGCGCTTGGCGACGAACTGGACCGCGTCGTCGGGCTCGAAATGGGCGCGGATGACTATCTGGCAAAGCCGTTCAATGCCAGGGAACTGGTGGCGCGGATCAAGTCCCTGCTGCGCCGCGCCCCACCCCTCAAACCCGGCGAGACCCATCGGGTCAGCTCCTGCTACAGTTTCGGCCCTTTCCAACTCTTCCCGGAAACCAGGTCTTTGTTGCTCGATGGAGAGGAGACCACCCTGACGTCAGGCGAGTTTGCCGTGCTCCTCGCCCTGGTTGAACATGCCCCGCGGATCCTGAACCGGGACCAGCTTCTGGATTTTACCCGCGGGGCAACGGCCAATCCATTTGACCGGAGTATAGATACCCAGATCAGCCGGCTGCGGGGGAAACTGAAGCGAGAGTTGGGCCAGGACGATGTGATCAAGACCGTCCGCAATGTGGGTTATGCCCTGGCTGTTCCCGTGAAAAAACAGCTGCACTGATGGGCATTCTCCGCGTCCTGCAGCGTTCGCTCTTCCTGCAAGTGATCGCGATTCTGGTTGGCCTGCTTGTCGCGATCTTCGTGGTTCTCCAGCTTCTGGTCCAGACCGCCCTGATTTTCACGGTGGCGCCGAAGGTACTCGAGAACCACGCCAGAACGACCGCCGACCTCATTCAATCGCTGGAGAGTGTGACGCCGGACAAGGAGAGACTTGTTCTGGCCGTCTTCTCAACACCAGGGCGCACCGCGCAGATCTCGGCTTCATTCCCAGACGATGCGGTCTCTTCGGACGTCTTCATGTCGCCGTTCGAGAGGGAATTCGATCTTCGGGACCTGAAACCGGCCCGGCATGATGTCCGTTATCGAATACTGCGCCGATTCCAGTTGGGCGAGGCCCAGAGCGGCGCCGCCGCGCCGATACGCTTTACGCTGATTGCTCTGGAAGTCTCTGTCGCGATGCCTGATGGGCGCGTACTGACGACGTTCATGTCGCCCTCGGCGATATTCGAAACGTCGGACCTCTGGCAGGTTCTCTTCATTCCGCTGGTCTTCATTGGCGCTGTGATCATAGCGCTCCGCCAGGGCTTCAAGCCGCTACGCGCACTCGAGTCAGCCGCCCATTCCCTTGGACGGACAACCAGGCCCATTCATGTGGAAGCGAAGGGAACCGAAGATGTTCGCCGCGTCGCGCGGGCTCTGAACGACATGCAGGTGCGCATTCAGACCCTCCTGGCGGACCGGTCCCGAATGGTGGCCGCTCTCGCCCATGACATCCGCACAATCCTCACACAACTCAAGCTGCGCCTGGATGATGTGGAAGGCGATCGCGCTGCCAAATTGGAAGCAGACGTCGACCTGATGGAGCAATTGGTCAGTGACATGCTGCTCTATGCCCGCTCGGAGCATCCGACCACCCAGCCGGAACTGATAGACCTCAACAAGTTCCTGGCGGACTTCACGGCCAACATGGCCCAACCGGTCGCGGTGGACCTCGACGAGGAGCCGTTCTGGATCATCGCAGAAGGCGCGGCCCTGACGCGGGCGCTCACCAATCTGTGTGAGAATGCAATGGCCTATGCCGGCGGTTTCACAATTGAGGTCGAGCCCGGGCTGGAGGGGATCTCCGTGCATGTGCTTGATCGCGGTCCCGGGATCGATGAGGCCGATCTGGAGAACATCTTCGATCCCTTTTTCAGGGGGGAGCGGTCAAGAAACCGCGAAACCGGAGGCACAGGTCTTGGCCTCAGCATCGCCCGCTCACTGCTCAGCGCCCAGGGCGCTACGCTGACCGTCGAGAATCGCGAGGGCGGGGGGGTTAAGGCGACCATATCGTTCCCAAATGCGACCGGGATTTTCTGAGTGCATCGCCCAAACGCTGGACATGAGCGCAGTGAACCTCCCCGGTAACCCCGGAGGCCATTTGGTTTGGGTCATGCAGCCATAGCGGTTTGCGCCTCGACTGCATAGAAATTGTTCTCTGCTTCTGCGGGCGGGATATGGCCGATGGGCTCCAGAAGTCTCCTGTGGTTAAACCAGTCGACCCATTCGAGCGTGGCATATTCGACGGCATCAAGCGATTTCCACGGACCGCACCGGTGAATGACCTCGGTCTTGAACAGGCCGATGATCGGCTCGGCCAATGCGTTGTCGTAACTGTCGCCAACGCTGCCGACGGAAGGCTCCAGGCCCGCCTCGGCAAGGCGCTCGGTATACTTGATCGAGACGTACTGGCTGCAGCGATCTGAGCGGTGCGCCAGGCCGCCACCGGCAGCTGGCCTTCGGGCATGAAGCGCCGGGTCGAGGGAGGTGGTCCCCAGCGCGAGCCAAATGGATCCGCGATCGTCAAAGGCGGAAAATTTTGCAGGAACGCGCCGTTAGCAGTACCAGGAATGGCCGCGCTTCTGGAAGTATCGGTCAGGCTTCATCATGACCTCATTGAATGCCAATTTGCCCCAGAATTGTAGAACAGCTGGTGCGGCGTGAGGAGTTCGACCCTTCCGAGAGGTCGATATTTCTCAATAAAATTTTTGTACTGTAAGAAATCTGACTTGAGAAAAATGGTGCGGTCGAGAGGACTCGAACCTCCACGGGTTGCCCCACAGCGACCTCAACGCTGCGCGTCTACCAGTTCCGCCACGACCGCACGGTTCGTCAGCGAACCGCCGCTATAATGGCTCAGGCGGACCCTGTGAAGCCCTGAAATCATGCTTATAGTGTGGTTATGTCCGTTCCCGACCACCTTGATCGTATTTCGGCTCCGGATGTGCACTGGGCCATTTCCGAGGGGCTCACGCCCTATGAGCCGGCTGTCCTGGCGATGGAGATGCGCGCGCGCGCGATCAGGGAGAGCGGCGCGCCGGAGCTAGTCTGGCTGGTCGAGCATCCACCGCTGTTCACGGCCGGTACCAGCGCCCGCGCAGGCGACCTGCTCGACCGGGACAGGTTCCCCGTGCACAGGACCGGTCGGGGTGGGGAATACACCTATCATGGGCCCGGCCAGCGGGTCGCGTATGTGATGCTGGACGTGGCCCGGCGCGGACGCGATGTGCGGGCCTTCGTCGAGACGCTGGAAGCCTGGATCATCGCCGCGCTGGCCGGATTCAATGTCGAGGCCGGCACGCGCGAGGGCCGGGTCGGCGTCTGGGTCGACAGGACCCGCCCCGGCAGCGGACTGCGCGAGGACAAGATCGCGGCCATCGGCATCCGCCTGAAGCGCTGGGTGAGCTTTCACGGCATCGCCCTCAATGTGGAGCCCGACCTGTCGCACTTCGGCGGTATCACGCCATGCGGGATCCGCGATCCACGCTTCGGGGTGACCAGCCTGCTCGATCTCGGCCACGTCATCAGCATGGCAGAGGTCGACACAACGCTTCGCTCAGCCTTCGAAGAGGTGTTTGCAACCAGAACTGTGACCACCGCACCGCCGGAGCTGACGACAGCGCCCGGCCGGATCGCCAGGCCCGGCGCGGCAAGAGAGGGTCAGGGCTAGCGCATCGTCCTCTCATTCAGCGTCGACGAAGATGCGCCAGCTTTCTGTCTTTGCGCATTTTCCTGACGCGAACCGGTGCCCACTTCGCTTGAAACTGCGCTAGAACCGCTCGGTCAGCTGCTCAGCGCGCATGCGGGCCAGCCGGCCATCTATCGTTCCGCCGCCATTCGGCAGGCGTCCCACCCAGAGCAGACTCCACAGCATCACGAGGAAACTCGGACCCGCCCAGGCGAGCTGCGCCATGGAAAGGGCCGTCCTGAATGCATGTTCGCGCGCAGAAACCTTTGTCGGGTCGAGCCGTTCCTCGCGGGACGCGCGCTCGCCCTCGCCGGTTTCATCCGCCACAGCGGACGTGTCACCGGTTGGATCGGTGCGGTCCATGGCTGCCGGCGGGGCCGGATTGTGCAACTGGTCCAGAGCCTCCCGGTACTGCGCGGTCCCCTGCATCCCGCCCGCGATGAAGCCGGCAAACCCGACGAGCACGGGCACCATTACCAGCACGGCCCAGAGCGGGCTGCGCTTCGCATTGCTGAGTCGCCGGATATGCAGCACGGTCGACATCAATGCCGTGACCACGAGGAAAAGCGGGAAGAACCAGACCGGTGGCCCGTAGGATGCTGGCTCCTTCGCGCCCGCTGCAGCCAGCAGCGCCACCGCGATGACCGGCCCCACGAACACCAGCAGGCGCGCGAAGAAGAGCAGCGTCCAGGCCCTTGTGAAATGCAGCCTTGATGTCTCTCCCAGCGGGTCAAGCAGAGAGGGCAGCCACTGCATGCTGGCTGGCGCATCAGCGGGATCATCTATCCAGGGACGATGGGGGTCGACAGGTGCGGTCTCGGTCATGGAATGGCTTTCGCTTCAGGATCCGGTGGCGTCCGGCGGCGGCGGACCATAGGGGTTGACGCCGGGTTCGGACCGGAGCCGGGCCAGGATTGCGGCGAGGATGGCATTGACAAGGATCCCCGAAAGCAGGGCGGTAAAAAGGATCTCGCGCGCAAGATCCTGCATGAACACGACGGCATCCTCGAGCCGTCCCCGGCTGATCATGTCGGCCATGCCGGCTTGCAGCTCGGCGGCGCCGGGCGCCAGCACCGGCGTCATCAGCGACTGGAAGATCATGTCGAGGAGGAGATAGGCAATGAAGGCCGGAATGAAGAGCCAGGCCGACAATCCCCGGTCATGCAGGCGCTTTCCGTAGACGCAGACATAGCCGTAAAGCAGGCCGAGGCTCACGATCAGCGACACCGGGGCAAAGGCGACACCGCCATAGACACCGAGGACCTGGTTCACGATGGTCACGGCAAGCAGGACGATCACGCCGCGCAGGAAGTCGCGCGGGCCGATGCGTCCTCTGGCCGAGAAGATAAGAGATTTCAGGGGCATGGTCGACGATCCAGGCAGTATTTGGGTTGGCATAACCGGTGTCGGGATTTTTATCAATATTCGATAAGACGAAATCGGTCGCAGCTTCATGGGGGACGGCGTGCAGACCGTCGCGGCAAGGCATTAACGCGATCAAAACACGCTGGCGTTAACATGAACCGATTGCTTTGAATGCTGTCAGGAGCCACGTTTCATGGACGATGCGCGCAGCCAGGCCCTGCTGGACCGGCTCGAAACGCTGGGCGAGGCGACTGAAAGCCAGGCGCGCACGTTGGTCAGGGACATCCATGCCGAAGGTGTCGGTTCAACCCGAGAAGCCGAGAGCCTGTTCACGCTCAGCCGCCGGTTCCGGCACGCTGACCGGCAGTGGCGTCAGAGCTTCTTGGGTGCCATCTGCGACTTTCTCCTCGGCCCACTGGCGGAGACGCCGGGACGGATCAGCGAGACCGGCGCCGACTGGCTGATTGGCCAGCTCGGTGGACCGGTCCGGGAGCCGAACGGCAGCGAAGCCAGCGCAGTCACCCGCTCCGTCGGGGCCCGCTCCATTGGGGCCTGCCACCTCGAGGACCGCCCGGTCGATGCCACGGGGATCGACCTGCTGGTCGGGCTGTGCCGCCGGGCCGATGGAGTTCCCCAGCGTCTCTTCCGGTTTACGCTCTCCAGCCTCGCCGGCTCGATTGCCGCGCAGGGCCAGGCCGATGCCGCGGCTGTTCAACGCCTTCGCGAGGTCTTGCTGGCTCGCCCCGATGGGGGTGAGGACTGGATAGGCCGGTTCGAGGCCGCCACCCTGCTCCGCCTGAACGACACGATCGGCTTTGCCGCGAATGATACGGCGTGGAACGATCTGCTTGCCCGTGCGGTCGCCAATCACCTTCTGGCGACGGCGCATCCGGCGCCGGAAACGGCCCTGGACCTGTTGCAACGCGAGCCCTGGCTTGCCGATACGGCGCGCCCTGTCCGGCAGGCGCTGTCGGCCATGGCCGAAGCGCTCGGCAAGGACTCGGGGTTCGAACGCATGACCGGCGATCGAACAAGGGCAGAGACGGCGCGCGCTTCGCTTCTCGAGGTGTCGGGTCGCCAGGCCGCCGGGTCTTCAGAGACAGGCGGTCAGTGGGTCCTGGACAGGCTTGGCTGGGACCGGGACGTGTCCGCGTCGGTCTCGCCGGCCGAGCGCGCGCTGGTCCGGTTGCTGGACCGGCACTTGCCGGGATTCACGGCCGCTCTTGTCGCCCTGGCCTGACCCCTCATTGCAACCTGTGAAGCGGCAGGGCGTGCAATGATGGACAAGTTCGCTCCCGGCCTCTAACTCACGGCAGCAGAATCACAGAACAATAAGCAGCAGCCGGGGCCAGAATGTTCGAGAAAATCCTGATCGCAAACAGGGGCGAGATCGCGGTGCGGGTCATCAGGACCTGCCAGCGGCTCGGCGTGAAGACCGTCGTCGTGTATTCCGACGCCGATGCAGGGTCGCTTGCGGTCGAGATGGCGGACGAGGCGGTGCATATCGGACCGCCACCGGCAGCGCAGTCCTATCTGGACATGGACAAGATCGTCGATGCCGTGCGGCAGACCGGCGCCGAAGCGGTGCATCCGGGCTTCGGCTTCCTGTCGGAGAACCCGGCCTTTGCACAGCGGCTGGCCGACGAGAAGATCACCTTCATCGGTCCCAATCCCGGGGCGATCGAGGCGATGGGCGACAAGATCAGCTCCAAGAAGCTCGCTGCCGAGGCCGGCGTGTCGACCGTTCCGGGCCACATGGGCCTCATCGCCAGCACAGAGGAGGCCGTGAAGATCTCGCGCGAGATCGGCTACCCGGTGATGATCAAGGCGTCGGCGGGCGGCGGCGGCAAGGGCATCCGCGTGGCCTATTCCGACAAGGAGGTCGAGGAGGGCTTTCCGGCCGTGATCGCCGAGGCCAGCGCCTCGTTCGGCGATGACCGGACCTTCATCGAGAAATTCATTGAGAGTCCTCGGCATGTCGAGATCCAGGTGCTCGGCGACAAGCATGGCAACTGCCTTTACCTGTTCGAGCGCGAATGCTCGATCCAGAGGCGCAACCAGAAAGTCATTGAGGAAGCGCCGAGCCCGCTGCTCGATGCGACAACCCGCAAGAAGATGGGCGAACAGGCCGTGGCGCTGGCCAGGGCGGTCGGTTACGACAGCGCCGGCACCGTCGAGTTCGTGGCCTCCGGCGTCGACAAGAGCTTCTACTTCCTCGAGATGAACACCCGCCTGCAGGTGGAGCACCCGGTGACCGAGATGATCACGGGGGTCGACCTCGTGGAACAGATGCTGCGCGTGGCGGCCGGCGAGAAGCTGGAGATCAGGCAGCGCGACCTGAAGATCAATGGCTGGGCCGTCGAGACCCGGGTCTATGCCGAGGACCCCTATCGCAACTTCCTGCCCTCGATCGGGCGGCTGAAACGGTTCCACCCCCCGGCGGAGGGGCCGCTCAACGGCGGCACGGTCCGCATGGACTCCGGCGTTCGCGAGGGCGACGAGATCTCGATGTTCTACGACCCGATGATCGCCAAGCTCGTCACCCATGGGGCGACGCGGGACGAGGCGCTCGACGTCCAGGCTGCCGCCCTCGACCGGTTCCACATCGAAGGCATCCAGGACAACATCCCCTTCTGCGCCGCAGTCATGGACGAGCCGCGCTTCCGCTCCGGCGACATCACCACGGCCTATATCAAGGATGAATTTCCCGACGGCTTCCAGGGCGTCGAGCCGACCGACCACCAGCGACGGGCCCTGATCGTCGCCTCGGCCTTCGTGCATGGCACGTTCGCCCGCCGCGCCGGAAAGATTTCCGGCCGCGTCACGGCGACCGGGGAAGCCCGCAGGGACTGGGTCGTCATTCTCGGTGATGATCACTACCCGGTGACGCTGGATCCCGGTCCCGATGACGGTCCCGGTGAGGCCACCATCACCATCGCGGGCGAGGCCCATACCTTCGTGTCGGACTGGAAGCCGGGCACGCACCTCGTCGAGGGCATGCTGGACGGCGAACCGGTCGCGGTGAAGTTTGCCGACCGCACCGAAGGCTATGTGATGCGCCACAGGGGCGTGACCCGGCGGGCGCTGGTCTGCACGCCCGATATCGCCGCCCTGCACGCCACCCTTCCGGAGAAACCCAAGCCCGACACGTCGAAACTGATCGTTTCGCCGATGCCGGGACTGGTCGTGTCGGTCGATGTCGCCGCCGGACAGGAGGTGAAGGCGGGCGAGGCGGTCTGCGTCGTCGAGGCGATGAAGATGCAGAACATCATCCGTGCCGAGGCCGATGGCACGGTCCGGGCTGTGAATGTCGCCGGCGGTGACAGCGTGGCAGCCGACGAGGTGATGATCGAACTGGCATAGGTCGCCCTGCCCTCCCCTACCCCCGATCCGGACCTCCCGGCCCGTCAGCGCTGGGTCATGAAACGGGAAAACAGGTAGAGATAGGGCTGCGGGGTGGCCGGCGGCATCAGGGCGTCGATCTCGTCCTCGCGGACACGCATGGACGGGTTGCCCTTTTCACCGTCGACCCGGAAGTAGTTCATCGTCCAGTCCGGGAAGATGCGCCGGTCCGCCGGCTCGCCCACGATCTGGATGACGCAGCCATGGCGGGGGTCGGCTCCGATCCGTGCAAAGGTATTGCGCACCTCGTCCTCGGGACCTTCAAGGACCTGCATGAAACGCCCGTGATTGAGCGTGAGGAACCCGGTCAGGAACCGCTCGTGATTATTGGAGCTGGAAGCATCGAGGATGTGCCCGATCTCGGCGTCGGTAAGCCCGGTCCGCGCCTGGCTGACATAAACGAGCCTGTAGAATTCGCTCAAACTAGGATCCAATCATCCGCAACTGCCCGTCATTCTAACCGGAATTCTGGTCGGCGCCACGACGTACGCGCTGCAATTGCGAACGGTCATGGCTTTTGCTCGCAAGCAAAGCCGGGTAGGCGTTCGGGCCATGGCGCGCACCGATACCCAGCATGTCTGTCAGTCATGTGGCACGGCGCACCGCAAATGGAGCGGGCAATGCTCTGGTTGTGGCGCGTGGAACACGCTGGTCGAGGAAACGCTTGCAACGCCGCCGGGCGGATTGAAAGCCCCGACCAGCGCCACGCGCGCCGGGCAGGTCGAGTTTACCGCGCTTGACGGGATCAGCGAGGCACCTGCCAGGAAGCTGATCGGGGTCGATGAGCTCGACAGGGCATTCGGCGGCGGCATCGTGCCGGCCTCGGCGACCCTGATCGGCGGAGATCCCGGTATCGGCAAGTCGACCCTGCTTCTTCAGGTGGCCGCACGACTGGCCCGCAACGGGCTCAACGTCGCCTATATTTCCGGAGAGGAAGCCACCGCCCAGATCCAGGACCGCGCGCGCCGGCTGAAGGTCGCCGACAGCCCGGTCCAGCTTGCCGCCGAAACCGACCTGCGAAAGATCCTCTCTGCGCTCAAGGTCCAGAAGCCTGACTTCGTGGTGATCGACTCCATCCAGACGCTCTGGTCCGACAGTCTCGAGGCGGCGCCCGGCTCGGTGGCGCAGGTCCGAGCCTGCGGCCAGGAACTGACCCGCTGGGCCAAACGCTCCGGCGCGGCACTGGTCATGGTCGGGCATGTCACCAAGGAGGGCCAGCTCGCCGGTCCGCGCGTGGTCGAGCACATGGTCGATACGGTGTTCTATTTCGAGGGCGAGCGCGGCCACCAGTTCCGCATCCTCCGGGCGGTCAAGAACCGGTTCGGTCCGACCGACGAGATCGGCATTTTCGAGATGCATCCCTACGGCCTGGCGCCCGCGCGCGAACCCTCGGCGCTGTTCCTGTCGTCCGACGAGGTGGTCACCGGCGGCGCTGCGGTATTCGCTGCCATGGAAGGCTCGAGACCGGTGCTGGCAGAGGTCCAGGCGCTGGCCGCAAAGAGCGCCTATGGCACGCCGCGCCGGTCCGTGGTGGGCTGGGATTCCAACCGCCTCGCCATGCTGCTGGCCGTCCTCGAGGCGCGCTGCGGGATCTCCCTGGCCGGCCACGATGTGTATCTGTCGGTCGCCGGCGGATACCGTGTGCAGGACCCGGCGGCCGACCTCGCGGCCTGCGCGGCGCTGCTGACCTCGCTGGCCGACAATCCGGCGCCGGCCAGGACCGTGTTCTTCGGCGAGGTTGCCCTCTCCGGCGCGATCCGGCCCGTGGGGCGGACAGACCAGCGCCTGAAGGAGGCCGAACGTCTCGGCTTCCGGCAGGCGCTTGTCCCCGATGGCAGCCCCGCGGCAATTGACGGCTTGACGATCCGGCCCGTGAAACGGCTTATCGATCTGGTCGATTTCCTCGCACCGGACGTCCAGCATGACTGACGCCATCACCCCATTCGACGCGGTGGCCATCGCCCTCGTGATCATCTCGGCGCTGATGGCCGTGGCGCGCGGGTTCGTGCGCGAACTGGCCACGCTCGGCGCATTCATTGCCGCGCTGGCGTCGGCCTATTATGCCCGCTCCCTGCTCCGGAACCCACTGGCCGCCGTGCTCCCCGAGACAGCCCCGTCATGGACCGCCGATTTCATCCTGATCCTGACCGTCTTCCTGGCCGTCTACGTCGCCGTGGCGATGCTCGGTCACCGCCTGTCCCAGAACGTCCAGAGCGTGGAAGGGATCGGCGCCATCGACCGGCTGGCCGGCCTGGCCTTCGGGGTCGCCCGGGGCGCCATCGCGATTGTGTTCTTTGTCTACGTCCTGCAGCTCGGCATTGCCCGCGACAAGATACCCAACTGGATCACCAACGCGCTTACCTACCCTTATTTCGCGAACGCGGCCGATTATGTGCATGAAAACGCCCCGCGAATCGCCGAAGGTGATGATGGATCCGGTCGCACGGCCGGAACGGACGCGGTCCGCAATTAGGCCCGATGGGCCGTGAAGGAGTTTCCTCCATGACGCGTCCCGGACACAGCCCCCACGACTATACCCGTCCGCCGAACGGCTGGATCGAACTGCCCGGCGATGACAAACCCCGCGAGGAGTGCGGGGTGTTCGGCGTGTTCGACCATCCCGCCGCTGCCGCGCTGACAGCGCAGGGGCTCCAGGCCCTGCAGCATCGCGGAGAAGAGGCCTGCGGTATCGTCTCCTTCGACCCCACCCATGGTGGCCGCTTCCATCAGGAACGGCACCTTGGCCTGGTGAGTGACGCCTTCAACGGGCTCGATTTCGACAAGCGCCTGCCCGGTCACATGGCCATCGGACACAATCGCTACTCGACCTCAGGGCCGAAGGCCGCAACGCCGAACATCCAGCCGATCTATGCCGAGATCGCGACGGGCGGCTTTGCCATGGCCCATAACGGCAACCTGACCAATGCGCTGCTGCTGCGCGACAGCCTTGTCGACAATGGCGCGATCTTCCAGTCGACCATGGACTCCGAGGTGATCGTGCAGCTCACCGCGCAGAGCCGGCAGCGATCGCTGATGGACCGGTTCATCGACGCCCTGAAGCAGATCCAGGGCGGCTATGCCGTGGTCGGGCTCACCCGGGACTACCTGATCGGCGCCCGGGACCCGGTTGGCCTGCGTCCGCTGGTCCTGGGCACGCTGGGTGAGCGGCGCTCACCGGTCCTGGCCTCGGAAACCTGCGCGCTGGACATGCTCGGCGCGACGTTTGTCCGGGAAATCGAGGCCGGCGAAGTCGTCACCTTCTCGCACGAGGGCGAGGCGCGGGTCTTCCCGTTTCCGCGGGTCAAGGCGCGGCCCTGCGCCTTTGAATACGTCTATTTCTCGCGTCCCGACAGCGTGATCGACGGGCGCAGTGTCTATGAAGCCCGCGTCGAAATGGGCCGCCAGCTCGCCCTGCAGGCCGGCATCGATGCCGATGTCGTCGTCCCGGTGCCGGATAGCGGCGTACCGGCCGCGATCGGCTTCGCCGAACAGTCCGGCCTGCCCTACCAGCTCGGCATCATCCGCAGTCACTATGTCGGGCGCACATTCATTGCACCGACCCAGCTGGAACGGGAAAGCTCGGTCTCGATGAAGCATGCGCCCAACCGGCCGGTGCTGAAGGGCGCACGGGTGGTCCTCGTTGACGATTCAGTCGTGCGCGGGACAACCTCCAAGAAGATCGTCGACCTTGTCCGCGACGCCGGCGCGGCGGAAATCCATTTCTGCTCGGCCAGCCCGATGATCACGCACACTGATCACTACGGGATCGACATGGCAGACACCGAAGCGCTGTTTGCCGCCCGCTACAGCCAGGCTGAAATGCGTCACCGGCTCGGGGTGGATTCGCTGCACTTTCTCTCGGTGGACGGGCTGTACCGGGCGATCGGCCATGACCGGCGCGATCCCGACCAGCCGCAGGTATCGGATCACTGCTTCACCGGCGACTATCCGGTCGAACATGCCGACAAGAACTACAGGCCCCGGAAGCGAAGCGGTCTCGGCGATGACGACCAGGGCTCGTTTCTCGACTGACCCACTGACTGACCGACTGACGGACAGCCGCCGCCCCCCGGAATTGCGCCTCACCCCAACAAACCGTAAAGCCAGGCCATGCATGATACCCGCCTGACCCTCGTCACCGGCGCCTCACGGGGCATCGGCCGTGCTGCCGCCCTCGCCCTCGCCCGTCGCGGCGATACCGTGATTGCCCTCGCGCGCAGCAAGACCGCACTCGAAACGCTCGACGACGAGATCCGTGCGCTCGGTTCACGGGCCGTGCTGGTACCCATGGACCTCAAGGATGCGAAAGGCATCGATGCGCTTGGCGGCATCCTGCATGACCGTTTCGGCCGCCTCGACGCCCTTGTCGCAAATGCCGGGATCCTGGGCACACTCGGACCGCTGCAAACCGTGCGACCGCGCAGTTTCGAGGAAACCATCGAGGTCAACCTGACCGCCAACTGGCGCCTGATCCGCTCGCTCGACCCCCTACTGCGCCTCGGTGAGGCCCCCCGCGCCGTGTTCGTCACCTCGGGGGTCGTGCCACGCCCGCGGGCGTTCTGGGGCCCCTACCAGGCATCGAAGGCCGGTCTGGAGGCCATGGTGGCAGCATGGGCCGATGAGAACGAGAAGAGTGCGATACGGATCAATCTCTTCGATCCCGGGGCCACGGCAACACCCATGCGCGCCGAAGCCATGCCGGGCGAGGATCCCGCCACGCTGCCCGACGCCGCCACGGTCGCCGGGGCGCTGGTTGCGCTGACGCGGGCCGAGGAAACCCGGCATGGTCAAAGACTTGCCTTTCGGCGTTAGCCCCCTGACGATGCTGACGCAATTAGTTTAGATAGAAGCCATGGATGACGCCTCCCCCCCTTCCGAGACGCCGGTTGCCGCCCTCGGTCCCCGGCCGTCGCCTTCGCTGACCCCCGGGCCGTGGCGGATCGAGTACATCATTGACGGGCTGGCGCTGCGCACCCGGCTGACCGCCGCCGCCCAGACGCATATCGGCAATCCCGACGAGCAGCGCCGGCAGGCGCTGGACATCCTGCACGGGGCCCTTTTCCGCGGCCGGATGATTGCGCAGGAACGGCTAGAACAGGGCGCGGACGGCCTCGACACGGCCCGATTGCTGGCTGCGGTGCAGGACGAGGTTATCTGCGCGCTGCATGATTTCATCATTTACCACGTCTACCATGCCGGAAACCCGACCGATGCCGAGCGGATCGCCATCTGCGCGACCGGTGGATATGGCCGCAGCGTGCTGGCCCCCTCCTCCGACATCGACCTGCTGGTCCTGACGCCGAGCCGGAAGAATGCCCATGCCGAAAGCGTGGTCGAATACATGCTCTATGCGCTCTGGGACATGGGCCTGAAGGTCGGCCATGCGTTCCGGACGGTTGATGAATGCGTGAGGCTGTCGCGCGAGGACCTCACGATCCAGACATCACTGCTGGATGCCCGCTTCCTGTCGGGCGAGAAGACGCTGTTCGAGACACTCAAGCAGCGCTTCGAGGACGAATGCATGAAGGGCCGCGAGGCAAGCTTTATCGCCGACAAGCTCGCTGAACGCGACCGGCGCCATGCCCGCCAGGGCGATACCCGCTATGTCGTCGAGCCGAATGTGAAGGAGGGCAAGGGCGGGCTGCGCGACCTGCAGACCCTGTTCTGGATCGTCAAGTTCCTCAAAGGCGGAGAGACGCTCGAGGACGTGATGGGGCGAAGCGACTTCACCCGGCAGGACTATCGCCGCTATATCCGCGCCGCCCGGTTCCTGTGGACGGTGCGCTGCCATATCCACTTCGTGACCGGCCGGCATGAGGAACGGCTGAGCTTCGACCTGCAGCCTGAGATCGCGGGCCGGATGGGATATGAGCGGCTCGGCGAGTTCCTGGGCGTCGAACGGTTCATGAAGCAGTACTTCAGGACCGTGCGCGATGTCGGCAACCTGACGCGGATCCTGTCGGCCAAGCTCGAGACGGACCAGAAGAAGCGCCCGCGCGGCCTGCGCCGCTTCCTGCCCCCTGCGACGCCGAAACCGGTCGGCACACAGGGGTTCGTCATCGATGCCGGCCGGCTGTCCATCGACCGGCCGGAGCGGTTCGCGGATGATCCGGCGCTGATGGTGCGGCTGTTCCCGCTGGCAGCCGCCGAAGACCTCGACATTCACCCCGACGCGCTCTGGGCGGTGCAGCGCCATGTCGGACGGATCGACGCGCGCCTGCAGCGCCATCCCGACGTGCGGGACGCCATCTTTGACGCCCTGCTCGAAGGCGACCAACCGGCCCGGACGCTCCGGCGCATGAACGAAGCCGATATCCTTGGCCGGATCATCCCCGAATTCGGCAGCATCGTGGCCCAGACCCAGTTCAACATGTACCATGCCTACACCGTGGACGAGCACACGCTGCGGGCCGTCCAGACGATTTCCGATATCGAGCATGGTCGCTTCGACCGCCATGGCCTGCCGGGCCCGGTCTTCGGCGACATTATCCATCGGCGGGCGCTGTATCTTGCCATGCTCCTGCACGACACCGGCAAGGGACGCGGCGACCAGCAGATCGCCGGCCAGAAGACTGCACGCCGGGCCTGCCGGCGGCTCGGGATCGGCCCGGCCGAAGTGGATCTCGTCGGCTGGCTGGTCCGCCACCACCTGCTGATGAGCGACACCGCCCAGCGCCGCGACATCACGGACCCGCGCACGGTCTCGACCTTCGCCAGGCAGGTCGGCGACCTCGAGCGGCTGCGGCTGCTCTACATCCTCACCGTAGCCGATATCTGCGCGGTCGGACCGAATGTCTGGAATTCCTGGAAGGGCCAGTTGCTGGCCGATCTCTATCACAATACCGCAGCTGCATTGCGCGGCGGACGCACTGACGAACGCGCGGTGCTCGCCGTGCTGGACGGTCGCGCCATGGCCCGACGGCAGGCGCTTGCCAGCCGCCGCCAGGACATCCCCAGGCCCATGCCCGGCATGGAAGCGGCATACTGGGCCGGCTTCGACGAGGAAGAGCTCACCTGGCATGCCGACGTCCTGGCCCAGGGCGGCGACCCGACGGTGGCCTGGCGCCGGGCCGGCGAGCAGCACGACACCGAAATCCTGGTCTCCGCCGAGGACCGGCCCGGCCTGTTCGCCGACATTGTCGGCACGATCCTGCAGGGCGGGGCCAGCATCGCGTCGGCCCAGGTCTTCACCAACCCCGATGGCCGGATCATCGACACCTTTGTGCTTCAGGCACCAGATGGCGGGGTCTTTGCCGACGGCGATCCCGATCGCGTCGACCGGTTGACCCGGGAACTGGAGACCGCCCTTCGGGAGGGCTGCCCGTCGCGGGACATCGCGATGCGCAATTCCCGTCGCGAGGCCGCCTTCATCGTCGAGCCGGTTGTGCAGATCCGCAACGACCTGTCCGAGGAGTTCACCGTGATCGAGATCATCGCTCGGGACGGCCATGGCCTGCTCTATGACGTGGCGAAGCTGCTCGCCGATCATGGCCTGGCGATCCATTCGGCGCATGTCGGCAGCTATGGCGAACGGGTGTTCGACAGCTTCTACGTCTGCCGCCGAGATGGCACGAAGCTGACCGATCCTGATATGGGGCAGCGGGTACGCGAGCAATTGCTCGACAGTCTCGGCCGCGACGATCCGGGCGCGCCGAAAACACCCGCGCGGTCACTCCGCCGGGCCACTGCCGCCGACAGTTTCTAGCGGTGGCGGACCGCCCATGAGCCTTGTCCGCAACACCGCTGTCCAGGCGTCCCTGACCCTGGTCAGCCGGGTACTCGGCTTTGCCCGCGACATCCTCCTGGCGGCCCGGATCGGGGCGGGGCCGATCGGCGACGCCTTCTTCGCTGCACTCATGTTCCCCAATCTCTTCCGGCGTTTCTTTGCCGAAGGCGCCTTCGCCCAGGCCTTCGTGCCCAGCTATGCCCGGACGCTGGAAGCGGAAGGAGCAGAGGCGGCGCAGGCGATCGCCCAGGACGCCCTGAGAGTGCTGTTTGCGGCCACCGCCGCCCTGGTCATTGCCGCCCAGGTCGCCATGCCCTGGATCATGGTGGCCTTCAATGGCGCCTATCTCGACCGGCCGGACATCTACAACCTGTCGGTGATGCTGACCCAGATCACCATGCCCTATCTCGCCTGCATGGCGCTCGCCGCCCTCTATGCCGGGGTGCTGAACACAGGGGGCCGGTTTGCCCTGTCGGCCGGCGCGCCGACACTGCTCAATGCCTGCCTCATCGTCGCCGCCCTGCTTGGCGAGACGGCCCGGCAGACCGCCATCTATGCGGCCATCGGGATTACTGTCGCCGGCGCTCTGCAGGCCATGCTGCTGGCCTGGGGGGTGCGACGCCAGAAGGTCAGGCTTTCGCTATTGGGTTGGCCCCGGATCACGCCCAATGTGAAGCGGGTCATCGGGCTGGCCATACCCGGCGCCGTTGCCGCCTCCGGGATGCAGATCAACATCCTCATCAGCCAGGTCCTGGCCGGCTTCGAGGTCGGAGCGCGGTCCTGGCTGCAATATGCCGACCGCCTTTACCAGCTGCCGCTTGGGCTTGTTGGCGTCGCCGTGGGCGTGGCGATCCTGCCGCGCCTGTCCCGCAGCGTGCGCTCGGGACACCCTGCAGAGAGCCGCCAGACCATGGATGACGGCATCGGGCTGGCGATGGCCTTCACCCTGCCAGCCGCTGTCGCACTGGCCGTGATCCCGGTCATGCTGCTCGATGCCCTGTTTGCACGCGGCGCCTTCACGGCCGGCGATGCGCGACAGGCCGGCGCGGCGCTGGTGCATTTTGCCTGGGGCGTCCCGGCCTTCGTGCTGATCAAGGTGCTTTCGCCGGCCTTCTTTGCCCAGGAGGACACCCGCACGCCGATGCGCTTTGCCCTGATCGGGGTTGCGATCAACACAGCCCTCGGTGCAGGGCTTTTCTTCTGGCTGAAATCGCAGGGCCTCGCCGGCTTTCCCGGCCTTGCCATCGCAACCAGCGCGGCCGCCTGGATCAATGTCGCCCTGATGCTGGTAACATTGCACCGGCGCGGCTGGTATACGCCCGGCGCACGGCTCGTGACCCGCCTCATCCGCTGCGGCGTGGCAAGCCTGGCGCTCGGCGCCGTCCTGCTGGTCGCGCGTCTCGATGCCGGCGGGATCCGCGAATACCTGCCCGGCGATGGCCTGCTCGAGACGCTGCTCGTGGTGGCCGGCGGGGTGGTTGTCTACGCGCTGGCGGCGCTGCTGTCCGGCGCGATCGGTCTGCGGGAACTGAAAGCCCTGGCCAGGCGCGGCTGAACCGCAAGGAGCACCGGGCGGTTCATGGACTTCAGCCGCTGCCTTCGTGCTGCCGCTGGTCGCGCCGGGAGATCGAAAAACCGGGTTCCACTTTTTCGCCCGGCGCTCTACAAGCCGGGCGCATGCAAGAAGACACCTCCCCCGACACAAGCCCGTCCTACACCGGCCCTGACCGCGTCTTCTCCGGCGTGCAGCCGTCGGGCAAACTGCATCTGGGCAACTATCTCGGCGCCATCCGCAAGTTCGTCGCCCTGCAGCACCAGATGGACTGCGTCTTCTGCGTGGTCGACCTGCATGCCATCACCCAGCCCCGGGACGTGTGGGGCGGCCCCGCTGCGCTCGCCCAGGGCACGCGGGAGATCGCCGCCGCCTTCATCGCGAGCGGCATCGACCCGGAACGGGCGATTGTCTTCGCCCAGTCCAGCGTGCCGGCCCATTCCGAACTGGCCTGGTACTTCAATTGCGTCGCCCGCATGGGCTGGCTGGAGCGGATGACCCAGTTCAAGGACAAGGCCGGCAAGGATCGCGAGCGCGCTTCTGTGGGCCTGTTCGACTATCCCGTGCTGCAGGCCGCCGACATTCTCATCTACAAGGGCACGCATGTCCCGGTCGGTGACGACCAGAAACAGCATCTCGAACTCAGCCGCGACATTGCCGACCGGTTCAACCGGGATTTCGACGCGCCGGGCTTCTTCCCCCTGCCCGTCGCGCTCGCCGATGGGCCCGGTGCGCGGATCATGAGTCTCAAGGACGGCACGAAGAAGATGTCGAAATCCGACCCGTCCGACCTCTCGCGTGTGAACCTGATCGACGATGCCGACACGATCGCGAAGAAGATCCGGAAGGCGAAGACCGACAGTGCCCCCATTCCCGGCAACGCCGATGGGCTTCGTGACCGGCCCGAGGTCGAGAACCTCGTGGGCATCTATGCCATACTCGCCGACATGCGTGTCGAGGACGTGCTGAGCCAATTCGAGGGCAAGGGCTTTGGCGATTTCAAGCCGGCGCTGGCCGATCTGGCGGTTGAACACCTCTCCCCGATCACCGCTGAAATGCGCCGGCTGATGGACGACCCGGCGGAGATCGACCGCGCTCTGCAGGCTGGCGGTGAGCGCGCGGCGGCCATTGCCGATGATGTCATGGCCGGCGTGCGCGACGTGATCGGCTTCTGGCAGGCCCGGCCCTGAGCCGCAGGATCTGGTTCAGCACTGATTGCACACACAACCAACCGGATCGGAGGTCCCATCCATGTCTACGCCGTCCCACGCCCGCACCGCAATCATCGGCGCGCTGGCAGCGCTCGCCCTGCTCGGCGGCTGCGATAGCGGGCCAGCCCCCTCAGCACCGCAATCCAGCCCTCCGCCGGCCGGAGAGCCAGGGGACCAGACAGCGCCCGCCGCGAGCGCAGCGACCGCTGCGGCGCCGCTCACCGTCGCGGCGGCCTTCATCCAGGAACCGCCGGCCGGCCGCGACGTTGTGCTGGCCGGCGTCACGCTGACCGCCGTGGGCACCGACCTGCGCCTCACAGGTGTCGACACGCCGATTGCCGAACGCGTGGAACTGCACACCATGACAAGCCAGGACGGCCAGATGCGAATGGACCAGATCGACGGTGTCGACCTGCCGGCAGGGGTGCCCGTTTCCCTGAAGGGCGGCGGCGACCATCTCATGCTGTTCGGCGTCGGCCCGCTCGACCCCGCTACAACCTATCCCATGGTGCTCACGGTCGAGGATCCGGAGGGCAACAGCTATCGCATTGAAGTTGATGCAAGTATTCGGCCGCTCGGCGAATAGCTTCCGGGCGATGGCGCAAATCTTGCTGAAATTTTAAGCCCCGCCGGTTGCGGTTTCAGGCCCGTCTGCGCACTAAGGGGAGGTGCCGGGAAAGAGAGTGTCGTCCATGCCTCGAGATCATGCCAGCGCGGATCACCCGTATTTTCGCGAAGGCCCCGTCGTCACCGTGCTCGGCGAAGAGGAAATGGACATAGGCGACGCCCGCCCGCACCCCTGGATGGAGGCGTCCCGGTCCATCTGGAAGCGCACGAAGGGGGTTGTGAAGCTCGGGATGGTCACGGCCCTGGCGGGAGCCTATCCGGGCTGGATGATCGCCAGCCATTCGATCGATGCCAGTCCCGTCACCCTCGACGCCGAGAACTGGGCATCGGAAGAAGCGGGCGTTGCCATGACGCTGATTGCGCGGGAGGTCAGCGGGCCGGGCTGGACGGGCGACAAGGCGAGCTGGCATCCGAGCCGGCATCTGACGGCGCAACCGGCATGGCAGGTCTCGCTGAGCTACAGCCTCTCGGACGTGACACAACTCTCGGCGGCCCTTGCCGAAAGGGGCGGACAGCCCGACTCCGATCTCGTCGCGGCCTCGAGGCTGCTGCGCCCGGTGTCTGACGAAGCGATGACGCCCCGTCTCGTGGCCGCCGCCGAAGCGCTGGCCAGCTACGATTCCCGGGTGGCGAAGGGTGTCGCAAGCGACATCAATACCGTTGAAAAGGTGTCCGAGTTGCTCAACCTGTTTGCCGGCTGGGCCGAGGATTCTGCGCGCGAACTGTCCGACCAGATCGCCCTCGGGGCCGCCTGGCCTGCCAGTCGGGCCGATATCCGGGCCTATTACGATGCGCGGGCCCGCGGGCAGGTCGCCAGCAACATGATCGACGCCGCCATCGCCAGCGATCCGGCCATGGCCTCGACCGCCTCGATCCGGGCCCAGGTCCGCGAGGCCAGCACCCTCTGGCAACGCGTCGCGAAGCAGGCGCCGGTCATCGTCTCCAACCAGACCGGCGATAATCCGCTGCTCCCCAATCATCTTGCGGCCATGGCCTGGCATCTCGACCAGGCCGAAGCGGCAACGCGCAAGCTTGCGAGCATGCTGGACGGTACGCAGGAAGGTGACCTCTCCATCGCGACGGCCGACGACCTGATCCTGTCGCCGACATCGGCGCCATAGGGTGGATCGAACGTCCCTCCCTGCACCACCTCCCGCGATCAAACATTGAAATCGGCATCGGAACCGGCCACCTTGGATGCACAAGCCCAAGGAGGCCTCACCCCATGTTCATCCAGACCGAGCCGACCCCGAATCCCGACACGCTCAAATTCCTTCCGGGGCAGGAGATCGCCGGTACGGCCGGTCCCTTCGATTTTGCCAGGGGCAGCGACCTGTCATCGAGCCGGCTCGCCCAAACCCTGTTCGATCTCGGCGAGGTGGAGCGGGTCTTCTTCGGTACCGATTTCATCTCCGTCTCGAAGGCTGAAGCGGCCGACTGGGCCAGTCTCCGCCCGCTCATTCTTGCTGCCATCATGGATCATCTCGTCGCAGGGCTCCCCGCGGTCGAGCCAAACGCGAGCAGCCGGCCCGATGGCGACCCGGACGCGCGAGGCTATGAGGGCGAGGCTGCCGAGATCGTGGCGGAGATCAGGGAGTTGATCGACACTCGGGTCCGCCCGGCCGTGGCCCAGGATGGCGGCGATATCGTGTTCGACCGGTTCGAGGTCGATACCGGCATTGTGCACCTGCATATGCGCGGGGCCTGTGCCGGCTGCCCGTCATCGACCTATACTCTCAAGCAGGGCATAGAAAACATGCTGAAGGCCTACGTTCCGGAAGTCACGGCCGTTGAAGCCGTGCTCTGACGCACCGCGCGTCGGGAGACAGGGCCGGCCTGCAGGACCATGGCCCCCTCAATGCGCTTGCCATGCCGGCCCGGGGGTGTAGGTCCCGGGCGGACACGAACAAGGAGTCACCCGCCCATGAGCCATCCCGTCAACGACCATGCGCTAGACGTGATTTTCCGCAGCGCCCGCAGCTATAATGGCTGGAAGGACCAGGACGTGCCGGAAACGCTCGTCCGGGCCGTCTACGAGCTCCAGAAATGGGGGCCGACCAGCGCCAATTGCTCGCCCGCGCGCTTCGTGTTCATCCGTTCGGCCGAGGCCAAGGCGCGGCTCATTCCGCACCTCGCGCCGCCCAACAAGAAGAAGAGCGAAACCGCGCCCTGGGTCGTCATCATTGCCCACGATCTCGAGTTCCACGAACAGATCCCGGTCCTGTTCCCGCACAATCCGGGCGCAAAAGCCTGGTTCGAGGAACCCGTGGCCCGCGAAGTCACGGCATTCCGGAACGGCACGCTGCAAAGCGCATATTTCCTGATCGCCGCGCGGGCCCTCGGGCTCGATACCGGCCCCATGTCAGGGTTTGACAATGCCGGCGTCGACCAGGAATTCTTCGCCTCCGACCCGGCCATGCAGAACTGGAAGTCCAACTGGATCTGCAATCTAGGCCACGGCAGCAACGAAGACCTCTTCGAGCGCTCTCCAAGGATGAGCTTCGAAGAGGCCTGCGCGATCCTGTAAGCGGGGGCCATGGTCACGCTCGCCTTCCAGACCGCTTCCGGGCCGGCCGAGATCGCCCTGCTCAGGACCGATGGCGCTGACGAAACGGGCGGAGACGGTGCATTCGTGCAGACCGACATGGTTGCCGGACAGGGACAGGATGCACGCCTGCCGGGGCTGCTGACGGGCCTGCTGGACGAAGCCGGTCTGGCGCTCGGTGAGGTGACCCGTATCGGTGTCGTAAACGGGCCTGGGAGCTTTACCGGACTGCGCATGGGGCTGGCTTTCGCACGTGGACTGGGTCTCGTGCTCGGCTGCCCTGTGCTCGGGATCAGCCTGCTTCAAGCGGCCCTGCCACCGGGCGAGACCCGCCCCGTCCGGATCGCGCTGCAAGCGCGGAAACGTCCGCCCGATATCAGCTTCTGGTGCCAGGATTTCAACGCCGGACAGCCGGAGAGCCCACCGGCAGAGGTGCCGCTTGCCGACCTTCTGGCCAGCCAGCGACTGGTGCTCACCGACGGCACGGACAGGCTGGCCGACGCCGCGCAAGCCCTGCCTGCCCGGCCGCTCGCCCGGTTTGTCGCCCACTGGGCGAGCGTGCAAGATCCGGACTCGGCACCGCCCAGCCCGGTCTATGTCCGCCCGCCCGATGCCGTCCTGCCAGGAAACAGGGCGCCGTGACCGGGCTGGCCCATCAGGTCCACACGGCGACACTCGGGGCCGATGACAGCGCTGCGGCGGCCGCGATCCACGGCCGGAGTTTCGATCAGGGCTGGTCGGCCTGTGCCATCTCGGCCCTGCTTGAGGATGGCATGGTCCAAGGCTTTGGCCTCCGCGACGATGCGGGGACCCTGCTGGCCTTCTGTCTTGTCCGGCTGGTCGCCGGCGAGGCCGATATCCTGACACTCGCCACCGCGCCCGGAGCCCGGAGGCGCGGCCTGGGCGGGGTGCTCCTGCGAACCGCGGCCCAGCAACTCGCGGCGCTTGGGGCCGAACGAATGACGCTGGACGTGGCCTGCGACAACACTGCAGCCCTTGCTCTCTATCACCGTCTCGGCTTCGCGCAGGATGGCCGGCGGAAAGGCTACTATCTCCGGCGCGATGGCCAACGCGCCGATGCACTCCTGCTGTCAGCGGGATTGGACAGAATCACTGGACATTCACCCGGTGACACCGCATCTACGGATCATGACTCGAATTGAGCAGCTCTGCGCCGAGAAGGGCCTGCGGATGACAGAACCGCGGCGGGTGATCGCGCGTGTGCTGTCGAGCGCCGACGACCATCCTGACGCCGAGGAACTCCACCGGCGGGCGAACAGCGAGGATGCCTCGATCTCGCTGGCCACCGTCTATCGGACCGTCAAACTGTTCGAGGATTACGGGATCATCGAGCGCCATGATTTCCGGGATGGCCGCTCGCGGTATGAGGAATTGCCCGATGAGCACCATGACCACCTGATCGACGTGAAGTCAGGCGACGTGATCGAGTTTCACAACGAGGAAATCGAACGGTTGCAGGTCGAGATCGCGCGCAAGCATGGCTACAAGCTGGTCGACCACCGGCTCGAACTCTACGGCGTCCCCCTGAAGGATGGCGAATGAGCGAGCTCTGCGACGCACTCAGGTCGCGCGCCAGACCGTGACCTTGGTGAGAAACGCCAGCCGCTGGCAAACCTTCTCGAAGCCCGCTGCAGCCACGGCAGTGTCCATGTCCCAGTCGAGATAGCCCTTGTAGTAGGGCTCGTGGAATCCCTCGGGAAAATATTCCAGCATGCCATCAAGGCCCGGAGCGTCGCCGCGCTGGAGGCTGTCTGCAAGCACGAACAGGCCACCGGGTTTCAGGACGCGGCGTACCTCGGCGAGGACCTCGGGGCGGACCCTGGGCGGCAATTCGTGAAAGAGATAGATGTTTGTCACACCGTCGAACCGGGCCGCCTCGAAGGGCATGGCCTCGCCTGCCCCCTGCACGAGCTCCACTTGCGTCCAGGCCGCCAGGTGCTCTGCCGCCCGGGCGAGGTAGTTGGGCGACAGATCGAGCCCGGTCGAGCGGAGCCGGGGATAGCCCGCCAGCACGTCCGACAGGAAGCGGCCCGTGCCACAGGCCAGGTCGAGATGGCGATAGGCCCGCTGGTCCCGTCCTTTAAGGTCGCGCGCGAGCGGGGCCAGTGCGGCCCGCCGCATGGCTGCCGCCGCGCCGGTGAACAGTACCTCGACCTGGTGGTCATAGAGCGCCGCGCTCTCATCGCTCAGCCAGCCGCCGGTCTGGTAGTGGAAATTCTGGCGGTAATAGACCGGATAACGATCGAGCGCGTCGGCGAGCTCGCGCCGGACCTCGGTGCCGTCTCGGGCGAGGCGCCGGGCATCGACGGCTTCAACGTCGGACAGGAAGGCGCGGGCCCGCGCGACATCGGCGGGCAGGTCGCCAAGGCTCGGCGCAGGCGGCATCGGATAGAGACCGGCCTCGACATTGTCGAGATCATCCCGGAAGAGCGCGAGGAAGGCCTTGCGGATCGCCGCCCGGTCGGGTGCGCCACTGGCCGGGCGGAAGGCCGGCTCGCCGGGGCGGTTGAAGCCCGCGCTGCGCCGCCGGGCGGCTGCGTACTGGGCGCCATACCAGGCGGTTCGGGCACCCTGGCGGGCCACGTAGCGCGCGCGACCGAGGGTTCGGGAGGCAGTGTCGATCCAGCTCATGACAAGGAGATGGCGCGCGGGAGCCGGTCCGTCCAGCCCCCCGCCCTCGACATTGCACCAACAAGCTGAAGCACCGCTTCAGGCTGTATTCAGGCGCCGTCCTGCTATCCTGTCACAGATCAAGGCACCGGCGCGAACGTCAGCGCGTGATCCGGGCTGCCCGTGCTTGCGCCTGACGCGCCCGGGGAGAGACATTGCAAGGGACCCAACCGACATGACCCACCGTATTTCCCTTCTGGCACTCGGAATGGCCGTTGCCGGACCGGCCTTCGCAGCCGCCCACGGCCAGGGCTATTACCATGACGACGGACGCGGTTTTGCCGGCATGACCGTGACCGGCTGCGAAACCGAGCGCCGCGATGGCCAGCTCGCCGGAGCGGTGATCGGCGGCGTGCTCGGCGGGGTTGCAGGCGGCCTCGCCGTCGACGGGGATGACGATGATCATTACCGGCACGGCCATCGCCGCTACCGTGGGTATCGTGGGCATCGCGGTTATCATGGCTATCGCGGCTATGGTCGTGGGTACGCCTATGGCTACGGCTACGACGACGATGATGACGGCGAAGAGGTGGCCGGGGTGTTGCTGGGCGCGATCATCGGCGGCCTTGCCGGCAGCGAACTCGGCCGAAATTCGGTAAATTGCGACGAGACCTGGAAATATGCCGACGTGCCCCCGCCGACCCGCTCGGCCGTCGGCCCGGCCTGGGAAACCACGCCCTATGAAGTGAGCAGCCGTGATGTCGGTCGCGCGCGGACGATCACCGATCCGGACCTTGCGGGCGCCAGGGACGAACGACTACGCGAATGCGAGACCGTCTACCGCGAAACCGAATTCCCCGATGGTCGCATCGTGCGCGAACCTGTCCTTGCCTGCCGGGACGGGGAAGTCATCTACGAACCCCGCGCCCGTTTCGAGGAATGGCGCGTGGCCCCGGACTGCGGCCTGCAGACCCGCGATCCGGACTGCATCGGCTAGCGCAATTTCAAGCGAAGTGGGTACCGGTTTGCGTCGATAAATCGGGCAGAAACAAATCGAGCGCAGCTTCGTCGGTTCTGAATGAGATGAAGATGCGCTCGGACGGATTTCGCCGCCTGGACGAGAGGACCTACGCCACTTCGGTTTCGTCCTTGCTCTCGACGCCGATCTGCTCGCCATAGGCATCGAGTTTTTCGAGGAGGTAATTCACGTCTTCCGGCGAAAGGGACTGCAGCCGGGTCAGCACACGCTCGATCATGCGCATGCGGAAGCGGAGACGGTCATCGGGACCGCCATCAAGCTGGGTTTCATGATAGATCGCGACCGCCTCTCGCACCACCGGAAGGAATTTCGGCGGCAGCCCGGCCCGGTCGAATACGGCCTGCAGTCCGAGCGGTCCGGCATCGTGCACCATCAGCCAGACCCGCTGGTGCGGCACACCCGACAGTTCCGCCAGCGCATGCTCGACAAAGGGCATGTGCCCCATGCACAGGGCGCGGATGATCAGGGAATGGCTGAGCCGGCCATTGAGATTGAGCTGGGAGACGAAACGGGGGAGGTCCGAGCGCCGGCCGGCCTGCTCGACGAGATCGACGGTCGCCCGCTCCCGCGCCCCGGCGGCAAGGTCGATCGCCATCTGGGCGGGCAGCTCATGCCGGTTGACCAGCATGTCGAAGATCTGTCCCGATACGAGCGACACCATCTTCTCGGCAATATGTGGCGGAATGTGATTGCGCCGGACAAGCGCGGACTGCAGGTCGCCATCATCGCCGAACCGTTGCAGAGACAGCGCGAAGGCCTTTTCGCTAAGCTCTGCGCCCTCATTGTTCGCCAGGCGACGCACGGCCTGTAGCGCGGCATGTTCGGCGATGGCCTCACTAACGCTGGCGGACACGGTTTCGCGACCGGCAATCGCCTCCTGCTTGGCCTGGGAGGCCGTCAGGACCAGTTCGACAAGGTCCTCCTCGGTGAAGACGGGAGAGGATTCGAGAACCGGCAGGGCCACGGTCTCCACGTCCCGGGCGAGTTTTACGGCAATCTCACGCGGCAGCACCGGGGAATGGCGCAGGGTGACCGACAGCGTCCGGCGGACAAGCTCGGCGGTGTCGCGCGCGAGGATGCGGATGATCTCCTGCGCATAGGCCCGCTCGTCCTCGCTCAGCACGTCAAGCGAGATGCGCCGGCAGAGCCTGTGCGCCACCGATGCCCGGGCTTCAGGGGTTTCGCCCTTCACAAGGCGGTTGATGTCCGCTTCAGACAATTGTGGGCGAAACGTGGAGACGGTCATTGAAGAACCCTTCCGTCCGGGCGAAGAAGACAGTGACGAGACAAGCGATGGAACGGTCTGGTTAAGATTGGTTTACCGATTACCCGCCGGAAACGGGCAGTCGGAACAGTCGGTTGCGAGGCCGGCCCCACACGCTTGGCAATGGGCGGGCGGCAACAGCCCCCGCGGGCAATGGGCAGACCGAAGACCGGCACGCCGGCAAAAGGCAGGCCGAGTAGAGGCAGGCTGAGAAGAGGCAGGGAGGCAACATGCTTGAGGGAATTCGCGTGGTCGAACACGCCACGTACATGGCCGCACCAGGGGCGGGATCGATCCTGTCAGACTGGGGCGCCGAAGTGATCAAGATCGAACCGCCGGGCGGTGACCCGATCCGCAAGTTCATGTCGACGATTGGCACCGACATCCAGGACAACCCGGTCTTCGACTTCGACAATCGCGGCAAGCAGTCGATCATCGTCAACACGGCCGAGGCCGAGGGCCAGGCCATCGTCCGCGACCTCGCCGCCAGTGCCGATGTGTTCCTGACCAATGTCCGTCCCGGCGGGCTCGAACGGGCAGGGCTCGACTATCCCAGCCTCGCCGCAGACAATCCGAAACTCGTCTATTGCTCGCTCACAGGCTATGGGCTGACGGGCCCGGACGCCAACCGGCCGGGCTTCGATGTGGCAAGCTTCTGGAGCCGGTCGGGCCTTGCGCGGCTGACGATTCCCAAGGGCGAGGACCCCTTCCCCCTGCGCACCGCCTATGGCGATCACACCACCTCGATCGCTGCAGCGGCCGGGATCTGCGCGGCACTTGTCCAGGCGCTGAAGACCGGCAAGGGGTGCCTGGTCGAGGCGTCGCTATTGCGCGCAGCGTTGTTCTCACTCGGCTCGGACTTTGCGATCCAGCTCTTCTTCGGCCGGGTCGGTTCGACCAAGCCGCGCCATGAATCGATCCAGCCGCTGATGAATTTCTTCCGCACCGGCGATGATGCCTGGCTCTGCATCGTCTCCCGCCAGGGCAATGTCGACTGGGCCCCGCTCTGCCGCGCCATCGGTCTCGACAACCTGATCGGCGATGAACGCTTCGCCACTGCCAAGGGCCGGCGCACCCATGCCCGCGAGCTGGTCAACCTGTTCGATGCGGCGTTCGCACGGCTCACCAAAGCCGAGGCGGCCGAGCGGCTAGACGCGGAATCGATCGCCTGGGCACCGGTCCAGACGCTCGCCGAAGTGGCTGAGGACCCGCAGGTCATGGCGTCCGGCGCAATCCAGCAGATGCCGTCGGCGGCCGGTGACGGCACGATGATGCGCACACCCGGCTCGCCGGTCCGCTTCCCCGGCCACGCCGATGGTCCGCGCGGGCCGACACCGGCACCGGGCCAGCACACGCGGGAGGTGCTGGCTGCGCTGGGCCGGGACGAGGCCGCCATCGACGCGCTCATCTCCGCTGGAATCGCACGGGTTTCGGAGGACGCCGGCTGAAGCGTCCCCGGCAACACGCCCATGACCGGAGCGACCTGACAAATGCGCCGCCCGGATCCTGCCGGGCGGTTGCAAGCTGGTGACGAAGGGCAGACACTGGGATCTGGCAACTGGGGAAACCGAATGTTCCGTCGTGTGCGAAGGCTCGCTGCCTGTTTTCTGTTCCTGGGCACCCTGGCTGCGGGCGCCACGGCGCAGGGCTTCGTTGAGACCCGCCCTGATCCGGCCATACCGACGCTTGAAGCCGTCATTGGTCATGCCTCGGGGGACGCCATCACCTCGCCGGAGGAGATCCTCGCCTATCTCCGTGCCCTTGAAACCGCCGCACCTGATCGGATGAGGCTCGTGCAATATGGCGAGAGCTGGCAGGGCCGCCCGCTGATCTATGCCATCATCACGGCTTCCGAAAACATGGACCGGCTCGATGAAATCCGGGCCGACCTGCAGCGACTGGGATCGGGCAGCGAACTCGGACGCGGGGTGGCCGGCGAGATCGCCGCGCGGACGCCGCCTGTCGCCTGGCTCTCCCATGGCATACATGGCGACGAAATCTCCCCGCCAGACAGCGCCCTGGCGCTTGCCTACCACCTTCTGGCCGCGACCGGCGACCCGCTCGTCGACAGCATCCTTGCGAGCACGATCACGATCATCGACCCCAGCCAGAACCCCGATGGCCGGGCCCGTTTCGTGCACAGCTTCGAATCCGCCCTCGGTCTCGAACCGCTGGCCGACCGCTTCACCGCCGAGCACGACCAGCCCTGGCCACGGGGGCGGTTCAATCACTACCTTTTCGATCTCAACCGGGACTGGTTCGCCCTGAGCCAGCCTGAAACCCGGGCCCGGATTGCCGCCGTGCAGCAATGGCATCCGGTGGTCTATGTCGATGCCCACGAGATGAGCGGGGACAACAGCTACTACTTCCCGCCGGCCGCCGATCCCTACAATCCCAACCTGACCGAGGCACAGAAGGAGAAGCAGCGCCTTTTCGGCCGGAACCACGCCGCCTGGTTCGACCGTCTCGGCATTCCCTATTTCACGCGCGAGGTCTACGATAATTTCTATCCTGGCTATGGCGACATGTGGCCCCAGCTCAATGGCGCGGTGGCCAAGACCTTCGAGCAGGCTTCTCCGCGCGGGTTACGCTTCCGCCGCCGTGATGGCAGTGAACTCACCTATCGCGAGGCGGTCCGCAACACGTTCATCGCGTCGCTGTCGACCCTGGAAGTGGTCGCCCAGAACCGCGAGCGGTTCCTCACCGACTATGCCGCCTACCGGCGCGAAGCAGTGGAGGACGGCCTTGAGTCGAGGCATCGCTTTTTCCTGGTCGACCTTTCGAAGCGCCGCTGGCAGGCTGAACAACTTGGCCGGCGGCTCGAAGCGCAGGGTATCGAGGTCGCCCGCCTGCCCGGCCGGCGGACTCTGTGCGGGGAGGTTTATCCCGCTGGGGTACTCGTCGTCGACCGGGCCCAGCCGAACGGCCGGCTGATCGCAACGCTGCTTGAAGCCGAAACACCCTTGCCCGAGGCCTTCCTCGCCGAACAGGAAGCAAGGCGAGCCCGCGGGCTGGACCATGAACTTTATGATGTCACCGCCTGGTCACTGCCGCTCATGGACGGGCTCACTGTCAGGACCTGCCGGAAGGTGGGTCTTACCCGGGCCGAGGCGCTGACCGCCGATGCGCCCATCGCCGGTCTCGTCAGCGATGGCGAGGCCCCCGGTTTCGGGTATGCCGTGCCCTGGACTGATGCCGGGCAGGCGCGGCTGGTGATTGCTGCCCTGAAGGCCGGATATGTCGGACGCTCCACCGATGAGGCCTTCATCCAGAGCGGGCGCACCTTCGGACCCGGCACCGCCATCTTCCCGATCGAGGGCAATCCCGACGACCTGGCTGCAGACCTGTCGCAGCTTGCCCGGGAGACCGGGGCCGAAATCGTGCCGATGGAAACCAGCTGGGTCGATATTGGCCCGAATTTCGGGTCCGCAGCGTTCGCCGAACTCCTGGCGCCGAAGGTCGCGCTCGCCTGGGGCGAGGGCACCAGCGCCACATCCGCCGGAGCCACGCGCTTCGTGATCGAACGCCAGCTCGGCCTGCCCGTTTCGCCGATGCGGCTGTCCACCCTCTCGCAGGCCGAACTGGGCGATTATGACGTGCTCATCCTGCCCGAGACTGGCCGAGGCTTTGCCAACAGGCTTGGCACCGCCGGCCAGGACGCAGTGGCGGCGTTCGTTCGTCAGGGCGGTGTCCTCGTTGCACTTGGCGGATCAATCGACGTGCTGACCGGCGAGGACGCGCTCCTGAACACCCGCCGGGAGGACGCCTATCTCGAGACCGGCGAGGCCGCGTCTGAAGGCGCCCCTTCCGATGAGGCCGGGGATGCCACCGCCACCGGCACGCGGCTTGAGGATGAGGCTGCCTACCGGGCCATGATCGCCGCCCGGGGCACCTCGCCCGACGACGTGCCCGGCGCGCTGGTCCGCGTGACCGCTGACCCCGACCACTGGCTCGCCGCCGGCTATGACAGCGCCACAGCGCTTGTCACCGGCAGCGCCATATACCAGCCGCTCAATGCCGCTGACGGGGTGAATGTCTTCCACTTTGCCGGCCCGGAGAACCTGCTGGCGAGCGGCCATCTCTGGGAGGAGAACCGGCTGCAGCTCGCCTACAAACCCTTCGTCATGGCCGAGCCCTCGGGCAAGGGCCTCACCATCGCCTTCACCCAGAGCCCGACCACGCGCGCCTATCTCAACGGACTGAGCCTGCTGATTGCCAATGCAATCGTGCTCGCGCCGGCACGTATCCGTTAGCCCTGCCCCAGGAAAGGACCATGCCCATGCTCCGCCCCGTCTCCCTGCTCGCCCTGACCATGGGGATCGGCATAGGCCTTGCCGCCTGCACGACGCCGCCGCCCATGGGCGAATTCGAACCGGTCCGCAGCACGACCGCCGCGACCAGAGACGCTCCCGGCAGCGAAGCGCCAGGCGCTGCCCCCGCACCGGCACAGGGCCCCGACATGACACTCGCGGCGATGTCGCCCGAGGCCGGGCCCGTGCGCGTGGGCCTCGCCGGTGAGGACCCGGCCGATATCGCCCGCTACCTGCTCGCCTCCGGCGCAGCCGCCCCTGCCCTCTCGCCCGATGGCCAGTCGATTGCCTACCGATCCGGCATTACCGGCGTGCCGCAGCTCTGGATCGTGCCGGCTGCCGGCGGCGCACCGCGCCAGCTCACCTTCGGTAACGGGATCACGTTTTTCCGCTGGATCCCGGGCAGTGACGCGCTCATCTATGGCGCCGACAATGACGGCAACGAGCAGGAAAGCTATTTCCGCATCCGTGCCGACGGCTCGGAAGAGACCCTGATCCTGCCCGCCGTGGACGGGGGCTTCCGCGTCTTCGGCGACATCACCGCCGACGGCCGTACCCTCGCCTTCGCCTCGACCGAGCGCAACGGGCTCGATTTCGACATCTACACGGCCGATCTCGAAACCGGCGAAGTCCGCCGCATCCACGAAGGCAACTACGGCATCTTCGCACGCGCCTTCTCTCCCGACGGTCGCACCCTGATCCTCACCGAAAGCGTCGGCGAGGACAGCGACAAGCTCTACCGGCTCGATGTCGCCAGCGGCGAAATTGAACTGGTCTCTGCGCCAGAGCCGCGCGCCAATCATGGCGATGGAGGCTTCGCCTGGGACCCGAATGGCAAGAGCCTGTTTCTGGCGAGTAATGCCGACCGTGAATTTGCGGCGATCATGGAGTATAACGTTCGGCGCGGCCGCATTTCGCCAGTGATCGAGACGGCGCGGGATGCCGGCAATCTCACCCTGTGCGGGCCCAACGGGCGATATCTCGTCTTCACCGAGAATGTCGACGGCTTTCACCGGCTACATGTCCGCGACCGGCGCGACGGGTCGATCCTCACCCCGCCCGACCTGCCCGAGGGACTGTATTCGCTCTCCTGCGGACCGAAGACGAATCGGCTGGCGATCGGAGTGAATGGCTGGGCAACGCCCGGCGATGTCTATCTCTACGACATTCCCGCCGGCAAGCTCACCCGTCCCATCGCCTCCAACATGGCCGGCCTCGACCCGGACCGGCTGGTCCGCCCCGAAAGCATGACCATCACCGCGCGCGACGGCGTGGAGTTGCAGGGCCTGCTCTACCTGCCGGACGCACGCTCGCTCCGGGACAACCGCCTGCCGCCGGTGATCTTCGAGGTGCATGGCGGTCCCACGAGCCAGTCCATGGCGAGCTGGGACGCCGTGGTGCAGTATCATGTTGACCAGGGCTTCGCGGTATTCGAACCGAATGTGCGCGGGTCGACCGGTTTCGGACGGACCTATACCACCCTCGATGACCGGGAGAGGCGCCGCGACAGTGTGGCCGATCTCATCGACCTGCTGGAGGGACTGGCCGATGACGGACGCGTAGATACCAGCCGGGCCGCGGTCTCCGGCGGCTCTTATGGCGGCTACATGGTCAATGCCGTGCTGGCGCTCTATCCGGGCGCCTTCCGGGCCGGGGTCAGCCGCTATGGCGTTGCCGACTGGGTGACCGCACTGGAGATCGCCTCCCCGGCCCTCAAGGCGTCCGACCGCATCGAATACGGCGACATCACCGAACAGCGCTGGCGCGACTTCTATACCGAGAACTCACCGATCCGCCTCGCCGACCGGATCGGCGTGCCGGTTCTCTATTCGCATGGCGTCATGGACCCGCGCATCGATATCCATGAGACTGAACTCATGGTGAAGACGTTGCGGGCAAACGGGATCGAGGCGCCCTACATCCGCATTCCGGACGAAGGCCATGGCTGGCGCAAGCTCAGCAACCGCCTCTACTACTATCGCAAGCAGGCCGAATTCCTCGAGACCGTGCTTGGCGGCGACGAAAGGCCGGGCGAATGACCGCGACCCGCGCTGCCGAAAGGAAAAAGCCCGCCAGCCGAAGCTGACGGGCTTTCCCCAGGGCGCCCCGCAGGAGCAGGCCCCGGCTACTGGGTGTAGCGCAGGCCGATGAAGAAGAACCGGCCCCGGGCGCTGACAGGCCAGGCTTCCTCTGTAATGAACGGCTCCTCGTCGGCAAGATTATTCACCCCGCCGTAGAATTCCAACCGGTCACTCCAGTCATAGCTGCCAAAAATGTCGACGACATACGACTCGTCACTCAGGGCATTATCGAGGCTGAACGTGCCGGACTCGATCTGCTCGTTCGTCACCCCGGCGAACAGTTGCTCGTCCTGGTAGGTCGTCTGCAGGCCGAGGCGCACCGGGCCCCGGTCCCAGCTCAGCGTGAGATTGCCAGACAGTTCCGGCACCTGCAGCGTGCCGAGATCATCGACGATGAAGGTCGGGTCGGTCACGCTGGGAAAATCGTCGAGCTTGAGCTGTTGCGAGCCGACGAGGCGGATGTCGAAATCGTTTTCGCCGATGCCGAAGGAATAGGACGCCGCAAAGTCCACGCCCTCCGCCTCGGTCCGGGCGAAGTTGACCTCGGTCTGGCGCAGGAACCGGAACCCGCCGAACTGCGCCGAATTCGGGTCTGTCTCGCGCTCGATCAGTGGGCAGAACGTATTGTTGAGCCCGCTGGCATCATCGACGCAGCTGTCGACAATCTCCTGGGCGGTCACCGAGGAGATGATGTCCTCGATCTCCACATTCCAGTAATCAACGGTGAGGGTAAAGCCATCCAGGAATCCGGGGGTGAAGACCATCCCGACCGCGAAGGTGTCTGCGGTTTCCTCCTGAAGATCCGGATTGCCGCCCGACACCCCGAGGAAGCGCGCCGAGAGCGGGTCCTCGAAGTCTGCCGGCAAGCCGAGCGCAGCACAGTTCGCGGCCCGGACGGCTGGATCGGGGGCATTCTGGAGCTCGTTCACATCGCAGGGGTCGACCGGCCGGAAGGTCGTCGGCTGGGACGGGCTGAACAGTTCATCAATGTTCGGCGCGCGGATCGCCTGGGAGACCGTTCCTCTGAAGGAAAGGCCCTCGACGGGCGCCCAGGTGAGACCGGCCTTCCACGTGTCCGCCGAGCCCACGGTCGAATAGTCGGCATACCGGATGGCCGCGTCGACGGCGAGTTCCTGTGCAAGGGGGACATCCGAAAGCAGCGGCACGCGAATTTCCGCGAAAACATCAGTGACATTGTAGCTGCCGAGCGAGTTCAGCGTCTGGCCCTCGGCATTGAAACCGAGCGATCCATTGTCACTCACCGTGTTGACAAGCGTGCCGGCCGGGAAGGGAGCGCCGGCCGGGATGATGCCCTGGTCGAACGCGTTGACCGTGTTCTGGCTCTTCTCGGTACGGTATTCGGCGCCCAGGGCGAAGCCGACCGGACCAGCCGGCAGGGCGAAATACCTGTCGCTGTCGCCGACCAGTGTCGCCGAGTAGACCTCCTGCTCGAGCCGCAACTCGTCGATCACGGTTGTCGTGATGAAGTCCACCGCCTCGGGACTGATCGATTGCGGCCCGCCCCAGATATCGGCCGCCACGCACGACCCATCGCCCGGGGTGAAAGTAAAGAAGCCCGGATCAAAGGCCGGAATCCCGAAGATCGTGGTTGGCGGGATCGCAGCCGGGTCAAGGTCCGACCGGCAGACCGGATTGCCATTCTCGTCGGCAACCGCGTCGATCGCCGCGAAGAAACGGTCCAGGAGGACAAAATTATTGTCCGTCGTCTTCCGCTTGAACTCGCCGTAAGTGTAGGAAAGATTATAGGTCCAGCCGTCATTGAAGCTGCCTTCAACGCCGCCGGCGAAGCGGATCGTCTCGCGGGTCGTCCGGTCGATATTCGGGCCGAGATCGGTCGGGTCGCGGGTGATATAAAGCCCGCCCGTTGTATCGGCCACACCCTGCAGCGCGTCCGGCAGGAAGGGGTTGTCGGGCGCACCGGTCAGCAGGTCGTAGAAGGTATTGAGCGGGCCGCCATAGGTGGAACGGACATCCGCATAGCTGAATTCGCCGAAGACCTTCACATCGGGAAGGAGCTCATAATTGGCGTTCAGGTTCATTACGGTGCGATCGGTTTCCGGGATCAGGAACGTCTCGTTGAAATTGTCCTGGATACCGTCGCCGCCAAAGCCGTTGAAATTGCCGGCGACCAGCCCGTCCTGGTAGGGCCGCACCGAGCCGTCATCATTGACCACCCAGCAGCCGCCGGCGATGCCGAACGAAGCGGCCCCGACAAGGGTCGAATTGTACCCCACAAAGCTGTCGAGACAGTCGTCGTTCCCGTTACCGTCGACATCGAGATTGGCAAGACCGAAATCGAATGGCGCGATAACGCCGCGATTGGACGAGATCGAGAAGGTCGGGAAGGGCAGGATCGCCCGCGAGGGTGCATTGGCCGCCTGCTCGAAAAAGGCCTGCTCGGCGGCGGTCAGGCTCGGCGCAGTGCCGAACTGGGCGGTGTAGTCGGCGATGAATTCATCGGCTGTCGGAATCAGCAATCCGGACGGAAACAGGCCGGTTTGGTCGAAGTTGTAGAAGTCCGCGAAATTCGGCGTCTCCGAACCAATGTCACCGGACTGGAACCGCAGGGCGGGGTTCGCCTGTCCGCGAGCCCGCGCATTATTGGCTGCCCAGTCCCGGTCCCCGTAGCGCAGATCGCTGTCGTCGATGACATCCAGGGCAAGCGTGACGTTGCCGCGGTCATTGTCGAAATTCGCACCGGCCAAGCCGCGCAACTGCAGGTATTGCGCATCACCTTCACCGGACACACCCGTAGAGAGATCGAAATCCAGACCCTCGAAATCATCCTTGAGGATGAAGTTCACCACCCCGGTCACGGCGTCCGAGCCATAGATCGCCGACGCGCCGCCGGTGAGCACTTCGACCCGCTCGATCAGGGCCGAGGGAATATTCGAGATATCGACGGCCTGGCTTCCTTCGAAACCGCCAATCACCCGCCGGCCATTGACCAGTGTCAGCGTCCTCTCGGTCCCCAGCCCGCGAAGGTTGAGTGCGTTTGCACCTGTCAGCGAGTTCTCCCCGGTCAGCGAGGAGACGAGTGCCGGTACGTCATTGATCACATCCGCAATGGAGATTTCGCCGGAGATGCGCAGATCGGAGTCATCCAGCGACTGGATCGGCACCGAGGAGACCACATTCGGATCGACCGGAATCCGCGAGCCGGTCACGGTGATGGTTTCCTGAACGGCGGCCCCTTCCCCCTCCTGGGCGCTCGCCACGCCGGACACGAAAGCAGCCATCGCCACTGCCGACACGGTGGTAACGAGCCTTGCGCCCGAACGGCGCGGCGTTGCAAAACTCTCTGTCATGGAAAGACCCCTCCTTGTTTTGACCTGAGTTCCCTACCGAGCCTCGAAGTAAAGATCCCGAATCCAACCGTCATCCGGTTTTGTCAAACTTTTGTCATGCCGTGGATGGGCGACCATCGAGCGCCGTATATTTCAGCAGGCCGCACAAATAATGGGCGCACCCGTCCGGCCCGGCCGTGCAGGATATACGCGGTCTATTGCGACGCAGGTCGTCAGGAGTAGCGCTGGCGCTTCCGGGTAAGCCGGATGGCAATCCGTTCGCCCTCGCGACCGGGCAGGCCGGCGGCAACATCCTCGCCGGATGGTCCCCCACTATGGAGGGTCACAGGGCTGTCGGCCGGCAGGCCAAGGCGCAGGGTCATACCGGGCCGGAGATCGGAAACGGTCGACAGGGGCACCGTGAGCGAGGCGATCCTGGCCGAGAGCACCACCGTCAGCGATCCCACCTCTGCCGCCTTGCGGCGTCCCCCATCGCCCTCCGGCGCGCGAGGCTGAACGCTCTGGTCATCTCCGGACAGGCGGCCACCAGTGCGGGCGAGCAACCGGGTGTCGAGCAGCAACGTCACCGGCCAGGCCCGGGTCCCGATCTGCAGGGTGAGGGAAAGTCGGATGGCGTCGCCCGGCGGCACAGTCGCGCCAGCCCGAAGCCGGTCGGCATGGACCCTTGCACGGGTAAGGTCGGGAAAGAGGGCGAACAGGGGTTGCAGCCCTTCCGCAAGCAACGCCTCGTCCAGGGAGGTGAGGACCCTGGCGGGCGCGGACAGCGCAAGCGCCTCGCTGGCGCCGCCGGCCCGTTCGATGAGCGCACTGGCCGCGTCCTTCGACAGGACGAGGACCGCACCGACGCGATTGTCCTCGCCAGACAGGCAGACGAAGACGCCGCCGCCCGGACAGCCATCAACGGTTGCCCGGAACGGTCGGGTCTCGGCGGTCGCGAGTCGGAGGACCGCACCGACGGCTTCCCTGGCCTGGAAGGCATGCGAGAGCCGGGCGACCAGTCCGTCGCAGGCCGCAGTCAGGGCCTGCGCGGCTTCGTTGTCGAGGTCTGCCAGAGGGGAGGCACGCCCGCGTCCTGCCCCGGGCGTGCCGGCGGGCGCAACGGGGAGGTCATCGAGATCGGGATTGAGCAGGGCGTCGATCTCTTCCCGGCTGAGGACGTTGCGGGCACTCTTCGGCAGTTTTCCCGCATCGGGGTCGGGCAATCGCAGGTTGTCAGACTTGAGCTGTCCGCCCCGGGCTGCGCCTGGGACCGACTGGGTCGGGCGGGCCGGTTGCGGTGAACGCGGCGCATGCGGATCGCTCGGGGGCGTGGTCATCGGGTAGCGCTCGCCTTGGCTGACCACCAGCTCTGCAGTGATGTGGTTAAGGGAAGGTTAGGACTTCACTTTCTCCAGCCTGTCGGGATTCGCTGCTTTTTTCCCTCCTGCGAAAGGAATCCGTTCCGCCTTAGGATTCTCTTTGCACTCTGCAGGCTAGATAGGACGCATACGGATCGGCAAGCGATAATCCGCCGGGCGTTGGGTGAAGGACGCGGCAGGTATCGACCCCCTCGGTTGGCCTGCCGCTGGTCCCTCGCAGTTACGCCTGCCGGCATGATGGCCGCTACCGAGGCTTGCACGTTGCGCCAGCCAACCGCGCCGGCCCGCCACCCCTGTCACCGCAGACTCAATCGTCGCGAACGGTACGCTCCCGGCGCTCATGGGCTTCCTGAGCCTCGAGGCTCAGGGTTGCCGTCGGCCGCGCTTCGAGGCGGCGCAGGCTGATCGGCTCGCCGGTCATCTCGCAATATCCGTAAGTGCCTTCGTCGATGCGGCGGAGGGCCGCGTCGATCTTCGAGATCAGTTTGCGCTGGCGGTCACGGGTGCGCAGTTCGAGCGCCTTGTCGCTTTCGGCGGAGGCCCGGTCGACAAGATCGGGGAGCGCCGCTGAGTCCTGCTGCAGGTTGCTGATCGTTTCCTTCGAGCCGTTCAGGATATCGCTCTTCCAGGCTTCGAGCTTGGCCCGGAAGTAGGCTTGTTGCCGCTCGCACATGAACGGTTCGCCTTCATCCGGCTTGTACCCCTTGAAGTCAGGATCACTCATCACCGTTTCCTCTACCGTTTCGCGACGCTATATCGCCGTGCGGGACCTGCTGCAACGTCGATTGCGCCACTTTCGCGTGATGGGCTGTCGCTGAATTCTGCGACATTTTCGAGACGGGCGCTCACTTGTTTGCAGTTGCAAGTGCTTGTGGCCACTCAAGCAATTGCCGGGCCATCGGCGGTTCGCTCCGTTGCCGGAGATTGCCTTGTGGCCGCAGCCTGCCTTGCCCCCTTGATCCCGGTGCACCGAACGTGACCTATAGGCCCTTGTACACGGTTTCCCAGGACTGGTCGCAATGACGCTGAAACACCGGAAGGGTAGACCTTCGCCGGGCTGGCTGCAGGCGGTCGTGTTCAACACGGTCATGCTCGCAACGCCCATCCTTGCGGCCCAGGCCGTGGGCGGGGTGTTCGCAACCCGGACATTCGCTGCCCAGCCGAACATCGAATCGATCCTTGCGACTCGCAGCCGTATCGACACGGCCTTCGGCGAACTCGTGCCCCGCGGTGTCAATCGCCGCGCTTACTGGGCCAGCCTCGTCGACAAGGCCCTGCGGGAGGACAACCTCCCCGCTGCGCGCGGCTTCCTGGTCGGCGCGCCGCACATCCTCGACCCCAAGGACAGCCGGGCCATTTTCGCGGCCGCAGGCGACGACCCCTTTGGCACGGAGGACCAGAAGCTCCTGCGCGCTGCGGTCCTGTTCCTGCCAAACGATGTCCGGGCCCGATACGAAAACGCGCTGCAGCCGATCACGGTCCTGTCCGACCCGGCGCCACGACCCACCTCGCCGGACGAATTGCTGGGCGTGTCGCCGGCGAGCCCCGTCCCCGTCCAGTCGGCATCCCTCGGCGACCGTCCGATCACCCCGCCGCGCCCTGACAATGACGCGCCACAATTCTCGCTGCTCGGCACCTTCGGTGACCTGGCCCGCCACAGTCGCCGCTGGCTGCGCGACCCTGAGGACAGCGGCATCGAATTGCGCCTGACGGGCATCGGGCTTCTCGCCGCCGAATTCGACGAAACGCGCCTTGCTGGCCTCTCGCCCGAAGCTGCGGCGCAGGCTGTCTCCGTGCTGCGATCGGCCCTGCGAGCCGACCGGCTCCGCCCGGCCTATGTTGATCGGCTGGAGCGCGCGCTCGACATCGCCCTGCCCGCGCCGCCGCTGCGCCAGAACCTCACAGCCGCGCTCGACTCCGATACCCCGCTGGGGAATCACGCGGAGGCGGTCGCCGAGGCGTTCCGCGCAGCCGTGGCACCGGCCGGTTTCGACAGGCTGATGCAGGACCTCAGACAGATCAGCGCGATCGTGGAGTCCTCCTCAAGCGTGACAGCCGTCTCCCTCATCGAACATGTCAGGACCCGCGAAGACCTGCGCCGGCTGCGCACCGTCGTCGAAGCCGGCGACGACCGGGCACCGGCCCTCGAGGCCAGGCTGGGCGAAGGGGTGCTGGACCTTGCCCGGACGGGTGCGAAGGTGTCGAAATATTCCGTGGCTCAAGCGATTGGCCTGGCAGCCGCTCTCGTGCTCCTGTTCTGGCTCGCCGCCCATGCCGCCCATCGCGAATGGCGTGGACGGTTCTCGTCCTCATCCTATGGCTGAACCCGGCTGACCTTCTTCGGGCAGAGTGCCTTTCAGCCATGAGCGGTCCGACCGGACCGGACCGACCGGCCCGTCAGGCGAGCAGGCGACCGCCGGTCCGGGGGGCCCGGACGCCGGTTGTTTCGGGCCAGCTGATCGGCAGCTGCCGGACGCTGCGGCGAGCCAGGAAAGCGAAGGCCTCCGCTTCGATACTGTCACCGCGCCAGCCCGCCTGCTCGGCGGTGATCACAGGGCAGGGACAGGCCGCCGCCAGCATGGCCATCAGGACCGGGTTGTGACGTCCGCCCCCGCAGGCGATGAGCTTGTCCGGCCGCTCGGGCAACTGGGCGAGACCGGCGGCGACCGCACGCGCGGAAAAGGCCGTCAAGGTGGCCGCGCCATCCTCGAAGGTCAGCCCACGCGCCAGGCTGGCGTTGAAGTCATAACGGTCGAGCGATTTCGGTGGCGCCATGGCGAACCACGGATGCTCGAATAGCTGCGCCAGCAGGCCTTCGTGCACGGCGCCGGCGGCTGCGAACCGGCCGCCCGTGTCACAGCGGCCGCGGCCATGGCCGGCGACCCATTCGTCTATCGGGCCATTGGCCGGGCCGGTGTCGAAGGCGATGACACGTCCGTCCCCGAGGCGGGCGGTGATGTTTGCGACCCCGCCAAGGTTGAGCGCGGCGAGGGGGCCGGCGCCGAGCCGGTCCATCAGTGCAGCGTGATAGGCCGGGGCGAGCGGCGCCCCCTCCCCGCCGGCGGCGATGTCGTCGCTGCGGAAGTCATGGGCAATGGGCAGGCCGAGCCGGGCGCGCAGCGCCGCAGCGTCGAGCAACTGCAAGGTTGCCCCGGACCTGTCCGCAGTTGGGCGACGATGCAGCACCGTCTGGCCATGCACGCCGGCGAGGCCCGGCGCCGGGCCGCTCCAGCCGGCCAACAGGGACTCGAAGGCCTCGGCGTGGGTCCGGGTGAGAATGTCACGGGCGCGGGCGAACGACTCATCCGGCTGCGGCCCGGAAAAGCCCCAGTCGCGGGCCGCCTCGACCGCACGGGCCAGCCCGTCGCGCTCCTCGCCGGTGTACTTGCGCTCGGCCACCGGTCCCCAGTCGAGCACTGCGGTCCCGTCAGTGAGGATCATCGCCGCATCGACCGCGTCGAGCGAGGTGCCGGACATGAAACCGACGACCCAAATGGGCGCATCCCCGGCGAGGGCGTTGTCCACGGCGCACTCCTTCCCTAAGACGCTCATCTGCCGAGGTTTGGAGAGAGATGTGGCCAAATACAAGTCCGCCTTCCTGCGCACGCTGCACGAGCGGGGCTATGTGAAGCAACAGACCCATGAGGGCCCGCTGGATGGCTATTGCGCGAAGGGCGTGCCGACGGCCTATATCGGCTTCGATGCAACCGCTGACAGCCTGCATGTCGGCTCACTGGTGGGGATCATGATGCTGCGCCGGCTGCAGCAGGCCGGCGGCAAGCCGATTGTCCTGATCGGCGGCGGGACGACGAAGATCGGCGATCCGACAGACAAGGAAACGTCGCGTCCGATCCTGACCGAGGCCGAAATTGCCCGGAATGCCGAGGGTATCCGCAATGCATTCGAGCCCTTCCTCACCTTCGGAGAGGGGCCGACGGACGCGGTAATGGTCAACAATGCCGACTGGCTCGATGCGCTGGGCTATATCCAGTTCCTGCGCGAGACCGGCCGGTACTTCACCATCAACACCATGGTCAAGCAGGACACCGTGGCCCGGCGGCTCGCCAATGAACAGCCCTACACCTTCCTGGAGTTCAACTACACGCTGCTGCAGGCCTATGATTTCCTGGAGCTCGCCCGCCGGCAGGACTGCCTGATCCAGATGGGCGGGTCTGACCAGTGGGGCAACATCGTCGCCGGGGTCGATCTCAATCACAAGGCCGATGGCCGGGAGGTCTACGGGCTCACCTGCCCGCTGATCACCACGGCGTCCGGCGGAAAGATGGGCAAGACCGCCGATGGCGCGGTCTGGCTCAACGCCGACAAGCGCAGTCCCTATGAATACTGGCAGTTCTGGCGCAACACCGAGGATGCCGATGTCGGCCGCTTCCTGCGACTGTTCACTGATCTGCCGCTTGACGAGATCGCCCGGCTCGAGGCGCTGGACGGCGCCGAGATCAACAGCGCGAAGCGTGCACTCGCCAATGCCGCCACGGCGATGCTGCACGGTGAGGCCGCCGCGCAGGAAGCCGAAGCGGCCGCAGCGGCCGTGTTCGCCGGTGGCGGGTCGGCGGACGCCCTGCCGAGCGTCGAGCTCAGCGCGGATGAGGTCGAGGCCGGCACCTTCCTCGTGGCGGCGGCCTTCACCGCAGCGGGCCTTACGGAAACCAATGGCGCGGCCCGTCGGCTGATCAAGCAGGGGGCGGCAAAGCTCAATGATGCGGCCGTGACCGACCAGAACGCCGCACTCTCGCTCGCCGACTTCGGCGCCGACGGCGCCGCCAAACTCTCCGCCGGCAAGAAACGCCACGCGCTTGTCAGGCTGGCTTAAAGCCGCAGCATGGTCGCGAGATTGTTCTTCTGCATGTCTGATGAGCCGCCGACGATGGGCATGCCGAGCAGGTCGCGGACATTGCGCTCCATGTCCCAGGCGTCCGAGAGGCCATAGGCGCCCATGACCTGCTGGCAGGCCAGCGCAATCTCGACCCCGGTATCAGCGACGAACAGCTTGGCCATGGAGGTCTCGACCGAGCACGGCAGGCCTTCACTGGCCAGCCATGCGCCGTGGTAGAGCATATGCCGGCACGCGGCGAGCTTTGTACGCGCGGTGACCAGCTTGTGGCGGATCGCCTGGTGCCGGGCGATCGGCTTGCCGAACTGCACCCGCTCCTGGGCATAGGCCCAGGCCTCCTCCAGCGCAGCGCGGGCGATGCCATAGGCGACCGCGGTGATCTCGATCTTCTCGACATCGAGGGCGCGGCCCGTCAGCATCCGGAACCCCTGGTTCCACATCGCCTCGCCGCCGACAATGGCGCTCAGGGGCAGGCGCACATCGTCGAAATAGACATCCATTGACCTGGTGTAGCGCAGATTGGAATGATGAAGCGGCTGCATCGAGAGGCCGGGCGTATCTGTCGGGATGATGAGGAAAGAGAGGTTCGCGCGTTTCTCCTCGGCCGGGCCAGTGCGCACCAGGCAATAGATATAGTCCGACCAGTCCGCACCGGTGCACCAGCGCTTGGCGCCATTGACCACGATCTCGTCGCCATCGCGCTCCGCGCGGGTCTCGACACTGGCAAGGTCGCCGCCGACATTGGGTTCCGACAGGCCGTAACAGAAGAAGATCTCGCCGCGGGCGAGCTTCGGCAACCATTCCTGCTTCTGCGCCTCGGTACCGTTTTCGGCGAGGTTCATCCCACCATAGAAGGCGGCGTGGATGTATGGGCCCGCCATGGTCGGCCCGCCCTGGCAGAGCTCCTCGATCACGGCCGTGGCGGCAAGGATATCCTGTCCTGCGCCGCCATATTCCTCAGGGATGGTGAGGCCGATCAGGCCCATTTCGGCGATTTCGGCGAACAAGGCGCGATCCCATGTGGCGGCCTTGTCCCAAGCGATCCGCTTCTCGCGCGGCATCTTCCCGGCCACCCAGCGCTGCAGCTGGCGGCGGATCTCGGTGACATGGTCGGGTTCAGGGGCGAAAGAGGCGTGGGTCATGGGGCGATCAGTTCCAGGTTGGGGAAGTAGGTGCGAAAACGAGCCGGGTCACGCGTGAGAAGCGGCACACCCGCGACCATCGCATGGGCTCCGATGAAGAAATCGGGGAGGGTGGTGCTGCGTGCGCCACCGCGACGGCGGTAGACCGCATGCGCTTTTGCGGCCACAAAAAGAGCCTGCCTGGAGGGCTGCGCAAGCTGCACCGAAAGCACGGAAAGCCTGGCATCGAAACCGGCCCGGTCAGCAAAGCGCGTTGATGCTTCAGCATAGACAACGGATGTCATGACAAGGCCACGCTCAGCCAGATCTCGCATCGACGCCAGCGACCATTCAAACCAATCTGAATCCTGAGTGAAGATATCGATCAGGATATTGGTGTCGAGATGTGTGCTCATTCAGACTCGAACAGATGCGCTTCGTCCACCCGCCAGGGCCGCAGCTCGTCCATGATCTCATCGGTCATCTGTCCGCCAGTATCGACGCTGCCAGCCATGCGTCGCACGGCGGCTTCGTACGCTTCCGGACTGAAGACCTTGCGAACGATGGCACGCCCGTTCTCCACCTCGAAGACGACGGCATCGCCTTCCTTCAGACGGAGTGCATCGCGCACAGCCTTCGGGATCGTGACCTGACCCTTTTTGGTCAGGCGATAGGTTGCGGCTTCAGTATTACTCATCGCCAAAATGTAATACCCCTCCCCCGCGTCGTCAATTTCCCGTCAGGTCCGGCTTGCGCTTGTCCATCGTCGCTCTCACCGCTTCACGGCGATCGTCGAGATAATTCGACACGCTCTCCCAGCCGACAGACGCGTCCATGAGCTGCGCCGCAAGCGCGCGCAGCGGGATATTGGTGACGGATTTGGTCCAGCGCACGGCCCATTTCGGATTGCCCTGAAGCTTGGCGACGAGTTCGGCGACCTTTGCGTCAAGCTCGCTCGCGGGCACGGCATAGTTGATCAGCCCCAGCCCCTGCGCCTCAGCCGCGCTCAGCAGGTCGCCGGTCATGAGCAGTTCCTTGGCCTTGGCATAGCCGATAAGCTGGGGCCAGATCAGCGCGCCGCCATCGCCGGCGACAAGGCCGACCTTCACGTGCGGGTCGCCGATCTTTGCGGTCTCGTCGGCGATGATGATGTCGCAGAGCAGTGCGATGGTCGCGCCGAGCCCGGCGGCTGCGCCATTCAGGCGGCAGAGGATCGGCTTTTCCATCTCCAGGAGGGTCGAGACGATCCGCTTGGCGTCCCAGGCAATCGCGCGGAATTTCGCCGGATCGTCGATCTGCTCGGCGAACCAGTCGAAATCGCCCCCGGCGCAGAAAGCCCGGCCCTCGGCGGTGAGGATGATGATGTCGCTGGCATCATCGCGCTGCAGGTCTGTGAAGACCCGGGCCAGTTCGTCATGCATCGGCCCGTCCACGCCGTTGACGGGATTGGCCCCTGAAATGATGGCGGTCAGAACGCGCCCCTCGCGAGCGAACTTGAAGCGGGTGTAGTCGGCATCCTCGATGCGGAATGATGATGACATGGCGGGTCCTTCCAGGGGCGAGCAGTCAAGGGCATGTTAGCAAGGCGCTTCTATTCAAGCCCGGGGCTGTATCGAAGCGTTCCTTCGGGTTTCTCCTCTCCGAACGCCAGCCACTGGACGATCTCCGGTGCGAGCTCGCGATATGTCAGCCGACCATCGCCCACAAAACCGAAGCGCCGATAGTAGTTCGGATCGCCGATGAGCACACAGCCCATGGCATCGAGCCGTTTGAGTCCTGACAGCCCGTGATTGATCAGCGCACTGCCAATCCCGCTGCGCTGCCGTTCTGGGGCAACCGAGACCGGCCCCAAGCCATACCAATGGTCAAAGCTGTTGTTGAGGAACACAGGGGAGAAAGCGATGTGCCCGATGATCTCGCCGCCGTCGGTCGCGACAAAGGACAGGGTGAGATCGCCATCGGCGCGAAGCTTGTCGATGCATTCAGCTTCATCCCCGTCGCTAAACGGCATCGGCTCGAACGCAGCTTTGGTCAGTCTGAATATGGCCGCGTGATCGCTCGGGACTTCAGACCGGATGTCGAAGGTCATGCCTCGTTCCCCACCCTGACCACCCGCCGCCCGAAATTCTCGCCACGAAAGAGCCCGCAAAAGGCGTCCGGCATAGCCTCGATGCCTTCAAACCGTTCCTCGGCATATTTCAGCTGCCCAGCCGCGATCATGCGCGCCATTTCGTCCAGCGCCTGCGGAAACTCCCTCGCGAAGTCGAACACGACCAGCCCCTGCATGTTCACGCGGTGGGTGATAAAGGGCTTGGTGTTGACGATGCCGGGGGTCTCCTCGGGCGTGAGATTGTAGTCGGCCACCTGGCCGGAAATGCAGATGCGACCATTCAGCTTCATCATGGGCAACACGCGGTTGACCATGGCGTTGCCGACATTGTCGAAGAGGAGGTCGACGCCTTCGGGCAGGGCCTGCCGGATGGCGGCGTCGAGGTCGCCCGCGGTCTTGTAGTTGATCACCGCGTCGAACCCGGCCTCGTCCCTGAGCCAGGCGCATTTGGCGTCCGAGCCTGCCACGCCGACCACTTTCGAGGCGCCCCACGCCTTCGCAAGCTGGCCCGCCGTCGCCCCGACCGGTCCTGCTGCGCTGGTCACCAGAACCGCATCGCCCTCGCGGAATCTGCCCACCGTCTTCGTGCCGAACCAGGCCGTCAGCCCCGGCACACCCAGCACGCCGATCCACAGAGACAGCGGGATCTCCGCCATGCCCGGCCCGTCCGGCACCCTGCCGATGAAGCCCTTGCCGGTCTGCAGCGAATGGCTCCGCCAGCCGCCGGCGCAGAAGACCTTCGTCCCGACCGGCCAGTCCGGCTGGTTACTCGCCTCGATAACCCCGACATTGAACCCGTCCACCGGCTTGCCGAGTGGCAGCGCCGCGGCATAGCTGTCCCCGCCCGACAGCCGAGAGCGCGTGCCAGGATCGACCGAGGCCCAGATGTGGCGGACGCGGAACTGGCCCTCGCGCGGCTCGGGCAGCGGCACCGCCACAAGCTCGAAATCGGTATTGCGGGGCGGGCCGTCGCAATGGCGCCGGAGCACCACCTGCTGCATGACATCTTGCATGGGAACCGTGCCTTTACACAATTGTAGCTTGCCAGGAGCCTAGCGCATCTGGTCAGCCTGTCACCAGACCGGACGGTGACGCCGACTTCAGACCCGCGCTTGCCAGACGGCGAATATTGAAAGAGCTTGCCGTCGCAGTTGCAAGGCATGTGACAGGGTTTGCATGGCGCGGTCCGCAGCGGTGGTGTGGCCGGTCCCTTGAGGAGAGTGTGAGGATGGTCATCTGGAAGCGGAGCCTGCGAAGCGCTTCAGCGCTAAAACTTGTCCTGGCTGCGAGCCTGGCTGCACCGCTGATGCTGGCAGGCTGTGCCAGCGGTGGCGGGGGCGGAGGCGGCGTGGTCCAGCCCCTGCCGCCATCGCCGCCGCCTGCCCCCCCGCCACCTCCGCCACCGCCACCCCCGCCGCCGGGCGCGTCGAGCTTCGAGACCGAGGAGTATGATTTCGCCGAGGGTCTGGGCCAGATCGGGGCTTCGGCGGCCTATGCGGCAGGCGCCACCGGCACCGGGGTGACCGTTGCGGTGATCGATACCGGAACCGATTTCAACCATCCCGAACTCCAGGGCCAGTCGGCGGGTGTGTTCGATGTCCGTGCGGGGGAGCGAACGGCCGATGACATCGATTCCGAAGGGCACGGCACGCTGGTCGCGGGCCAGATCGCGGCCCTTCGCGATGCCAAGGGGATGCACGGTGTCGCCTTCAACTCGAAGATCCTCGACATCCGCGCCGACCGGCCCGGAAGCTGCGTGTCGAGCGCGGGCACCGGGGACTGCCGTTTCTCCGATAACGATCTCGTCACCGCCATCGACTATGCCGTCGGCAATGGCGCCCAGATCATCAACCTGTCGCTCGGCGGGGAGATCGATTCCGACCCGAGCCTCGAGGATGCAATCTTCCGGGCGACCGATGCCGGTGTGCTGGTCGTGGTCTCGGCCGGCAATGAGGCGCTGACCGAAGCCGGCGATCCGAACCCGCAGGCCAGCCAGCCCACTGAACCGGCCAACATTGCCGGCGACCCGCGTGCCAATGGCCTCGTCCTCGCCGTCGGCTCGTTCAATGCCGAGGCCGGCGCGAGCCAGGGCGAGATCTCGGACTTCACAAACCGGGCCGGCGCCAGCGCACAGGACTTCTACCTCCTCGCACCGGGCGAGGGCGTGGTCGCGACTGGCCCCGATGATGACATCGTGTTCGCCGATGCGCCGACCTGCTCGGGATCGGTGACAACCGACTGCAATGATCCAGATGCCATCGGCGACTATTACCGGTTGGCCGGGACCTCCTTCGCCGCCCCCTATGTCTCGGGCGGGCTGGCGCTGTTGCTTCAGGCCTTCCCGAATCTCACCCCGGCCGAAGCCGCCCGGATCCTGCTCGACACCGCCGAGGACTATGTCGACCCCGCGACCGACCCGATCGCGGGGGTGGCCGCAACTGCCGGTACCGATGCCGTCAGCGGTGTCGGCAAGCTCGACCTTGCAGCGGCCTTCTCGCCGCAGGGGGCCACGAGCATGCGCGTTGGCGGGCTGACCCGCTCGCCGGTGGACATCTTCGGGGCGGCGCCGACAGGTGCCTTCGGCGATTTCGCGACCCGGCCCGGCGGGCTGTCGTCTCTCGTCCTGGTCGACAGCTACCAGCGCGCCTTCGCGTTTGATGGCGCAGCGCTGGCCGGTACCGCCGCGCCCGGCTTTGCCGACTGGCAGGTCCGGGCCGACTGGTCTGCCGGCACCAGCAAGGCCGTCGGCGTCGGCGGGCTCAGCTTCCAATGGCACACGCCGGCCTTCCACGAGGATCGCAGCCTGCCCTTCCAGGCCGAGCCCGAGAGCAGCTTCTCCGGACTGTACGAGTTCGCCGGCGGGGAAATCGCCTTTGGCCGCGGCGGTGCGCCGGCCGAGCTCGCTCCGGGCACGAGCCTGAGCCACGATCCGGGCCGGACAAGCCAGTTCGCCTCGGGCGGCGACTGGGCAAGACTCACCCATGATATCGGCCGCACGAGCCTTGACCTGCACAGCGCCAGCCATGGCCCGCGCGCCACCAGCGGTGCCGGCATCGCGCGCCATGGCGAGGGCTGGAAACTCCGCTTCGGACTGGCCCTGGCCAGCGACGAGGCCAGCGCCCTTGGCGGACAGCTGCAAAGCCGGCTCAGCCGCGAAACCGACCGCTCGAACTCGGCCGCCTACGCGCTGGCGGGCGCGTTTGCGGTCAACGAGACCTGGACCGTCCGGGGCGGTCTCGAAGCGGCGAGCATTGCCCTGCCGGGACTGGAGACCAGTGACATCTGGACCAGTCGATGGTCGGTCAGCGCCTCGCGGCCGGTGGCCGGCGGGGACCTCGCTTTCGTGCTGGCCCAGCCGCAGCGGGCCGAGACCGGAACGTTCGAACTGACCGGTGCGGTCGGTGCCGATGCGGACGGGCTGGTCGTCGATGTGATCGAGGCGGGCCTGACACCGAGCGGGCGGCAACTCGATTTCGAGACCCGCTACAGTTTCGCACTGAACGAGGATTGGAGCGGGGAAGCGATCGCCAGCGTGATCAACGATCCCAACCATGTCGCAGATGCCGAAATGGCCGGGGCGATCTGGTTCGGTGTCAGGGGCCGCTGGTAACCGGGCCGGTACCGCACCCGGCGCGCTCCATCCGGAATTTGCCCCCCGCCCGGTGGAGGCGCCGGCCGCTATTGTCCGCACCACCATGAGCGCATCCGGGCGGCAACACGCCGCGAAGGCCGGCAACGCCGCCATGAGGGGTAGTCATGCCGCTGTCATCTCTCTAATCAGGGGGAAACCCTTGATGAACAGGAGATCGCATGAAACCCTGGATCCGTGGCGGCGTAGCCGCTTGCGCGCTCGCCCTTGCGGCGTGTGGCGGTTCGACCCCGACCGAGACCGCAGCTGACGCGCGAGACACCGAAATGGGCGAGGCCGGGACAGCCACGACCAACCTGCCCGCCATAGAGATCGACGAGGCCGCACTGCAGGCCAATCCGCTAGTCGGTGAATGGGACACCCCGTTCGGCATTCCGCCCTTCGACGAGATCGAAACAGAGCACTTCAAGCCCGCCATCGAACAGGGCATTATCGAGCTGCGCGCGGACATCAATGCGATCGCCACCAACCCCGAACCGCCGAACTTCGAGAACACGATCGTCGCGCTCGACCGCGCCGGCCGATTGCTTGACCGGGTTTCCAGCACCTTCTTCAATATCGCCGCGACCGAAAGCAATGATGCAATCCGCGCCCTGCAGTCGGAAATCTCGCCGATGCTGACCCGGGAACGGGATGCGATCAATTTCAATCCGGCCCTGTTCGCCCGCGTCGACGACCTCTACCAGGCCCGCGATACCCTGGAGCTGGATGAGCAGGACGCGCGGCTTCTCGAACTGACCCATCGCGATTTCGTCCGCGCCGGTGCCGCGCTGCCGGAAACGGTCAAGGCCGAGGTGGCGGAGATCAATGCCGAGCTTTCGCAACTCACCACTGAGTTCGGCCAGAACCTGCTGCGGGCAACCAACGCCTTCACCCTGGAGATCACGGACCCGGCCGAGCTTGCAGGGCTGTCCGAGAGCTTCCGCTCGGCGATCAGGGTCGAGGGCGAGGACAGGTGGGTGGTCGGGCTCAACCGCACCCCCTACGAGACCTTCATGACGCAGTCCGAAAACCGGGCGCTGCGTGAGAAACTGTTCAATGGCTACCGGCTGCGCGCCTCCGGGGGCGAGTTCGACAATGGCCCGCTGGCAATCCGGATCGCCCAGCTTCGCGCGCGGCGGGCCGAGCTCATGGGCTACCGCTCGCATGCCGCCTACGTGCTCGAGACCCGCATGGCGAAGACGCCGGAAGAGGCCGAGGCCTTCCTCCTCAAGGTCTGGCGTCCCGGCCTCGAGCGGGCGAAGGAGGAGCGCGCCGACATGCAGGCCATGATCGGCGATGAGTTCACCTTTGCCGCCCACGACTGGTGGCACTATGCGGAAAAGGTCCGCCAGGACCGCTATGCCTTCGATGACAACCTGCTGAAGCCCTATTTCGAGCTCGAGGCGGTGCGCGGCGGCGCGTTCGAACTGGCCAAACGGCTCTTCCAGGTCTCATTCGAACCGGTGGACGTGCCGGTCTGGAACGAAGTGGTGAGCGCCTACAGGGTCACCGATGACGAGACCGGAGACCTGCTCGGCGTCTTCATGACTGATATGTACGGTCGGGAGTCCAAGCGCGGCGGGGCCTGGATGAGCACCTATCGCGACGCCTCCGCCGTCGACGGCGAGACCGTGCGTCCGGTCGTGACCAACAATCTCAACCTGATCCGGCCGCCAGCCGGCGAACCGACGCTGATGCGGTTCGACGAGGTGGAGACGCTGTTCCACGAGTTCGGCCACGGCCTGCACGGGCTGCTCACCCAGGTCCGCCATGAGCGCTTCTCGGGCGTTGACGGCCCCCGCGACTATACGGAGTTCCCGGCGCAGATCCTCGAACACTGGGCGAGCGAACCGGACCTGCTGAATCTTTTCGCCGTGCATTACGAGACCGGCGAAGTGATTCCCCTGGAGCTCGTCGACCGCATGCGTGAGGCCTCGACCTTCAATCAGGGCTTCCGGACAACCGAGTTCATTGCCGCGTCCCTGCTCGACCTGGCCTGGCACAACCTGACCAGCGAGGAGGCCAACGCCATCACCGATGCCCGGGCGTTCGAGAAACAGGTGCTGGAAGGCTATGGCCTGATCCCGGAGATCGAACCGCGCTATCGCACCCAGTACTTCTCGCACATCTTCGCAGGCGGCTATTCAGCGGGCTACTACTCCTACCTCTGGTCGGAGATCCTCGATGCCGACGGCTTCTACGCCTTCAAGGAAACCGGCGACGTGTTCGATCCGGAAACCGCGGCCCGGCTGAAGAAGTGGGTCTACGAGTCCGGGGGCCTACGCCCGGCCGACGAGCTTTACCGCAACTTCCGCGGCGCCGATCCCTCGATCGACCCGCTGCTCGAAATCCGCGGCTTCAAGGCGCCCGAGACGGAAGGCTAAGGCGTATTCCGACCAGATTGCACCACTTGGACGCCTGGATTTCTCGTCAGGGCCAGGAGCGTGAAGTCCGTCTACGCGCGCATCGTCGGACCGGCGCGCGGCGACGATCCTGGCAGAAATGACAAGTGGTGAGCTGAAGAGAACACCTTCAGTCTTCTGAAGAATAGATTTTCTGCGTTTGCCGCTGGGGGGCCTTTTGCGCCCCGGCGGCCTGTTCGAACCGGAGCTTCAGCGTTTCAGCGTCGAAACCGGGCGGGGCCTTGAAGACATGCGCCTCGCCCATCAGCCAGGCCACTGCACTTGCGATGATGGCCGACACGAGCCGGCGGAATTTCCTTGTGCGGGGGGCCATCCGCCCCGCTCAGCAAGTCCCGTGCCAGCGCTTAACCAATGGGAAACTATCGCGCTTGACCCAAGGCCCGGTTCGCGTCCCTATGGCGGAATAAAGCGGCGCGGGGAGCGCGTGACATGACCATCTATCTTGCGGGGCTCGGCATCTTTCTTGCCACCCATGTCTTCACCAGCCTGCGCTCGCGGGCGCCGGGCCGGGATCTCCGGCAGCAGATCGGCATGGGGCCCTATATGGGTCTCTACTCGATCCTCGCGCTCGGCGGATTTGCACTCATGGTCTACGGATATGGCAAGGCCGATCCAATGCCGATGCTGTATCAGGCGCCGAGCTGGGGCCGGCATCTCAACTACCTGCTGATGCCGCTCGCCCTGATCGTCCTTTTCGCAGCCTATGTGCCGACCGGACACATCAAGAAGGCGCTTAAACACCCCATGCTGGTTGCAGTGAAACTCTGGGCGGTCGGGCACCTCCTCGCCAATGGCGAGGTGCGCGCGGTGATCCTGTTCGGCGCGTTCCTCGCCTATGCCGTGGTCGCGCGGATCGCGGCCAAGCGGCGCGGCGATAACGGACCTGGCCCGGATGTCACACCCAATCCTCTGGGCGACGCGATGGCCGTCGCCTTGGGTCTCGGCGTATCGGCCGCGCTGATCCTGCACCTGCACGGGGTGCTGTTCGGCCGCTATCTCTGGCCCATCGCCTGATCGGCGAGGTCGGTGTCGGCATAGGTGTCGGCGACCGTCATCTCCGCGCCGAGCTCCGGAAACGGCACGGCCGCCTCGGGGCGGCTGAAGACCGCATCGACCCATTCCCGGAACGGATGGACCGCGTCCCCGCCCGGTCGCCGGCGTCGCCACACCTCAACCCGGCGCTCGTCCGGGTGGATGATGATATAGGCCTCGAGCGCAGGGACCTCGGTATAGGCCTGCAGCTTGTGGGCGACATCGATCTTCTTGCTCGAAGGCGATGTGAGCTCGATGATAATTGTCTGATCGTCAATGATGATATCACCATCGTCACCGCGCGGGCCACAGCAGATCGTGATATCGGGAATCGCGGCGAAAAGGTCGTCGCCGGGCCGCCGGACCTTCATGTCGCCGGCGAAGATCTCGCAGCCCCGTCCCCTCGCCAGCGGGAGCAATCGCGCGAAGACATTGCCCGATATCGTGCCGTGACGCCGGCGGGGATTGGTCATCATGACGGGGATGCCGTCGATGAGTTCCCATTTCTCCCCGTGCCGTGTCTCAAAGAAATCGAGAAACGCGCCGAGGCTCATGCGATCACGTTTCGGTTCACCTGCCATCGCACGTCCATAGCATTTCCGCTGGCGGCGGGCACTTCCCAAAGCGCAGGGGCCGCGCTAGTTGCGGAAGCCATGTCAGCCCAGCCCCAGCCCCCGTCCGCCGCCCAGCTTCGCCGCAAGACCGTCAGGGACATCGCCGCTGCCAAGGGCGGCGAGCCGCTGGTCTGCCTGACCGCCTATGACGCCCCCATGGCGGCACTGCTCGATCCCCATTGCGACCTCCTCCTGGTCGGCGACAGTGTCGGCATGGTCGTGCACGGCCTGCCCTCCACGGTCGGGGTGACCCTGGAGATGATGATCCTGCACGGACAGGCAGTGATGCGGGCGAGCCGGCAGGCCTTTGTCGTCGTCGACATGCCCTTCGGCAGCTATGAGACCAATGCCGACCAGGCCTTCCTCAATGCCGCACGGCTGATGAAGGAAACCGGCTGCCAGGCCGTGAAGATCGAAAGCGGCACCTATGCGGCCGGCCAGATCGCCCACCTCGTCGAGCGCGGCATCCCGGTCATGGGCCATGTCGGACTGCGACCGCAGGCGGTCAACGTCGACGGCGGCTTTCGCGCCAAGGGCCGCAGTGCGGCGGAACGGACGCTCGCACTGGATGAGGCGATAGCAGCCGACAGGGCCGGCGCCTTCGCCATCGTTGTCGAGGGCGTGGCCGAGGATCTCGCCGCCGAAATTACTGCAGCGGTGTCCTGCCCCACCGTGGGTATCGGCGCCTCGGCGGCCTGCGACGGGCAGATCCTCGTGACCCAGGACATGCTGGGCCTGTTCGACTGGACACCGAAATTCGTGCGCACTTATGCTACCCTGCGCGAGACCATCGAAGCCGGCGTGGCTGACTACGCAAGAGATGTCAGAACGCGTGCCTTTCCCGCTGGCGCGGAAACCTATTCCCTGCGAAAACCGGCGGAATAACACCGCCCTGCCGCGTTGCGGCAGACGCCCCGTCCGGCTACACCTCCCAAGTTCGCTGCAGAGAGCCCATCCGTGACCGATATTTTCGAGGAAGTCGAAGAGGCCCACCGCAAGGACAAGGTGGAAGCGGCCTGGCAGAAATATGGCTGGCTCGTCTGGCTGGCCGGCGGGGCGATCATTCTTGCAGTTGCAGTGAACGAATACCTGGGCTGGCAGCGCGGCAAGGCGCAGGCCGCCCTGGCGGGACAGCTTGAAACGGCGCTGGAACGCCTCGAAGCCTCCGATTACAATGCGGCAGCAGCCCAGTTCTCGGCAATCGTCGAGTCCGGCGGCGATCTCGCGCCGCTTGCGGGCCACTATCTCGCCGAGACCCGCCTCACCGGAAAGGGCGATCGCGCGGGCGCAATCGCCGCGCTGCAGGCCGTGGCGGGCGATGATGACGATCCGCTCGGCCAGCTGGCCCGGCTCAAGACCGGTTACCTGCAAAGCGACGCGGTGAGCCTGGCCGAACTGGAAGGCCTGCTGGGCCCGCTGCTTGCGAGGGAAACGGCGATATCCGCGCTGGCCCAGGAACTGGTCGCGGCAAAGGCTTTCGCGACCGGCGATTACGAGCGGGCGCGCCGCGACTTCAACTTCCTCCGCTTTGCCCCCAATGCGCCGCCCGGACTGGCCCAGCGCGCCCAGATTGCCTTGTCGGCCATTCCGCGGACCGGCGATGCTGAAAGTACGGCTGTCGACGGCGCAGCGGCCAGCGCAACCTCGTCGCGGCTCCAGCCCGTCTCCGGCGACGGCGGGGACGTTGTCGCCGCCGGCGGTGACGAAACCGGCGACGCGGAACGGGCTGCGGATGAGGACGCCGACATCGGGACCGCGCCCGACGCGGACGAGCAAGGAGACTCGCAGCCATGATCCCCACATCGCGCATTCCGCTCCTGCTTGCCGCCCTGTCCCTGGCAACGCTGTCCGGCTGCAACGTTCTCTCCGGCCGCTCGGCAGCGCGCGAGGCCGAGGAAGCGGCCGATCGCGCCGGGCGGATAGCCATGGTGCTCGGCGATGAAAAGCTGGAAGCCGATCCTGCCCTCGCCGATCAGGCCATTGTCCTGCCACCGGCTGAAACCCTCGCCGCCTGGCCGCAGGCAGGGGCCCAGCCGTCCAAGGTGGTCGGACATGTCGCGGCCGGTGCCGATTTCGTCATCGACTGGCGCCAGGATGCCGGTCGCGGATCCGACCGGAAATCGGCCCTGACAAGCCCCCCCGTGGCGAGTGAAACGACGCTTTTCCTACTGGATGCGGGACAGACGGTCCGCGCCTTCGACCGCGAGAGCGGCGCCCCGCTCTGGCGAGAGGAGATCGCGTCCGGCAACCGGCGCGACCAGATCGGTATCGGCGGCGCGCTCGCCTATGAGGATGGCCGGGTCTATGTCGCGAGCGGGTACAGCCAGTTGGTCGCCCTGGATGCGCAAACCGGCGAACGCATCTGGCGCCGCGACATGACGGCACCCATGACCGGGTCCCCGACGATCCGCGATGGACGCATGTTCGTGACCTCCAACAATAACGAGGTGTTCGCCGTCAATCTCGAGGATGGCGAAGTGATCTGGTCCGACCAGGCCATCGCCGAACCCGCCCGGGTGCTCGGCAGTCCGAGCCCGGCGGCGGTCGAGGATATCGTTGTCGCGCCCTATTCCTCAGGGGAAGTCATTGCCTACCTCGCCAGCAATGGCCGTCGGCTGTGGTCTGATGCCCTGTCGCGACCCGGCCGGTTCACCCCGATTTCGGCGATCAACGACATCGCCGCCCGGCCCGTCCTTGCCGCCGGCCTCGTGATCGTGGCCAACCAGTCGGGCCTGACCGCCGCGATCGACGGTCGCACCGGCACACGGGTGTGGGTCCAGCCCATCGGTTCGACCCAGGCACCTGCGCTCGTTGGCAGTACGCTGTTCGTGATCGGCACCGACGGCACGCTGGCGGCGATCGACGCGGCCACCGGCGGGGTCTACTGGACGCGGCAATTGCGCGCGTTCCGCAATGAGGAGAAACAGAAGGGGCGGATCAGTTATGCCGGCCCGCTGCTCGCTTCCGGCCACATCGTGCTCGTCTCCTCGGAAGGCGACGTGCTGCGTCTCGATCCCCAGACCGGCGAGGAGACCGGCCGGCTCAAACTCGGCCAGGACGTGTTCCTCGAGCCGATTGCGGTCGGAGAGCGGATTTACATCCTCACCGATAAGGCGCGACTCGTCGCCATCCGCTAGACCGTGTAGCGTCTCCTTCATGAGTCTCAGACTGGCGATCGTCGGACGGCCGAATGTCGGCAAGTCCACCCTGTTCAACCGGCTGGCGGGCCGGCGGCTGGCCATTGTCGACGACCAGCCCGGTGTGACCCGCGACCGCCGTGAAGCGCCCGGACGCCTGGGCGGCCTGCCGCTGACGCTGATCGACACGGCCGGCTTCGAGGATGTCAGCGACGGCTCGCTGGAAGCACGCATGCGGGCCCAGACGGAAGCAGCGATCCGGGAAGCCGATCTTGCCCTGTTCCTGGTCGATGCCCGCGCCGGGGTGACCCCGGTCGATGAACGCTTCGCCGAAGTGCTCCGCCGCGCATCCATCCCCGTGGTGCTGGCGGCCAACAAGGCGGAGGGACGCGAGGCCGATGCCGGGCTGGTCGAAGCCTGGTCGCTCGGCTTTGGCGAGCCGGTCGGGCTGTCGGCCCAGCATGGCGAAGGCATGGGCGACCTCTATGATGCGTTTCGCGAGGCCGTCGGCCCGGTCGCGTTCGAGGCCTATCTGGCCGCGGAGGATGCGGCCAGGGAGGAGGCGGACGGCGAGGACATCATCGAGGCGCTGGCCCATATCGACATCGAGGACCCCGAACTCGGCGGCGATGCACTGGAAGCGGCTATCGAGGCGGCCGGGGTGGACGCGCCGGCGGATCCGGTGGTCGATGACCGCCCGATCCGGCTCGCCATCGTCGGCCGGCCGAATGCCGGCAAGTCGACACTGATCAACACGCTGCTGCAGGATGAGCGGCTGCTGACCGGGCCGGAAGCGGGGATCACGCGGGATTCCATCTCAATCGACTGGGAATGGGACGGGCGGCGCGTGCGCCTCGTCGATACGGCCGGGTTGCGCAAGCGGGCAAAGGTACAGGACCGGCTGGAGCGGTTGTCCACCCAGGACACGATCCGTGCGATCCGCTTCGCCGATATTGTCGCCCTGGTGATGGACGCCGGCGAGGCCTTCGAGAAACAGGACCTCCAGATCGCCGATCTCGCCGTGCGGGAAGGCCGGGGCGTCGTCTTCGTGGTGTCGAAATGGGACCTTGTGGACGCGCAATCGGACGCCGCCCGCGCCCTGCGCGAAAAGGCCGACCGCCTCCTGCCGAATGCCCGTGGCGCAACGCTCGTGTTCCTGTCGGGACTGACCGGACGCAACACCGACAAGCTGATGCCGGCCGTGGTCAAGGCGCATCGCGACTGGACGGCACGAGTCAAGACCGGCGATCTCAATCGCTGGCTGCGTCACACCATGGAGCACCATCCACCGCCCTCGGTGCAGGGCAAGCGGATCAAGCCGCGCTACATGGCCCAGATCAAGGCCCGACCGCCGACCTTTGTGCTGATCGCATCCCGTGGCGACCAGATGCCGGAACAGTACAAGCGATACCTGGTGAACGGGATCCGCGAGGCGTTCGACATGCCGGGCGTGCCGATCCGGCTGCATGTCCGCCAGGGCAAGAACCCCTATGCCGGCCGGCCATCGGGGCGGCGGAAGCCCTGACATCGCCCCCCGAGGCAGGAAGGACAGGCGCGCGGCGCAGGAAAGAGGGGCCTGCAGAAATGTCAGGCCGCCCTGGGTGCTGACCGGCGAAGCTGGCGCTCGAGGTCGGCGATCGCGGCGGCCGCATCGGCGCGGGCGAGCGGAACCTCCCTGCTGAAGAACGCATCGAGCGCGCCCTTGCTTTCGGCCTGTGCCGCAGCTTCGGCCAGCACATCGATAGCCGATCGCAGCATGCAAAGTGTGAATTCGGAATCTGTCATCATCGCCCCGGACTGTCTGCCCGATCTCATATTAGGCGTTTTTTCTCACCTGTCGAGCACGTGCGGCGGCCCGCTCTGCACGAACGGACTCGATCTCGTCGATCTTGGTCCGGCAAAAGGCGGTGAGGGCTGGCATGTCGGGCGGCTGGGGCAGGCCGAGCTTGGCCAGGACCGTGGGCACATCGGGCTTGTCATCGCCCTTGCCGACGAGGCGACCGATGCTGACCGCCTCTGCGCAGAGTGCGCCCCGCCGCCTGAAATCATGGCGAAAACAGACATATGGCCCGTCCCACCCAATGATCCTCGAATGGACACTGTAGGCATCGGGAAAGCGCAGCATGCGATGCAGCGTCACCCCGCGATAGACGATCACCGGCAGGTAGCCCGCCTTGCGCATGGGTCCGAGCACGCCGGTCTTCGTCATCAGGTCGAGCCCAGCAAGATCACAGATCGAATTGTAGCGGCTGTTGTTCATGTGCAGGAAGGCATCCTGGTCTGTGATCCAGACCCGAAAATTGAGAACGGCCTCATCAAGGTAGCCGATCCGCACCCGGTTCAGCGCATTGCGGATAAGCAGCGCAACAAGACGAAAGAACAGGTTCATGCCGGGGCGGGAGCGGGGACGGGGCGCGAGCCGCCGGCAAGATCGCGATGGATCCGGTCGGCGAGCGCCTCGTTGAAGATTGCGAGCTTGCCCACCGATTCATGGGAAAATGTGCTGCCGGTATAATAGGTCCGTTGCTCTCCCTGCATGGCCTGCATGGTAGAGAGCAACCCTGCCCGGATCGCCTCTGGCTTGTACCGGCAGAAATACTTCCAGTCCTTCTGGTGCAGGACACGGGTCAACCGCCCGCCATGGCGACGCACCTCCTCTCGCATGATCTCCTGCAGTTCGGGGAGAGTCTCGTCATTCGGCATCTGTCCAAGCAGATAGATATGTCCGCCCGCATCCTCGTCAAAACCTTCACGCCGGGCGGAAATCAGCATTGACCTGCGTGCGTTCGCGTCGATCGCTTCCCCGAAGGTCCGGATCTGCTCATTCGTGTACCAGTCCTCGCACACCGCAAGCGTGATCACGAACCGGCCCCACCAGCTCCCGTTTGTGACTTCCCGTTCTGCCGCCGTCGGCACAACACATTCGGTGAAACTGTCGAGCGGCATCGCGCAGATGACATAGTCGAACCACTCAGACTTCCCGCCAGCGGTCACCTCGACGCCCTCTTCCGACCGGACGATCCCTTCCAGCGGCGTGCTCAGCCGAATATCCATTCCCCGGGCAAACCGATCCCAGAAGGTCGACCACCCCTGATGGGGCATGACGAGGTCATTCAGTATGCCCGAAACGATGAGGTCGCGGTCAATCCAGCGAATGGCCTGCAGGACATTGGTATCGTGAATATAGCCATAACCCGTCGTCACCAGCGCCCGATAGAAGAACCGCTCGATCTTGTGAAGGCCACGCGCCCTGAGCCAGTCTGCGACCGGTTGCGCAGCCTCGGCCAGGACGCGCTCGTCCTCAGGTTGGCGCTCGAGCTTGCGCAGGAGGGTGCTGCGTGCCCGGAGAAAGCGGAGCGTCTGCAGCCACAGCGGCCCGCCGCCCCCCTCTTTCACGTAATCGATGAAGGGCCGGCCATCGATCTTTGCACGGTCGATTGCGCCCCACGTCATGTCGCACTCGCGCATCCAGCGGCGGACATGCCTGTCACCCCGCTGGGTGTAACAGGTGCCCAGTTCGCTGATCAGATCCCCGAACCGGACGGTCTCGGACTTGCCGCCGATGCGGTGACTTTGCTCGAACAGCACAATGTCATCGTGCCCGCGATCCCGCAGCAGGCGTGCAAGTGTCAGCCCGCTCGGACCTGCACCGGCAATCCCTATCCGAAGTGTGGCTCGTCTGCCCGTCGCCATGATCATCCGCCCGGCTCCTGTTCACTCTGATTAGCTTTCCAAAAGCTTGCCATAGCCTCCCGAAAATCGTGTGGGAAGTGGAAGGCAGGTCAACCTTACTGAGATAACATGTCAAATCATGAGCGCCTTCACCTCCTCAAACACGAACTGGGACAAGATCCTGCTATCGGCCCCGCCGCCGGCCACGGCAGCCGATCAGAAGATCGCGGTGAACCAGCAGCTGCTGATCGTGCGCAACAGTCTCGCCAACGCATTGATCACGTTCGTGACCAGCGGCATGATCGTCATCTACTTTCTGGACAAGATCGACCCGAGGCTTCTCGGTGCGTGGTTCGCCTGCATGCTCGGCTTTTCCGCCTTGAGCATGAATCTCTGGGCCCGGCTCAGAAACACGCCCACACCCAGGACCGTGTCCGGCAGGTTCATCGCCAAGTCCGAACAGGTCGCCGCATTGATGGGCTTTGCCTGGAGCATTCTCGTTTTCGGCATCGAGGGGGCCGACCGCGAAGCGATCACATTCTTCGTGATGTTGTGTGCCGGCAAGGCTGCGGCCTTCACCTCCATGTCCGGACAGGTCCCCCGCCTCACGGCGCGGTTCTCGCTTGGCTGCATCCTGCCGGTCGTCACCGCAGCCTGCACCACCGGCCATCCCCATGCGATCTTCATGCTGGTCCTTAGCATCGCCTATATCGCCATGTTGCAAAGGGGGGCGATCGGCAGTTTCGTCCAGCTGAAGTCCGTGCTGGACGAACAGGTCAAGGCACAGCAGGCCCAGGCCGATCTGAGCAATGCGCTGGAGACGATCCATGATGCCTTCGCCATCCACGACGCTGATGGCGGCGTGGCCCTGGCCAATTCGCGCTTTCGCGAATGGTTCCCAGACGGATGGCAGGTCAATCCGGCAGAAGACGGGCGGGAGCACCGGCTGCCAACCGGCCGCTGGGTGATGCACTCGGTCAGTTCCCGTCCGGCCGGCGGCTGGGTCAGCGTTCACCGGGACATTTCCGCGCTGAAGGCGCGCGAGCGCGAACTCGTGTCCGCCCGTCGCGAGGCCGAGGAAGCCAGCGCAGCCAAAGGGCGCTTCCTGTCGACCATGAGCCACGAGTTGCGCACGCCCCTCAACATCATCAATGGCTTTTCGCGGCTGATGGCACGCGATTCGAAGGTACCACTGCCGGAGCAGACCGTCAGGGATTATGGCGACAGCATTCACGAGGCCGGCGAGCACCTGCTGACCGTCATCAACGATATAATCGAATTCTCGAAATCCGGTGCCGACACCTATCTCTACGACCCGAAACCTGTCCCGCCGCGCGAGTTGCTGGCCAGCGCCGTCACGCTCGCTGCCGGGTTCAACCGCCTCCAGAGCCTTGAAGGGTTCAGCGTGTCGGTGTCACCGATGCTGGGTGATCTCGTGGTCGACGAGATGGCGATACGGCGCGTGCTGATCAATCTCATCCACAATGCGGTGAAGTTCAGCGGCGCCCCCATGTCGATCAACCTTCGGGCCTTCCTGCGCGAGGATGGCTGCCCCGTGATTTCAGTCCGCGACAATGGAACCGGCCTGTCGCCCGAGGAAGTCGAACAGGTCTTCCAGCCCTTCTACCAGTGCCGGCGGCATATGGGCGGGGATTTCGCCGGTACAGGACTGGGGCTGACCATCAGCCGCCAGCTCGCCCGGCTGCATGACGGGGATGTCCTCATGCGCAGCCGCGAAGGCGCCGGCACGACCGTGTCGCTGGTCCTGCCGGCCAAGGCGCACGTTCCGGCCGTCGTCGACGCGCTGGCACCGGGGCAGGCACAGGACCGCTGCGACAGGTCGCCCGACGGCGACCGGCCCACCGCGCCCCATCCTCAGGACGACCAGAGCGAGCCCAGCGTCGCGGCGATCCCGGTCGCAACCTCGCAAGCCGCCTCCGGGACGCGATAGGCGACAATCGCCGAGCCCGACAGGGCCGTGTCCCTGTCCTCCGGCGCCGGCCAGCGGGCACCGGCCACCACCCCCTCCTCGAGCCCGGCAAGGAAGGCGCCGAACTCTGCCTCGCGCTCATCCTTGAACAATGGCAGCCACAGCACGATCATCGCCCGGGGCCAGCGGGCCAGCGCACGCGGCGTCCAGTCAGCCAGCTCGTCCATGTCCCGGATCGTCTCATAGCTCGGATCGGCGAAGACGATCATGGTCTCGCGCGCCCGGGGCTGCAGCCGCAGCGCACCGGCATAGCCGTCCGCCTGCTTGACCTGTACCGCGCGGTCTCCGGCGAAAGTGGCCGCCAGTGCGGCATGTTCCGCCGGGTGTTTCTCGAACAGCACCAGCCGGCCGGAGGCGCCGAGACGCAGTCGTGCCAGCGCCGGCGAGCCGGGATAAGCGCCAGCCCCCTCGGCCGCAACCATTGTCAGCCAGGGCCGCAACGGCTTTGGCGCGCCGTCCTCCCTGCCCAGCAGCGCAAGCACGCCGTCCGCAGCCTCCCCGGTCTTGCGTGCCTGCTCGCCTTCAAGGTCGTACCGCCCGCGCCCGGCATGGGTCTCGACATGCAGCACCGGGCCACCGGCAGCGGCGACATGGCGCAGCACCCCGTCAAGCACGGCATGCTTGAGCACGTCGGCCCGGTTGCCGGCATGAAAACCGTGCTGGTAGCTCAGCATGGTGCGGACCGCCGCACCGGACGCCTACTGCGCACCGCCGCCGGCTGCCAGCGACTCCTCGCGAATGGCCTCGAACTCGTTGCCCGCATACCAGGTCGGCCAGTCGCTGGACTGGGCAATGCCCAGCCCGACCTGATGGAGTGCCGATACGTCCTCGACGAAGCCCGACAGGTTCCAGTCATCGGCATACTCGTCCATCGGCTTGTGGTAGCGCCGGGTAGTATAGGCATCGGCAGCCGCGCGGCCTGCCGCCTCGCCGCCATCCCGGAGGTCCAGCCCGCCATCGGCGTAAAGCATGGGCACGCCCTTCTTGGCGAAGGAGATATGGTCGGAGCGGTAGAAGTAGCCCGCTTCCGGCTTGGGATCGGGCGCGATCACCCGGTCCTGGCCCTCGAGCACTGCAGCGAGCCGGTCCTCGAGCTCGGAGGCGCCATAGCCGACCACCACCATGTCCTTCGTCCGGCCAATGGGCAGCATGCCGTCCATGTTGATGCCGGCCACCACCTGGTGAAAGGGCACAGTCGGGTTCTCGGCATAGTATGCCGAGCCGAGCAGCCCGCTCTCTTCCAGTGTGACGGCGAGGAACAGGGCCGAGCGGTCCAGCGTCTCGCCGGCCATCGCCTCGGCGATTTCCAGGAGCGCCGCACTGCCCGTGGCATTATCAACGGCACCATTGAAGATGTCGTCACGGTAGAAGTCCTCGCCCGGCGCACCGGTCCGCTCGCCGGACTTCTTGCCAAGATGGTCCCAGTGGGCGGTGAACAGCATGTATTCATCCGGCGCCGTCGTGCCAGGCAGCACGCCGATCACGTTGCGGCTTTCGAGCCGGTCGATGGTCTGGGTGATGGTGCCGGACGCGGTGAGCCCGCCCATGTCGACAGGGGTGAAGCCCTGCGTTCCTGCGGCGTCCTTCATCGCCTCGAAATCGAGCCCGCCATCGGCGAACAGCGACCGCGCGGTGTCGAGGCTGATCCAGCCTTCGAGGGTGACACGTTCTGCACCGCCATCGGCACGGACGAGGTCAGCCTGCGCGCCCGACCAGGAATTGGAAACCACGTCCCAGCCATAGGACGCCGGCTCGGTCTCGTGCACGATGATCGCCGCCGCCGCGCCCTGTCGCGCCGCTTCCTCGTACTTGTAGGTCCAGCGGCCATAATAGGTCATGGCCTGGCCGTTGAAGAGGTCGGGATCGCCGGTCGCAAAGCCCGGGTCATTGACCAGCATCACCACGGTCTTGCCGGTGGCATCGAGGCCTTCATAATCATTCCAGCCATATTCCGGCGCGACGATGCCATAGCCGACGAACACCACATCGGAGTCCTCGAAGGACACGGTTTCGGCGTTCTGTTTCTTGGTCCAGATCACCGCATCGCTACCCAGCGTCATCGGATAGTCGCGCTCGGACAGCCCGCCGGCGAAGGTCAGTCCCGAGGCGGTCTCGTCGATCGTCTGCTCGACCATGCCCACGGTCTGGAACCAGGAGCCATCCGGCCCGCCGGGCTCGAGGCCGATGCGGGCCATCTCCGCGGCGATCCAGTCCGCTGCCTTCTCGCCGACCGGGGCGCCGGGACCGCGGCCCTCGAAAGCGTCATCTGCGAGGGTGGCGATCCGGGTCTCGAGATCTGTCGCCGTGATCTCGGCCGTGGTCCCGGTCGGCAGCGGCATCGGCAATTCGACCGTTGCGACGACCGCTTCTGCAGGTGGTGCAGCGGCGTCCGTGGTGGTCGTATCGGGCGCTTCAGGCGAACAGGCTGCGAGCAGGGCGGCGCCGGCAAGCATGGCAGGGATTGATCTCATGGTGGTGTCTCCAGCGTCTCTCAGTCCGGCAGGAGCTCGCGCACTTCATTGGGAAGCGCGAGCGCGCCCTTGGCGATATCCATGTTGAAGTACTTCAGTCTTCCCCGAATGTCATGGGCATGGCGCGGTTCAACATCCGGCGCACCCGACATCAGGCCCGCGCACCAGTCGCCCGAGATATAGAACGGGCACGGCATCAGCATCGGCCGGAAACTCGGCCATTGCGGCGCAACGCGCTGGAACAGGGCCGCCATTCCGGGCCGGTAGAAGATCGGCGAGCCAAGCATCTGCATCACCACTCCACCTTCGGTCAGGCCCGCTTTCAGCGAGGCGTAGAAGGCATCGGACGCCAGCGGGTTGGCGATCGCATCGGGGCCGTGCTGTTCGTCGCAGATATCGGTGCTGTCGATGATGATGGCATCGAAGCTGCCGGGGTGGTCTGCAAGATAGGCCGCTCCGTCGCCGATGCGGATCTCGACGCGCGAATCATCCAGCCCGGCCGCCACGTCGGGCAGCAGGTCGCGGGAGACATCGACCACGGCGCCATCGAGCTCGCACAGGATGATCGCCTCGAGCCCGGGATACTTCACCAGTTCGCTCACCGAGCCGCCATCGCCGCCGCCTATCACCAGCACCCGTTTCGGCGCTTCGAGGCAAGCCATGGGGATGTGCACCATATGCTCGTGATAGACATGGTGGGTCGTCTGGGTGAGCATGGTTACATTGTCGAGCAGCATCACCCGGCCATGCGCCTCGGTGTCGATGATCTTGATGTCCTGCCAGTCGGACTGGCTGTGATGGAGGACCGCCGTTGCGTCGAAGTAGAGGCCGGTGCTCCGGTCGTGCTGGTCGAAGATGCGAATGATTTCAGTCATGGCCGCCGCCTTAGGGGGCGTGTCGTCCCGAGGCAAGGGGCGGGCGCTATCGTGATGGCGGTGGCGCCTCAACGATCCGGCAGCGGAATGTACTCATCCTCACCGTCGGGCAGGCCGAAGCGGCCGGTCCAGCCGAGGTCAGGACCGGCGGCCCAGTCGGCCCTTGCCCGTTCGATCTGCGCTGCATCCGAAGCCACGAGGTTCCAGTCGACATGGCGCGGACCATCAAGAGGTGCACCGCCGGCGATGGCGAACAGTGAACCGGGCGCAATCTCGAGGGCCACACCCCCGCCTGGCACCAGAACGACCATGCTCCCCTCGCCGAAGCTGGCCCCGTCGATCGAGACCGCCCCGCTCGCGATATAGATGGCACGTTCCTCTGCAACCGCGCCGGAAAGGCCAATGGCCGCCCCGTCGGGGGTCTCTCCGATGAGATAGAGGGTCTCGGCCGGGAAAGGCACCGGCGAGCGTTTGCCGAAAGCCTCGCCCATCAGAAGGCGCAGCCGCGCCCCGCCCTCTTCGAACAGCGGTAGCGTATCGACGCCATGGTGGCTGAAGGCCGGCGCGTTCGTCTCCTCGCCCTTGGGCAGGGCCAGCCAGGTCTGCAGCCCGTGCAGGGCGTGCCCGCTGGCCCGCGCCTCTGGCGGCGTCCGCTCGGAATGGACGATCCCGCGTCCGGCTGTCATCAGGTTGACCGCACCTGGCCGGATGACCAGATCATTGCCTAGCGTGTCGCGGTGGCGGATCGCACCCTCGAACAGATAGGTGACCGTAGCCAGCCCGATGTGCGGATGGGGGCGGACATCAAGCCCTTCGCCCGGTGGATAGGTGACCGGGCCGAAATGGTCGAAGAAGATGAACGGCCCCACGGCGCGCCGCTTGTGGAAGGGCAGCACGCGGCGCACGCGGAAACTGCCGCCAAGGTCCTTCTCCCTCGGGCGGATCACCATTTCGACCGCGGCGCAGGCAGCGGTCTCTACATCGCAATCGGCGTCGGCGGAGGCATTGGCGTTGGACATGGGGAGGCTCCTTGGCATTCGGCCGTCCTGTGACACATAGGCAGCATGACCGACACTCTCCAGACCCTCGTCGGGCGCATCCGGGCCTGCACACTCTGCGCCGGCGAGATGGCCCTGGCACCGCGACCGGTGCTGCAGGTCTCGGCAAGCGCGCGGCTGCTGATCGCCGGCCAGGCGCCGGGCAATCTCGCGCGCAAGAGCGGGCGTCCGTTTACCGATCCCTCGGGCGTGCGCCTGCGGGACTGGCTGGGCATCAGCGAGCCGGATTTCTATGACGCCCGCCGGGTCGCCATCGTGCCCATGGGCTTCTGCTTTCCCGGATACGATGCCAGAGGCGGTGACCGGCCGCCCATGAAGCGCTGCGCCGCGACCTGGCGCAGCGAACTGCTGGCAGCGCTTCCCGAGATCCGGACCGTCGTCCTGGTCGGCGCCTACGCGCAGGCCTGGCACCTGCCGGACCGGACCGGCCGCACGCTGTCGGAGACAGTGGCAAACTGGCAAACCTTCGCTGCAGAAGGGGTCTTCCCAACCCCGCATCCGAGCTGGAGAAACACGGCATGGCTGAAACGACACCCCTGGTTCGAAACAGACGTCTTGCCGGCCTTGCGGGCGTCGGTGCGCTCCTGCTTGCAGTGCTGATCGCTGTTCCGGTACCGGGATGCACGCCGGTGACGCAGGGCCGGTTCGAGATCGAGAGCGTGACAGAGCCGATGTTCGACCCCGCCCGAGAGACCTTTGTGAGCTTTGACGGGGCCCCGCTCGGCCTCACCGTCTGGGAGGCGGAAGGCAGACCGCCCGAGATCGTGGTGATCGGCCTGCATGGCATGAATGACTGGGCCAATGCCTTCTACATGGCCGCCCCCTTCTGGGCCCGGCACGGGGTCACCACCTATGCCTACGACCAGCGCGGGTTCGGCCGCTCACCGGGGCGCGGCATCTGGCCAGAACAAGAGCTGCTGCGCGAGGACCTGAGGACGGCGGTCTCCCTCGCCCGGGCGCGCCATCCCGAAGCGGTACTGGCGGTGGTCGGCATCTCCATGGGCGGAGCCGTCGCCATGAGCACCTTCGGGGCGCCGGACGCCCCCGAGATCGACCGGCTGGTCCTGTCCGCGCCCGGCCTGCGCGGCTGGGGCGCCCTGCCCCTGTCCTACCGCGCCAGCCTGTGGATCTCGGCCCGGGTCCGGCCCGGCTGGATCGTCCGTCCGCCGCGCCGCTTCGTCCGCATCGAACCGACCGATAATTCAGACATGCTGCGCGAGATCTGGTCGAGCCCGATGATGCTGCGCGACAACCGCATAGATCAGGTGCATGGCGTCGTCTCGCTCATGGAAACAGCCCACCAGCGCGCGCCCGACCTGCCGGCAGACCGGACCCTGCTCGCCTATGGCGCCAATGATCATGTGATCCCGCCGGGTGGCGTGCAGCGGACCAGCCGGCGCCTGCCCGACGGCGTGCGGACCGTCCACTATCCCGATGGCTACCACATGCTGCTGCGCGACCTGCAGGCCGAAACGGTGTGGACGGACTACCTCGCCTTCTTCCGCAACCCCGATGCGCCCCTGCCCAGCGGGGCCGGCCCCTTGCCATGGCAGGACGCCGGAGGAACATAGGCGGCCATCTCGCCCAACAAGCTGTGGAAATCTGGCGGCAAGCCTGTGGATGGATTGCACGATCTGTTCACGGCGCAGTTGAAACTCGGCCTCTACGTGCGCTTTCCTTGTGCCATCGGCGCTAAGGCTCGTTCAGCTGAGGGTGATTGCGCCGGCAGGTGGCCATTCCACCCACTCGCCGGGTGGCCTTTTCCCCTTAGGCGCCCGGCGGGTCCCTTTTTTCAAACGCAATGGACAGCAGTCTCTGCCGCCATTCCCGTCCCAGACTGCCTGAGCGCCCGCTCCTTGCGCTCCCACTGTGGCGCGGCAGGGAACGGCCGATTGACGATCGGACTGCGGCAGCGTTAAGCCCGTCGAATGTTCGATCACGCCTCCTTCGACGCGCATGAAAGCGTGCATGCCTTCCACGACCCGGCAAGCGGACTACGCTGCCTGATCGCCATCCACTCCACGGCGCTGGGCCCGTCGGCTGGCGGGTGCAGGATGTGGAACTATGGGTCCGGCGCCGACATGCTGACCGATGCCCTGCGGCTGTCGCATGCGATGAGCTACAAGAACGCCATGGCGAGCCTGCCGCATGGCGGCGGCAAGGCCGTCATCTGGGGCGATCCCCACACGGGCAAGTCGCGCGAACTGTTCCTCGCCTTCGGACGGGCGATCGAAAGCCTGCAGGGGCGCTACTACACGGCCGAGGACGTTGGCATTGATGTCGCCGACATCCAGATTGCCGGCGAGGAAACCGCCTTCGCCGCCGGGCTCGGCTCGGGCACTGCGGCCAGTGGCGACCCCTCACCAGTGACCGCCCGGGGCCTGTTCCTGGGTATTGCGGCGGCCTCGGCGCGCGCCTTCGGCAGCGCCGACCTGTCAAACCGGACAGTGGCGGTACAGGGCGTCGGATCGGTCGGCGGCCATCTCTGCCGGCACCTAGCCGAAGCGGGCGCGCGACTGGTGATCTGCGACGTCGACCCTGCCGCGCTGGACGAGATCGCCGGGGCCACCGGCGCAGCCATTGTCCCGCCCGATGCCATCTATGATGTCGAGGCCGACATCTTCTCGCCAAACGCCCTTGGCGCTGTCATCAATCTCGAGACCCTCCCCCGTCTCAAGGCAAGAATTGTGGCCGGCGGCGCCAACAACCAGCTCGCCACCCCGGACATGGGCGATGCCCTGCAGGCGTCCGGCATCCTCTATGCGCCCGACTACGTCATCAATGCCGGCGGGATCATCAATGTTGCGGCTGAAATCTCCGGCGCCTACGATCCGGCCTGGATTGATGAGAAGCTGGACGCGCTGGTCACGACACTGGAAACGGTGATGGACGTGGCCGAGAGGGAAGGTGTCGCCACCAATCGGGTTGCCGACCAGATGGCGAGGGACCGGATCGCCGCCGCACGGTGAAGCGAAGCAGGCGACCGTTCACTCCGGCCCCCGTCCCGGCTGATCTGGAGACAGGCAGGGCGCCAGATCCCGGCGAACGCCGACGTGGACGCCCCCCGTGACCCGGTGCAAAGACCGCAGCCCACAAGGGCCGTATGTCAGAGCGGCCACCGATCAAAGCCCCGCTGACAAACACGCGCGCTTGCGTCCAGGCTCAGGCGCGCCGGCGGTTCCACCAGCCCGCCCGCTTGGGTGCGGGCTTGCCGCCATCCTCGGCGACGGGCGGCGTGGTCGCCGGAACCGGGCCGCTGCCAACCGCGCTTGCCGGGAGACGATTGTCCGGTCCTGACGGGTCCGGTTCGGAATCGGTCGCGCTGATGCTCCCTGGCTCTGGTGCCACGTCCTGCTCCGGCTCCGGCGCCGGATCGGGCGTGGCCTGGGCAGTCGGCGTCGGCTCGGCGTCGGCATCCATCTCAGGTTCGGCCCCCGTCTCGGGCGCCGCCTCAGGCTCGGTCCGCGGCGTCGGCTCGGACTCAGTCGCGACCTGCGCAGCAGGCTCCGCCGCGGGCTCCGGAACTGCAGGCGTCACGTCCGAAGTCGAGGCACCGGTCGTGTCGCCGCCCGCGTCACCCGGCCCGGCGTCGGCCGGATCGGTCGTAAAGCCCTCGCCGAGCAGCGTGGGCGCAGACACCGACACACCATCCAGCCAGGCGCCGCCATCTTCAGGCACGGCATCGGGCTCTTTCTGGCGCATGGGGACCGCTTCGGTTCCTGCCTCGACCTGGTCGGCGTCCTGCGACTTCTTGCGACGGCGACCGCCCCGGCGGCCCCGGCGGCGGCGACGCCTGGGCTGGTCGTCATCCTCCTCACCGTCGGCGCGGACGCGCTTGCCGCCGTCGGACGTCTCGTCGTCCTCGGCACCTCCGGCGCTGGCATCAGCCTCGCCGGTGTCTGTCGCCTCGTCCTCATCGGCAATCTCTGCTGCCGCTGCGTCCTCGTCCGCCTGGGCGTCCGCATCGATGACATCGAGCGCGCTGGAAGTGTCTGCCTGTTTCGAGACGGGCCGTCTGCGCCGGCGCCCCCTGGCATCGGGATCCTTCTCGACGTCGATGGCGAACTCGCCCGGCACCATGCTGGCCGAAGAGACAACTTCGATTGTCAGCTCGAAGGTCGTCTCGATCTCGAGGACCGCTTCGCGCTTGTTGTTGAGCAGGTAGAGTGCGACGTCGGTCGGGGCCTCGACCCGGATCGATTTCAGCGTGCCGTCAGCCGCTCGCGACTCGATCGACCGCAGCAATTGCAGGGCCGCGGAGTCGGCCGAGCGGCGCCGGCCCGTTCCATGGCAGGCCGCACAGGTTTCCGAACTGGCCTGCAGCACCCCGGCGCGACGGCGCTGGCGGGAGATTTCCATCAGGCCGAATTGCGAGATGCGGCCGAACTGCACCCTTGCCCGGTCGGCCTTCAGGCAATCCTTGACCCGGTTTTCGACGGCGCGATTGTTCTTCGCCTCGTCCATATCGATGAAGTCAATCACGACAAGGCCGGCAAGGTCGCGAAGCCGCATCTGCCGGCAGGCTTCCTCGGCGGCCTCCATGTTCGTCTTCAGGGCGGTCTGCTCGATATTCCGGGCCTTCGTCGCCCGGCCCGAGTTCACATCGATGGCAACCAGCGCTTCGGTCTGGTTGATGACGAGGTAGCCGCCCGACTTCAGCTGCACGGTCGGCGAGAAGATGCTGTCGAGCTGGCTCTCCACGCCGTGTTCAACGAACAGCGGCATGGGATCGGTCCATTGCTGGACCTTCTTCGCCTGGCCCGGCATCAGCAACCGGGCAAGGTCCTTGGCTTCCCGATAGGCCGCCTCGCCCTGGATCCAGACCGCCTCGATATCCTTCTCGAACATGTCCCGCATGGCGCGGTGCACCAGCCCGCCTTCTTCATGGATATTGCAGGGGGCGATGGATTGCAGCGTCTTGCTGCGGATCGTGTCCCAGAGCTTCAGCAGGTAATCATAGTCGCGCTTGATCTCGACCTTCGTCCGCTTGGCGCCGGCGGTGCGCACGATCAGGCCCATGCCCTGGGGCAGTTCGAGCTCGTTCATCACGGACTTGAGACGCCGGCGGTCGGCCGACGAGGCGATCTTGCGCGAGATGCCGCCACCGCGCGGAGTGTTCGGCATCAGGACCGAATAGCGGCCGGCAAGCGAGAGATAGGTGGTCAGGGCCGCGCCCTTGTTGCCGCGCTCCTCCTTGACGACCTGGACCAGCATCACCTGGCGGCGGCGGATGACTTCCTGGATCTTGTACTTCTTGAGATAGGAATTGCGGGCCGGACGGCGCTTGGTGCGTCGGGCATCGCCCGTGCTGCCGGCGCTCTCGGCCTTCGCCTTGCCGCGGCCACGTCCACGGCGCCGGCCGCCGGACCGGCCTTCCGAGGCTGCAGCGCCCTCGCCGCCCGCATCCTCGCCGGTGCCTGTGCCGGCCTGTGCAGCGCCGGCCGCTGCCGCCTCGTCGTCGCCGGAAACATCCTCGGCAGCCGCGCCGTCCTCGACCTCATCAGTCGCCTCGGCATCGACGAAGGCGGGCGCGTACCCGGTGCCGGTCTCCGTCACGGTCGCAGACGCGGCTGCGCTTACCGGACGGCTGTCGCCATCGTCGTCGCTGTCGCCGTCATCGTCCTCGTCGGCATCCTCATCGTCGTCGTCATCGCCCGCGTCATCGACATCGGCGTCGTCATCTTCGTCATCCCCGTCGCGATCATCCTCGTCGTCATCCTCATCGAGATCGAATTCATCGTCCTCGGCCGCCGCCTCGGCGGCTTCCCGGAGAATGGCCTCCCGGTCGGCCTGCGGCAGCTGGTAATAGTCCGGATGGATTTCCGAGAAGGCGAGGAAGCCGTGACGGTTGCCGCCATATTCTACGAAGGCGGCCTGCAGGGACGGCTCGACCCGGGTGACCTTGGCAAGATAGATCGAACCGCGAAGCTGCTCCCGTCCGGTGGTTTCGAAATCGAAATCCTCAACCTGGCCTTTGGTTGTCAGCGCCACACGGGTCTCTTCCGGGTGGGCCGCGTCGATCAGCATGAGTTTGCTCATGAAAACGTATCCTGTTCGCCGGCTGCGCCATCGGCCGGGCCGTCATGCGGGAGGCATGAGAACGGGGCCGGGCTGCGCCGGTTGGTGTTGTGTCGGGGGTGCCGGTCCGTTGCACAGTCGCACGTTCGCAAGCACCCGCAGGGGGCGCCAGGACATTGAAACTGTGACCGGCGTACGATTGCATCGGTCTTCCGCTGTTCGGGGCACTGGAGGGGCTGCTTGGCAGCAGACCGGGCCAGGGCAGAAGAATGTCTCACAGGCCTTTTTGCAGGCCAATCTATCTTCTGCCCAACTTTCGCTGAATTGGGAAGCCCTCTTCGTGAACGCAAGTGTTAACGCCGCAATGGCGCCGCGTCACATACATCCGGGATTAACCTCGCCGGCGGCATGTTCCGGCCGGCGTGCGGGCAGATTGATGGAGGCAAGGGCAAGATGCTCCAGTGGAGGGTTCAGGCCGTTCGGGTCCTGCTGACGCTTGGGCTGCTGCTGGCCTTCCTGCTTGCCGGGGCCGGCGTGCGGGCGTCCTGGGCCGACACCTTGCAGGTCGACGGCGTCCGCGCGGTCGGCAATGGCGATCCGACGCGGCTGACCGTGTGGATGAACCGGGCCGCCGACACGCAGGTCTTCCTCAGCCGGACCGGCGAGCGCGACGAACTCGTGATCGACCTTGGCCTGATGGACATGCGCTCGGGAGCCGTCTCCCCGCTCGATCCGGCCTCGGGCCTGGCTGGCTACCGCTGGGCGGGCGGCCAGCTCGTCCTCCCGCTGGCCCGGCCGATGATGGTTGCACGCAAGCTCGACCTGCCGCCGACGGGCAGCGAGACCCGCCACCGGCTGGTGCTCGACCTTTCGGTCGTGTCCGCTGCGCGGTTCGAAGCGGCAGCGCGTCGCGATGCCCGTGCGCTCGACCGGCTGGCCCGCGCCCGCGCGGTCGAGATCGCCGAGGCCGCCGAGGCTGCCCGCCGAGCCAGCACGCCGGGACGCGCAGGCTCGCCACGGCATGTGGTGGTGATCGATCCGGGCCATGGCGGCAAGGATCCGGGGGCGACATCGACGCGCGGCGACCATGAGAAGTCGATCGTGCTGGAGGCGGCGAACGAACTCCGGATCGAACTCGAGAAGGACCCGCGATTCGAGGTCCGGCTGACCCGGGAGACCGACACCTATATCCCCCTTGAAAAGCGCGTCAGCCTGGCCCGCGACTGGGGGGCCGACCTGTTCATATCGATTCATGCCGATGCTGCCGCGAAACCCTCCATCGCGGGCGCATCGGTGTACACGCTGGCCCAGCGCGCCGAGGCCCGGGTCGACCGCGAGGCGGAGCGGAACGACTGGCAGTTGCCGATCGAGGATGGAACCTCGGCAGAAGTATCGGGCATCCTGACAGACCTGCTGAAGCGCGAGACCAAGACCAATTCCGGCCTGTTCGCCTCGATGCTGATCCCGCATCTCGAAACCGCCGGGCCGGTGCTGCGCAATACCCATCGCAATGCCGGCTTCTATGTCCTGCTCGCCCCGGACGTGCCGGCGGTCCTCGTCGAGATCGGCTTCCTGACCAGCACCACCGATGCCCGTCGCCTGGCGTCGGCCCGCGGGCGGGCGAAGACGGTCAGGGCGCTGGCCGCCTCGATTACCCAGTATTTCAACCACCAGGATGCCCGCCTCGCCGTGAACTGAGCTCTGCGCGCAGCCGGCGCAACCGGCCGGACCGACACCGCATGCCCCCTCCCGCTCCGACCCCGTCCCGCCGCCGTCATCGGTCCTGCCCCTTTTCGATGGCCACGAAGAGCCTTACTCTCGACAAACAAGCGTGCGATCAGCCCGCCGGGCAGGGAGCCGGGCAACCGGCGTCCGCCCGCGCGCCCATGACCGGAGCGTCCGCCCGATCCGGGCAGGCACGACGGCGAAAGGATAGCCAGAAAGAGGCCTGAATGGACCGTTCGTCCCTCACCTATGAAGAGCCGCCCAAACGCCGGTTTCTCAGCTGGACCCTTCTTCGCCGGCTGATGATCGCAATGGTCATCCTGGCCCTGTTCGGGCTGATCGCCCTCTGGGCCGTGTTCGCCGCGCTGGCTCGCGACCTGCCGACCATTCGGTCCCTGGCAGAGTACGAGCCGCCAATCACCTCCCGCGTGCATGCCGGCGATGGCATGCTGATCGAGGAGTTTGCAGAACAGCATCGCGTCTATGTCCCGTATGAAGCCATCCCTGCGAACGTGGTGCACGCCTTCATCGCCGCCGAGGACAAGAACTTCTTCAACCATGAGGGCCTGGATTATGTCGGCATCCTGCGGGCGGCGGTGAATTCAGCCCGCAACAAGCTGACCGGTGACGGGGGGTTGCAGGGCGGCTCGACCATCACCCAGCAGGTGGTCAAGAACATGCTGCTGACGCGCGACCAGACCATCGTCCGGAAGATCAAGGAGGCTATTCTCGCACGACGGGTCGAGCGGGCCTTCACCAAGCAGCAGATCCTCGAACTCTATCTCAACGAGATCTACATGGGCTACCGCTCCTATGGCGTGGGCTCGGCGGCGCTCAACTATTTCGACAAGTCGCTGACCGAACTCGACCTTTCGGAAGCGGCCATCCTCGCCTCCCTCGCCAAGGCGCCTAGCGCGGTGAACCCCTATCGCCGGCCCGAACGGCTGATGGCGCGCCGCAATTACGTGATAGAGCGGATGCTTGAGGATGGCTACATCACCAGCGAGGACGCAGAAGCCGGCAAGGCCCGTCCCCTGTCCACGGTGAAGCGCCTGCGCGGTCCGGAATACGAGGCGGCGACCTATTTCGTCCAGGAGCTCCGCAAGGACCTGATCGACCGCTATGGCGAAGAGGGGCTCGAACGCGGCGGCCTGTCGATCCGCTCGACCATCGACACCGATCTCCAGCTCGCCGCCGTGGAGGCGCTGCAGAACGGGCTCGAAGCCTATGACCGGCGCCATGCCTATCGCGGCCCGCTAACCCGGCTCGACCCCTCCACCGGCGATGTTCACAGCAAGCTGGCCGCCCTGCAATTGCCGCGCGGGCATGGCGACTGGGAACCGGCCCTCATCACGCAGGTCAATGCTGACGGGACGGCGAAACTGGCCCTCGCCGATGGCGCTGACATCCTGCTGCAGGCCGAGGGCATGGCCTGGGCAGAGAAGACCCATGAACGGCCCTCCGGCGAGATGGGCCTGACCCGCGGCGATGTTGTGCTGGTCGAGGTCAGCCGCAAGGCGGTGGCACGGGACGACCCGGCCGCACGTCCCGTCATCGAGGCTGCGCTGGCAGACATGAGCGCGCCTGAACGCGAGGAATTCGACGCCATGGAGACGGAGGTCGAGGTGCCGACGGGCTTCGCCATTCTCCGCCAGGTGCCCGACGTGGAAGGCGCGCTCATTGCGCTCGCCCCGCACACCGGCCGGGTCCTCGCCATGGTCGGCGGCTATTCCTACTGGAAGTCGGCCTTCAACCGCGCCGTCCAGGCCGAGCGCCAGACCGGCTCCAGTTTCAAGCCCTTCGTCTATGCCGCCGCTCTCGAGAAGGGCTACACCCCGGCCTCGAAGGTGCTCGATGCGCCCTATGTCGACTTCGATATAGAGCGGAACGACTTCTGGGTTCCGGGCAACTACGCCGAGGGCAGGTTCTACGGCATGTCGACATTGCGGCTTGGCCTCGAGAAGTCGCGCAACCTGATGACGGTTCGCCTGGCCCAGGATATCGGCATGGAGGCGGTGCAGGAACTGGCACTGCGCATGGGCATCTACGAAGCGCTGCCGCCTTATCCGGCCATGGCGCTCGGGGCTGGCGAGACCACGCTGATGCGCATGGCGAAGGGCTATGCGGCACTGGTCAATGGCGGCAAGGCGGTCACCCCGACCCTGCTCGACCGGATACAGGACCGCCATGGCCGCACGCTCTACCGCCACGACCAGCGCGCCTGCGACACCTGCCTCGCCGCGGCCTGGGACGGCGAGGCGCCGCCGGTGCTGGAGGACAATCGCAGCCAGGTGCTCGACCCCATCGTCGCCTACCAGGTCACCCACATGCTGGAAGGCGTGGTCCAGCGCGGCACGGGACGCCGCGCGCTGCGCGTCGGCAAGCCGCTGGCCGGCAAGACCGGCACGACGAACGACTACAAGGATGCCCTGTTCTTCGGTTACTCCCCCGATCTCGTCGTCGGCATCTGGGTCGGCTTCGACGAGCCGAGGACGCTCGGCCCCGGCGAGGCGGGCGGTTCGGTGGCTGCCCCGATCTTTACCGATTTCATGCAGGTCGCCCTGGCCGACGAACCGCCCCTGCCCTTCCGCATTCCGCCCGGCGTCCGCCTTGTCGAGATCGACGCCCGGACCGGCGAGCTGCCGGGCCCGGAGACCGGCGACATCATCATGGAAGCCTTCCGTCCGGGCACCGAACCGGGCGTCGCCTTCTCCGAGGATGAGGACTTCAACATCTTCGGCGACGGCGATGGCAGCGTCTTCCGGGAAGGCGACGCACCGGCGAGGCAGGTCGCCGGCGGAGAGCGCCCCGCCGATGACGGTGAGGCTTTCCTCGAGGACCTCTTCGGCACACCGTCGGATCCCGGCGACACCGGAACCGGAACAGGCACGGCAGACGCCCCCCCCGCCTCGCGCGCTGACCGCGATCGCCCGGCTGCGGTCGACGAGCTTGGCTTCGGCACCACCGGCACGCCAGCGGCCGGTACGCCGGACCTGCCCGTCTCGTCGCCTCCGCCGCGCCGGCCCGGTCCCGCCGAACCGGCGGTGCAGCCCGACGCGCCGGTCGCCGAGGAGCTGGGCGACACCTGGTAGGACAGCTTGCCCGGCCCGCCGTGGCAGCCGGCGGCGGGTTCTCCACGCCACCGCTTGACGGGCTGGCCGGAGCTTCCCATTTCCAACGACCAGGTTGCGCTCGCCGATACGAGCCGGACACAGCAGGAGCCCCATCCATGGCCGATCTCCGCGCCCTCACCGACCAGATCAAGCAGTCAGCGGAACTGCTGAGGAGGCGTCTTTGACTGGGACAATGCGACCAGGCGGCTCGCTGAGCTGACCGCGCTTGCTGAGCGTCCCGACTTCTGGGATGATCCGCAAGGCGCGCAGAAACTGATGCAGGAACGCCAGCGGCTGGCCGATGGCATTGCCACGGTCGAAAGCCTCGAGGCGGAGGCCGATGACGCGCTCGAACTCATCGACCTCGCCGAGGGCGATGCCGACATGCTCGCCGACATTGAGACCGCACTCACCCGCGCGGCCGACCGCGCCGCGCAGGCCGAGCTTGAGGCGCTGCTGTCGGGCGAGGCGGACGGCAATGACGCCTATCTCCAGATCAATGCCGGCGAGGGCGGCACCGAGAGCCAGGACTGGGCAGCGATGCTCCGCCGGATGTATGTCCGCTGGGCCGAGAAGCATGACTTCACGATCGAGGAGATGGACGAGCGCGAAGGCGACGAGGCCGGGATCAAGTCCGCGACGATCATGATCAAGGGCCGGAACGCCTATGGCTGGCTGAAATCGGAGACCGGGGTGCACCGGCTGGTCCGCATTTCGCCCTTCGACAGTTCGGCCCGCCGGCACACCAGCTTCGCCTCGGCCAGCGTCTCGCCGGTGATCGACGACACGATCGAGATCGAGATCGACCCCTCGGACGTGCGCATCGACACCTATCGCGCCTCGGGCGCCGGCGGCCAGCACATCAACAAGACCGACAGCGCGGTGCGCCTCACCCATGCCCCGACCGGCATCGTTGTCGCCTGCCAGACCTCGCGCTCCCAGCACAAGAACCGCGAGGAAGCCTGGCGCATCCTGCGCTCGAAGCTCTACGAGCTGGAGCTGCAGACGCGCCGCGAGGCGGCCGACGCGCTGCACCAGGACAAGTCCGCCATCGGCTTCGGCCACCAGATCCGCTCTTATGTGCTGCAGCCCTACCAGATGGTGAAGGACCTCCGGACCGAGGTCGAGACCTCCGATACCCAGGGCGTTCTGGACGGCGACATCGACCGCTTCCTGAGCGCTTCGCTGAGCCACGCGCTGGGGGATGGGTAGGCCTTCGGCGGCGGAGACGGGTGCCGGGGCCAATTCCGGCGCATGGGGGCGCGGTCGCTGGCTCCGGGACTCTGGCCGCGCTGGCGTGTTTCAGGGTTAACGTTGGGTCACGCTGCGCCGGGGTCGCCGCGGCAGTGGAGCTGGAGGTAGCCGAGGACATCGGTGAGTTGGGG
>CAZDMQ010000003.1:70961-104517 GCA_964506685.1 uncultured Hyphomonadaceae bacterium | reverse complement strand
GGACGGGGCAGTCCTGCGGTTTCGTTCGGTCGGCACGTGGCGATGTATCTTTGCCATGTCAGCCTCGGCATGAGCTTGTCGAAGATTGCCCGGGCGCTTGAGCGGGACCGTTCGACGGTGGCCTATGGCTGCCACGTGATCGAGGACCGGCGTGACGATCCCGAGTTTGACGAGTGGGTCGACCGGGTCGAGCAGGGGCTCAAGGCTGTGCTTCCGCTCCATTACGCGAAAGTCGCGTAAGTGGCGGGGGGAATGAACAGGCCGGCCAGCGGCGTGGGCACCGACCGCCTGATCCGCGCCTTGCAACGGGGCGGCATGGCGGTCGCGACCGCTTCGGGCCGCTGGGACATCTATCGCGATCGCGACCGCCGGCGGCGGGTCGTCGGGGCCCTGGATGGTGTGGCAGTCGAGGCGCTGCGCAGTACCGGTGCGCTGTGCTCGCTCGGTGGATCGGATTCTGTCCTTGTCTGGAGCGGCCCGTTGCCGGAGCAGGACACCGGAGCACCGCTGCCGGTGCCGGCCGCGGTGCGTCCGGACGGGACGGCAGGCCAGCGTCAACGTCAGCAACGGCAGCGATCAGCCATGGCGCAGGTGCTGGAGGCGCTGGCCGAACCCGGCGCTGCGGGCCGGGCGCGGAATGCGGCGCTGCGCCTGAACGGCGACCTCCACCGGGCTGCGACGCCGCAATCGGTGACCATGCGCTGGGATATTGCGGGCAAGGTCGATGCGTCGCGGTCGCCGGGCGGTGCGGGCATGGGCCAGGCTGCGCTGGCTGCCGCGCGCCGACTGTCCGCGCTGCGGACGGCACTGGGGGAGGGGGCGATGGCGGCCCTCGTCGCCCTTGTGCTGCACGAGCGGCCACCGACCCGGATCGCCGTCGATGCCGGCTGGCCACCGGCGCGGGCCCCACGGGAACTGGCCCGCCTGCTCCTCCGCCTTGCCGATGCCTATGACCAACACACGCGCTGACACCCGTCAGGCGGGGGACCGGTCCCCGCTCGCCTGTTCGGCGGCATCGGCACGGATCCGCGCCAGCATCGAAGCGAGACCGTTGGAGCGCTGCGCGGTCAGGGCGCCGCTGACACCGATCTCATCGAGGAAGCCCTCGGCGTCGAACTGGGCGATCTCGCCGGGCGATGCACCGGAATAGAGCCGGACGAGCAGGGCGATCAGGCCGGACACGATCATAGCATCGGACTCCGCCCGCACGGTCATCGTGCCGTCGGGCGCCGCCTCGCTGACCAGCCAGACCTGCGAGGCGCAGCCGCGCACGCGGGTGGCTTCTGTGCGTTCCGACGGGGCCAGCGGCGGATTGGCCTTGCCGAGATCGATGATGTGGCCGTACCGCTCTTCCCAGTCGCCGAGAAAGGCGAACTCCTCGCGGATGGCATCAGCGCGCGTATTCATGTTCATGGCATGTGAGATGGCGCAGAAGCGAGCGGAAGCAAAGCCCCCGGGACAAATTCCGCACTGAACGCCGGCCAGGCCGCCCTCTACTGGGTCACCTCGCCGATGCACTCGCCGACATCGGTAAGGGCGTGTTCGCCGATGCAGAAGGGGACTTCATACTGCTTGTGCGCGGCGGCGACACACTGGTGGAGGTTGAGCTGCGCCATGTTGAGGCAGTTCTTGGTCGAGCGTTCCTTGAGCGCGGTGCGCATGTCGGCGGCCGATGTCTCATCGGTGCCGAGAATGCGATAGGCGGCGAGGGTGGCGATCTTGTCGGCGACCGGCTCCTTGCCCGCACGAATGCGCGTGTCGCGCCCGGCATAACCCAGGGAGAGGTCGGGGAACTTCACCGCGCCGGCCGCTTCGGTCAGTCCGTCCCAGAGCGAATCGGTCGAATTGCCGGCCGCATTTCTCAGGACCGCGTCGATATCGGACTGACCGAAGGCGCGGGTGATCTCGCTGCGCACGGGCCGGCCGGAGATCGCCATGGTCCGCATGCCATTGATCAGCGCATCGGTATCGGGCACCCGGGCCTTTGCCCAGCTCGTGCCCTGCAGCGAATAGGCCTGCTCCTTGACGTAGGCCCCGGCCCCGGAGAGGCGGCGGCTATCGGCCTCGGTCGCACCCAGCGCGGCGGTCACGGCATCGGTGCCGCCATCGAGTGTCCGTGCGTAACGGACATCGTTGCGGAGACCGAGGCGCAGGCTTTCCTCGCCATAGAAGCTCGCAATGTCGCGGATCGACGCCCTGTATTCGGGGTCCTGGGCGGTGATCATGGCCGAATAGGCGAGCCAGCCACTGGACAGCTTGTCCGGATTCTGGCCGCCCAGATTGGTTAGCACCGTCTCAATATCGGACGCCGAGGCGAGCGGCCGCTCGCGCACGTCGGAGACATCGGACTGGAAGGTCGCGTAAATTGCCGCCCCGTCGCTGATCGGATCTGACGCCGGCGCTGCGGTTGTCTCCGCCTGCGCTGCAGAAACGCCGCAAACAAGGGCCAGACTGGCCAATGCAGTGCCGATGGCGCGTAGGTTGAATGCCATGAAGAGCTCCCTAAGCCTGTGCAGGCACGATGCCCGAGTTCCCGGTGGGTGGGAACCATCCATCTGGCAGGGATACTGCAGTGACTCCCGTTCCCAGATGTTAAAATACAGTCATGGTCCATAAACTTTTCAGGCAGGTTAATTGTCCCGGGTGAATGACATCCCTGAAACGCGCCTGCTCGCGCTGGTCTGGTGTGCAGGTGCGCTGCTCGGCGGCGCCGTGTCAACATGGCTCGGCGCACCGCTTGCCGTGTCGGCGCTGCTGGCCGGCGCGCTGGTCGGTCCGGGCCTTGCCTCGCTGGCCGCGCGGGCCGGGACGGGGACGTTGCAGCGGCTGTCGGTCCAGCATGAGGCCATGCTCTGGGTGCTGGGCGTGTGTTCGGCAGCGGCGATCACCGGCGGGCTGTTCTCGCCGCTGTGCGGGTTGCTCCTGCTGCTGCCCGTGCTGGCGGCGATCGAGGGCGACCGGGCCCGCACGCTGGATGCATCGATTGTCGGGCTGATCGGCTATGGCTGCCTGCTCCTGGTCGAACAGTTCCTGGTCCTGCCGGAACTGGCGCCCTGGGCCTGGCCGCTGGCGGTGTTTCCCCTGCTCGGCGCCCTGCTCTGGGTGATGCTGACCGCGCTGCTGGTGCGGCGCGGTTCCGACGCACCTGCCGCTGCGCCCCCGGTTGCAGAGGTACCGCCGCGTGTCTGGCGCACGCTCGATCCCGACGGACCGGTCTGCGCGGTGGAGCTGACCCCCCTTGGCCGGGTCCAGACGATCTCGGGCAATGCCGGCCTGCTGCCGAGCCTGAAGCCCGGCCAGCTCGCAGAGAGGCTGGTCGCCGCGCCGGGGCGGGCGGCCTTTGCAAAGCGCCTGCAGGCCGCTGGCAGCGTGCGTCTTGTCCTGCCGGCCGGCCGGGCGGTGCGCCTGTTCATTCGTCCGCATGCGAGCGGTATCTCGCTGGTTGCCGTTCCGGCCGATGGCGAGGACCGGGCGATCGCGGCGGCCCGCAAGGATGCCGAGGCCGCCGTGAAGGCCCGCAATCTCTACTTCGCCTCGCTCAGTCACGATCTCAAGACGCCGCTGAACGCCATTCTCGGCTTTGCCGACATGATGCGTGCCGAACTCAAGGGACCCCTGCCGCCCGCCTATCGCGACTATGCCGGGATCATCCATGAAAGCGGCGAGGACCTGATGCTGCTGGTTGAGGATATCCTCGATCTCGCCAAGGCCGATGCTGGCGGCCAGTCGCTCGACATCGAACCGGTCGACCTCGCAGCCAGTGGCCGAGCGGTACTCCGCCAGTTACAGGCCACCGCCGAGCGCCGGTCGATCAGCCTGACCCTCGATGCCGACCCGGACGCCTGGGCCATGGCGGATGCCCGTGCGGTCCGGCAGATCTGGCAGAACCTTCTCTCCAATGCGCTGAAATATTCCCGGTCGGGCCAGACGGTGCGGCTGGCGGTCCTGCGCGTGGGGGATGCGGTCGAGCTCTGCGTGGAGGATGAGGGGGAGGGGATGGACGCCGCCGATCTGGAGGCGATCACCGAGCCCTTCGCGCAGGGGCGGAACGCAGCCGGACATGGCGGGACCGGGCTCGGGCTCACTGTTGTCCGCCGGTTTGCCGAACTCATGGGGGGGGAGCTCAGGCTGGCCTCGGAGCGAGGGCAGGGCACGCGCGTCCGGGTCAGCCTCCCACCGGCCGATCCGGCCGACTATGCCCCGCTCGAGGATGCTGCCGAATAGGCCGCCTGCCCTTGTCCCGCCTGTTCCCTGTTCCCTGTCCCCTGTCCCGCCTGCGACCGGTTCCGGCTTCCGCGCGTCGTCCGACCCAGCCGCTTCGCCGCTCCGCCGGTGCCCGATAGGGCCATGGGGGGACTTGCCAGTCCTGTCGCCCGACCCGACAGTGGGGCCATGAGCGATGTCCGCCTGCCGACCCAACTCATTGCCGCTGCGCTGGTCCGGCGCGCAAGCCTTGCCGGTGCCTCGGCATTCATCGTGCAGAAGGGCGATGCCGAACGCGGCGACCTGCTGGTGAAGGTGGCGCGGCTGGACGGGACGGCGCTGGCCCTGCGGCCGGGGCCGGCGATGGATGGCGGCCGGGTTTTCCAGGACCTCGCCCTGCAGGGGGCCGGTCCGGACGAGGCGGGCATCGACGCCTATATCGCGCGGGCCCGGGAGCGGGACAGCGATCTCTGGGTCGTCGAGATCGAGGATCGCGAAGGCCGCCACTTCCTTGAGGAGCCCGTGGAGCTGGCGCCGGATTCCCCTTTTCGTTGAGCTGGTAACAGAGCCTTAACGAAACGACATACAGATGAATGCAACCAGGCGCGGGGGCGTTGCATGCTGTTTCTCTTGAACAATCAGGTCCTGGACCTCGACTTTCCGGAATACCGGCTGGCCCGGCGCTGGCGCGGGATGGGATGCGGTGACCCGCATGCGATGCGGGCCCGCGAGGCGGTCGAGTACGCCCGCGAGATCATCGATTCGGCGCGCGCTGCGGACGCACCGCTGGCGACCGAGACGGCGCTGGACCTGGCAGCCCTGATCGTGGCCAAGACCGGCGCCAATGCCGCTCAGTTCGTGCCGCGTGCGCAGGGGCCGAGCGATGTCCGCATCAACACGTTCAGCCCCTCCGTGCTGGAGCTGTTCCGGGCGGCCCAGGATGACAGCCAGTCGCCCTGGCGCACCGCGTCGGCCTGAACCCGTCCGGCTGGTTTCAGCTGTCTTCCGCGCAGCGTTCAGCCCGCTGGCGCGGACGGTCATAGCCGCGCAGGGCAAGGTAGCCGGCAAAGTCCGCACGTCGGTCGGGCAGGCGGCAATAGGCCGCTTGCAGCCCGGCCTGCGCCCCGGCCAGCGTCCCGATTTCGGCCTCCATCGTCGTGAGCTGGACATCGGCGAGGCTGCGACCGGCGAGGACCAGCTGCGAGGCCCAGGAGACCGGGTCGGCCGGCGCGTCGAGCACCGCCGGGTCGATGACCAGAAGCGTTCCATCGCGTCCCGGCACGGCTGGTGCGACATAGGCGGGAAAGGCGCCGCCGCAATCGCGCCGGGCCGCGCAGGGGCCGCGGTTCTGCACTGCCGCAAAGCCGAGCACCCGTTCGCCCGGGCGAACCGGTTCGGCGCGGACCATCACCGGCTCATAGCCAGCATCCACAAGTGCGGCGGCGATCACGACCGCGCGATCCTGGCTTCGGGACGCCCGCGGATCTGACAGGACGAGGCAGCCCGGGTCGGCGGCATCGAGCCGGGCTTGGCTGCAGGCCAGAGCCCCGGCGAGGTCGAACGCGCCGGCGGGCGCATGGCGCCCCGATGTGACGCAGCCCGCCAGGCCGATCAGGGCCAGTCCGGTGGCCAGTCCGGCGGCCAGTCTCGTTTTCCAGACCTGCATGGTTTCGCTCCCGCACCCGGCCCCGCCGGAACGGGCGCCTACCAGCTGCCGATATTTTCCGCACTCGCCCAGGGCTCCCGGGGGTCGAGCGGCACACCTTTCTGCAGCAATTCAATTGATATGCCATCGGGCGAGCGGACAAAGGCCATGCGCCCGTCGCGTGGCGGGCGGTTGATCGTCACCCCCATGCCGGCGAGGTGTTCCACGGCGGCATAGATATCCTCGACCTGGTAGGCCAGGTGTCCGAAATTGCGCCCGCCGGCGTAGGCTTCCGGGTCCCAGTTATGGGTCAGCTCGATCATCGGGATGTTCAGCGAGGTCGGCCGTGCGCCCTCCGGCACGCCGCCGGCGCGGGCGATATCGTCGGGCGCAGCGAGAAAGACCAGCGTGAAGCGCCCGGCCTCGACATCGTAGCGGGCGACCTCGGCGAGCCCCAGCCCCTGGCAATAGAAGCGCAGCGACGCCTCGATATCGCTGACGCGCACCATGGTGTGCAGGTATTCGATTGCCATCGCCTCGCCTCCGGTCCCGTCGCCCGCGCCATCCGGCGCCCCAACGCTCTACCCCGCCGCCACGCCCACGTCCACGCCGAAGCTATCCCCCCCCCCCGACGCCATGACTGGCAATGATTGGCGAACTGCTGCCATCTTGCGCTCATGCCCGTACCGCGCCCTGGTCCTCCGTTGCGTTCAGGGTGCCGATGGCCTGGCGGAGGGTTGGCGGGGTGCGGGTGTGGTAGCGGTGCATGGCGAAGGCTGCGATGGCGATCATCGTGCCCATCACGGCGAGGAACAGCCCGAAGGTGTGGACCATGGTGCCCGGCGCGGTCGGTGGCCAGCCGCCGGTCAGGGTCCAGACTTCCCGCCAGAGGCTGGTGAACACGCCCATGACAGGCGGCACAACCAGCCCGCAGCCGAGCGCGGTGACGTAGAAATAGGCCGCCCCACGTGGCGCCTCGGCGCGGATATAGGCGGCGCGGAAGGCGGCTTCATCGACGTGCGGGGCCAGCTCGCCCTGCGCGCGCCGGGCGGCATAGACCGCGCCCGACTCGCGATGAGCCTGCCGCCATCGCCAGGCGATCACCGCACCCCATGCGAGGACGCCGGCAACGAACAGTCCGATGACCCAGCTGACGTGCAGGTTCGGCAGGATGGCGAAGGTGTCCGGACGCATGGCTGGCTTGGCGCTCCCTGTTCGGGCGGGCCGCCGGAGAACCCTGGTGCCGGAGATCCGGTCAGGCCGTCAGCGCCGCCTCATAGACCAGCATGGCCCGCTTGCGCGCCACGCCCCAATGGTAATTATGCAGCCGATGGTCGCTCGCCAAGGCCCTGTGACAGGGAATGAACCAGCTGACCGGGTTGGCGCCCACCGCTGCGCCGACGGCGCGGGCCGCCTTCGGGGCATCGACCGCGCGGGCCAGTGACCCATAGCTGCAGGTCTCCCCGGCCGGGACCGCCAGCAGCGCCCGCCAGACCTGACGCCGGAAAGGGGTGCCATAGAGCGCAACGGGCAGGGGCTCGCCATGCTCGAACACGCTGCGGGCCATGCGCCGTGCCGTGTCATCGTCGCGCGTGACCCTTGCGGCGGGGTAGCGGCCGGCGAGGTCGGCAAAGGCGGCGTCTTCGGGCCGGCCCATGTGCTGGAACCCGGTCCGGGACGGAGCGCCTGCATCGATGAAGCCGAGCCCGGCCAGCCCGCGCGGGCTGATCAGCCAGACCCCCATGCCGAAGGGGGTCGGCGCCTTGCCGATGGTCAGGTGGGCCCCATCCCCCCCCGATTTCGCCTCGCCCGGGGTCAGCGCCTCATGCGCGATGAACAGGTCGTGCAGCCGGGCCGGGCCGGAGAGGCCCGTCTCAAGCGCGGCATCCAGCACCGAGGCGCCCTCGCGCAACAACTCGCCGGCTGCGCCATGGGCCAGCGCGGCCTGGTACTGTTTCGGGCTGAGCCCGGTCCAGCGAGTGAACTCGCGCTGGAAATGGTACGGTGACAGGCCGGCCGCTTCGGCGCAGGCGGCGAGGTCGGGCCGCTCGCGCCAGGTCTCGCCCATGAAGGCGAGCGTCTCGGCCATGCGGGTGTAGGCGACGGCGCGCGCGTCGAGCGGGTCGGCTGGTGGCGTGTTCGGCCGTGCGGGCCGGCGATCGGGGGAGGTGTCTGGCGTCATCATGTTTCCGTTTCTGCACACGCCCGCACGGGCCCGCCACCCGGAACTTGCGGACGCGCGCAGCCATCGGCCTGCCGCAAGATGAACCGATGTTTATCTCAGGTTCCAGCCTGTTGAATTCTGTGCGATTGTCCCGGCATCGAAACAAGTAGTGGAATATTCGCGGGGAGCGAGCGGGTAGATGGCCGACATTTTTCTTTCATACAGTCGGGCCGATCGCCCGAAGGCCGAGCAGATCGCCCGGGGGCTCGAGGCCGAGGGCTTCACGGTCTGGTGGGACAAGATCCTGCGCGCCGGCCAGACCTATGACGAGGTCACCGAAGGCATGCTGCGAGATGCCCGCGTCGTTATCGTTTTGTGGTCGCAGGTTTCGGTGAAGTCGAAATGGGTCCGGGCCGAGGCGACACTCGGCGAGCGCTCGTCCGTGCTCGTGCCGGCCATGATCGAGGACGCCGACCGGCCGATCATGTTCGAACTTGTGCAGACCGCCGACCTGATCGGCTGGGATGGCGATGCCGGTGAGCCGCGCTGGACACAGTTCGTCGCGGACATTCGCGAGGTGCTGTCGCGGACGCCCTCGCCGGAGATCGTTGCCGCGGCGAGCGCGCCAGCGCCGGATGCCAATATCGAGGCAGTGTTCTGGAACTCCATCGACGAGAGCACGGACCCGGCCGACTACAAGGCGTACCTTGAGCGGTATCCGTCCGGCCATTTCGCAGTGCTTGCCCGCAACCGGCTTGCCAGCCTCGGGGCGTCTGCAGAGACGGGGGCGGCAACGACGCCATCCCGGTCCGAAGCGTCAAGGCCCCTCGCGCCGTCCGCACCTGCCGGTCGGGCGCGGAAGACGCGCCCGCTGCCCATGCTGCTCGGCGCGCTTGCCGTGCTGGCCGGTCTGGGTGCGGTGGCCTATGCGATGCTGGGCGGCCCGATGCCTGCCACGGGCGGGACCGTTGCCGCCGCCTCCGATGCCGGGCCGTCCGACCGGCTCGCCGCGCCTTTCGCCGATTGCCCGACCTGTCCGCGCATGATCGTCATTGCGGCGGGCACCTACCGGCGCGGCGCCGAACCCGATGGCTGGGCGGTGGAAGGCAACGAGATTTCCGTCGGCGAGGTGGCCGTGCCGGCCTTCGCGCTGGGACATACCGAAGTCACCCATGGGGAGTGGGCCGCCTGCGCCGAAACCGAGGCCTGCGAAGCCAAGTCGCCACCAGCCGGCGCGGCCAATGGCGAGGCCCTGCCGGTGAGCCGCGTTACCTGGAACGAAGCGGTCGGCTATGCCGAATGGCTCAGCGTCGAGACCGGCCGGGCCTATCGCCTGCCCAGCGAGGCGGAATGGGAGTATGCCGCCCGCGCCGGGACCGACACGCCCTTCTGGTGGGGCGACAGCTTCCGCTCCGGCCTGACCGCGCCATCGGTACCGGTGGTCGCCGCCTCGCTTCCCGAGAACCCGTGGGGGCTGGCCGGGATGATCGGCAATGTCCGCGAATGGGTCGCCGACTGCTACCGTTCCGGCTATGGCCACGCCCCGACCGACGGGTCGGCCTTTGGCGAAGCCGGTTGCCAGCGCCGGGTCCTGCGCGGCGGGGCCTACAACAAGGCGGCGGCCTTCCACCGTGCCATGAACCGCGCGACCACCTCGCCGGACAACCGGGCACAGCATATCGGGTTCCGTGTGGCCACGTCCGACCTCTCGCCACGCTGAGCAGGGCCAGCCATGCAGATTGCCAATCGCGATGTCTTCCCGTCCGACGAGATCCGGGCGGCATCTCCCATGCTGGCCGGTCTCCTTGACCTGCCGGCGATCGATGAAGAGATCCGCGCGCGCGACGGCGCGGCGATTGCGGCCAAGCGAAATTATCACCGCTATGGCCGCCTCGCCATCTCTCTCATCGCCATCAGCGCGATCTACACCGTGGCCGAAGCGCTTTCGATCGTGCCCCAGGGCGCGTCGGCCATAGCAAGCATCATTGCGGTTGTCTTTGCCGCGATTGGCATCGGTCTCCAGGCCATCCTGATTGTCACGCGCCAGAAGGAGAAATGGCTGCTGCAGCGCTTCGCGGTGGAGCGGTTGCGCAGCCTCAAGTTCCAGGCCTTCCGCATGGCCTGGCTGGCCGAGGGACCTGAAGACCTTGCCGCGCGCGCTGCCGGATTTGCCGCCCGCGAGGTTGCCCGCCTTGATGAGGAGATCGCGATGGGCCCATCCGTGATCCGCAGTTTCGATCCCGCCCTGGCGCTCGTGGCCATGGGGCTGCCGCGGAAACCGGCCAATGCGGCCATCGCGGAGGCTGCCGATACCGCCTATACGGACCTTCGCATGACCTACCAGAAGCGATTCGCGCTGGGCGAGATCGACCGGATGGCCGACCGGCGGCGCGTCTTCGAGTCGTCGCAGGATCTCATCTATGTATGCGCGGCGGTGTTCGCCCTTCTCGCCCTGCTGACCAAGGGCCTGCAGGCTTTCAACATGACCTTTTTCGCGCCCCCGCTGGTGGCGTGGATCGACTTTCTTGCCGTTGCCCTCTTCATTGCCGGGGCGAGCAAGGCGATCATGGACAATGCCGGCATCGAGGAGCAGTCGGCCTCGCGGTATGAGCGCTATGTCCGCGATATCGAGACGATCACCCGGCAATCGGCCGCCGGGTGCATGGGCCTTGTAACGCGGATCGAGGCGATGGAACGAGTCGCCCTGGGCGAACTTGACCTGTTCTGCCGCGCCGCCGCGCGGATCAGCTACCGGCTCTGAGCGCAGGCGTCTCGTCCAGCAGTGGTGCCGAAACCTTTGTCCGGGCCTCAGCGGTCATCCGCTGCTGAATGTGCCAGCTGCGCCGCGATACGGCGGCCAGAAGGGACCTGGGGTCTGTCATGGATCCCGATCCACAACAGACCCTGAAGCGCTTCCAGGCGAAGTGGGCACCGGTCTTCCGTTCCACTCCAGACCGTCGATTTACTCCCCTGTCCTGGCGCAACTATCCGTTCACAAACGATTCCGTTTGCTCCTTAGTTGCATTAATATTCCTCATCGAAGCCGCGATTGGTTTCGAGGTTGCCGAACCGGGTGACGCGCGGGTCGAAGGCCAGCATCACCTTGCCGATGGGACCGTGGCGCTGCTTTGAGATGATGACCTCGGCGGTGCCGGTGAGCCGGTCCATCTTCTCCCGCCACTGCTGCCACTTCTCGCGGGCCTGCTCGCTCCCTCCGCCGGTGTCGGGTTCCTGGCGTTCGAGATAGTATTCCTCGCGGAAGACGAACATCACGACGTCGGCATCCTGCTCGATCGATCCCGATTCCCGGAGATCCGAGAGCTGGGGCCGCTTGTCCTCGCGCTGCTCGACCTGGCGCGAGAGCTGCGAGAGGGCGATGACCGGCACGTTGAGGTCCTTGGCCAGCGCCTTGAGGGACATCGTGATCTGGGTGAGTTCCTGCACCCGGTTCTCGTTCGACTTGCCCGACGTGCCGCCGGTGATCAGCTGCAGGTAGTCGATCACGATCAGGTCGAGGCCATGCTTGCGCTGGATGCGCCGGGCGCGGGCGGCGAGCTGGCTGATCGAGATGCCGCCGGTGTCATCGATATAGATGGGCAGGTTCTGCAGCTCGAGAACGGCCTCGCGGATCCGCTCATAGTCCTTCTTCTCGAAATCACCCTGGCGGAACTGGTGGCTGGATATTCCGGTCCGTTCGGCGAGGATCCGGGTGGCGAGTTGCTCGGCGGACATTTCCAGCGAGAAGAAGGCGACGCTGGCCCCTGCAACGGTCTTCTTCTGGCCGGTCGGATCGGTTTCCTGACGGAAGGCCCTGGCCGCATTGTAGGCGATATTGGTCGCCAGCGAGGTCTTGCCCATGGAGGGACGGCCGGCGAGGATGACGAGGTCGGACGGGTGCAGGCCGCCGAGTTTCTCGTCGAGATCGTCGAGATGGGTGGCGATGCCGGCAATCTTGCCGTCGCGGCTGAATGCGGCCTCGGCCATCGCCAGAGACAGTGCCGAAGCCTGGCCGAACGTCTTGTAGGCCTTGGCCGACGTGCCCCGCTCGGCGAGGGAGAACAGCTCCTTCTCGGCCGACTGGATCATCTCTGCACCGGTGTCCCCGGTCTCGGGCTTGAGGGCCCGGGCCTTGACCTCCGCCCCGATCTCCGCAAGGCGCCGCCGGATGGCGAAGTTGCGGATCATCTTGGCATAGTCGATCACTTCCGGACCGAAGGCGGCGCTTTCCAGCAGTTCGGCGAGATAGGTGGCCCCGCCGATCCTGGCCAGCGTATCGTCGCGCTCGAAATGCTCGCGCAGCGTGACCCCGTCGGCCACCCGGGCATCCTTGATCATCGATTCGGCGACCGTGTAGATTTCCTGGTGCGCCGGTGCATAGAAGTCGCTGGCATCGATCAGGTCGGCGATGCGCTCGTGGACATTGTTGTCGAAGAGAATCGCCCCGATCACCGCCGCTTCCGCCGGGAGGCTGTGGGGCGCGTCGTCTTCCGTAAGGTCAAGATCTTTAGCCATGCCGGCAGCGATATCCCGACTCGGCCCGCCCGTCCCGGCTTGACAATCATGGGTTCACGGAGGGTTCCAAGATCCTCCGCGGGATTGTTTTCCCAGTGGAATTTTCGCCGCTTCCGGACCGGGCAGGAGGGCTCTGGCGAGCTGGCCAGGGGCTGTTCGCAAGCTGACCGGAGCTCCTGGACCAGTCGTCACCCGGCCGGCTTGCGAGTCGGCGGGGCCCAGGGGCCGGGCCCGTCCGGGCCGCCGGCGCGTTGTCACGAACCGGCGGGTCCTTTGCGGGTCTACGCCTCGTCGTCGTCGGCGACCAACTGGTCGGCCATTTCCGCCGCCGCCTCGGCCATTTCGCCCGCCTGCTCGTCGGCGATGGCATGGCGTTCGGCCTGCAGCGTCTCGATGACATCCTCACCGGCCGCCTGCCGTTCGGCTTCCGCCTGGGAGCGGGCCACGTTCACCTGTACCATGATCTCGACCTCGGCATGCAGTTTCACCGGGATGTCGAACACGCCGAGGGTCTTGATCGGCTGGTTGAGCCGGATCTGCTGCCGCGAGATGGAGACGCCCGCCTCGGCCGCCGCTTCGGCAATATCCCGCGAGGAGACGGAGCCGTAGAGCTGGCCGGTCTCGCCCGACTGGCGGATGAGAATGAATTGCGCGCCATCAAGCGTCTCGCCGGCAGACCGGGCCGCTTCGCGCGATTCAGCATTGCGCCGTTCGATCTCGTCGCGTTCGCGTTCGAACCGGGCCCGGTTGGCGGCGGTTGCCAGCAGCGCCTTGCCCTGCGGTATCAGGAAGTTCCGGCCAAAGCCGTTGCGCACCGATACCTCGTCCCCGATGGCGCCGAGCTTGTCCACGCGTTCCAGAAGGATCACCTGCATTGTCTCGTCCTCCTAGTTCACGGCAAACGGCAGCAGCGCGAGGATCCGCGCGCGCTTGATTGCCCGTGCCAGCTTGCGCTGGTTCTTGACATTCACGGCGGTAATCCGGGAGGGGACGATCTTGCCCTTCTCCGAGATGTAACGCTGCAGCAGCTTCACGTCCTTGTAATCGATCTTCTGCGCCTTGGCGCCGGAGAACGGGTCGACCTTCCGCCGGCGACCGAATGGACGGCGAGCCGGGATATTGGTGATGTTGAGGCCGGCGGCACCTTTTTGAGCCATGTCGTGTCTCCCTTAGTCCTTGCGGCGATCGCTGCCGCGCCGCGCGACGACGGCCGAAGGCTCCTCGTCCAGCTCGTTCACGCGAATGGTGAGATAGCGCATCACGTCGTCGGAGATGCGGTGACGCCGCTCGAGTTCGTGGATGGCATCGGCCGGAGCGTCGATATTGAACAGGGAATAGTGGCCCTTGCGCTGTTTCTTGATCGGATAGGCGAGGTTCCGGAGGCCCCAGTATTCGGTCTTGCCGACCTTTGCGCCCTTTTCCTTGAGGAAGGTGGTGAGTTCCTCGGTCAGCGCCTCGACCTGCGCCGGCGCGATGTCCGGACGGGCAATGAAGACATGTTCGTAATATGGCATTCCTGATCTTTCCCTTTGGCCAGCGGCGCGGCACCGGGTGGGAAACCCGGACCACGATGGACCCGGGCGAGCGGGGCACACCGGGTGTGTCCGTCGCCAGGGCCGCTGGGCCGTTGAACGAAGCGCGCCGTATGACGCATAACGCCGGGCGAATCAAGATGCTTGCGCAAGGCCCGCCGTCTCGGCTAGGCGAAAGCGCCCTGCCTTGTTCTGTCCATTGCCTTCCAGGGAGTTCCCCGCATGTCTTCACTCGCCTTCATCTTTCCGGGCCAGGGCAGCCAGGAGGTCGGCATGGGCCGGGCGCTCGCCGAAGCCTTTCCTGCAGCGCGGGCCGTGTTCGACGCGGTCGACGATGCATTGGGCGAGCGGCTGTCAGCGCTGATCTGGGAGGGACCGATCGAGACGCTGACGCTGACGGCGAACGCGCAGCCGGCGCTGATGGCGGTGAGCCTGGCGGCCATGGCGGCGCTCGAGTCCGAGCGCGGGATCGGGGTAACGGCCGCAGGCTGTGTGGCGGGGCATTCGCTGGGGGAGTATTCGGCCCTTTGTGCGGCGGGGGCCCTGTCGGTGGGCGATGCCGCGCGGCTCCTGCGCATCCGGGGCGAGGCCATGCAGGCGGCGGTTCCGGCAGGCGAGGGCGGGATGGCGGCGCTGCTTGGCGCCGACATGGAGCAGGCCGAAGGCGCATGTGCGGCCGGCCGGGCGACCGGCGGCATCTGCGAGATCGCCAATGACAATGCACCGGGCCAGCTGGTCCTGTCCGGCCACCGGGAGGCGGTCGAGGCCGCCTGCAGCTGGGCGCGCGAGCATGGCGTGAAGAAGGCCGTCCCGCTGGCCGTCTCTGCGCCGTTCCACTGCGCCCTGATGCAGCCGGCAGCCGATACCATGGCCGAGGCCTTGGCCACCACGACGATCCGCCGCCCGGCGGTCCCGGTCGTTACCAACATGACCGCTGCGCCGGAAACCGATCCAGAAGCGCTCCGCGCCGGGCTCGTCGCGCAGGTCACAGGCCGGGTTCGCTGGCGCGAGACCGTCCTCCACCTCGAGTCCAGCGGCATCACCGACACGGCCGAGGCCGGGGCCGGCAAGGTGCTCAGCGTCATGAACCGGCGCACAGCACGGGGGCTGAAAGGCCATCCACTCGGCACGCCGGAGGATATCGCCGCCTTCACCCCCGGGCCCGCCGGCGCGGACATCTGAATCCGGGGCGGACCAACAGGGCCGGTCCGGACCGGCTCGAAACCAGGAGATCTCGACCATGTTCAGCCTTGAAGGCCGCAATGCCCTCGTCACCGGCGCCTCCGGCGGGATCGGCCGCGCCATCGCCCAGGCGCTGTCAGAGGCCGGCGCCCGGGTCGTCCTGTCGGGCACGCGCGACACCGTGCTGGAGGAGGTGAAAGCCAGCCTGCCGGGGGAGGCGGCGGTTGCGACGTGCAATCTCTATGATGGCGAATCGGTCGACGGGCTCGTTGGCAAGGCGGAGGCAGCGTTCGGCCCGCTCGACATCCTCGTCGCGAATGCCGGGATCACGCGCGACGGCCTGCTGCTGCGCATGAAGGACAAGGATTTCGACGACGTGCTGACGGTCAATCTCGGCGCCTATTTCCGGCTGACCCGTTCGGCGATCAAGGGCATGATGAAGCGGCGGCACGGCCGGATCATCGGAATCACCTCGATTGTCGGGGTCACCGGCAATCCCGGCCAGGCCAACTACTGCGCGTCGAAGGCCGGGATGATCGGGTTCACCAAGTCGATTGCCCAGGAAGTGGCCAGCCGGGCCATCACGGTCAACTGCATTGCGCCGGGCTTCATCGAATCGCCGATGACCGACGGCCTGCCCGAGGCGCAGAAGACCGCGCTGCTCGGCCAGATCCCGGCCGGCCGGCTCGGCCAGGGCGGTGATATCGCCGCCGCCTGCGTCTATCTTGCCTCAGATGAAGCGGCCTATGTCACGGGCCAGACCCTGCATGTGAACGGTGGAATGGCGATGATTTAGACCGTCCGGCACACGCCCGGCTGGTGCAGCAAGCTTGTCGCGACAAGAATCTGTGTGCTAACCGCAACACAAGGTCCTTTAAGCCGACCCCGGATATTACCTACAGAGAGGGTTCTCCATGTCTGACGTTCTTGAGCGCGTTAAGAAGATCGTTGTCGATAATCTCGATGTTGATGCCGACAAGGTGAGTGAAGCGGCGAGCTTCATCGACGATCTCGGCGCCGACAGTCTCGACCTTGTCGAGCTGGTGATGGCGTTCGAGGAAGAGTTCAACATCGAGATCCCCGACGATGTGCAGGAGAATATCCGCACCGTTGGCGATGCGGTGAAGCATATCAACGAACACCTCTCCTGAGCGGCGGGGACTGCCCATGCGCCGCGTCGTTATCACCGGGATCGGATTGGTCACACCGCTCGCCAATGGCCGCGAGGCGACCTGGCAGCGGCTGGTCGAGGGCCGGTCGGGGGCAGGTCCCATCGATTCGTTCGATGCGTCGAACGTGCCCTGCAAGATCGCGTTCCAGGTGCCTTGGGTGTCGGGACGCGGCGGCGGGGAGGGGGACGCACACGCCTTCGATCCCGATGCGGTGACCACCGCCAAGGAACGCCGGCGCATCGACGAGTTCATCCTCTACGCCCTGGCAGCGGCCGATGAGGCGATAGCCGACAGTCGCTATGTGGCAGAAACCGAAGACCAGAAGACCCGGTCCGGCGTCATGATCGGCTCGGGCATTGGCGGGCTGCAATCGATCTACGAGACCTCGGTCGCCCTGCGTGAGGGCGGTCCGCGCAAGGTCGGTCCCTTCTTCATCCCCTCTGCGCTGATCAATCTCGCCTCGGGGCAGGTCTCGATCCGGCATGGCCTCAAGGGCCCCAATCATGCCGTGGTGACGGCCTGCGCCACCGGCGCCCACGCAATCGGTGACAGTGCCCGGCTGATCCAGGCCGGCGATGCCGATGTCATGGTTGCCGGCGGGGCGGAGGCCGTGATCTGCGAGCTGGGGATTGCCGGGTTCTGCGCAGCCAAGGCCATGTCGACCGGCTTCAACGACACGCCGGAAAAGGCGTCCCGGCCGTATGACAAGGACCGTGACGGATTCGTCATGGGCGAGGGCGCAGGCGTTCTCGTGCTCGAGGATTATGAGCATGCCCGGGCCCGCGGCGCGAAGATCTATGCCGAAGTGGCCGGCTATGGCCTGACCGGCGATGCCCATCACATCACCGCCCCGGCCGAAGGGGCCGAAGGCGGCTACCGGGCCATGAAGATGGCGCTGGGGCATGCCGGGATGGGGCCGGGCGATATCGACTATGTGAACGCCCACGGCACCTCGACCCCGCTCGGCGACGAGGGTGAGATCCGGGCTATCGAGAAACTCTTCGGCGAGCATGCCGGCAGCCTGTCGGTCTCGTCGACCAAGTCGGCCATCGGTCACCTGCTCGGCGCGGCCGGCGCTGTCGAAGGGGCGTTCTGCGCGCTGGCGATCCGGGACAGCGTGATCCCGCCGACCCTGAACCTCGATGCGCCGGGCTTCGAGACCCGTGTCGATCTGGTGCCGAAGGTGGCGCGGCGCGCACCGGTCCGGGCGGCCCTGTCGAACAGTTTCGGATTTGGCGGCACGAATGCCGCGCTGGTCCTGAAGGCGGTTGACTAGACTTGCAGCCGCGCCGGGCCGGTCGGCCGGCGGTCAAACTGAGTTCCGGGAGCGATCCGATCGATGTGGAAAGGCCTGGTTTCGCTGCTGTTCCTCGTCGCGATCCTCGGCATGGCGGTGGGCGGTGGCGGCTGGGCCTGGCTGCAGTCCGAGGTCAACGCGCCCGGACCGCTGGCCGCCGAAACGTCGTATAGCGTCGAGCGTGGCCAGACGCTGGTCGCCATCGCGGCGGACATGGAAGCGGCGGGGATCATCGGGAATGGCCTGGCCATGCGCGCCAAGGCCCGCCTCGACGGTACGGCTCACCAGGTCAAGGCGGGCACCTTCGCGATACCGGCAGGGGCGAGCTCTGCGGACATTCTCGATCTCCTCGTGCGCGGCGATGTGGTCCAGCACCGTATCACGCTGCCCGAAGGGCGGACGACGGCGCAGTTGTTCGCGCTGATCGCTGCCGATCCCGATCTCACCGGCGAGATTCCGGACACGCTGCCGCCTGAGGGGAGCCTGCTGCCGGACACCTATCTGTTCGATGCCGGCACCCGGCGGGTTGAGCTGATCGAGCGTATCGGCCGGGCGCAGGACGACCTGCTGGCAAGTCTGTGGGAGGGCCGTGCGGAGGGGCTCCCGCTTGCGACCCCCCAGGACGCTGTCATTCTGGCCTCGATCGTCGAGAAGGAGACGGGCAGGGCCGGCGAACGCGACCGGATTGCCGGACTGTTCATCAACCGGCTGCGCCGCGGAATGCGCCTGCAATCGGACCCCACGGTGATCTACGGCGTGTCCAGGGGGGAACCACTGGTCAATGCCAAAGGTCAGCGCCGGACGCTCTACCGCTCCGAACTGGACCGGGTGACACCCTGGAACACCTACCAGATCGATGGCCTGCCGGAGACGCCGATCTGCAATCCCGGCCGGGACGCGATCGCAGCCGTCCTCGATCCGCCCGACACCGATGATCTCTATTTCGTGGCCGATGGCGAGGGCGGGCACGTCTTCTCCCGAACGCTGGCCGAGCACAATCGCGCCGTGGCCCGCTATCGCGCCTATGAGCGGGCAGAGATTGCACGGGAGCGTTCGAACTGATGGCCCGGCTGTCTGGCATGACCGGGTTCGGGCGGGCCACCGGCGAGGCGGCCTGGGGGCACTGGAGCCTCGAGGCCCGGAGCGTCAATGGCCGCAGCCTTGATGTACGGGTCAACCTGCCGGGCGGCTTTGACGTGCTGGAACGGGCGATTCGCGAGGGCGCCGCGGCCCGGTTCTCGCGCGGCTCGCTGCAGGTCGCGGTACGGATCGATGCCAGTGCCGCCGGTGGGGCGGTGATCAATCACGGCCTGCTCGACCAGCTCACCGAAGCCTGGCTCAGCCGGACCGGTGAGCACATGATCCGCGCCGAAGCCCTGGCAACGCTCATGACCGTGCGCGGGGTCGTCGAGGCCGAGGCGGTGGACCTGCGGGCGCTCGCCGGCGAGGCTGACGTGATGGACGCGCTGCTGGCCGGCGCGGAGACGGCGCTGGACGCGCTGGCCGCTGCTCGGCAGCAGGAGGGCGCCGCGCTGTCGGACCTGCTGGGCGCCATGCTCGACCAGATGGACGCGGCGGCGGAGGCGGCCAGCGCGGCGGCTGCGGACCAGCCGGCCGCGATCGCGGCGCGGCTCGATGCGCGGATTGCGGAGCTGCGGGGCAGTGCCGGGGACGATGATGCGCGCATTGCTGCGGAAGTCGCGTTGATCGCCGCCCGGGCCGACGTGCGCGAGGAACTCGACCGGCTCGCCGCGCATATCGCAACGGGGCGGGAGTATCTGGCCGCTGGCAGTCCGGTCGGCCGCAAGCTGGATTTCCTGGCCCAGGAGGTCTATCGGGAAGCCAACACGCTGTGCTCGAAATCGGCGAGCCTGGCCCTGACCCAGGCAGGGCTTGCACTCAAGGGTGTGATCGACCAGTTCAAGGAGCAGGCCGCGAATGTCGAATGAACCGGTTCATGGCCCGTCTCCTGCCCGCCGGGGCCTGATGCTGGTCATCTCGAGCCCGTCCGGGGCGGGCAAGAGTACGCTGTCGCGCCGGCTGATGGATGAGGACGCCCAGGTGACGCTGTCGGTCTCGGCGACCACGCGGGCGCCGCGTCCCGACGAGACCGATGGGGTGCATTATCATTTCCTGTCGAAGCCTCAGTTCGAGGCGATGATTGCCAAGGGCGGCTTCCTCGAATGGGCCAGGGTGTTTGACAATTATTACGGCTCGCCCCGGGCCGATACCGAGGCGCGGCTCGCGGCCGGCACCGATGTGATCTTCGATGTCGACTGGCAGGGCGCCGACGCGCTGCATGACCAGATGCGGAATGACGTGGTGTCGATCTTCGTGCTGCCGCCGAGCATCGGGGCCCTCGAAAAAAGGCTGGTGTCCCGGCCCGGTTCGACACCGGACGGGGTGGCCCGGCGGATGCGGGACGCGAAAAGCGAGATCCGCCACTGGCGCCGCTATGACTATTGCATCGTGAATGATGATCTCGAGACCGCCTTCCGCGACCTGAAGGTGATCCTGGCGGCGGAGCGGCTGAAACGCCTGCGCCGCCCCCACCTCGAACACCTCGTCCGGTCCCTGCTCGACTGACCCTGCGGCCAATTGCGCCCGGCAGGGCTTGGCGCGGTGCGCGGTTGCGGGGTATCGCATGACGCAGGGTGCGGGAGATGGGCGGAGATGCGGTTTGGACCAGGGGTGATCGTGACGGCTGCCCTGATCGGGCCGGGGATGGTGACTGCCGCGACGCTGGCCGGGATACGCCACGGCTTTGCCCTGCTCTGGATGCTGGTGCCCGCGGCTGTCCTGGTGATCGTCCTGCAGGACATGGCGGCGCGGCTGGGGGTCGCCACGCGGCGTGGGCTGGGCGAGGCGCTGATGGCGTCGTTTCCACTGGCACCGGTGCGATGGCTGGCCGGTAGCCTCGTCCTGCTGGCGCTGGCGCTTGGCAACACCGTGCTAGCGGGCCGCGCGCTGGCTGGCGGCGGGCAGGGCCTGGCCGCCATTCTCGGCGATGACAGCCCGCGCACCTGGACGGTGGCGGTACTGGTCTGGCTAGCGGCGATCGTCATCCTGTCAGCGCGCTACAGCCTCATCGAACGCGTCCTGGTCGGGCTTGCCGGGGGCCTCGGGGCGGCATTCCTTGCTGCCGCCGTGCTGGCGGGTCCCGACCTCTCCGCTGTCGCTGGCGGCCTGGTCCCGCGCCTTCCCGAAGGCGGGGTGGCGGCCGGCCTGTCGATGGTTGGCGCGCTGTTCCTGCCATCCGCGCTGTTCCTGCATGCGGCCGCAGCGCGCGAACGCTGGCCGGACCCGCGCCGCGCGGGCGAGACCCGAGCCGACACGGCGCTCGCCATCGGCTTTGGCGCTATCGTGACCATCCTGATCCTTGCCATCGCGGCGAGCGTGTCGCCGGGCGCCGGGACGGTGGCGGCGAGCGGGACACTGGCCGCAGCCCAGCCCGGTGCCGGCGCGTTTGCCGGGTCGGCGAGCCTGCCCCTCGTCGAACTGTTGCGCGCGCCCGGGGCGGCATCGGGTGCGCTTTTGTCGACACTGATCGGCCTCGGCATACTGGCAGCCGGGCTGACAACCGCCATCGCCTTGCCGGTCGCCACGGCCTTCGTGGTCACCGAACTGGCGCCCGTGGACCAGCCCGCACGGCGTCTCGTGGTGTTCCGTGCGACGGGGCTGGCCGTGCTCCTCGGCGGTGCCGGTCTGGCCCTCAGCGGACCTGCCCCTGCGGCGATCTCCGCTCTCCTGCCGGGACTGGCAGGGGTCGCCACGGGGCTCCTGCTGCCGCTGGTCGCTGCCTTCCTGCTGCTGGTGATGAACACGCCCAGGATCATGGGGGCGCACGTGAACGGGCACGCCGCCAATGTCGCCGGCGCCCTGGCTGTTCTCGCCACGATCGGTCTCGGCATCCGGCTGGTCGTGCAGGGTCTGGCGCTGTTGGCCTGAGCGTTCCTCAGGCGCGGTCGTCGAGCAGCACGATGCGGTCTTCCAGGGCCTGGACGGCGGCTTCCGGCGTATCGGTGTGCACGAGGTTGGCGCGAAACTCTTCCGGCGTGAACCGGCCCTCGATGATATGGTCCATCAGTTCGAAGAACGGATCCCAGAAGCCATCCTCATCGAGAAAGGCCATGGGCTTGGCATGCAGGCCGAGCCGCGCCCAGGAGAGCATCTCGACGGCTTCTTCCAGCGTGCCGATTCCGCCGGGCAGCACGATGAAGGCATCGCTCTCGTCGAACATCATCTGCTTGCGGGTGTGCATGTCCTCGACGATCCGGTGCTCGACGGCCTCGAAGATCATTTCCTTGCTGAGCAGGAATTTCGGCATGATGCCGAGCACCTCGCCGCCTTCGGAATGGGCCGCGCGGGCGCATGCTCCCATCAGCCCGACCCCGCCACCGCCATAGACGAGCCGGCGGTCCTTCTGCGCCAGCGTGCGGCCGGTCTCCATGGCGAGCCGCAGATAGTCGCTCTTCACATCGTTCGACGAGCCGCAATAGACGCAGATGGATTTGATGTGGGCCATGTGTCTTCCTTCCAAACCGGACATTCATAGCCGTGATTGCCACTCGCGGCAAAGCGATCCTTGCGGGCCATGACCATGGCCACGTGTGCGGCTGCGTCCATGATCGCGTGCAGGCATGACTGGGCGCTGGTGTTTTGCCGGCAATCGTCCCATATCCCCGTTCATGCCGCCCAATGCCGAGACAGATGACCATGACCGGATCGAGAGTGCCGATGGCGGGCTCGGGGTGTCGGTTGTGCGCATCTTCAGCTTGCTCATGCGGCCGGAAATGGCGCGCTGGCGTTTCCGCATGGGGCTGGCGCTGCTGCTGACCCTTGCGTCGAAGGGGTTCGAGGTCGTCTCTCCGGTCCTGCTCGGCCAGGCGATCAACCGGCTCGAAGGCCGTGACGGCGCGCAGGCGGCGCTGTTTGCCGCTGCGCTGGGCGGGCTGGGCCTGTTCACCCTCACACGCTGGCTCGCCGCGGCGCTGCCGCAGCTGCGCGATGCCTTCTTTGCGACTGTCAGCCAGGACGCACAGCGCCTGCTCGCAGTCGACACCTTCGGCCATGCCCAGGCATTGTCACTCAATTTCCACCAGACACGGCGGACCGGGGCGCTGAACCGGATCATCGAGCGCGGCGCCGGCGCGCTGGACTATCTCATCCGCTTCCTCGCCTTCAATATCGGGCCGACCCTGTTCGGCCTCGTTCTCGCTGCCATCGTCCTGGCCACGGCCTATGACTGGACGCTCGCCCTCGTCGCCATCGCCACGGTGCTCGTCTATGTCATCGCCACTGGCTGGATCACCGAATGGCGCGTGCGCCAGCGCCGGGAGATGAACCGGACAGACACGCACCTGCGGGCCATCTCGGTCGACAGCCTGACGAATTTCGAGACGGTGAAGGCGTTTGCCGCCGAGGCGCGTGAGACCGATCGCTACGACGCTGCCTTCCGGACGTATAATGACTTTTACCTGCGTGTGGCCCGTTCGCTCTACCTGCTGAACGGGGTGCAGGAGCTGATCATGAATATCGGCCTGTTCGCCATGCTGGCGCTCGCGGCCTGGCAGGTCAATGCAGGCGCACTGCGGATTGGCGATGTCACCGCGGCCATGTTGCTGCTGTTCAATCTCTATCGGCCGCTCAACATTCTCGGCTTTGCCTGGCGGGAGATCAAGCAGGGCGCGGTGGACCTGGAAAAGCTCTATGGCCTGCTTGCCATGCAGCCCGATGTGCAGGACCGGCCGGGCGCGATCGAGCTTGCCAGCGCCCGCGGCGAGGTCAGTTTCGAGGGCGTGAGCTTCGCCCATGAAGGCCGCAGCGCCGGCGTCCAGGATATCAGCTTCACCGTGCCGGCCGGCGGCTCCGTCGCCCTGGTCGGCACCTCCGGCGCGGGCAAGTCGACCCTGCTGAAACTCCTGTTCCGCTTCTATGATGTCGATGCCGGCGCGGTCCGCATCGATGGCCACGATGTCCGCGATCTCACCCAGGTCTCGCTGCGCCGGGCACTCGGCCTCGTGCCGCAGGATGTCGTGCTGTTCAACGACACGATCGCGGCAAATGTCGCCTATGCCAACCCCGACGCCACCGAGGCGGAGATCCGCGATGCCCTGCGCAGGGCCCAGCTCCTACCCTTCATCGACAGCCTTCCGGATGGGCTCGCCACCCGCGTCGGAGAACGGGGGCTGAAGCTTTCGGGCGGGGAAAAACAGCGCGTCGGCATTGCCCGCGTGATCCTCGCGGACCCGGCCGTGCTGGTGCTCGACGAGGCGACCTCGGCCCTCGACAGTGCCACGGAGTCGGCGGTGCAGGCGGCGCTCGAGGAGGCCTCCCGCGGACGAACCACGCTGATGGTCGCGCACCGGCTGTCCACGGTGCAGAATGCCGACGAAATCCTTGTCCTGCGAGAAGGGCGTATCGCTGAACGGGGGAATCACGAGACTTTACTCGCCTTGGAAAGCGAGTATGCGGCAATGTGGGCGCGGCAGGCTGCCAGAGAGACGCTGGCCGCGGCGGCCGAATAGCCGGCCGCAGCGCCGGTATGAAAAGGGCGAGGAGAGACCCCGATGAGCGATGATTTCGATCCCAAACGCTTCGCCTGGGCGCGCAGCCGTTTCGATGTCGAGGGACTGGCCGGCGCGATTGCTGCCTGGCTGGTCGGGGTGCTTCTGGGGATTGTCTGGGGGCCGCTGTTCTGGATCGGCGCCATAGCGGCGGTGTTGATCCTGCTGGCGACCCGCCGGTCGGCGCGGAGCGGACCAGGCGAGGCCGGTGCGATCGTTGCACCGGTCGATGGCGTTGTCGTGACCGTCGAGACAACCGAACCGCCGGGAGAGTTGCGCTATCCGGCCGCGCAGGCCACCCGGATCCGTATCGCCTCGTCACCGGCGAGCCAGAACCGCGTCTTTGCGCCGACGGCCGGCACGCTTGTCTCGGTGATTGAGGAACCGGGCGCTGAAGGCCAGCCCGTGGCCATGGATCCCGACGCAACCGGCCTGTTCAATGCGTATCTCACCTTTGAGGCCGCAGTGGGCCCGGTCGGCGTGCGGCTGGTCACCGGCGGGTTCGGTCCGCGCGTCGATCTGGACACGCGCGATGGCGACAGCGTCGGGACCGGCGATGTGATCGGCAAGCGGCGGCTGGGCGGCTGGTGTGATGTATTCCTGCCCGATGGCAGCGCAGTTGCCGTCATTCCCGGGCAGAGCCTTGTTGGCGCTGAGACCCGATTGACCCTGGGTGCCCGGGCGGTGCAAGCGGGCGTGCGGCCGGCTGAGGGCGCGTATGCGTCCTCCGAGCCCGGAGGTGCGCCGGCGTCGGGTGCAGCGGGTGCGGCCGGTGCGGCAGCCACGGGGGCGCGCGGAACCGATGCGGAGCCCGATCCGGGGGACGAAACCGGCGGATCACAGCTGGAAACGCTGACGGCGGAGGAGGGCGAGGATCCGGCCGAACTCTTTGCGCGTCTGCGCAGCCGCGTGGAAGAGGCCGGTAAGCCGGACGCGGAAAGCTGAAGCCTGGGGTGGGCGTTCGCGCCGTCTCTGCATCCCCGCATGAAGGATGGGTCTTCCGTTCCACGCCAGACCGGTCGCCGATGTTCCAGTTGCTTCGAATGTGTTGGTCCGTCGACAAACCCGTCTGCTCCGCACTGACCTGAGGAACCGGTCAGCCGTTTGGCGCAAGGGAAAGGCGGAAAGAGGGTACTCTACTCTACCCGTGTTCCGGAGCAGTGGGGATCTCTATGGATGCAAGCGCTTTCGACAAATCCCTGCTTCGATAGGAACAACGGGTAATCTCTTTGACGATGTTACCGGAGCGGCGGAACTGCGACCGGGTGGGCGCGCCTGCAACCGCTCCGCACGATGACTACTGAAGATAGCGATAGCGCGGCATGTAGGCCTGGCTGACGCTTTCCATCATATCGAATGTGATCTTCCATGGCATGAGCCAGAGTTCCGCAACGAGTGACATTCCATATACTCCCATTTTTCTTCGCAGATGCACAAATTGTGCCAGTGCGGGAGGCGTTGATCATGAGTCCGAGGCTGGGGTGGAATGGTTACGGCAGTCTTAAGCACATTTCGCGTCTGCAGCGTGGTGTTACGGTAACAGGCCCGTCTGGACAATTGGGCGGAACGGCGGTTCAGTTGCGGTCCTCAAGAAGGGGTATCGGGAGATGAGACATGCGCTGCAGGACAGGTCTGATTGCTGCTGTGGCGCTGGCGGCCAGCCAGCTCGGGGGCGCCTGCCGACACCAACACGCGCCGCCCGTGGCGGCTGAAACGTCCCTTGCGCCGGCGGGCTGGACGGCCCGCACCCTGCCTGAACTGGGCGAGGCACTTGCAGCCGGCGAGATTACATCCGAGGCGCTGGTTGAGGCCTATCTCGACCGCATAGAACGGATCGACGGGCCGCGGCCGGGCGGACCCTCCCTGCAAAGCGTGCTCGCGCTCAATCCCGAAGCACTGGCAGAGGCCCGCGCCCTTGATGCGAGGCAGGCGGCCGGCGAGCCCCTCGGCGCGCTTCATGGGATCCCGATCCTGCTGAAGGATAATATCGAGGCGGCTGGCCCGATGGCGACGACCGCCGGGGCGATCGCGTTGAAGGATAATGTGACAGGCCGCGACAGCCCGTTGGTGGCCGGCCTGCGCCGCGAGGGCGCGGTCATCCTCGGCAAGAGCAATCTCAGCCAGTGGGCGAATTACCGATCCGAGCTGTCGCTGAGTGGCTGGTCGGCCCTGGGCGGGCAGGTGCGCAACCCGCACGTCCTCGACCGGAACCCATGCGGATCGAGTTCAGGGTCGGGGGCTGCAGTGGCTGCGTCGCTGGCGGCTGGCGCAGTCGGGACCGAGACGAACGGGTCGATCATCTGCCCGGCCAATGTCAATGGCGTTGTCGGGTTCAAGCCCACGGTCGGGCTTGTCCCACAGATGCATATCGTTCCGATTTCCTTTTCGCAGGACACTGCCGGCCCGATGACGCGCACGGTTCGCGGCGCGGCGATGATGCTGGATGCCATGGCCGAGGGGGTGGACGCGGGCCAGTTCAGCCGCGCACTCGACGCCGGAAGTCTCGCGGGCGCGCGCATCGGCGTGTTGCGGTTTTCCGTCGGAACCCAGCCGCATATCGTGGCGCGGTTCGACGCGGCCCTGGCCACACTGGCCGATGCGGGGGCAGTCCTCGTCGAGATCGAGACATTCGATACTGGCGATGGCGACTTCTGGCAGGATGCGCGCACGGTGCTCGATCACGAGTTCAAGGCGACGCTTGATGCCTACCTGGCAACCAGCCCTGCCGATATCCCTGTGCGCAGCCTTGCCGACCTGATCGAATTCAATCGCGCAAACCCGGCGCGCGAACTCGCACTGTTCGGGCAGGACATCTTCGAGACCGCCAATGCGACCGACGGGCTGGATAACGCGGCCTATCTCGCGGCCCGGGAGCGGGTGCAGCGGCAGACCCGTGAGCTCGGACTGGACAGGCTGCTCGACGCGCATGACGTGGACGTGCTGGTCGCCCCGTCCGGACCGCTCAGTCCGCGGATCGACCCGGTCAATGGCGATGTCTGGCCCGACTGGTCGGGGGCGGGCTACCTGGCGGCGATTGCCGGCTATCCGCACCTCAGCGTCCCTATGGGGGAGGTTTACGGCATTCCCATCGGTCTGTCCTTCATTGGCGGTGCCAATGCGGATGCGGCGGTGTTGTCGTTCGGCTATGGCTATGAACAGGCCAGCCAGCTGCGCCCGGAGCCGGGCTACCTGCCCGGTGTCGATCACCGTCAGGACATTGCGTCGGCCCTGGCGCCCATGCCAGCAGATTAAAGCGGCGCGTTCTCAAATGGGATCAGCGCGCCGCTTTGAGTCCTTGTTTTGACGCGCTTCCGGACGACGAACCGGTGTCCACTTCGCCTGGAAGCGCTTCAGCAGGCCATCCGAGCAGGGGGCAGCCGGGGTGATGGCCAGCAGGGCAGCAGCAGCGCTGCGCCGGGACAGCGACGCCTCGTCTTCACGAGTGGGTGCGCGCCGGGGCAGATCAGAAAGCGATGTCGCGGCCTTCGAATTCGGGAAGTTGCAGGATGATCAGCAGGTCGCGCAATTCCTGGCGGGCGGCGACATGGCTCATGGTGAAGGAGATGTTCGAGCCCTTCTCCGAAAGATCCAGCAGGGTCAGCCCGGCGGGAAACAGTTCGCGATAGATGACCCGCTCCGAAAGGCCCGGCGCCATGCGGAAGCCGATCCGCTTGGCCAGGTTGGCGAGCGCCTCGCCGACTTTCTGCTTGTTGCGCGCTTCGAGGGGAGACATGCGGTTGCGCATGACAATCCAGTCGATCGGCTGGCGCGAGGTCTGCGCCTTCTTCTTGCGGCAGTTCCAGACCATCTCCGAATAGAAGCTCGGCCGGATCACTTCCAGGGTCTGGGGATTGACGTCGCCGAGCAGGTCGAAATCGACAAAGCTGTCATTGAGGGGGGTGATCAGCGTATCGGCATGCATGTGGGCCAGCCGTGAGAGATGGGTGTCACCGCCGGGGGCATCGACGATGATGAAGTGACAGGTCTCGCGGAGACGTTTCAGCGCGTCCTCCAGCCGGCGGGTTTCCTCCGCCTCGGCGCGGTCGAGATCGCGCAGGGTGGACGCATCGACCCGGATGATTTCCGGCATGGGCAGGCGCGCGCCGGTCGACTTGATCCAGCGCAGGCGGTTCTCGTTGTACCGGGTCAGGCTGCGCTGGCGGACATCGAGATCGATGATCCCGACATGCCCGCCCATCCGCATCAGGGCGACACTCAGGTGCATGGCGACGGTCGACTTGCCCGCGCCACCCTTCTCGTTGCCGACAACGATGATCCGGCCCATCCTTGCTCCGTCGCCGGAGAGGGAAGCGGTGGTCTGGGCGGGATGCTGGCCGTCAGCTGCCAAGGTCTTCTCCTTTGACGCGGCCGTCGGCAAGCGCCAGGGCGAAAGCCTGGACGTGCTCAGGCCGCGAGACGTTTATCCATCAGCGGGCTGTCGAATACCGACAGGCGTGCAGGATGCTCTGATTCCTCGAAAAGAAAGACAGCATCGCCCTCGACCAGCGGCTGGTCTCCGGGCAGGCGTGGCATTGCCTCGCCATCGAACAGGAAAGGATCGTCGCCAAGCAGGACCGGCGCATCGAGACCATTGACCGGCACGGCGATGGACGGCGAGAAGCGGGCGATCTCCGACAGCAGGTCGCGCAGGGTGCCGAGCGATCCCGACACGCGGTCCAGTTCGCGTGACAGGCCGTGGACGAAGGGAGAGAGCGGCGTGTCGGGCGCATCGAACAGCCAGTCATCGGTTGTGTCGCGTGCGGGCAGCAGATCTGCGGGCCGGCAGAGCGGTTCGGGGTCGAGCCGTCGGTAATCGCGTGGATCGCCGAGCCTGAACTGGCTCAGGAGCACAGCGCGTTTCACGGCTTGTAGGAAGCTGTAAACCATGTCCTAACCCTCTCCGGTTCCGGTTAATGGAAGCTTTAAGGTACCCGATTTGCAGATAAAGCCAATGCCCCCAGCACGCTTGACGGTTGAGCGGTCCCGCGCCCGGATTTCCGCCCTTAGTGCGCAGTTTCAAAAGGAAAACATGCGCGTCGGCTTCGTGCCGACAATGGGCGCATTACACAATGGTCATCTCTCCCTGGTTCGCCTGGCGAGGGAAAAATCAGATGTTGTGGTCGCCTCAGTCTTCGTGAACCCGGCGCAATTCGCTCCTGGTGAGGATTTCGACACCTATCCGCGCGACGAGGTAAGCGACCTTGAGAAGCTGGCCGCAGCCGGGTGTGACGTGGCCTACCTGCCGGCAGTTTCCGAAATGTATCCCGAGGGATCGGTGACCGATGTCCGGGTGCCGGGCCTGTCGGACCTTTTGGATGGGGTTTACCGGCCGCACTTCTTCTATGGCGTGACGACCGTGGTGGCGCGACTGTTCCTGCACGTGCGTCCGGATGTGGCCGTGTTCGGGGAGAAGGATTTCCAGCAGCTCCAGATCATCCGGCGGATGGTGGCCGATCTCGGCTTTCAGGTGGAGGTTGTCGGCGCGCCAACGGTGCGCGAGGCCGACGGGCTCGCACAGTCCTCGCGCAATCTCTACCTGTCTGCCGAAGAACGGCGCCGGGCCGGGGCGCTGCATGCTGCGCTGCACCGGGCCCGCGCGCGGATCCTGGCTGGGCGGGCCATTGCGGAGGCCGAGGCGGACGCGCGGGACGGGCTGCTGGCCGCCGGTTTCACGCGTGTCGATTATGTCAGCGCCGTTGCGTCGGAAACCCTGCTGGGCTTGCCGGAAAGCCGCGCCGGCTGGCCGGCAGAGACGCGCCTGCTGGGGGCAGCCTGGATGGGGCAGACCCGCCTGATCGACAATCTCCCGCTGACGGGCACCTGAGGCGCTTCAGGGCGAGGTGGTGATCGGTTCGCTATCCAGAGAAGCTGCGCACGAAACACGCCCTGACGCGGCAGGGGGCTACCAGACGAGGGCCTCTTTCAGGGCCGCATCGAGATCGGCAGGCAGGCCGGGGGCGCGGTCGGTCCCGAGATCGGCCGGCGCAGCTGCGGGTTCAAGGTAGCGCCACCCCTGGAAGGGTTTTCTCGACTGGTGTTCGGTCGGAATGAGGTCAGGCTCGAACACCAGCTCGCAGAGCGGCCGGCCGCCATTATCCTCAAGGGTGCGAAGCCCGCAGATCGCCTGGCGGACCCGGACGGCCCCGCGAATGACCCAGTAGATCGAGCCGCCATCCAGCAATTCGGCCGCGCGGCGGGGAACCATGCGCGTGTGGTGAAAAGGCTTCGGCCGCTGCCGCATCAGCCTGTCCTGCCAGGCCGCAAGATCGTTGATGTCGTCGGCGCCGACGCAGAGTTTCACGAGGTGAATCGTCATGCGAGCGAGACTAGCGCATCGCCGCCTCGCGACGCCAGAGGTGCAGATTGCCACATTGGGGAGAAGCCGATCGCCGGCCGGCGGCCGGAGCGATGGACGGACTGGCGACCTGAACCGCAGGTCAGGGCGCGTCGCCCTGCGAGCCGGGGACAGTGGAGGGGGCGAGTGTGAGGGCAGGAGGCGTTGGGGGTGCTGCAGCGCCCGGGTCGCCGGCGTCGTCCGGATATTCTGAGGTCCTGCGCGCCTTGAGGAAATCCCACTCCGCAGCACGGCTCGCAAAGAACAGGTCGACATCGATGAGCCGCGCCTTGTAACGGCGTTCGAAGGTGCGGAACCCGACCCTTGCGGCCAGGTCGACGGCGAAGGCGGCGACGTAGCTGACGCCGTAGACCGGGTCGGACTCGATCAGGTAGGTCTGCTGGAACCGCATCAGCCGTCCGCCGCTCGGGCCGGAGGTGGGTGCGGGAAGCTCGTGGTCAATGCGGAGCAGGCGCTCCGAGATAGGGTCGATCCAGGCAGTGGCGGACAGCGTCTCGGCCGCCCACTGGTCCAGTGCGCTGTCGTCGTTCGCCGAGAGCTGGTGGTGGTACCGGATCCGCCAGGCGGGGCCGAGCATTTCGGCGGTTTCGGTAGCGGCAAGGCTGGCGCGCAGGTCGTCGGGAAACAGCCAGCCATCGGGCGCGGCATCGTCGCTCCAGTTCGCCGCGACCTCATCCAGGGCAGGGTCGCTGCCGTCGCGTGATTGCAGGGCCCAGCGCTCGCCCTCGGGCAGGCGCGGGTCATAGGTGTAGATCCGTCTGGCCTCGGCACTGGACAGCTCGACGGTGAATGCCGCGCGCAGCGTCCGGGGCGGTTCGGCTGCGGTCAGGGCTGCGTCAAGCAAGCCGTCCTCAGCCGAGACGACAAAGGTCAGCAACAATCCATCGAGCATGGGGCGCCCCTTCAAATACAGTCCAGCCACGGGTCGCCATGTTGGTGACCGGAAAGTAAGGTCACACTGTGACATCAAGACGGAACGGGCCGGGTTTGTGCAGCCCCTATTCGGCCGCCGCTTCCTCGCGCAGGGCGCGACGCTCCATCATCTTCACGAGCCAGATGCTGGCCTCGTAGAGCGAGTAGACGGGCACTGTGAGCAGCACCTGGCTGATCACGTCCGGCGGGGTGAAGAAGGCCGCGAATGCGAGGATCCCCACCAGGGCGTACTTCCGTCCGGCCTTGAGCGAGTCGGCGCCGACAATGCCGGCCTTGCCAAGCAGGGTCAGCACGACCGGCAGCTGGAAGGAGATGCCGAAGGCGAGCATCAGGGCCATGACCAGCGACAGGTATTCCGACACACGCGGCAGCAGGGTGATCGCCGCAACAGTGGACTCGACCTGCTCCTGGGCAAGGGCAAAACGGGCGACCATGGGCATCATGACGAAGTAGACGAACGCGGCCCCGGTGGCGAACAGCAGCGGGGCGGCGACGAGGAAGGGTATGAGGGCTCCGCGTTCATTGCGGTAGAGCCCGGGCGCCACGAAGGCGTAGATCTGATAGGCGATAAAGGGGAAGGCGATGAACAGGCCTGCGAACAGGGAGAGTTTCAGCTTGGCGAAGAAGAATTCGAGCGGTCCGGTATAGATGAGTTCGAGCTGGGCGCCGTTGCGCGCGGCCTCGGCCACGGTCGCGAAGGGCTGCAGCAGGATATTGTAGATCGTCTCGGCAAACCCGAAACAGGCGCCGGCGCAGACGGCTAGAGCCAGCACGGCATAGATGAGGCGCTTGCGCAGCTCCGTCAGGTGGACAAGCAGCGGCGCTTCGCTGGCTGCGACCTCGTCGTCGTCCTCTTCTGCAATGGGCTCGGGGCCGGACTGGTCGCTCACGCCGGACTGCCCTTGGCAGCGGTCTGGCCGGTATCGGCGACCGTGTCGGCGGAGGCGGCAGGGGCCGACTTCCCGCTCGCGGGGCCGGATTGCGGCCCCTTCGCGGGCGTCGTCGCTGCAGGGGTGGCCGTATCCTCGCGCATCACATCGGCGTTCACTGCCCGCTCGAACTCGCTGAGCTCGGCCTGGGCTTCGGTCACCATGTTCGAGCGCTTCAGGTCTTCGATTTCCTTGCGCAACTCGTCGAGTTCCGTCTGGCGAGCGATATCGTCGAAGGCCGCCTGGAACTCGCGGGCCGCCGAGCGGCCCTTGGCGACGATCTGGCCAAGCTTGCGCATCATCACCGGCAGGTCCCTCGGACCAACGATGATCAGCGCGGCTATCGCCAGCAGCATGAACTCAGAAAACCCGAACTGGGGCAGCATGGGCTGGCCTCCTGGTCAGTCGCCTCTTCGGCGGGGGGCACCGCTGCCCCGTTCCGCCCCCGTGATCGTTCAGGAGCGCGACTTGGCCTCTTCCTTCTGGGGGGTGACATTGACCATGTCCTCATCCGTGACGGATGGGGTTTCCTCTTCCTTGAGGCCCTGGCGGAAGCTCCGGACCCCCTTGGCCATGTCGCCCATGATGGACGAGATCCGACCACGCCCACCAAACAAGAGCAGCGCAACAACGACGAGCAGCACAAGCTGCATTGGACCGACTGAACCCATGGGGGCCTCCTGAACCTGAGCCCTCATGATAGAGGCCGAGAGGGCTGTGGTAAACGGGTCTTGTCTCCGGAATGGCGAATTGGGCCGACAAAATCGACGCAGCTGCAGCAAACCGGTTATGCATCAGCAGGTCGCACACGGACGGAGGCTACCCTGAAGCGCCGGTCTTGAGTTCCACTCCAGACCGTCGCTTCACTTCCCTGTTTCGGCGCAACTATCCGTTCGCAAACGATTCCGTTTGCTCCGAAGTTGCTTTAGCCGCCGTCCCCTTCGGAGACGGTGAAGGGTTTGCCATTGAGCAGGGGCTGGGCCGCAGCATCGGGATGGACCGGTATGCGAACGGTGTCGAATGCTGCTGTACGGATCGCGCCGGTCTCCCCTGCGCCGGTCTCCCC
>CAZDMQ010000003.1:0-70861 GCA_964506685.1 uncultured Hyphomonadaceae bacterium | reverse complement strand
GGTACGAAATGCCGCCTCGATCAGGTCTGCAACATGCCCATTACGTGCCTGGGCACTATGCCCCCCCAGCATCACGGCGATGATCCTGCGTTCGTTCCGGGCCGCCGCCGCCATGAGGTTGTAGCCCGAGGCGCGGGTATAACCGGTCTTGATCCCGTCGACCCCGTCAATCCTTCCGAGCAGCTTGTTGTGGTTGCGATAGGTGCGTCCGCGATAGCTGAAGTCGGAGGTCGAGAAATAGGCGTAGAAGGCGGGATGGTCGGCCATGATCGCCCCGGCGAGCCGGGCCATGTCGCGGGCCGTGGTGACCTGTTCAGGATGATGCAGGCCGGAGGCGTTGCGGAACTGTGTCTGGCTCATGCCGATGAACTGCGCCTTGACGGTCATCAGTGCAGCGAAACGCGCTTCGGATCCGGCAATGTGTTCCCCGATCACGACCGCCACATCGTTCGCAGACTTGGTGACCAGGGCTTCAATGGCGTCCCCGGCCGTGATCGTGGTGCCCGCCTTCAGGCCCAGCCTCGAGGGCGGCTGGCGGGCCGCTTCGCCGGAGACGGTCATGGGGGTGTCGAGCGAGAGCCGGCCAGCCGCAATCTCGTCGAACAGCATGTAGAGGGTCATGACCTTGGTCAGCGAGGCCGGATGGCGCGGCGCATCGGCATGCCGCGCATGCAGGACCGTTCCGGTCTCCTGATCGACCACGATGGAGGCATATTTCTCTGCGGTGGCCGGAGGCGCGACGGACAGGGCGCCAAGCAGCAGAGACAGGACCAGCAGCAGGTGGCGGAGTGTCGGCATCGAGACGGGAAAAGCGGACATGACATGGTCCATGATCGGCGGAAAGCGGCCCTGCCATGCAGGTTGCGTGTCAATTTTGTGGTATCCGATTGACGGCTCGTTAAGATCGGGCCTGCAGGACTAGGGGGCAGAACGGTGAAACCCGCGCGGGCAAAAGGGTCGCGCAGGTATCTCACGGATCCGAGACGAACGTCCCGAGGCGCCCGGCGGCGACCATTTTTGTGCACTGCACAAAAAAACATCTTGCGGGTGCGAAGAGATTCGCCTATATCCTCTTTACATCGTCGACAAATGCTCGTCCACGCAACCCACGTCAAACCCCGTCCATGCACAGGAGCACACACATGGCCAAGGCAAAAACCCAGACCCCGCAATTTCCCTTTCCGATGATGAATGGCGAAGCTGCCATGACGCCGGAAGCGATGAAGGAAGGCATGGAGCGGCTGATGTCGATGGCCAGCGACATGACCGAACTGCAGCGCGAGGGCCTCACGGCGGCCGCTGAGTCGGCGCGCGTGTCGGCCAAGGGTGTCCAGGAAGCCAATGCTCGCAGCATGGCCTTCTTCCAGGGTGCGATGAGCAACCTGATGGAAGCCTCGAAATCGATGGCAGGCGCGAAATCCTTCCAGGAAGCGGTCGAGATGCAGGCCAATCTCTCCAAGGCGGCGATGGAAACTTACATGAGCGAGGCCAATGCCATCGCGACGCTGATGGCCGAGACCATGCGCGAGGCAGCCGAGCCGCTGAACTCCCATGCCGGCCAGTTCGTCGAGCGTCTGACCGCCACGAAATAGGCAGTCGCCCCGCGCGGGCGCCAGTCCATTCAAAGAAAGCCGCTCCCGCACGCGGGGGCGGCTTTTCCGTTTCGGCCCGGGCGTTGCGGACGGGGCGTTGCGGACCGGGCGGGCCCGTGGGCTGGATCCGGACGATGCGGCCGGACGCCACGTCTGGACGTGCCGGGGTGCAGGACCCATATCTGCCCTGTGCAGGATTTCATGGACTTCCGGACCCTCGAACGCCCGTCTTCCCCTAACAGCTTCCTGCTGGCGCCGGAGGGGATGTGCGCGCAGGCCCGCATCGATGCGGTGTCACCGGACTTCGACCTGCCGCCGGCCGGCCTTTTCGAGCGGTTGCAGGCCGTACTCGAAAGTGACCGGTCGATTTCCGTAACGCGCGTCGATGCGGCCGCGCTGCGTCTCAGCGCCGTTGCAACCACAGCCCTGCTGCGGTTTCGGGACGATCTGGACGCTGCCGTCCTGGCCGGACCGGATGGCGAAACGAGCTCACGTCTGGCCGTCTATTCCCGTTCTCGCGTTGGCTATTCCGATCTTGGGGCGAATGCGCGCCGGGTTCGTGAACTGGTCAAAAAACTGCGCGCGGCATGATTCCGAGCTTGAAACGCAGGCCCGGGATGGTCAGGCTAGGGGAGTATGCAATGCTCAGAGAGATCGAGGACAAGAGGCCGGCAATGATCCCGCTGCAAATGAACGATCCAGATGGGCCGTCCATCCCCGGCGGCGGCGATGCTGACGGTGACGACAATGGCCAGGATCTCGGCGTTGCCACCCAGACCCGCGTGCGGACGAAGAAGCCGTCACTGTATCGGGTCATGCTGCTCAATGACGACTACACGCCGATGGAGTTCGTCGTGTTCATACTGGAGCGGTTCTTCAACAAGAGCCGGGAGGAAGCCACCCGGATCATGTTGCATGTGCACCAGAAGGGTGTCGGGCTGTGTGGGGTTTACACGTACGAGGTGGCGGAAACGAAAGTGGCGCAGGTGCTCGACATGGCCCAGCGCAATGAGCATCCGCTCCAGTGCATCATGGAAAAAGACGATTAGATTTTGAGGATTACCCTGTGCCAAGCCTGACTCCCAGCCTCGAACAAGCCCTTGAACGCGCGCTCACCTATGCCGCCGACCGGGATCATGAATATGCCACACTCGAGCATCTCCTGCTCGCCCTGATCGAGGATGACGAGGCGGCCGAGGTGATGACCGCCTGCAAGGTGGATCTCGACCGCCTCGGCGCGGACCTGACGGGCTATCTCGATGACGAGCTCTCGAGCCTGGTGGTCGAGGAGGGCGCAGGACGGGTCCAGCCGACCGCCGCGTTCCAGCGCGTGGTCCAGCGCGCGATCCTGCATGTCGAGAGCTCCGGCCGTGACGAAGTGACCGGCGCCAACATCCTCGTCTCGATCTTCTCCGAGCGCGAGAGCCATGCCGCCTATTTCCTGCAGGAGCAGGACATGACCCGCTATGACGCGGTGAACTACATCTCCCACGGCGTCGCGAAGAAGTCGGGCGCTTCGCGGTCAACGACCCCGCGCGGGGCCGAGAGCAATGAGGACGGTCACGTGAAGTCCGGCAATGAAGCACTCGATGCCTATTGCGTGAATCTCAACCAGAAGGCCCGGGCCGGCAAGATCGACCCACTGATCGGCCGGGAGCTGGAGATCGAGCGCTGCATCGAGATCCTGTGCCGGCGGAACAAGAACAATCCCATCCTTGTCGGCGACCCCGGCGTCGGCAAGACGGCAATTGCCGAGGGCCTGGCGAAGAAGATTGTCGATGGCGAAGTGCCGGAGATCCTCGAGGATGCCGTGATCTATTCCCTTGACATGGGGGCGCTGCTCGCCGGGACGCGCTATCGCGGCGACTTCGAGGAGCGGCTGAAATCGGTGATGAAGGAGATGGAAAACCTCGACAAGGGAGTTCTCTTCATCGACGAGATCCACACCGTGATCGGCGCGGGAGCGACCTCGGGCGGCGCGATGGATGCCTCGAACCTGCTCAAGCCGGCGCTGCAGTCTGGCGAGCTGCGGTGCATGGGCTCGACCACGTTCAAGGAATACAAGCAGCATTTCGAGAAGGACCGCGCCTTGTCGCGCCGCTTCCGCAAGATCGATGTTGTCGAACCGACCGTGCCTGATGCGATCAAGATCCTGCAGGGTCTGAAGGTCAAGTTCGAGGAATTTCACGGCCTGCGCTATACCAATGAGGCAATCAAGGCGGCGGTCGAACTGTCGGACCGCTATCTCACGGACCGCAAGCTGCCAGACAAGGCGATCGACGTGATCGACGAGGCCGGTGCCAGCCAGTGGCTGAAGCCGGAAGGCAAGCGCCGCAAGACCGTCGGGGTCCGCGATATCGAGGCGATCGTCGCGAAGATTGCCCGCATTCCCCCGAAACAGGTGACCAAGGACGATGCTGCCCGGCTGAAGAGCCTTGACGCCGATCTCAAGCGGGTCGTGTTTGGCCAGGACGAGGCGCTGGACGCCCTTGCCGCGTCGATCAAGATGGCGCGGGCCGGCCTGCGCGAGCCGAACAAGCCCATCGGCTCCTATCTCTTCACCGGCCCGACCGGCGTGGGCAAGACCGAGGCGGCCAAGCAGCTGGCCTCGATCATGGGCGTGGAGATGCTCCGGTTCGACATGTCGGAATACATGGAGCGCCATACCGTGTCGCGCCTGATCGGGGCCCCGCCCGGCTATGTCGGCTACGACCAGGGCGGGCTGCTGACCGACGGCGTCGACCAGAACCCCCATTGCGTCCTGCTGCTCGACGAGATCGAGAAGGCCCATCCGGACCTCTTCAACATTCTCCTCCAGGTGATGGACAATGGTGCGTTGACCGATGCCAATGGCCGCAAGGTGGACTTCCGCAACGTGGTGCTGATCATGACCACCAATGCGGGTGCGTCGGATGCCGCGAAGAATGCCATCGGGTTCGGCGCCGGCAAGAAGGATGGCGAGGTGGACGAGGCGCTCAAGCGCATGTTCACGCCGGAATTCCGTAACCGGCTCGATGCCACGATCAAGTTCGGCGGCCTGACGCCGGAGATCATCGACCGCGTGGTCGAGAAGTTCGTCCTCCAGCTCGAGCTGCAGCTCTCCGACCGCAATGTCACGATCGAGATCACGAAACGCGCCCGCGAATGGCTGGCCAAGCGTGGCTTCGATGCCGAGATGGGCGCCCGTCCACTGGCCCGGACCATCCAGGAGCACGTCAAGAAGCCGATGGCGGAGGAACTCCTGTTCGGCAAGCTCACCAAGGGCGGGACGGTGAAGATCGACGTGGACGAGACCGACGAGGAGCGGCTTGCCTTCGAGTTTGTCGAGGTCAAGTCGGCGGGGTCGCGGTCCTCGGAGGAAGAGGACGACACCGAGGAGGCGGTGTAGCCGCACTCCCAGGCTGTCAGTCAGTCCGGTGGGGCCGGCAGAGCCCTGCCGGTCGCAGCCTAAGAAACTGTAACTGGACGTTGCCTGCCAGAGAGAGTGTGCTGGCCTGAAGGGCGCACCGAACAGCCCGTTCGGCATTCCCTGCCGTGCCTTGTGGCGCGGCGTCAGTGTGGCTTACCCGGACATCGAAACAAGAAAAGGCGTGATCCCATGAAGGCGTTCACTGCACCACTGCTGTCGGCCATGGCTCTGGCACTGCCCCTCGGACTTCCACTCGGACTGGCAGCCTGCGCGACATCGGCGCCGCCCCAGCCGGCGCTGTCGGCCGACATGACCGCGCTGTCCCCCTCAAGGATGAAGGAGATCTCAGCGCTCAACAGCGTCGCGTCCCTGCTGATCGATGCCGAGACCGGTTACCGTGATGCGGCGCAGATACCCGATAATGAGCAGCGCGTGCAACGCTCGCTGCTTGCCCTGGCGGCGCAGCGCTCGCGCGAACGCGAGGCCGTCCAGCGCCGGGTCGGTACGCTGGGCGGCGAGCCCGACCAGTTTGGCGCGGTGCTTGGCGCGCCGGGCCGGGCCTATACCGACCTGCAGACCGTGTTCGCAAACGATACCCGCGTCGCCCTTGATGCAGTCCTGCGGTCAGAGCGGACTTTGCTCAAACGGCTCAAGCGGCACCTGCGGGAGACCGAGACACGCGTGTCAAAGGACCTGCTGATCCGGATCCATGGCCAGGTCGCCGCCGATATCCGGGCATTGGAACGGCTGCGCGCAGAAGAGGTCTGACCGCCTGCGCCAGGCCCTGTCGGCAAGGGGGGGCGCGGTGCCGAAGGGCAGCGACTGCGGCGATCCGGAGGTCGGGAATTGACGGGATCTTGAGGCTTTCACACTAGGTCTCGGCGCATGAACATGCGCGCCGTTTTCCTGGCCATGGGGATCATGATCGCGCTGCTTGGTGCAGCGATGATCCCGTCAGCCGTGCTCGACGTCCTCGACGGTCGCGACGACTGGGCGGTCTTTCCGGCTTGTGCGTTTCTCACCATGGTGGCGGGGGGGCTCATTTATCTGATGATGCGCGGGCCCCGCCCGCCGCGGACCGGTCAGCGCGAGGCCTTCTTCCTGACCGTCCTGATCTGGATCGTCCTGCCACTGGTCGCTGCGATCCCGCTCATGGGGGCAGGCATGGGGTTCACCGATGCCATGTTCGAGAGCATTTCCGGGCTGACGACGACGGGCGCGACTGTCCTGACCGGCCTTGACGACCAGCCGCGAGGGCTGCTGCTCTGGCGGGCGATCCTGCAATGGATCGGCGGTATCGGCATCATCGTGACGGCCATCGCCATCCTGCCCTCGCTTCGGGTCGGGGGGATGCAATTGTTCCAGATCGAGAGTTCGGACCAGTCCGGCAAGTTCCTGCCGCGCGTGGCCGACATCGCCGCGCAGACTGGTTTCGTCTACCTGCTCACCAGCACGGTCTGCATGCTCGCCTATTCGGCCAGCGGCATGAGCTGGTTCGATGCTGTCGCCCATGCGATGACGACAATGTCGGCGGGCGGTTTTTCGACTCACGACCAGAGCTTCGCCTATTTCGATGACACACCGGCGGCTTATGTCGCCACCTTTTTCATGCTTGTCGCCGGCCTGCCGTTCAGTCTTCTGGTTCTGGCTCTTCTGCAGGGGCAGCCGTTGGCGCTGTGGCGCGATCCGCAGCCGCGACTGTTCCTCGCGCTCACGCTCATCGGTTCGGCCATCATTGTCGGTTATCATGAGCTCGACGTTGCCCCGCCGACATTCGACAACCGGCTCCAGGCCTTCAAGGAAGCGCTGTTCAACGTGATCTCGGTGATGACCGGCACCGGTTATGCCTCCGCCCCCTATGATACCTGGGGTGAGCCGGTGATCGCGCTCATGCTGATCTTCACCTTCCTTGGCGGCTGTGCCGGGTCGGCCGCATGCGGCATCAAGATGTTCCGGCTTGAAATTTCCGCAAAGGCGGTCTGGGCGCATGCCCGGCGCGTGGTCCGTCCCCACCAGCTCGCACCCGTGCGATACAATGGCCGGCCGGTGGACGAGGACACGCTGCAGTCGGTGATGGTGTTCGTCTGGCTGTATATCTGCACCTTTTTCATAGCGGCGGCCCTGATCGGCACGCAGGTCGACAGTGCCCTGACTGCCATCTCGGCAGCGGCCACATCTGTCTCCAATGTCGGACCGGGCCTCGGTCCGGAAATCGGGCCGAGCGGGACCTTCCAGAGTCTCACACCCTTTGCCAAATGGGTCTGCGCCATCGCCATGTTGCTTGGGCGGCTGGAATTCGTGGCCGTCTTCGTCGTGCTCTCGCGCCGTTTCTGGCAGGGCTGACGTCCGGTCAGGCTTGTCTGCCAGCCTGACTTTTGGCCAGGGTGGCAAAACTGACCGGGAGGAGACACGGCCATGGCCATCGCCACACGCATTACCGAGATGCTCGGCATCGAGAAACCCATCATCCAGGCCGCCATGGGCTGGATCGCCCGGGCGCCCCTGTCCTCGGCGGTTTCCAATGCCGGCGGCATGGGAATCATCGAGACATCCTCGGGCGAACTCGACGCGATCAAGGACGAGATCGTGAAGATGCGGACGCTCACCGACAGGCCGTTCGGGGTGAACGTCGCCCAGGCCTTTGTCCGCGATCCCGATATTGTCCGGTTCGTCATTGACCAGGGGATCCGCTTCGTCACCACCTCGGCGGGTGACCCGATGAAGTATACGTCGATGCTCAAGGAGGCCGGGCTCACCGTCTTCCATGTCGTGCCCTCGCTTGCCGGTGCGCTGCGCGCGGTCGAGGCCGGCGTCGACGGGCTGATCGTCGAGGGCGGGGAAGGCGGGGGCTTCAAGAACCCGAAGGACGTCGCCTCCATGGTGCTGATCCCGGAAGTCTGCGAGGCGGTGGACGTGCCGGTGGTGGCAGCCGGCGGCATCTGCGACGGGCGGACCATGGCGGCGGCCTTTGCGCTCGGCGCCGAAGGCGTGCTGATGGGCACGCGCATCCTGTCCTCGGCCGAGAGCCCGGTGCATGAGAACTGGAAGCAGGCGATCATCGATGCGCAATCGACCGATACGGTCTTTCTCAACCGGTCCGGCCCCGGCCCGGCCCTGCGCGCATTGCGCACCGACCGCACCACGCGGCTGGCCGAAGCGGGCACCGATAACATCTTCGGCGAGTTCGCCGGCACACAGAAGGTCTATTTCGAGGGCGATCTCGAGGCGGGGATTGCGCTGACAGGGCAGGTCGCCGGCCGGATCCGGTCGGTCAGGCCGGTCGCCGAGATATTCGCCGACACCATGGCCGAATTCGACGCCACCATCGACCGGATGCAGCGCGTCCGCGGCTGAGCTGTTCACGCCGCCGGTGGCCGGACGCAAGGCCCCGGAACCGCGGATGATGCGGGCTGGATGCCAGTCCGCGCTGCCGAGGGCGCAGGCGCCAGGCTTTGCCGCGTCAGGTGCTGGCGGGGAGGGTTGGGCCGGTACCCATGGCGCGGAGGTGGTCGAGGCCGGCGGCGGCATAGAGCCGATCGAGCGTGTCCTGCTGGGTGAGCAGCAGGGCGGGGTCTTCTGTCGGCAGGGGCGTACCATCGCGCAGGGCCTCGGCCATCGCGGCGAGTTGCCAGGTGTAGCTGGTGATGGGCGAGATGACGGCGGCCTCATCGGCTTCGCCAGGGCGGTGGAGGGTGAGCGAGGCGCCCATGTGCGGGGCGAGCGGGTTGACGAATTCGATGCGGCCCTCACTGCCCTCGATGGTCAGTCCGACGCGGCGCCGGCAGCCGGCCCCCATGTCGGCCGAGACGCGGGCCGTGGCCCCGGAGGGGAAGGTCAGTGTGCCGGTCATGTGCTCGTCGACGCCGGCGGAAGTGGTGGCCGCTTCGGCAGTGACCCCGGATGGGACCTCGCCGGCCAGCATCAGCGCCCAGTTCACCGGGTAGCAGCCGAGATCCATCATTGCCCCGCCGCCGGTCTCCGGGCGGTGGCGGATTTCGGTTCCGTTGTCGCGGATCGGGACGTGGAAGGCCGCATCGATCGCGGTGATGTTGCCGATCAGCCCGCTGCGGACCCAGGTCAGGCAGGTATCGAACGCGGGATGGTAGCGATAGTGGAAGGCCTCGACAAGGCGCTTGCCGGTGCGTTCGGCCGTGGCGAGCATGGCGCGCGCCTCGCCGGCATTCATGGCGAACGGCTTCTCGCAGAGCACGTGCTTGCCGGCCTCGAGTGCGGCGATGGTCCAGCTGGCATGCTGGTCGATGGGGAGGGGATTGTAGACGAGGTCGATGTCGCGATCGGCGATCAGGCTGGCATAGTCGCGATGCACGGTCTCGATGAGGTGGGTGGCGGCAAAGCTCGCGGCGCGGGCCGGGTCGCGGGCGGCCACAGCAGTCACGGTGACCCCGCCAATGGCGCGAGCGGGATGGATCAGCGCGTTCGGCGTGATCCTGGCGGCGCCGAGCGTGCCAATTCGTAGCGGTTCGGACATGGGCTCTCCCCTCAGCCTTGCACGCAGACGAAGGGATAGGCTGCGAAGACGGGACTGCCAAGTCATGGCGCTTGATACCGGATATGAATGCTGCGCTATAGGTGCAAATCGAACACAGGGCGCGCCGGCAGACGGCGTCGCCCGATCGCACATGACACCAGACCAGGGGAGGCGCGTATGCCCCAGATGAATTTTCTCACCAATTGCCTGTTCGATCACGGCGCGGTCGCCCGGCTGCCGAAGGCGCTGGCCGGTCTCGGTGCGGAGCGGCCCTTTATCGTGACCGATCCCGGGATCAAGGCGGCGGGCCTGCTGGACACGGTGCTGGGCGCGCTCGGAACCGCACCGGCCGGCGTGTTCGCCGAGACCGAACCGAACCCGACCGAGCGGCAGGCGCGAGAGGTCGCCGCCGCTTTTACCGCGTCCGGTGCGGACAGCCTGATCGCGCTCGGCGGCGGCTCGTCCATGGACATGGCAAAGGTGGCCGGCCTGATGGCGACCCATGACGGTCCCTATGAGCGCTATGCGGCCAAGGCCGGCGGCACCCGGCATATCGGTGCCATCCCGCCGCTGGTGGCGATTCCCACCACGTCGGGGACCGGCTCGGAGGTCTCCGTCGGCGCGGTGGTCATTCTCGAGAACGGCACCAAGGAGACGCTGATCTCCAACCACCTCATCCCGAAGGTGGCGATCTGCGATCCGGGCCTCACGCTCGGCCTGCCGGCCGGGCTGACCGCCGCCACGGGCATGGATGCGGTGACCCACTGCATCGAGGCGGTGCTGAGCCCGATGGTCAATCCGCCCTCCGAGGCGATCGGCTATGACGGTGTGCACCGGGCCGTGGGCGATGGCTGGCTGAAGCGGGCAGTGGCCGATGGCAGCGATCCCGATGCGCGCTGGCACATGATGATGGCGAGCTATGAAGGCGCGCTGGCTTTCGTGAAAGGGCTCGGCAGTGTGCATGCGCTGAGCCATGCGGCGGGCCGGCTGGAGGCGAAGAAGCTGCACCATGGCACGCTGAACGCGATCTTCCTGCCGCACCTGCTGCGCTTCATCGACGGCGCGGCCGAGGAGAAATATGCCCGGCTGCGCTTTGCCATGGGGCTCGGGGAGGGGGCTGACCTTGCCGATGCGATTGCCGCGCTGAATGCCGAGGTCGGTATTCCAGAACGGCTCGGCGCGATCGGGCTGACCGCCGATGACGGGCCGGGTATTGTCGACTACGCGCTGACCGATATCGCCCACAATACCAATGCAAGGCCCATGGAGCGGGGCGATTACGAGCGGGTGTTCGAGGCGGCGCTCTGAGCAGCGCGGAACGACGGGGCGGACGGGGGCTTCGGTATCCCGATCCGCACTTTCGGCATGATGAAGAGCACGAGCAGGGCGCCGGCAAAGGCCCAGGCGACGAGCAGGAAACAGTCGCGGAAGGCGAGCACGCTGGCTTCCTGGGCAAGGGCGCCGGCAATCGGCTCGAAGGCGCGCCGGAACGCGGGCAGTTGCGGCAGGCCGGCCGCGTGGAGATGGCCAAACAGGACGCGGTGCTGGTAGAGCATCTCGGCATTCGCCTCGGTCATGCCGGCAGCGAGGTGCTCGCCATGGAAGATCAGGCGCCGCTGCAGGAAGATGGCGAGCAGGTTGACCCCGAACGCCCCGCCGATCTGCATGAGGAAGGCGGCCCCGCCGGTGGCCGCTGCGAGCAGGTGCGGCGGCGCGGCGCGGACCGCGGTGGTGTTGGCCGGCGGCATGCAGAAGCTGATGCCGATGCGCGACAGGATCAGCCAGCCGACCAGCACCCAATAGGGCGTCGACGCCCCGATCCCGGCCATCAGATAGGCGGCGAAGCCGAAGCAGCCCATGCCGAAGGCGAGCAGGAAGCGCGGATCGACCCGGTCAGTCAGCCGTCCGGCGATCGGAAAGCCCATCACCATGGCCAGCCCGGCCGGGATCATCATGATCCCCGATGCCGTCGGCGAGTAGCCCTGCACCAGCTGCACGAACAGCGGGATCAGGTAGGTCGAGCCGTAGATCGCGGTACCGGTGACGGCGATGACAATGCCGGCCGTGGCAAACTGACGGTAACGGAAGATGGCCGGGTTGAGCGCCGGAAAGGGGTGCTGGCGCTCCCAGAAGTAGAAGGCAACGGCCGCTAACAGGGCGACGGCGAGCTTGATGAAGGTGATGTCGCTGTCCCAGCCGTCGCGATTGCCGCCGGCAAAGGCCGAGAGCAGGCCGACCAGGGCGACGGCGATGAGCAGCAGCCCCTGCCAGTCGAAGGGAGGACGCCGGGTGGTTGCACTGTCGCGGACGGGCAGGAGGACGGTGGCCGAGGCAAGGGCGAGAATGGCGAGGGGGACGGTGACGATGAAGACGAAGCGCCAGCTGAGGAGGTCGACGGCAATGCCGCCGAGCGCGGGGCCAAAGGCGGGGGCGAGCACGACGCCGATGGAGAAGATGCCCATCGCCGTGCCGCGCTGGTGGTCCTGGAAGACCTGGAAGATCAGGTACATGGACATGGGCTGCAGAAGCCCGGCGGCGATCCCCTGCAGGCCGCGGGAGACAATCAGCAGTTCCAGGGACGGGCTGAGCGCGCCGAGCACCGAGCCGGCGATGAACACGCTCATGCCGGCGATATAGGTGGTGCGCGGGCCGAAGGCGGCGATCGCCCAGGCATTGGCGAGCATGGCAATGGTCGAGGCGGCGAGGAAGGCCGTCGACATCCACTGCGCCTGGTCCTGGCCGAGCCCGAAGGCGCCGATGATGGCGGGCAGGGCGACGTTGATCGTCGTGGCGGCCAGCATGGTCGACAGGGCGCCGGCGAGCAGGCTGAACAGCAGGATCCATCGATAGGCCGGGCCGAACTGCTCGAAGCGAGCGCGCACGGCGGGACCGGCCAGGGCGGGAATGTCGATCGGGCCGTGCCGTCCGGGACGGCCGGTGCCGCTCTGAGTGGGCGCCTCCCCGGCGGCGGGGAGCGCCGTCACGGCCGCCCTGCCGTGCGTTCGGCCTTGTCGATGCGGACCCGCACCATGGACCCGGGCGGCAGCGGGGGACTGTCATCGGGCAGGGCGATCCTGACTTCGACCCGCTGGGTGATCTTGGTGAAAACGCCATTGGCATTCGGGTTGGGCATCATGCCGGCTTCCGAGAGGGTGAGCGCGTTGATCCGTTCGACCCGGCCCTCGATGCGCTCGCCCGGCGCGGCATCGGGACGGATCTCGGCGCGCGCGCCGGGTGCGACGTGGCGCAGTTCGGTTTCCTTGATGTTGGCCGACACCCAAAGCGATGAGGGATCGTGCAGCAGGGCCATGCGGAACCCCTGCAGGGAATGCTCGCCGACATCGTAGAACAGTTTGTCGACGATCCCGTCGATCGGGCTGCGGATGACGTGCTGGTCGATCGCCACCTGCTGACCCTCGACGCGCGCCTCGGCCCGCCGGAGTTCGGCCCGCAGGACATCGAGCTCGCTTTCGATCAGCTTGACCTCCTCGCGTCCGACGATGGCCGAGCGCTGATCGGCCCCGGCAGTCTGGCGTTGTGCTTCGGCGCGGGCGAGGGTCTGGCGGGCGCTGTCGCGGGCGGTGCGGGCGATGTCATGGGCGGCCTCGGTGATGAGGCCGCGCTGGAACAGGTCGCTTGCGCGGGCGAACTCGCGTTCGGCGATGTCGAGCCGGGCGCGCGCGGCCTCCACGCCGGCTGCGGCGGCCTCGGTGCTGGCGGTACGGGCGACCACTTCGCTTCCGCTAAGGGCATCGGTGAACCCGGCGCGCAGGGCGACACGGTCGATCTCGGCCCGCAGGCGGGCGACATCGGCCTCATACTCGGCCAGCCGGAAGCGGGCTTCGCGAGCGTCAATGGAATAGAGCGGGTCGCCGGCCTTCACGCGGTCGCCGCTGGCGACGTGCTGTTCGATGACGCGGCCGGAGATGTCCGTGGCCACGGCAATGATGTCGGCGGCGATGCGAGCATCGCTGGTGGCTATGGTGGTCATCCGATTGGCGATCCAGCGCCCGCCGAGGACCAGCAACAGGAGCACCGCGAGCAGGCCGAGGAGCAGGCGCGGGCGCTTCAGCCACGCGAACGGCGTTGCCCGACCATGGGCGTCCTGTTCCTCGAGGGCGAGGGCGTGCGCGTCTCCGTCCATCGTTCCTGTGCCGGCCCGCCTGTTGGCGCCCTGCCGGCTCCTCCCATGGCAAACCGGTTATCTACACGATCCGGTTTGCTCCTTGATTAAACTTCTTCATCGGACCGCTTACGCTAGGTCCGTCAAGCGTGCCGATGCCCGGCCACCCGCTTTTATTCTGGAAGGCCGAGGGCCTGCAGGGCGAAGCGCTTCACACCCTTGTAGTCGGCCTTGCCATTGGGGGCGCGGGCGAGGTCGCTGGTGAACAGGACGCGTTTGGGCGCCTTGTAGCGGGCGAGCTTCGACTGCACGAAAGCGCGCAGGGTGTCCTCGTCGGGCGCGGCACCGGCGTTCGGCTGGACCACGGCGGTGACGGCCTGGCCCCATTGTTCGTCGGGCACGCCGACGACAAGCGCGTCCTGCACGCTGGGGTGCTGTTTCAGGGCCTCCTCGACCTCCTCGGGATAGATCTTTTCACCGCCGGAATTGATGCAGATCGAGCCGCGGCCCATGAGTGTCAGCGTGCCATCGGCCTCGACGGTGCACCAATCACCGGGGATGGCATAGCGCACGCCATTGATCGTGCGGAACGTCTTCGCGGACTTTTCAGGGTCCTTGTAGTAGCCCAGCGGAACGGCGCCGCCACGGGCAATGAAGCCGGGCTCGCCACTGCCCGGTTCGATCTCGCGGCCATCCTCGGAGAAGACCTTGCAGTTCTGGCCGATGGCGAAGCGCGCGGTCTGCGAGACGCCCTCGGCGGTCGTCACCGACATGCCGAAGCCGACCGCCTCGGACGCGCCGAAACTGTCCATCAGCGCAACCTGAGGGATGTGTTCGATCAGCCCGCGCTTGACCTCCATGCTCCACATCACGCCGGACGAGGTGATGGTCTGGACCGAGGAGAGATCATAGCGGCCGGGCTCTTCCTCGAGTGCGCGCAGCATCGGCTTGGCGAAGGCGTCGCCGACGATTGCCATGGCGGTGACCCCGTTGCGTTCGACGGTCTGCCAGAGGGCATGGGGGTCGAAACCGGCGCCGGTCTCCATGGTGACAATGGCGCCGCCGTTCAGCATGGCGCCGAGCGCGGTGAACAGGCCCGTGCCATGCATCAGCGGGCAGGCCGGCAGCTGGCGGACATTGCGACCGTTTTCCTGCATGAAGGCGATCTGCTCGGCCATGGTTTCCGGTGCCGCGCCATAGATGGTGCGCATGCCCTCCATGGAGGATTCCCGCCAGATGCGATGGGACCACATCACGCCCTTGGGCATGCCGGTCGTGCCGCCGGTATAGAGGAACATGAGGTCGTCGCCGGAGCGGGGAATGCCGAGCGGGCTGTCATCGCCACTGCTGGCGAGGGTTTCATAGGCGACAGCGAAGCCGGGCGTGTCAGAGCCCGATCCGCCCGCCTCGATCCAGAGCTTCACCTTGGGCAGCCGGTCCCGGATCCGCTCGACATTGTCGCGGAACTCGGCGCCGTAGATGGCTGCGGTGGCATCGGAATTGTCGAAGATGTAGATCAGCTCGTCATCAAGATACCGGTAGTTGACGTTGACGTGGGTGAGCCGCGCCTTGAAGCAGGCTGCCGCTCCTTCCATGTACTCGGGTCGATTGCGCAGGTAGAAACCGACCTTGCCTCCGATCTCGATGCCATGGTCATGCAGGGCGCGGGCGAGCCGGTTGGTGCGCCGTGTGGCCTCAGGCCAGGTGATGGTCCGCTCGCCATGGATGAAGGCCGGCGCATCGGGCGCAGCGGCCGCGCCGACCGCGTCGAGAATGTCGCCGAAACTCCAGATGCCGCCATCGGTCGTGGTGTCAGTGCCGCTCATCAGTCTTCCTCCCGGGTGTCGTTGTCGCTTTCACGCAAGTGTAGCGGCAATTCCGGCGGACGCCAGATGGCCGCGGGCAGGTCGGGGGTCAGCCGGGGCGGTGCGCGTACGCCTGCCGGACGGCTGCGGCCAGGGCCTCGGGGTAGAGCCGGTGCTCCTCGGGCAGGATCCGGGCGGCGAGGGTGTCGGGGCTGTCGCCGGGCAGGATGGGCACGCGCGCCTGGGCGATGATGGCGCCTTCATCGACGCCCTCGCTGACCCAGTGGACAGTGCAGCCGGCTTCGCTCTCGCCGGCCGCGATGGCGCGCGCATGGGTGTCGAGGCCGGGATATTTTGGCAGCAGTGAAGGGTGGATATTGACCATCCGGCCCTGCCACTGGCCGACGAACCAGGGCGTCAGCACGCGCATGAAGCCCGCCAGCGCAATGAAGTCTGTCTGGTGGGCGGTCAGCACGTCCTGCATGGCGCGCTCGAACCCTTCGCGGTCGCGGCCATGGTCCCGGTGGTCGACAATGGCGGTCGGAATGGATGCCCGGGCGGCGGTTTCGAGCCCCTTCGCGTCCGGACGGTTGGAGAGGACGAGGACGGGCTCGGCCGGATACGCCGGATCGCGGGCCGCTTCGAGCAGGGCCGCCATGTTGGTGCCGCGCCCCGATATCAGGATGGCGAGGCGGGTTCGGGTCATGCGGGAACGAGCTCGCCGATGCGGGCCGGGGTCTCGCCCTCGGCAGCAAGGGCGCGGCAGACGGCATCGGCATCGGCGGCCGCGACGCAGAGGACGAGCCCGATCCCCATGTTGAAGGTGCGCCGCATCTCCGCATCCTCGACCTGTCCGGTGGCCTGGAGCCACCCGAAGACCGGCGGCGGGGTCCATGCGCCCGGATCGAGCCGGGCTTGCAGCCGTTCGGGCAGCATGCGCGGGACGTTCTCGGTCAGCCCGCCACCGGTAACATGGGCCAGCCCCTTCACAGTGCCGGCCCGGATCAGTGGCAGGGCAGGGCGGGTATAGAGCCGGGTCGGGCACAGCAGGGCGTCGCCCAGCGTGCCATCGGCGAAGGGGGCAAGGTCGTCATAGTTCAGGCCGGCGCGCTCGACGCATTTGCGGATCAGGGAATAGCCGTTGGAATGGGGTCCGGAACTCGCGAGCCCGATCAGCACGTCGCCCGGTTGCATGGCTTCCCGGTCGGGCAGGAGCCGACCGCGCTCGGCGGCGCCGACGACGAAGCCGGCCAGGTCATAATGGCCCGGCGGGTACATGCCGGGCATTTCCGCCGTCTCGCCGCCGATCAGCGCGCAGCCGGCCTGCCGGCAGCCCTCGGCGATGCCGGCGATCACCGCTTCGGCGATGCCGGGCTCGAGCCGGCCGGTGGCGAAATAGTCGAGGAAGAAGAGCGGTTCGGCGCCCTGGCAGAGCACGTCATTGGCGCACATGGCAACGAGGTCGATGCCGACCGTGTCGTGCCGGCCGGTCTCGAAGGCGACCATCAGTTTCGTGCCGACGCCGTCGGTGCCCGACACGAGCACCGGGTCGGTATAGCCGGCCGCCCGCAAGTCGAACAGCGCGCCGAAGCCGCCGATCCCGCCCATCACGCCGGCCCGGTGCGTGGACCTGGCGATCGGGCCGATGGCGGTGACGAGTGCGTTGCCGGCGGCGATATCGACACCGGCGCCGCGATAGGTCAGGGCAGGCCCGCCCGCCCCTGATTGGCTGGAATCGGTCATGATTGCGCCGATACCATGCAGCCCGGCCCCGCACCATAGCGGCCGGTGCCTGGCTTGCCCGGCTGCACTGGCTGTCGCCGCCATGGTTCCGGCCGGAGAAAGAGGCTGCTATGGAACGAGCGGAAAGAGGAGAAGCCATCCCATGATCCGTGCCTGTCTTCACGTGCTGGCCCTTGCCGGGCTTGGCCTGACGCTGCTTGCCGGCCCGGCCGCAGCCGATCTCCGTTCGGTCTACACGGTCAGGGGCATACCGGTCGATGAGACCGCCCCCACCGTGATCGAGGCCCAGCGCAAGGCACTGGCGGCCGCACGGCTCGAAGGCGCCCGCCGGTTCATGCGCAAGATCACGCTGCGGGAGGATCGCGAGGCCGCCGGCGGTCTCTTCATCGACCAGGCGCTGGCTGAATCCATGGCGGCTGCCGTCGATGTCGAGGAGGAGACACGCGGCGGCGGGCGGTACATTGGCGTCCTGTCGGTGGTGTTCAATCCCCGCGAAGTGCGGGCCTATCTCGACCAGCGCGGCGTACCGTATCTCGACCGGCAGGCGCCGTTGTCACTGCTGGTGCCGCTGGGCGGGGGGGCGCTCGAGGCGGACGTGGAGGCAGATTGGCAGGCGGCCTGGCCGGAAGCCGATCCCGGCGCACTGGCGCATTATGTCCGGGCCTCGGGTCTGTTCTACAGCGCCGGGCTGGGCTGGGGGACGGTGTCCGAGGAAGCCGCAGCGGTGGGGGCAAAGCGTGCCATCCTTGCGCAGCTGTTCGGCGAGGAGGGCGCCTGGCGGGTGCGCCTCACCCGGGTCTCGCCGGCTGGCCAGCGAGCGCTGGGAACCACCGCTCCCGTCGCGACTATGGAGGAAGCCGTGACCGCCGCGACGGCTTATCTCGGCGAGATCTGGAAGCAGCAGGCCATGGTGCGTTCGGATGTGAAATCGCTCGCCCGGGCGAATATCCTCTACACTTCGATTGCCGAATGGAACACGTTGCGTACCGCGCTTATCCGCTCGCCGCTGGTGTCCGATTTCCAGACGCTGGCCATCGCCCGGGACGGGGCTCTGGTGCGGTTTGCCTTCGCCGGCGAGGATGTCACGCGTCTGCAGACAGAGCTCCGCCAGCGCGGTGTCGCGCTCGATCCGGCCCCCGATGGCTGGGTGCTGCGCTCGGCGGTCGCAGCAGGCGGGCTCTAGGGGCGGTCGCCCCCGGTCCAGCGGCCCGGATGGAGAGAGGACCAGGCAGGCCGGCCATGCAGTATCGTTTCGACTTTTCTCCGGGGATGCCGAGCTATGCGGAGCTCGTGATCGGCCGGTCGAACCGGCATGTGGTTGACCGCCTGCAGGATAACAGGGCGTGGCCGGGGGCGTGGCTGTGCCTTGTCGGGCCGGCCCGCAGCGGGCGCAGCACCCTGGCCGCGATCTGGGCGGGCGAGCGCGCGGGGACGGTGTTCGGACCCGGGACGCTGGCGAGCGCGTCGCTGCCCGGTTCCGGAACGGCACTGGCCGGACGGCTGGCTCTGGACGACGCCGATGCGATTACCGATGAGGACCGGCTGCTGTATGTGCTGAACCTTGCACGCAGCGCCGGCGGGCAGGTCCTGCTGACCGCGGAGGCCCCGCCGGCAAGCTGGCCCGTCAGCCAGCCCGACCTGGTTTCGCGACTGCGGGCGATGCCGGTGATCACCATCGACCTGCCGGACGAGGCGATGCTGCATGACCTTTTCGAGGCGGCCTGTCATCGCCGGCATCTCGGCCTGCCAGACGAGGTCTGGGGCTACATTTCCCGCCGGGTCCCGCGGGACTATGCCGCGATCGAAACCCTTGCCGGTGAAATATGCAATGCGGTGGCTGGCACCGGGCGGGGGCTTACGGTACCGGTCGTCCGGCAGGTCTTGGGTGACACGGACGGTGCAGGGGCAGATGGCGAGGAAGAAGATGACTGAGCAATCGGCCCCCGCGAAGCCGCGTGCGCGGCCCGGACCGCCGGCGATCATGGCGTCGCCGGGCCGGTTCATCAATCGCGAACTGTCCTGGCTGGCCTTCAATGAACGGGTCCTCGAGGAGGCGGCCAATCCGGACCATCCGCTGCTCGAGCGGCTGCGCTTCCTGTCGATCTCGGCCAGCAACCTCGATGAATTCTACATGGTCCGCTATGCCGGGCTGCGCGAGCAGGTGCGCGGCGGTATCACGCGGCCGAGCCAGGACGGGCTGACCCCGGCCGAACAGATCGCCGCGATCGAGGCGAAGGCGGGTGACCTGATGGTCGCGCAGCAGGCACGCTGGAAGGCGCTTCGGGAGGAACTGGCCGAGGCGGGCCTGCATGTACTCGATCCGGACCGGCTGACCCGCGCCGACCGGGCGTTCCTCAAGTCGTATTTCGAGGAGCGCCTGTTTCCGATCGTGACGCCGCTAGCCGTCGACCCGGCCCATCCCTTTCCGTTCATTCCAAATCTCGGTTTCGCCATTGCCGTCTCGCTGCAGCGCGAGGATGGCAGCCGGCACATGACCGGCCTGCTGCCGCTGCCAAGCTTTGCCCCGCGCTTTGTCCGGCTGCCATCGAAGAAGGCGAAGGAGGCCCGCTACCTGCCGCTGGAATCGCTGCTGATCCTGTTCATCGAGCAGTTCTTTCCCGGCTATACGCTGCAGGCGCAGTGCACGTTCCGGGTGGTCCGGGACAGCGATATCGAGATCGAGGAAGAAGCCGAGGATCTGCTGCAGGAGTTCGAGATCCTGCTGAAGCAGCGGCGGCGCGGCCGGATCGTGCGGATCAAGCTGGAAGCGGACGCGCCCGAAGCGCTGCGCTCGCTGATCCTGCGCGAGATCGAGGCCGAACCGCAGGATGTGGTGCTGACCGATGGCATCCTGGGCATGTCGAGCCTGTCGGAACTGATCACCGATGAGTATCCCGAACTCCAGTTCGATCCCTATGAGCCACGCTATCCCGAACGCATTCGCGAGATGGGCGGGGATTGTTTCGCCGCGATCCGGGCCAAGGATATCCTTGTCCACCATCCCTATGAGAGTTTCGACGTGGTGGTCACCTTCGTGCGCCAGGCGGCGAAGGATCCCGATGTCATGTCGATCAAGCAGACGCTCTATCGCACGAGCGCCAATTCTCCGATCGTCGCCGCTCTGATCGAGGCGGCCGAGGCCGGCAAGAATGTCACCGCACTGGTCGAGATCAAGGCCCGGTTCGACGAGGAGGCCAACCTGCGCCTGGCGCGCGATCTCGAGCGAGCCGGCGTACAGGTCGTCTATGGCTTCATCGAGTACAAGACCCACGCCAAGGTGGCCCAGGTGATCCGGCGGGAGGGTGACCGGCTGCGCTATTACACCCATTACGGCACCGGCAATTACCACCCGATGACGGCGCGGATCTATACCGACCTGTCCCTGTTCACCGCCGATGAGGCGCTCGGGCGGGATGCCACGAAGCTGTTCAATTTCGTGACCGCCTATCGCGAACCGCCGGAGACCGGGCCCGATTTCGACAAGATCGCGATGTCGCCGATCACGCTCGAAAGCCGGCTGATCGAACTGATCGAGGCCGAGGCGGAGAATGCGCTGGCCGGCCGGCCTTCGGGGATCTGGGCGAAACTGAATTCCCTGGTCGACAATGACGTCATCGACGCGCTCTACCGGGCGAGCCTCAGCGGAGTGCCGATCACGCTGATTGTCCGCGGCATCTGCTGCTTGCGTCCCGGAGTGCCGGGCCTGTCCGAGACGATCGTGGTGAAGTCGATCGTCGGGCGGTTTCTCGAGCATGCCCGGATTGTCTGCTTCGCCAATGGCAAGGAGCTGCCGTCGGCGGAGGCAAAGGTGTACATCTCTTCGGCCGACTGGATGCAGCGCAACCTCAAGCGCCGCGTCGAATCGCTGGTTCCGATCGAGACCCCGACGGTCCACCGCCAGGTGCTGAACCAGATCATGGTCGCCAATATCAATGACGACACCCACAGCTGGCTGATGCAGGGCGATGGCAGTTATGTCCGGGTCGATCCGCCGGAGACCGGAGCGTTCAGCGCGCATCGCTACTTCATGGACAATCCCAGCCTGTCGGGGCGGGGGCACGCCATCGAGGTGTCGCTGCCGCCGCGGCTGGCCCCTAGGACACCCGGAAAGGCGGATGAATGACCAGCGCAGGTCATGTCGGGGTTGTCGATATCGGCTCCAACACGGTCCGGCTCGTGATCTTCGAGACATCGCGGGCATCGATCCTCCCCCGCTTCAATGAAAAGGTCATGGCCGGCCTGGGCGCCGGATTGTCGGAGACCGGGCGGCTGTCGGCATCCGGCTGGCGTGCGGCGGTGCAGGCCCTGCACCGGTACCGGGCAATCCTCGACGGGCTCGGGGTCGAGCAGGTCCGGGTCGTGGCGACAGCGGCTGTGCGGGTCGGCCTGGACGGGCCCGATTTCGTGCGCGAGGCCGAGGCGGCGATCGGTGCGCCGGTGACCGTCCTTTCAGGGCGCGACGAAGGCCGGGTCTCTGCGCTCGGCGTGGCGTCGGGGGTGTACCGGCCCGACGGCCTCGTGGCAGATCTTGGCGGTTCGAGCATGGAGCTGCACCCGCTGGCGCCCGAGGCGGCCCCGGCCGGAAAGGGCCCGGGCGAGCAGGGCCTTGCCGGCGAGACGCACATGCTGGGCCCGCTGGCCATTGACGGCTTGCTGCAGGCGCCCGAACGCGAGATCCGAAAGCATGTGCGCGGGGTGCTGAAATCCTCGGAGCTGCTGCGCGCCAGGCCGGGGACGCTCTATGCCGTGGGCGGCGCCTGGCGGGCGCTGGCCAAGGTGGACATGCACCGCCGGGACTATCCGCTGCGGGTGCTGCAGGCCTACCAGATGGACGCCAAGGCGCTGGCTGCCACGGTCGAGCACGTCTTTGCCCTGCGCAAGGCGGACCCGGAGCTCGAGCGCCTGCGCCAGTCCATCGCGGGACGACGGGCGGCGAAGCTGCCGCTGTCGGGGGTGGTGCTGGACGAACTGGTCCGGCTTGCCGGTATCGGGCGGGTGGTGATCTCTTCACTCGGTCTCCGGGAAGGGATCGTGCGGGAGATGACGGGCCCGCATCCGGCGGACATGTTGCATGATGGCGTGGTCGCCTTCCTGCGCCTCGACGGCCAGCAGGTGGCGTTCAGTCAGTCGCTCTACAGCTTCCTGTCGCACGTGTTCGAGGCCGAGCCGAGCTGCTTCGGCAGCCGGGCGCGGGACAGCCGGCTTTTTCGTGCGGCCTGCCTGCTCGCCGATGCGGCCGGGCGCCACCATCCCGACCACCGGGCGGACATGGCGTATGACCAGGCCCTGTGGGCGCCCTATTCAGGACTGGACCATGCCGAACGCAGCTTCCTCGCCCTGGCGGCGGCGACCCGCTACCAGCGCCGGTTCGAGCCGCCTGCGGCCCATCGCAGGCTGCTTGCCGAGGACGCCAGCAAGCGCGCACGCCAGCTCGGCCTGGTGATGCGGCTCGGCTCGATCTTTTCCGGACGCTCGGCCCGGGTGCTGGAACGGGCGGCGCTCGGGCGGACTGACACGGCGCTGACGCTGATCGTCGCGGAGGCCGACGGGGACATGGTGTCCGAAACCGTCACCGAGCGGCATCGCCAGGCCGCCCGGGAGCTCGGTCTCGAGGCGGAGATCGTGATCCGCTGACGCCCGTGGGCGCGATGCCGGGTGGTGTTTGGCCAGGTCGAGATTGGCGACGTCGAGTTCGGCCAGGTCAAGTGTGGCCGGGGACGCTTGGCCGGGGACGCTTGGCCAGGGATGCTTGGCCAGGGAGGGCTTGCCTATCCGGCCTCGCCATTGACCTTGAAGAGGCGGACCTGGCCCTTCTCGAAGGACAGGGCGAGGTGGCCAGACAGCAGCGCGATCGCCCTGGCGCCGAAGAGCTCGTAGCGCCAACCGGTCATGGCGGGGATGTCGCTGTCGGTCTCGCCGCGCGCTATCCGTTCGATGTCGGCGGCATTGGCGATCAGGCGCGGGACGACGTCGGCCTCGTCGCTGACATGCTTGAGCAGCACCTTCAGCATTTCCGGCGCGCCGGCCGGGGTTTGTGCGTTCTGCCGGCGCTCGGGAAGCTCCGGGGCGTGCGCCTCGGGATCGGCGAGCGCGGCGTCCACCGCCTCCATCAGGCCGGCCGCGTTCTTCGACTTGATGAAGCCCTTCGGAACGGCCCGCAGCCGGTCATAGGCGTCGGCGTCGCGCGGCTTCTGTTCGGCGATCTCGTGGATGGCATCGTCCTTGAGGATCCGCCGCCGCGGCCGGTCGAGCGACTGCGCCTGCCGTTCGCGCCAGGCTGCGACGGCGGCCATGACGGCGGCATAATCGCGCTTCGGTTTGCGCAGTTTGAGCCGTTGCCAGGCATTTTCCGGGGCGAGATCGTAGAGTTCGGGATTTTCGAGATCAGCCATTTCCGCCTCGATCCAGTCGAGCCGGCCCTTGGCTGCGAGCTGGCCGCGCATCAGCACATAGGCGTCGCGCAGATGGGTGACATCGCCGAGCGCGTACGCCAGCTGCTTGTCGCTCAGCGGGCGGCGGGTCCAGTCGGTAAACTGGCTGGACTTGTCGATATGCTTGCGCAGCAATTTCTGGACGAGATTGTCGTAGGATACGCTGTCGCCGAGGCCGAGCGCCATGGCGGCGATCTGGGTGTCGAAGACCGGGCCGGGCGGGTGGCCGATCAGGCGGGTGAAGATTTCGAGGTCCTGGCGCGCGGCATGGAAGACCTTGACCTGGCGGTCATCGGCCAGGAGGCGTAGGAACGGGCCGATATCGAGGTCCTCGGCGAGCGGGTCGATCATGCCTTCGACGCCGGGCGCAGACGCCTGGATCAGGCAGAGTTGCGGCCAGTAAGTGGTTTCGCGATGGAACTCGGTATCGACGCAGATGAAGTCACTGTCTGACAGGGCCTTGCAGAAGTCGTCGAGCGCATCCTGTGCCGTGATCGGCGTGAGCGGTGTGTCGGTCATGGGAGACAGGCCGTAACCCAATATTGCGGGCTTGGAAAGCGGCTGTCGCGGGACCTGCGGGCTCAGCCGCGCCGGTTGCGCATCCGGATGCGGAGCTGAGCCATGGCGTCGTCGTCGGCGGGCGGGGACTGCGGCGAACGCGGGCCCGCTTGCGTCGGAGCGATGACCGGCCCCGGCTCGTCGTGGAACGTCTCGAAGGCCTCGTCGCGGTCGTCTGCACGGTCCTTGTTTCCGCCGCGCAGGACCTCGACCGCTTCAGCGAGATCCGCACCGGACAACGACTGGCCGGCGCCCTCGCGCTCGCTGACATTCTGGCTGCGCGGCTGGGCCTGTTGCGGCAAATTGAGGAATTTCAGCCGCATGGCGGTGGACACGGCCCGGCCGAAGGCGATGCACTCGCGATCGGCGAGGGAGGAGAGCATGTTCACAGTGCTGGCCGAGGCATTGGAGATCGCCTTGCGCATCACCTCCTGGTCTTCCTCATTGCCCAGCCGCAGGGCGAAGATGGAGTTGCACTGCGACAGGATGGTGGGATCGAGCTCGTTGGGCCGCTGGGTGATAATGGCCAGCGACACGCCGTATTTCCGGCCTTCCTTGGCGATCTTCGCAATTGCCGCCCGGGTCGGGGCGAAGCCGGTCGACGTGTCGGCCGGGATATACCGGTGCGCCTCCTCGCAGACGACGAGTGTCTTGATCCGGCTGTGCGAGGCGAGCGCAAGGTCAAAGGCGAGCCGGCAGAGCACCGAGACGACGGCATTCACCACTTCGGACGGGATGCCCGAGAGCTGGAACACGCTGATCGGTTTCTCGCGCATCGGCACGCGATAGATATCGCCGAGCGCGGTCATGATGGAATCGGACACCTGCCGCGAATTGAACAGGAATTCGAAACGCGGATCGGTCATCAGCGCCTGCAGCCGGTTGTTGAGGTTCCTGAGGTGCGGGCGGAGATGGGCATTGTCGAGCGCGCCGATCTGCTCGTCGAGCAGGGAGATGAGATCGGCCATGCGGTAGGGCTGGGGCGTGTCCAGACCGATCCTGCTCGGGACACGGCGTTTCATGCCGCGCTCGCGACGCCCGCCCTGCTCGAAGATGGCCTTCGCCTGGGGGATCAGTTCGCGCAGCGTGTCGAGTTCCTCGTACACCGGATCGCGGCCACGGAACACGACTTCGGTGAGCTCCTCGAAGGTCAGTAGCCAGAAGGGCAGGTCCAGTGAACCGACCTCGATCGAATGCGCCTTTTCGCCGAAGGCGTTGACGAACTCGTTGTGCGGATCGATGACGAGAATACGCTGGTCGGGCTTGGCCGTCACGATCCTGGACAGGATCAGCGCCACGGCGGTCGACTTGCCGGTGCCAGTGGTGCCGACGACGGCGAAGTGGCGCGTCACCAGCTGCTCGACCGAGACCATGGCAGGAATCTCGGGGTTCTGGCTGAGATAGCCGATCTTGACCGCGCTGCGATCGGTCGGCCGGAAGATGGTCACGAGATCTTCCTGGCGGATGCGGTGGGCCACCGCGCCCATGTGCGGGAATTTCGATATGCCTGTGGAGAAGGTGTTCGGCCCGTCCGGATTGATGCGGACCTCGCCCATCAGCTCGACATGCAGGGTGATCGGATTGGCCTCGTTCAGGCTCCAGCGCGGATTATCGGCCTCGATTTTCTGGAGCATGCCGACAATACGGTTCGGTGAGACCTGGATCGAGATCAGCTGGCCGACATTCCAGTAGTCGGCGCTTTCGCGGTTCTGTGCGCCGGCGGTTGTCGAGATGATGGCGCGGTTGCCAGCGCAGGATGTGACATAGCCAGCTGCGCGATTGCGGCGCTTTGCAGCCGCTGCGGCTTCGGCGGCAGCCGGATCGGCCCTGCGCGGCGCTGGGGCCTGGGCTGCGGCGGGGCGGTGCGCAGCGGCTGGCCCGCCGGGTTGAGCCGTCTGCGGCATTCCGGCGTCGCGCCGCTGCGGCATCTGCGGATCGGTGGATTTCATGCAATCGCTTTCAGGACAGCCCACATGTCCGCATTCTCTATCTTCCGTTCCTAAATGTGCCCTTAACTCGCCTGACGGGGGTGCCCTGGCCACAGCCGGACGGGCGGGTTGCGGGGTTGACAAATGCCGTCGTTCACGGGCGAAACACGGGGCCTCGTCTACCCCCTCACCCCATCCGACCGGAGATCCCCATGCACGCCTACCGCACCCACACCTGCGGCGCGCTTCGTCCGTCCCATGTCGGCGAGCGCGTGAAGCTGTCGGGCTGGCTGCACCGGCGCCGCGATCATGGCGGTGTGATCTTCATCGACCTGCGCGACCATTATGGGCTGACACAGATCGTGTTCAATCCCGGATCGCCGGGGTTTGCGACCGTCGAACGGCTGCGCACCGAGAGCGTCTTCACGGTCGAGGGCGAGGTGGTCGCGCGCGCGGCCGACCAGGTGAACCCCGCGCTGGATACCGGCGAGATCGAAGTGGTGGCCGGCGAGGTCAGCGTGCAGTCGGAGGCTGCGGAACTGCCGCTGCCGGTGTTCGGTGAGCCGGACTATCCCGAGGACATTCGCCTGACCTACCGCTTCCTGGACCTGCGCCGCGAGACTCTGCACAGGAACATCATCCTGCGCGCGGCCGTGATTGCCTCGATCCGCCGGCGCATGGTCGAGCAGGGCTTCACCGAATATCAGACCCCGATCCTGACGGCCTCCAGCCCCGAGGGCGCGCGCGACTTTCTCGTCCCCTCCCGCCTGCATCCGGGCGAGTTCTACGCGCTGCCGCAGGCGCCACAGCAGTTCAAGCAGCTGCTCATGGTGTCGGGCTTTGACCGCTACTTCCAGATTGCAGCCTGTTTCCGCGATGAGGATGCCCGCGCCGACCGCTCCCCTGGCGAGTTCTACCAGCTCGATGTCGAGATGAGCTTTGTCACTCAGGAAGACGTCTTCCAGGCGATCGAGCCAGTGATGCGCGGCGTGTTCGAGGAGTTCGCCGACTGGGACGGCAAGGGCCGCACCGTGCCGGGCGGGCCCTTTCCGCGTATCCCCTATGCCGAAGCGATGGCGAAATACGGCTCCGACAAGCCTGACCTCAGGATTCCGATCGAACTCGCCGACGTGACCGGCTTTTTCGAGGACGAGGAGAAGACCGGCTTTTCGATCTTCGCGAAGATCATCGGCGGGGGCGGTCGGGTGATCGCCATCCCGGCGCCGAAGGCGGCAGCCGACAAGTCCCGGAAATTCTTCGACGACCTCGACAAGTGGGCGAAGAAGGAAATGCAGGCCCCCGGCCTCGGCTATGCCCGCCTCAAGGCCGGAAAGGATGGCGTGGTCTCCAGCCAGGATCCGGTGCTCAAGAATTTCGATGCGGCGCACCTGGCGGCCTTTCTCGAGCATACAGGACTTGGCGACGGTGACGGCGTGTTCTTCGCTGCCGGCAAGGCTTCGGACGCGCTGAAGCTCGCCGGTGCGGCCCGTCTCCGGCTCGGCGCCGAACTCGGTATCGTCGAGACCGATGTCTTCCGCTTCTGCTGGATCGTCGATTTCCCGATGTACGAGTATGACGAGGACGCGAAGAAGATCGACTTCTCGCACAATCCCTTTTCCATGCCGCAGGGCGGTCTGGAGGCACTCGAGGCTGCGGCGGCCGAAGGCGAGGCGGCGGTGCTCGACCTGAAGGCCTACCAGTATGACATCGTCTGCAATGGTGTGGAGCTGTCGTCAGGGGCGATCCGGAATCACCGGCCGGATCTGATGCTGAAGGCCTTCGAACTGGCCGGCTATGGTCCGGACGTGGTCGAGGCAGAGTTCGGCGGCATGCTCAACGCCTTCCGCTATGGCGCCCCGCCGCATGGCGGCATCGCACCGGGGGTCGACCGAATGGTGATGCTGCTCGCCGATGCGGAGAATATCCGCGACGTGACGCTGTTCCCGATGAACCAGCAGGCGCGCGACCTGATGATGGGAGCCCCGGGCCCGGTTCGTCCCGAACAGCTGCGCGAGCTGAACATCCGGGTCGTGAAGCCGGCGAAGTCCGGCTGATCAGCAGGGCTTGGCCCAGTCCGGGATCGGGCTGGCCTGCCTGTCGTGCAAGGTGTCGTCCCGGCGGGCAGCCGACGGGAGATAAAGGCCGTTTCCGGATCAATTCGGGTTTTCCGGACATGGCTCCCGAGCGCGAAAATGTCGTCGCTTTTTGTTTGGATACGGATGTTGTTTTCAGGTTCAAGGGTGAATTGACGGCCGGATAGAATAATTGATTGTGCGTATAATATTATATGGTGGGGGGCGGTTCTGACGGGATCGTGATGGTGAATTTGATTCTATCCACAACTGACGGCGGCGCGTTATGGCGGCGTCGGAGGTTTGACCATCGGGCTCCTGTGGCGCGCATTCGGTCTTTTGCGGTTCTCATAATATTAATATAATACAAGGACTTGCATTCGAATTGGACGCGAACATCGTCGGGCGCATCGTTACTTGTCTGATGCCATAAGGAATAAGAATAAGAGTAATTCGCATAAAATCAAACCATTGACGGGCCAACCGTTAAGAAAATGATAAAATTCTGATACAAATGAAAAATTCTGATACAAATGAATGGTACCCGGGTAGCCTCATTAACCAAGATGGGGCGAAGGAAACCATGACCAACGCAAGAATTCCCGATCAGGCCGAACTCCATGACGAGCTGGAGAATATCGGTTCCAATAAGACCGATAATCGCCCGTTTGCTGACATCCTGTCGGCAAATCTCTCCCGCCGCTCGGTGATGCGCGGTTCGCTCGCCGGCGCCGCGACCGGCTTTCTCGCACCGACCGCCATGGCCCAGGCTGCGAACGGAAGCGGCGATCTCGTGAACTTCCGCCCGGTGACGTTGGAGCAGGCGACTGCCGATCCGTCCACGATCTCCATTTCGCCCGATTACGAGTACCAGGTCCTCGCGTCCTGGGGCACGCCGATCGAGCCGCGCGCGACCAAATCCTATGACGGCCAGCCCGACACCCGCCCGACGTCGGAAGAAGCTGCGCTGCAGATCGGCATCGGCCATGACGGCATGTGGTACTTCCCCATGCGGACCTATCGCGGTCGCCAGATCGGCATGATGGTCCTCAACCACGAGTTCGGTTCGAACGCTCACGTTCTCGGCAAGCCTGCGCCCGAGAGCCTCGAGGATGTCCGCCTGTCGCAGCACGTGCACGGCGTCTCGGTCTTCAAGATTGCCGAGGATGACAACAATGTCTGGCACGTTCGCCGTGAAGCGAATGCGCGCCGCATCCACGTCAACACGCCCGTGACCTTCTCCGGTCCTGCTGCCGGCTCGGCCCAGCTCGAGAACATCAACGGCAACATCCCGCTCGGCACGCTGAACAATTGCGGCTCGGGCCCGACCCCGTGGAACACCTACCTGACCTGCGAAGAGAACTTCAACGGCTATTTCGGCTACACCGATCCGTTCTACACCCCGACCGAAGCGCAGGAGCGTTACGGCTTCAGCGATGTGGGTTTTGGCTATGGCTGGCACCTGTTCGACAAGCGCTTCGACATTTCCGACCCCGAATACGCCAATGAGCACAAGCGCTTTGGCTGGATTGTCGAGATCGATCCCTTCGACGGCACCCAGACGCCGGTGAAGCGGACTGCGCTTGGCCGCTTCAAGCATGAAGCCATTGCGATCGCGGTGGCCAAGGATGGCCGGATCGCCGGCTATATGGGCGATGATGAGCGGTTCGACTACTGCTACCGCTACGTCTCCAACAAGCCCTGGAAAGAGGCGATCAAGGCTGGTGAGAGCCCGCTGGATGACGGCATTCTCTACGTCGCGAAGTTCAATGATGACGGCACCGGTGAATGGCTGCCGCTGACGATGGACAATCCCGCACTGGCAAGCCGGTTCGAGGACATGGCGGACCTGCTGATCAACACCCGCATCGCGGCCGATCTCGTCGGCGCCACGCCGATGGATCGTCCGGAATGGGCCACGGTTGGCAAGGATGGCGAGGTCTACTGGGCGCTCACCAACAACAGCCGCCGGGAAGTGAGCGATGCGGCCAATCCTGAAGCGCCGAACACCTATGGTCACATCATCCGCACCACCGATGCCGATGATTTCACGGGCAGCACGTTTACCTGGGACATCTACATCATAGCTTCGAGCACCCAGGGTACGGAACTGGCCTTCGGTTCGCCGGATGCGGCCTATGCCGACCCGTTCGGCCGGCTCTTCATCGGTACCGATGGCGGGCAGAATGCGCCAGCCAGCGGCTTCTCTGAAGAAGAGCAGGCCCGCCAGGTCGGCCTTCAGGACCAGTTGATCGTGTTCGACACGACCAAGCCCGAGGCCAAACCGGTCCGCCTGCTCACGGGTGTTACCAGTGACGAAGTCACCGGCTTCACCCATACGCCGGACTATGAGACGGCCTTCGTGAACATCCAGCACCCGGGCAATGGCGATCCGACCCGGACCAGCTTCCCGGCACCCAATGGAAGCGGCCTTATCCCGCGCGACTCCGTGCTGGTGATCAAGCGCAAAGGTGGCGGCGTCGTCGGCTCGTAAGGCCCGACCCTTCCATCTCGAGAACCGAGAGACGCCCGGGGTGCCCTGCATCCCGGGCGTTTTCCGTTTCACCGGTCGCACGAGCCAGGAGGGAGGCCGCCACTGGTGTGCACGTGTCCGGGCCGTGGACGATAGCGGGTGCAGGGGCGCCGTTCGGTGCGTCCGTCGGGTGAGGATTGAGGCAGGGAGAATGAGGGTGCGGGGGGCGCGGATCCCGGTCTCAGCCCTCGGGCGCGCACAGCGCCAGGGAGCGGGAGAAACCGTCCGGAAGCTGTGTACTGGCCGTGATGCAGCTGCCGGTGAAGGTCGTGCTGTCGAGCCCGGTCACGCCCCTGAGGTCCGCACCGGACAGGCGGGCATTGAGGAAGCTCGCACCGTTCAGATCGGCGCCGCGGAAGCGGGCACCGGCGAGATTTGCCCCGTCGAAGACAGCGCCCCCGAGAGTGGCCTGTTCGAAGTGGGCGCCCATCAGGTTCGCGCCCGCGAATATGGCGCATTCGGCGTTAACGCCGGACAGGTCGCTGCCCAGGAGGGTCGTCCCGATGAGCGTTCCGCTGCGCAGGTCCGCCCCGCGAAGATCGGCATCGGTGAAATCGCTGCCATTGGCGCGGACATCGCTGAGATACGCGCCCGCGAGCATGGCCCCGTTGAACCGGGCACCAGACAGGTTCGACCGCCTCAGCGAAGTGCCGGCCAGGCGGGCCCCACTGAAATCGGTGCCGATGGCCGAGATGCGGCTCATGTCCGCGCCGGAAAAGTCGGACAGGCGATAGACGCCGCCATCCAGCGTCCAGCCGCGCATTTCACGGTCCGTGAACGTGCACCCCTCACACACCCCAGCATAGGCCGGCGAGAAGGCCACGGTTGTGGTCTCCGCAGTTGCGGGGGCCATCATGGTGCAAAGGGCCGCGAGGGCCGGGACCAGTCTGGAAGGCAGGGTCGCTTTCATGGTCGCCTCCATTTGCGCCGCGAAGTCTTCTCCTAAGCCGTGTTGAGGCACCTTGCGAAGTGACGGCTCACATGATGACGGACTTTTTAACGGGTTTCGTTGCGCGACCGCATCGGTTTGTTGCGATTCGTTAAGGTCCGGCCAGCGATCCTCGTCCCCTGACGGACACGGGACGGGGCTGGCAGGGTCAGTGGCCCTGGGCTGTCTGCTCCCCGCAGGTGTCGCAGTGCAGCGTGCCGGTATTGTCCAGCGAGACCAGCGTGTGATTGCCGCAACCGGGGCAGGGCTGGCCGAGATAGGCGGGCTCCTCCTCACCCATGGCATTGGCAATGGCCTGGCCCGGCGGCGGGCCGCCCGGGTTCTCCGCAGCTTCGTCCGGAGCAGGGCGGCGCCGGTCGAGGATGACGATGTTGTCCGGCAGCTGGCCGCGCGAGAAGCCGCGGGAGATGAGCTGCGCCGCCTCGCCCGTGAGGGGCTGGCCCTGCAGGGGATCGGCGATGCCGTCGCGCACCCCCCGACCGAGCCCGTCGTGGCTGGCATCGCCAAGTTCGGCGAGGTCTGCCCGGCCAAGATAGGACACGGCCAGTTCGCGGAAGATGTAATCGAGGATCGAGGTCGCCCTGGCGATCCGGTCATTGCCGGTCACCTCGCCGGCCGGCTCGAAGCGGGTGTAGACGAAGGCGTCGACGAACTCCTCCAGCGGCACGCCGTATTGCAGGCCGATGGAGATGGCGATGGCGAAATTGTTCATCAGCGACCGGAAGGCGGCGCCTTCCTTGTGCATGTCGAGGAAGATCTCGCCCAGGGACCCGTCATCGAATTCGCCGGTGTGCAGGTAGACCTTGTGACCGCCCACCGCGGCCTTCTGGATGTAGCCCTTGCGGCGATCGGGCAGGCGCCGCCGCTCGCCAGCGGTCGCCGCGCTGACATCCGGGGCGGTCGCCGCGTCATCGACGGAACCGGTGGACGGATCGGCCGGCAGGTCAGGGTCGAGACCGATCCCGTAGCGCTCGGCGGCGATGGCGCGAGCGGCCTCGAGGCGGGCGTGCACGGTGCGGCTGGCATCGGCCCGGCTGCCGACGAGGCGGGCGGCATGGGCGAAATCACCCGGCAACTGGTCGAGGGCATCTGCAGGCAGGTCGAGCACGGGCGGGCTGGCAAGGAAGGGGGCGAGCACATCGGCCATGGCGAACTGGGCGGCGAGACCGGGCGCGGCGGTGAAGCCGGCCTCGGCGAGCGCGGCACGGGCGGCAAGTTCGCTGCGTCCCTCGAAAGCCTTCTCGGCGGCCAGGATATCGCGGCGGGCAAAGCCGATGGCGGACAGCAGGGCATGGCCGTCGGTGTCGAAGGCGTCGGGGGTGAGCCTGAGATCATTGGCGATGACGTCGTCGCCAACCACCCAGCGCGAAAAGGCAGCATCAAGGCTCAGCCCCTCTGCCAATGCGGCACCGACGCGCTCCACCCCGAGCGGGGAGAAGCCGCGGGCGATGAGGCGGGCCTCCGAAATTTCCGGCGTGATGTTGAGCGAAGCGTGCGCGGCGAACTGGCGCTCGAGGGCGGAGAGGGTGCCCGGCGCATGTTCGCCCAGGGCCCGCTGCAGGCAGCGGGCGATCCGGGCGCCGGTTTCACTTTCGACCACGAGGTTCGAAAGCGGGGCAAGTCCGGCGCTCTCGGCCGTGTCGCCGCGCAACGGCACGATGAGCAGGCCCGGTCCGTCCTTGGGACTGGCCCGGCGTGCTGACAGGCCGAGCGGGGCGGCCTGGGCACGGCTGAGGGCCTGTCCGGTGGCCGCATGGCGGAGCAGCGCCAACAGGCCGGCGGCAAGTTTCCGGCCCGCATCGCTGTCATAATCGTGCCCCGCGCCGAGAATGGCCGCGCCCAGCCCGGTTACCAGCAGGTGCCCGCCGGGCCCGACCCGTTCGGCCGCATCCCGCGCCCGGTCCAGCAATTGCCCGGAAACGCCGTCGGGGCCGGTCTCGTCCGAAAGGTCGATGACCGCAGCCGGCCCGTCGCCGGGCAACAGGTCGCCGTTGGCGAGATGCACGCTGCCACCGTTTTCGAGGAAGGTGCGCGTCGCCGAGCGTCCGGTGCCGAGCGCGAGTGCGAGCGGGACCGACAGGGCGAGCGTCGCGGCCGCCGCATCATTGGCTGAGGCGCGGAACATGGCCGCCACGGCAGGCAGGCGCTCGGGCAGCCGCAGCGCTTCCTCGATCATCGCTTCGGGCACGCCATCGGCGAGTGCATAGGCCAGATCATCATTGCGCGGCGCATCGCCAAGGCTTTCGAGTTGCTCGGCGATGGTGCGGCGGGCAGCGCTTTCTAGATGCTGGCGCGACAGGGCATGGCTGGCACCGGTTATGGCATCGGCCGTCCCGGCCCGCAGGACCCTGGCCGGCAGGTCGGCCAGGGCGTGAAGGGTCCGATCGGTGTCCCCGGCGCCGGTCGAGGTCTCTTGCGACATGATGGCAGGCCTCCTCAATTCAGGCACCTGAAAGTGCTGGGCTTCGCGTGCAGGATCAAGTCGCCCTGGTGCGTGCACTGAAACGTGATTCGCCCGAGCTGCAGCGTGGGCAGTGCAGTCCCTTGCCAGAGCCGCCGGAACGATCCTACAAGCAGGACGAACAAGGCCGCCTCGGCGCCGTGCCGAACTCTCGCGGGGATCGTACCTGGCATGATCGAAAAGCTCTTCACCTGGTGGAATGGCGCAACCCTCGGCGCGCTCTTCGACATTCGCCGCCGCTCGAGATTTGTTGGCGAGGACTCGTACGGCAACAAATACTACGAGGACACGGCGACCTCCATGGGCTCGAAGCGCTACCAGCGCCGCTATGTGATCTACAGGGGCCTTGCCGAACCCTCCAAGGTGCCGCCCGAATGGCATGGCTGGCTGCACCACACCTTTGACGCGCCGCCGACCGAGTCCCCGCTTCCGCGCAAGCCGTTCGAGCTTGAGCACAAGCCGAACATGACGGGCACGATCTATGCCGGGCGGCCGAAGGGCTCGCTTAAGGCGAAGGGCGAGCGCCAGGAAACCTATGCCGACTATGAAGCGTGGTCGCCCGATGCGTGAATCGCTTGTTGAAACCGCACTTGGCGCCGTGGTCCTCCTGGTCGCCCTGTTCTTCCTCTGGTTCGCCCTCGCCAATGGAGCCGATGCAAGGACCGGAGGCGATCGCTATGAGGTGACGGCCCGGTTCAACAATGTCTCGGGCATATCGCGCGGGTCGGACGTGCGCCTTGCCGGGGTCAAGATCGGCGTGGTGCAGAACATCGAGACCGATTTCGAGCGCTATGAGGCCGTGGTCACGCTGTCGATCGACGAGGAGGCACTGCTTCCCGATGATACCGATGCGCGGATTTCGACAGATGGCCTCCTCGGCGGCGCCTATGTCGCGCTGGAGCCCGGCGGGAGCTTGGATTACGTGGCGACGGATGGGTCGGGCGAGATCCTTTACACGCGCGGCAGCGTCGACCTGCTGACCCTGTTTGCGTCCTTTGCCAGTGGTTCAGGCGATACGTCCGGCTCCGGCGGTGATACCCGGTCTGCGCAGGGTGGCGACGCTGGCGGTTATCCGGAGTAGCGGGAATGCGCGCCTGGTTTCTTGTCCTTGCGGTGGCCGCGCTCGGTGGCGCCGGCGCCACTGCCGAGGCGTCCTGGCTGCAGAAGGACAGGGCGATCCTGCGGGCGCTGGACAAGATCACCGGGCGGTCCACCGATATCGAGGTGTTCGTCGACCAGCCCGTCGAATTCGGCGCGCTCGAAGTCTCGCTCAGCGTGTGCTACCAGACACCGCCCGAACTGCCGCCGGAAAGCGCCGCCTTCCTGCAGATCCGACCGGCCGAGCCGGCCACCGGAGAGCAGGTCGATGCAGCGCCCGCGGGCGGCGGCGCAACGGCCGAGCCGCTCTTCTCGGGCTGGATGTTTGCCTCTTCGCCGGGGCTCAGCGCGCTTGAGCATCCGGTCTATGATGTGTGGGTGATCGAGTGCGAGACGCCGGAGGTCGATCCTGGCGCATCGTCATCTCGTTCAGAGGCGACGGAGATGCGCTGAAGCGGCGCGTTCTCGAACTCAATCAGCGCGCCGCTTCACGTCCTGGTCTTGACGCGCTTCCGGACGGGGAACCGGTGCCCACGTCGCCTGACCAGGACGGATACTTTAGCGCGCTCCGCTTGCCGGAGAGCGATGGGCCGCAATGATGGCGAGCGCATCGGCGCCACTCTCGACCGGTTCGGACTCGGCGAATTGTGCATCGATCTCCAACGCATCGGCGAGCATGGCGCGGAACCGGCCCCGGTCGACCTCGATGAGGCCGAACTGGTCGAGGTGCGGGTTGTGAAACTGCGCGTCGAGCAGCCTGTATCCCTGCCGGATCAGCCGCGCGACGAGGTGGACAAGGCAGATCTTCGAGGCATCGCGCGCCCGCGAGAACATGCTCTCGCCGAAGAAGGCGCCGCCCAGCGACACACCGTAAAGCCCTCCCACAAGTTGCCCGTCCTCCCAGGCTTCGACGGAATGGGCATGGCCTTCGCGGTGCAGCCGTCCGTAGAGATTGTGGATGACGGGATTGATCCAGGTGCTCAGTCGACCCGGAGCCGGTGCGGCGCAGCCTTCGATCACCCGGGCGAAGGCCTGGTCCAGGCTCAGAGTGTACGGAGCCTGCCGGACTGACCGGGCAAGGCGCTTTGGGACATGAAAACCGTCGAGGGGCATGATGCCCCGCCGGTCGGGATCGACGAGGAAAAGCTCCTTGTCGGTGGCGCTGTCGGCCATGGGGAAGACGCCACGGCGATAGCATTGCAGGAGGTCTTCGGTTCTGAACCTCTGGCTCATGTCTCTCCTGCGTCTTTTTCGAGATACCTTTCCAGCCAGTGGATATTGTAGTTGCCGTCGAGAATGTCCTGTTCCTCGACCAACGCACGGTGCAGCCCGAGCGTGGTGTCGACCCCGTCCACGACCATTTCCTGCAGGGCCCGCCGCAAGCGCATGAGGCATTCCCTGCGGGTGCGTCCATGCACGATCAGCTTGCCGATGAGACTGTCATAATAGGGGGGGATGCGGTATCCGGCATAGGCCGAGCTGTCGAGGCGCACATCCAGTCCGCCCGGCGCATGGAAGCCGGTAATGGTGCCCGGGCTCGGCACGAAGGTCCGCGGATGCTCGGCATTGATCCGGCATTCGATGGCATGGCCGAGCAGCATCACCTCCTCCTGTGTAAAGGAGAGTTTCAGGCCATCGGCGATCCGGATCTGCTCGCGCACGAGGTCGATGCCGGTGATCATTTCCGTCACCGGGTGTTCGACCTGGATCCGGGTGTTCATCTCGATGAAGAAGAAGTGCCCGTCTTCATACAGGAACTCGATCGTGCCGGCGCCACGATAGCCGAGCGTCTGCATCGCGCGCCTGACGATGGCGCCGATGTCCTCGCGCTGGGCCTGGTTGAGGGCCGGGGAGGGGGCTTCCTCGAAGAGTTTCTGGTTGCGCCGCTGGATCGAGCAGTCACGCTCCCACAGGTGGCAGACATTTCCATGGGTGTCGGCGATGACCTGGATCTCGATGTGGCGCGGGCCTTCGAGGAATTTCTCGAGGTAGACGGCGTCATCACCAAAGGCCGACTTGGCTTCGGTGCGTGCTGTCCGGAAGGCGGTCTCGAGATCCTTCTCCGTGCGGGCGATCTTCATGCCGCGTCCGCCGCCGCCGGAGGAGGCCTTGACCAACACCGGGTAACCGATCTTGCGCGCGGCCTTCTTTGCTGCGCTGACGGAGTCGACCGCGCCGTCCGAGCCGGGCACGCAGGGCACGCCTGCCGCGATCATGGTCTGCTTGGCCGTGATCTTGTCGCCCATCATGCGGATATGCTCGGCCGTCGGACCGATGAACTTCAGCCCGTGCGCCTCGACCATCTCGGCGAACTGGGCGTTCTCGGACAGAAAGCCGTATCCCGGATGGATCGCGTCGGCGCCGGTGATCTCGGCGGCGGCGATGATCTGCGACTTCTTGAGATAAGAGAGTGCAGAGGGGGGCGGGCCGATGCACACGCTCTCATCGGCGAGCCGGACAGCCATGGCGTCACGGTCGGCCTCGGAATGCACGGCCACGGTCATCAGGCCCATTTCCTTGCAGGCCCGGTGGATGCGCAGGGCGATCTCGCCCCGGTTCGCGATGAGGACTTTCTCGATCATGTCCGCCATGCGCCTAGCCGATGACCATCAGGGGTTCGCCGTATTCCACCGGCTGGGCATCGGAGACGAGGATCTCCCGGACTGTCCCGGCATGGGGGGCTTCAACAGCGTTGAACGTCTTCATGGCTTCGACCAGCATGAGGGTCTGTCCCTTCTCCACCTTGTCGCCGACCTTGACGAAGGGGGGCGAGCCGGGCTCGGCGGCGAGATAGGCCGTGCCGACCATGGGCGAGGTCACCGCATCCTTCGCCGCGTCGGCAGCGGCGGCTGCCGCGGAAGCGGCACCTGCACCCGCCCCGGGAAAAGCGGTGGCCGGCGGGGCGGGGTCGGACGGCAGGGCGACCATTTGCGCGGGCAGGGCCGGGGTGGCGGCCAGGGGGGAATGCTTGGTGACGCGCACCCGCGTCCCCTCATGCTCGACTTCCAGTTCGCCGAGATCGGCTTCGCGAAGGATGCTGGCGAGTTCACGAACGAGTGCGGTGTCCAGTTGCGTCTTGCTGCTCGAAGCCATCAGGAAGATCCTTTGTCGATCAGGGTGTAGCAGGCGGCCAGCGCCAGATCATAGCCCAGCGTACCAAGTCCGGCGATTGTGCCGGTTGCAGCCGGGGCAACATGGCTGACATGGCGGAAGGGCTCGCGCGCGGCCGGGTTGGAGATATGCACTTCGATGACCGGAACGGGAAACCCCTTCAGGGCATCGTGCAGGGCAATCGAGGTATGGGTATAGGCGCCGGGATTGAGGATGACGGCGGCGGAGGAGGTCCGTGCCTCCTGCAGCCAGTCGATCAGCACGCCCTCATGATTGGTCTGGCGCATCTCGACCCCGGGCGGGCGTGCGGCGGCTGTAAGGCGTGCCGCAATATCGGCAAGCGTCTCGCGGCCATAGATTTCAGGCTCGCGCTCCCCGAGAAGGTTGAGGTTGGGCCCGTTCAGCACATGGATCGGCTTGGTCATATCGGCTCATTCCTTGGGACGGAACGGACGCGCTGGCAAGCCTTCGCCTTGCAAGGTTGCATCGCATCTTGCCAAGGGGCCCGCATTTTCGGCATTCTGGCCAAATGATCACGATTACACTGAACGGCGAACCGCGCTCGATTGCGCCGGGAACGCGTCTCGCAGAGCTTGTCGCGACCCTGTCTGGCGATCCCCGCGGCATCGCCATCGAGCGCAACCGCGAGATTGTCCCGAAATCGGCCCATGGCGAGACCGTGCTCGAGGATGGCGACGAGTTGGAAGTGGTGCAGTTCGTCGGCGGGGGGTAAGGGCCGGCGTGGGGGCGCGCGAGGGCTGGAGTTGGCCGTTAGCAGCCGCTTGCAAATCGTTCCACCGTGGCGGTTCCATGCCCAAATGTCACCCAACGCGCCTCCCCCTCCCGTGGGGAGGGGGAGGCGCGCGGGGCAGCGTGTCGTCTTTGCTGGCGGACGCAGCCGTTGAAGAACTCACTCTGCCGTCCACTGCCGGCGCACTTCTGCCATCTTGCGCATTCAGCCGCGCCCCCATCACAGCGACGCAGCAGGGCGTGACCCGCTGCGTCGTTCGGTCTATGTCTGCAGCCATGACCGACACTACCGATCCGCTCATCATCGCCGGGCGCCGTTTCGGCTCCCGCCTCATCATCGGGACCGGCAAATACGCCTCCTACGCCCAGAATGCTGCTGCCGCGGAGGCGGCCGGCGCTGAAATGGTCACCGTGGCCCTGCGCCGGGTAAACCTTTCCAATCCCGACGAGGACCGGCTGCAGGACCATGTCTCGCCGGAGCGCTACACCTACCTGCCCAACACGGCAGGCTGCTACACCGCTGACGAGGCCGTGCGCACCCTGCGGCTGGCCCGCGAGGCGGGCGGCTGGGGGCTTGTGAAACTCGAAGTCCTCGCCGATCAGAAGACGCTCTATCCCGACATGGAAGAGACGCTGAAGGCTGCGAAGGATCTCATCGCCGAGGGCTTCGAGGTGATGGTCTACTGTTCGGACGATCCGGTCTATGCCCGCAAGCTGGAGGATGCCGGCTGCTGTGCGATCATGCCGCTCGGCTCGCTCATCGGCTCCGGCCTGGGCATCCGGAACCCGCTGAACATCCGTCTGATCGTCGAGCAGGCGCGGGTGCCGGTGATTGTCGATGCCGGCGTCGGCACCGCCTCGGATGCGGCCATCGCGATGGAACTCGGCTGCGACGGCGTGCTTATGAACACCGCGATTGCCGAGGCGAAGGACCCGATCGGCATGGCGCGCGCCATGCGCCACGCCGTGATTGCCGGCCGCGAGGCCTACCTCGCCGGCCGCATGGGCCGCAAGCGCTATGCCGATCCGAGCTCGCCGCTGGCGGGGCTGATCTGACCGCCTGGCGGATCGGACTCCGACCTGATCCGTCGGGTCGGCCGGCCGGTTCAGCCCTCGGCCAGGGCCGCCTTGATCAGCGCCGTGATCTGCGGCGTGTTGGCGCCGGGGACAAGATCGTCACCGATGATGAAGGCCGGTGTGCCCGATATGCCGAGCGAGCGGGCCAGCGCCTGGGACTCGGCGAGCTGCTTCTGCACCGACTCGGATTTCATGTCTGCGCGCATCTTCGCAACATCGACGCCGGCCTCGCGAGCGATCGCGTCAATGTCGCCGTCCGACAGCTGGGTGTTCGATTCCATCAGCGCGGCATGCATGTCGAAATACCTGCCCTGCCGACCGGCAGCAAGCGCGGCCAGCGCGGCGGTCCGGCTCTGCGGTGACAGGATGGGAAGCTCCTTGAACACGACCCGGACCTTGTCGTCATGCACGTCCGGCAGGGCGCTGACATAGTCGAGCGAGCGCTTGCAGAAGCCGCAGCGATAATCGAAGAACTCCACGACGGTGACCGGGGCATCGGCCGGCCCGATGAAGTAATCGCTATCGTTGCCGAACAGCGCCGCCCTGTTCTCGGTGATGGCGGCCTGCTGGGCAGCCGCTTCCTCGGCCTTCTGCTTCTCGCCGAGCTTGACCAGCGCTTCCTCGATGATTTCGGGATTCTCGAGGATGTATTCGCGCACGATCTGCTCTATCGCCGCACGGTCAGAGGTGTCGGCCTCGGCAGTGCCTTCGGCACAGGCGCCGAGGGCGAGCACGCCGGCGCTGGCAGCGAGGAAAAGGGTCTGGCGCATGGGGGCCTCCGATTGGGTGTTCTGCCGATGGCAGCTCTCTAGCCTGATTTTGTCCGTCCCGAAGCCCCCTGACAGGAAAAAGACCTGTCCGACAGGCATCACATCAGCGTGTAGGGCGGCGATAATAAGGCGCATTCTCGGGCAGGCGCGGATCGGTCTGGTTCACGATGTCGAGGGCCTTGAGATGCATCGGCGTGCCGCGCTCCAGCTTGGTGATGGCGCGCGAGGCGAAGATGTTCGCATCGGGATAGTTGCCGATATTCAGCGCGGCTTCGGCATAGGCAACATCGGCCTCGCCGTCGCGGCCCATGCGGTGGAGCGCGATCGAGAGTTCCCGCCAGGCAAAGGCATTGCGCGGCTCGGCGAGGAGGGCGGACTTGAGCAGGGCTTCGGCGCGTTCGAGATCCCCCTTGCCACCGCGCTGGTTGAGCGACTGGGCAAGGCCGATCTGCAGCAGGGGCTGGTCCGGCTTGAGGGCATTCGCCTGCTCATAGGGCGCTATGGAGGCTTCGACCTTGCCGCTTTCAAACAGTGTCTGGCCCTTGAGTTCGTGGAAGTATGGATTGTCCGGTTCGGCGTCGATCAGGGCATCGATCTCGCGGATGGAGGCCGTCACGTCGCCGGCCTGCATGGCTGCGATCGCGCGGGCGTACCGCGCGGGCAGGCTGTTGTCATCGGGCGCATAGTGCCGGTTCACGACGGCAAGCGGTTCGAGAAAGCCGATCAGCTTGGCCCGCATCATCTCGTACTGGCGCACGGTGCGGGCGTCGAAGGGCTTGTCCATGAGGCCGGTGTCTTCGGCGAGCTGGCGCGTCGTGCGGATCCGGTCGGCGGCGAGGGGGTGAGCACGGAAATAGGGGTCCCGGCGCTGGTCCGACAGCACTTCCTGGTAGCGGTAGTTCTCGAAGAATTCGACCAGGCCCGACGGTGACAGACCGAGTTCCTCGAGATAGGACACCGCGGCGGCGTCTGCGGTCGCTTCCTCGGAACGGGTGTGCTTGAAGAAATTGAGCGCGGCGAACTGCTGCGAGCTGGCCATCAGGGCGACACCGGCGTCGCCGGCGCCGGCGGCCAGGGCGAGAATGCCCAGACCTATGGAGACGAGCGCCGGGCGGCTCGCCACTTCGGCAGCGCGGGCCCGGCTGACCGAGTGACCGCAGGCGATGTGGCAGGTTTCATGGCCGATCACGCCGAGGATCTGGCCCGGGGTCTCCGCAGCAATCAGCAGGCCTGTATTGATGTGGATATTCTGCCCACCCGCAACGAAGGCGTTCAGCGACGGGTCGTTGATGATGTAGAGATCGACATTAGCAGGGTCCAGCCCGGCGACCTCGAGGATCGGGTCGGTCCATTCCCGCAAGGTCTCCTCGATCTCGGTATCGCGAATGATGGACTGTGCCCGGGCGGGCAGGGCGGTGCCGAGCAGCAGCACAAGCAGGCCGAACACGACGGGGAGGAGCGCGCGGAATGCCGCTGGGCGGGAGGGGGCGGGCCGGTTCATGGCAGGTGGCTCCGATTGCTGGCGGTTCGACGCGGGATATGGGGAAGAATAGGTCCCCGGCTGCGGATTGGCGAGGGGCGTGACACATGCGTGATCAGGCCGGATGATCAGTAACTTCATCCTCTGGCATGGGGAAGATGAACCGGCCCTGAGGCTGGATCTGCACGCCGACCGTTTCGCCGATGACCGGTGCAGGGCTGGAGGCAGGCTCGGTGGCGGCCAGGTCCAGCGGGCCGTTCGGTCCTTTGAGGTGCAACTCGGTGCGGCGCAGGGGCCCGAGAAACGCCACCCGGCGGACCTGCGCATGGACCGGGCCATTGGCGACGATCCGGACCGCTTCCTCGCGCAGGCCCAGCAGGACCGGCTCTTCGGGCAGGCCGAGCCCGTCGAGCAGCGCCGGGGGGCAATCGGCGGGCCTAACCACCTGCACCGGTCCCAGCGCCCGGGCGACATCGAGATCGACCGGCGCGCGATAGACTTCCTCGGGTGCGCCGACCTGCAGGATGCGGCCGGCGCGCATCACCGCCAGACGGTCGGCCATGGCCATGGCGGCGACAGGATCATGGGTGACCAGCAGGGCAGGCCGGCCCGCTTCGGCAAGCGCGCGCAGGGATGCTGCGCGGACCCCGGCCTCAAGGGCCGGGTCGAGACCGGAAAAGGGTTCGTCCATGAGAATGGCATCGGGTTCAGGTGCCAGGGCGCGGGCAATCGCGACGCGCTGTTGCTCGCCACCGGACAACTGGTGCGGATAGGCGTGGGCGCGTGCGGTCAGCGACAGCCGGTCGAGCCAGCCAGCCGCACGCGTGCGAGCGTCGGTCCTGGGGAGGGCGGAGAGACCGAACATGACGTTCTCGAGCGCGGTCATGTGGGGGAAGAGGGCGTAGTCCTGGAAGATCAGGCCGGTGTGTCGCTGCTCGGCGGGGACCAGCCGGCGCGGCGACGACAGCACACGGTCGCCGATCCGGACCTCCCCGTCATCCAGCGGTTCGAGCCCGGCAAGAATGCGCAACAGTGTCGACTTGCCGGCCCCTGACGGTCCCAGCAATGCGGTCAGCAGGCCCGGCTCGAGCCGTAGCGAGGCCTGCTTCACCACCGCAGTGCCGCCGTAGGACTTGCTCACCCGGTCTGCAATCAGTGCGCAGGTCACGCCGGCGGCCCCTGCCCGGGGGCTGGCGCCATACCGGGGCGGGCACGGGCAAGCCGGTGGGACAGGTAGATGACCGGTCCGAGCCCGGCCGCGGTGATCAGCAGACAGGGCAGGGCGGCGGCAGCCAGCCGCTCGTCGGAGGCATAGGCATAGGCCCGCACCGCCAGTGTGTCCCAGTTGAACGGTCGCAGCATCAGGGTGGCGGGGAGTTCCTTCAGGATCTCGACGAACAGGAACAGGGCCCCGACCAGCGCTCCCGACAGCGCCACCGGCAGGTCGACCCGGAGGAGCCGGCGCAGTGGGCCGGCCCCGAGCGCCCGCGCGGCCTGGTCCATGGATGCCGGTGCCCGGGCCAGGGCGGCGGCCATGGGCTGGGCGCCGGCGGCGGTGAACCGCGCGACATAGACCCAGAGCAGGACGAGGGTCGCGGCAACCCCGCTGACGGCGATCGACAGCTGGCTCAGAACCAGGATTCCGCCAAGGGCGAGAACGGCGCCGGGAACGGTGTAACCGCCGCTGGCTGCGGCCTGGGCGAGTCTCGCGCCGAGTTGTCCCCGCCGGCTGCTGAGGGCAATGGCCAGGGCGGCCAGGAAGGCGAGCGCGGCCCCGAGCGCGGCGAGCAGGAGGGAGTTGCGCAGGGCTTCGCCAAGGCTGGCGGTTGCCTCACCGGTTTGCAGGGCCAGCCAGACCAGCCGGATCACCGGAACGAGAAAGCCGAGGGCGAAAACCGATGCACAGGCAGCCGCTGCGCCCCAACCGGCCAGTCCGGTCAGCGGGGTGCGGGTGAGGACCTGCCAGCGCTTCGAGGTCGCCTCGCTTCCGGCGGCGCCTCTCTGCTGGCGTTCCAGCCAGCGCAGGGTGAGGGCAAGGGTGAACAGGATCAGCGATAGCCGGGCGGCGACGCCGGCCTCGCCATGGCTGGCCCAGGCGCGGAAGACCCCGACGGTGAGCGTCTGCACGCCGAGAAAGTCTGCCGCGCCATAATCAGCTGCCGCTTCCATCAGAGCGAGCGCCAGTCCCGCCACGATCGCCGGCCGGGCTGCCGGCAGCGCGACCGAACGGAAGGCGGCAACGGGGCCCGCGCCGAGCGTGCGGGCGGCGTCGAGGGTGCAGATCGAGGTGGTGACGAAGGCCTGCCGCGCCGTGAGGTAGACATAGGGATAGAGCGACAGGGCGAGCACGAAGGCGAGACCGGGCGCGGAATAGATGTCGGGGAACCAGTAGTCGCGTGCACCCCAGCCGGTGGCCTGCCTGAGGCTTGCCTGCACCGGCCCCGCCACGCCGAGGACATCGGCATAGGCGAAGGCGAGCACGTAGCCGGGCGCGGCCAGCGGCAGGATCAGCAGCCACTCGAACAGGCCGCGTCCGGGAAACTGGTGCATGGTGACCAGCCAGGCCAGCGGCACCGCCAGGGCGAGGATCAGGCCACCGGTCAGCGCAAGGACGAATACGGTCGTCAGTGTATAGGTGCCGAGCCGGGTGTTCAGCACGTGCGTCCAGGTTTCGCCGGCGCCGGCAAACAGGCCCATGGAGAGCGCGGCGACAAGCGGCGCGCCGACGAGGATGGCCACGACCATCGGCGGCCCGTCGGCCAGCGACACCGGGCCGACCCCGGGCACGACCACGAGGCGCGCGCCGGCCGGCCCGCCCCTCATGTCCGGAGTGCCGGACGGGCCCAACTAGTTCCAGCCGGCGAGGTCGTAGAGGCGCTGGGCCTCGGCCTGGTGCTCGCCAAGGCGGTCCAGTGGCAGGTCGCTCTCGGCGCCCGGTGCGAGACCGTTGAGCCCCTCGGGCAGCGCGGCGTTCGCGACCACCGGGAATTCCTTCGTCTCCATCACCAGCATGGCCTGGCCATCCGGGGTGAGGAGGTAATCGACAAGCGCACGGGCATTGGCCGGGTGGGGCGCATTGGCGGCCATGGCGATCCCGGTGACGTTGCGGTGGACGCCAGCGCCGGCATCGGCAAAGGACAGTTTCGTCGCTGCTGCCGCTGCACGGTCGGCCTCGCTGCCGCTTTCGGCAAGGCGCACCCAGTAATAATGGTTCACGATCGCTGCCGAGCAGGCGCCCGCCGCAATCGCCTCGATCTGTGCGGTATCGCCCCCCTGCGGATCGCGGGCGAAATTTCCGGCGACTTCCCGGGCCCAGGCACCGGCCGTTTCGGCGTCCGAGCGGGCGATCAGTTCGGCCATGAGCGAGAGATTGTAGATGTTCGAGCTGGACCGCACGCAGAGCTCGCCATCAAACCGGTCGCCGGCAAGATCGGACATCTCGTCGACATCTTCCGCGCTGTGGCGTTCCGGGTCATAGGCGATCACCCGGTAGCGCATTGCGAGGCCGATCCAGTGACCTTCGGGATCGCGCAGCGTTTCGGGAACGGCTGCCTCGGCGGCGGTCGAGCCGATCGGCTGTGTAAGTCCCCGGTCCCGGAACCGCCACAGCGTGCCGGCATCGGCGGCGAGGATGACATCGGCCGGGCTCTGCTCGCCCTCTGCCGTCATTGTCTCGAGCAATTGCGCTGCGCCGGCCTCCCGGACCCGCACCTCGATCCCGGTCTCGGCTTCGAATGCGGCATAGAGCCGCTTGTCGCTGTCATAGTGCCGGGTGCTGTAGACATTCACGACCGCTTGCGCTGTGGCCGCAGTGTCCGCACTCTCCCGGGCCTCACCGCTTTCCTGAACCGTATCGCTGCCCTGGGGCTGCCCCGCTGGTGAACAGCCGGCCAGGACCAGAAGGAGGGCAGCGGTCGCTCCCGGGATACGCGCTGTGAGGGACAATTGACCGATCATGTGGATATCTCCTGTGACCTTTGTCTTTAATCCTTTGAGAATAATTCGCAAGGGATGTCCTGTCGCAGTCCGCGATCTGCACGTTTATTGCACTGCGACAAGGAATCGGCATGTCCTGTCTTGATCCGCAGGTCGGGGCGCGCTTAACGTTACGATAATAGATTAACAAGGTGGGGCATGACAGAAACAATTGTCACGGTTGGCCTCGGCCAGCCAGCAGAAGAGAAGCTTCTGCACTCGGCCATCGACACCTTCGCCCGCTGGCGCGAGGCTGTTTGCGGCATGGATGCCGTCGAGCCGGAGCTTGACGTGCCCGATATCATGGTCCGCACACAGTACGGGCCAGGCGGTGCTATCGAGAAGCGCATGGTGTTCCCCAACCGCCGCTGCGCCGCGACCTTCCTCTACATCTGGCGCAGCCACAAACGTGCGCATCTGACCGGGTAGGACCAAATCCGGGCTGACCCCGCAAGAGGTTTACCGGTCATCAAACCGGTAGCCGCCAAGTTCGATGTCCGAAGCGAACAGGGCGGCGACACGGGCCCGGCTGCGCGGCGAGAAGAATTGCCGATGGTCAACCGGTTCGGTGCTGTTGGTGTGCAGGGCCTCGTTTTTCTCTCCCCTTTCCTTGCTGGCCTTGCCCGCCGGGATCGTGATGCCGAGTTGCTTTGCAATCTTCGGATACTCCCGACCCAGATCTTCGAGCCGGATGATCCTGCTGACCAGCAGGCGTTCGCCATCGCCGGCGAACCGGATCGCCGCGGTCCCGGCCGGGATCAGCTCGCAAAACGCGTCGAACCCCTCCGCCTCGTTCCGCCGCTTATGCCAGACCGAGGCCGGGTTCCTTTCGCCATACCGCCAGAAAGAGACCGCCCGCTTCCATGGATTGCGGATGGTGGTGAAGGAGAAGATCTCGTTCCAGTCGAAATCCAGCCGCCGCAGCGAACGCCGGATGGTGCGGGCATTGGCATGATGGTGGAACGGCTTTTCAAGCGTACTCAGAATGTCCGAATGCGGGTTGAGCATGGCACGAATGCTCTGGCTGCCGCTGCGTGCGCGCGCCCGGCCGGCAAGGCCCTCCGCATGTTTCCGGATTGCAGCGGTGGAATTCGCTCCTATTGTCGGCGCCATGGCTTCGCCCTTGTCTTCCTCCGGTGCCCGGATCGCCATTGCCGGCGCCGGGATCATCGGCCTGTCCGTTGCCGCCGAGCTGGCCGGATGGGGCCATTCGGTCACGCTCTTCGATCCGGGCACACCCGGCCGCGGGGCGAGCTGGGCGGCGGCCGGCATGCTGGCGCCGGCGTTCGAGGCGGCAGGTCGGGACGGGCACCATCCGGACCTGCTGGCGGCCTGTTTCGAATCGAAACGCCTTTGGCCGGAATGGGGCCGATGGCTGGCGGCGGACACACCGGGCGGGCTGCGTTTCGTCGGCACGGGTAGCATTGCCCTTGCCGCCGGGGATGGCGACGCCGCCGAGCTTGACCGCATGGCAGCCGCGCTCGCGGCCAGTGGCGCGACCGTCGACCGCCTCAGCCGGGCCGATCTCCTGCGCTGGGAGCCCGGCCTTGGCGAGCCGGTGCGCGAGGGGCTTGCCCTCACCAGTGACGGCCGGGTGGACAATCGCGCCGTCGTCACCGCGCTGGTTGACCGTCTCGAGAGAAATCCGTCGGTCCGGCGCGTCGCGGAACCGGCGCCGCTGACCCTCGCCGATGGCCGGATCGAGGCGGCGGGCCATGATTGCGTGGTGATCGCCGCCGGCTGGCAATCGCCGGGTCTGCGCGTCCGGGGCGATGGCCGGGATATCCGGCTCGGCGACCTGCTGCCCGAGCTTGCCGCGATCAGCCCGGTGAAAGGGCAGATGCTGTCGGTCGCCGGCCATGTCGATCTCGAACCGCGCCATACGCTTCGCCATCGCGGTGTCTATATCGTCCCGCGCCATGACCGGGTGATAATCGGCGCCACGTCGGAGCGCGGGGTCACCGACCGGCGCGTCGAGGCCGATGCGCTTTCCGGTCTCAAGGCGGCTGCCAGCCGGCTCCTGCCGTCACTCGCGGCGCGGGAGACACTGGAAAGCTGGTCGGGCATCCGCCCCGGCACGCCGGACCATGCGCCCCTGATCGGGCCGGCCAGCCTGCCCGGTGTGCTGCTCGCCTGCGGACATCACCGGAACGGAATTCTCTTGTCGCCGCTCACCGCACGGCTCATCGCGGCGTGCCTCAAGCCCGGCCCGCTGCCGGCCCTTGCCACGGTCTTTTCGCCGGCACGTTTCGCCCCTGCGCCGGTCTGACGCTGGACGCCGGCCCATACCTCGCCCTAAATCGCCGGCGAGGAGACACTAACCATGCACCAGATCAGCCCACTCTCGGAAGACCAGCGCGCCATCCATGAGGCCGTGACCCGGACCTGTAGCCAGTTTGGCGAGGAATACTGGGCCGAGACCGACGAGACCGGTAAATGGCCCGAAGCCTTCTGCGATGCCATGGCCGAAGGCGGCTGGCTCGGTGTCGCCTTTCCCGAGGCGTATGGCGGGGCTGGGCTGGGGCTCACCGAGGCGGCGATCGTGATGCAGGCCGTCACCCGGTCGGGCGCCGGCTTTTCTGGCGCCTCGGCCATCCATCTCAACATTTTCGGGCCGAAACCGCTCGAGAAGTTCGGCAATGACGAACAGAAGCGCGAGAACCTGCCGAAGATCATCTCCGGCGAGGAGAAGATGTGCTTTGCGGTCACCGAACCGAATTCGGGGCTCGACACGTCCAGCCTGGAAACCCGGGCCGAGCGGACCAATACCGGCTACGTCATCAACGGTCGGAAGATCTGGACGACCGGCGCTCAGCGGGCCGACAAGATCCTGATCATCGCCCGCACCACGCCGAAGGACCAGTGCGCCAAGCCCTATCTCGGCCTGTCGCTGTTCTATACCGATCTCGACAGGGGGAAGATCGAGGCCAATCCGATCCCGAAAATGGGCCGCAAGGCGGTCGAGTGCAACACGCTCTTCATCGACGGGCTCGAGGTGCCGAAAGAGCATCTGATCGGCGAGGAGGGGGCGGGGTTCAAATACCTCATCGAGGGGCTCAATCCCGAACGCGTGCTGTTCGCGGTCGAGGCGGTCGGGCTTGGCCATGCCGCGCTGGAGCGGGCGGCGACCTACGCCAAGGAGCGCATCGTGTTCGGCCGGCCGATCGGGCAGAATCAGGGCGTTGCCCATCCGCTGGCGAAGGCCTGGGCGGAACTGCAGGCCGCCGAGCTGCTCGCCTACAAGGCTGCGGCCCTGTTCGATGCCGGCGAGGAGTGTGGCGCAGAGGCCAATGCCGCGAAGTATCTCGGTGCCGAGGCCGGTTTCAATGCCTGCGAGTCGGCGGTGCTGGCCCATGGCGGCATGGGCTATGCGAAGGAGTACCATGTCGAGCGCTACATGCGCGAGGCCATGCTCGCCCGCATCGCTCCGGTCAGCCGCGAGATGATCCTCAACTATATTTCCGAACGCGTCCTCGGCCTGCCCAAGAGCTATTGAGCTGCCCGGCGCGGGCTGTGGTTCTCGCACCGGCGCCAGGGAAGTGTTAGGGTGTACCATGCAGGCACGGACGCTCAGGCACACCTACCGGCAGGACATCGCGGCGATATCGGCGCTGGCCGACCCGTTCCCCGCGCTCGATGAGTTGCGCGCGGCCGGGCCCGTGGTGCCGGTTCGCGTACCGTTCATCGGGCGGGCCTGGCTGACGACCACCCATGCCGCTGCCGAAGCCATGCTGAAGGACAAGGTCGGTTTTGTCTCAGAGGGGACGAATGCCGGTGTTCCCGGTATCGAGCGTTTCGTCTGGTGGATGCCGGGCCCGATCCGGCTGATGATGAACAACATGCTGCTGAAGGACGAGCCCGACCATGGCCGGCTGCGGCGACTGGTGAATGCCGCCTTCGAGCGGCGCGGCATCGCGGCGATGGCCGGGGCGATTGCTGAACTGGCCGACCGCCGCATCGACGCATTCGGTTCCGGGCCGGTCGATCTCGTCGCCGACTATGCCCGCCTCCTGCCGCTTGACGTGATCAGCGAACTGCTCGGCCTGCCCGAAGAACACCGCGCCGACTTTGCGCAATGGACCCGGGCGATTGCCGAAATCGCGGGCCCGGCCAGCATGGTGCGCATGATGGGCGGTCTCGGCCGCCTCGTCCGCTACATCCGTACTGAGATCGAGGCCAGCCGACAGGCGCCGCGGCCAGGCCTGATCTCCGGGCTGGTCGCTGCCGAAGCCGATGGCGACCGGCTCAGCGAGGATGAGCTCATCGCCATGGTCGCAAGCCTGCTGGTGGCCGGCTACGAGACGACCACCCATCTCATCGCCGGCGGCCTGCATGCGCTCGAAACCCATCCGGATCGGAAGGCCTGGCTGCTGGCCGATCCGGACAGCCGCATTGGGCCAGCGGTGGAGGAACTGCTGCGCTATTGCAGCCCGGTGCAGACGACGAAGCAGCGTTTCGTCGCCTGCGACACGGTGTTCCAGGGCCAGTCGCTCCGGCGCGGCGAGTTGATCCTTGCCCACCTTGGCGCGGCCAATAGCGACCCGGCGGTCTTCGCCGACCCGCACAGCCTGCAGCTCGACCGCTTTCCCAATCCGCACATCGCCTTCGGCTCGGGCATCCATTTCTGCCTCGGTCTGCAGCTTGCCCGTCTCGAAGCCAGGATTGCCATTGCCCGTCTTTATGCGCGCTGCCCCGGTCTCGTCCTGCAATCGGGCGGCGGGGAAGAGCGGATGAAACGGTTCGGCCTGCGCGGCTTCCGCCGGCTGGTCGTGGATGCGGGTGGATTGGCCAGGTCCCCCTCGGCCAGGTGAAAGTGGGACGGTCAGTCCCTGAGCAGTCCGATCTCCCCGAGCCGCTGCGTGAGGTAATCGTGCGCGGTGATCGGCGGATAGGGGGTGCCGCCTTCGGCCAGGCACTGGGGCAGGGGGTCGATCAGGACATCCGGCGAGAAATGCTGGAAGAACGGCATGGAATAGCGCGGAAAGGCGGCCCGCTCGGGGGGCGGGTTCACGACGCGGTGGGTGGTTGACGGCAGTATCCCGCCGGTCAGCCGGTCCAGCATGTCGCCCGCATTCACGACGATCGCGCCGGCCGGCGGGTTGACCGCAAGCCAGTCCCCGGACCGGTGGCGCACCTCGAGCCCGGCCTCCTCGGCTCCCAGCAGGAGGGTGATGACATTGATATCCTCATGCGCGCCGGCCCGCACCGCGCCTTCGGGCTGTCCGGCCGATTGCGGCGGGTAGTGCAGGAGCCTGAGAATGGAATTGCCATCGACCACACGCGGGGTGAACCAGTCCGGCTTGAGATCGAGATGACGCGCAACCGCCATAAGGATGTCCAGGCCAAGTTCGTCCAGGGCGTAGAACAGCTCGGCCGTGGCGGTGTCGAAATCAGCGACCTCGGCAACCGATGGGGTGGGCCGCATCAGCGCCTCGAGTTCATAGCCGACCGGCGCGGCCCGCCCGCGATGCCAGAATTCCTTGAGATCGGCCTCTGTCCGGCCCTTGGCGCTTTCGGTGCCGAAGGCAGTGTAGCCGCGCTGGCCGCCCTGGGCACTGTCGTCATACTTCAGCTTCACCTCGTCGGGCAGGGCGAAGAAGGCCTTTGCCGCCGCCAGCGCGCGATCGATCACCGATTGCGGGACGGGGTGGTCTGTGATCACGGCAAACCCCGTCTCACGGAACGAGCGGCCGACCAGATCGGCGAACCCTTCCGGGTGGTCGCGATGGCCATGATACGAAATGGGTGTGAACAGTTCCGGCATGACAACCGCTTCATACGCCGCTCACGGGCAAAAGGCGAGGGGCTCGAGGCGACTATGACGGCCCTGCTGTCGCGGTTTGTCCGACCGTCGAATGAATATTTTCGCGCCGTTAGTTTACACTTGCGCGTTCTCCATTCCGGTTTGTTAACCTTAAAGAAAATTGGTGGCGGCATGTTTGGCCTGTCACCGGATGGCCGGTGGCAGGGTGGCGTCCGGGACACATGGCCGAAGACGGCCGGGCCGGACGCGGGTGTTGAAGGAAAGACGATTATGGCATTTGCAGACATGAGCATGGAGCTGCCATGTGCAGGGCTCGATCCCGCTTGCGAACCGGAAGCGCTGTACCAGGCGGGCCTTGCCTATTCACTCGGCGAAGGGGTCGGCATGGATCTCGTCGAAGCGCACAAGTGGTTCAATCTCGCTGCTGCGCGCGGCGTGGAAGAGGCCAGGTTCCTGCGTCAGGAAATGGCCGAACAGATGAGCGAAGACGAGATCCGCGACGCCCAAAAGGCCGCGCGCGAGTGGCTGCGCCGCGCCCACTGAAGCGGCGCCGAGACAGATATACCTACCGCGCGTGCCCTTGGGCCTCATTGTCGCGCGTATCCCGGCGGCCATCGGTCTGCCCTCCGCCCGGGACGACTTCAGGGCGTGGTCCGGACCTGACCGGACCTGTGACCTGATGGTCGGCGGCTCGCGAAGACCAGCCGCCGGCCCGCATATTCACTCGAGCGCATTCAGTCCAGCGCGGAGCGGGTCGGACGCGGCATTCTTGTCTCCCTCCCCCGGCCCTGTCCCAGACCGACCTCCCCGTCGCGAGCCTCGTCGTCCGGCCGGTCGGCCGGTTCCGTGCGTTTGAGTTTCGCCAGGTCCAGCATGCCCGTTTCGGGATCCGTGTAGGGGGCGGCGAGGCTGCGGATGACGGCGGAGAATTCGTCATCGCTGACCATCCGGTCGAGATTGGGGTCGAACCGGACCGGATTGGACAGCGACCCGTCGCGGGTCGGCAGGCTGTCGGCCCAGTCGAGCTGTTCGAAGACCGAAAGCTGGCCGTTGCCGTTGCTGTCAGCGGTTTCAAAGGCTGTGCGCAGCCCGGTCTCGAATTCCGCCGGAGACAGGGCGCCGTCGCCATTGGCATCGAAACTCACGAGCAGGCCACCACCCGGCGCAAGCCGGTCCTTCCTGGACAGCAGCGGGCTTTCGACCTTGACCTCGCCGCGTCCGGGAAGGCGGACGATGTCACTGTCTCCGGTTTCGGGCGCCTGCACCTGCGGTTGGGGCTCCCCAGGGTCTCCCGAGACACGTGTGTCGTCGGCGCCGGTCACTTGCGCGCCCGCCGGCAGGGCTGCCAGCAGCAAAGGCAGCACAGCCCACCCGCCGCGCTTCAATTTCCGGTGACCTGCCATGGCTTTGCTCCGCTGATCGACCTAAACCTAGTCATGTGTTGCGTGGATACCACATAAACTTGCTGTTAGGGTGGCCGGTGTCAGTTCACAGTTGACTGCGCGGGGCAGGCGTTCAGCCCTTGCGTCTATGCGCGCATCACCAAATATGTCATTCAGCCGGGGTATCCGGCAATCACAAGCGTCCTTTCCGACAGGATTTTCATGACCGAGTTTCATCCTACTGCCATCAATCTCGTCCCCACGGTCGTGGAGCAGACGAGCCGTGGCGAGCGTGCTTTCGACATCTTTTCCCGCCTGCTCAAGGAGCGGATCATCTTCGTCACCGGCCCCATAGATGATGGCACTGCCGCGCTTGTGACCTCGCAGCTCCTGTTTCTTGAATCGGAGAATCCCAAGAAGGAAATCTCCATGTATATCAACAGTCCGGGAGGGTATGTGACCTCCGGTCTGGCGATCTACGACACGATGCAGTACATTCGGTGCCCGGTCGCGACGGTGTGCATCGGCCAGGCCGCATCGATGGGGTCACTGCTTCTGGCCGCCGGGGCGCATGGACATCGGATCGCCCTGCCGAATGCGCGCATCATGCTGCACCAGCCGTCCGGGGGCTATAGCGGCGTGGCCACCGATATCGAGCGCCATGCCGAGGAAATCATCGACATGAAGCGTCGCCTGAACCAGATCTATGTCGACCATACAAGCCAGGATTACGCCACGATTGAGCGCAAACTCGATCGGGATACGTTCCTGACGGCCGAGGAGGCGGAGGCTTTCGGGATCGTGGACAAGGTATTCAAGCGGCGAACCGAGGACGAGGCGGCGTAAGGCACGGACTATGCAAGACAGCCCGGTCCCTTGTAACATCGGGGCGCAGGCACAAGGTCGGCGATTTGCGATCGCCACGGAAGCAGAAGCGGAAGAACGGGACGTGATAACAGCGTCCCCGGCAGTGAGGCGAGTATGACGAAGCAAGGCAATGGCGGCGATTCCAAGAACACGCTCTACTGTTCTTTCTGCGGAAAGAGCCAGCATGAGGTGAAGAAACTCATTGCCGGGCCGACCGTGTTCATCTGCGACGAATGCGTTGAGCTCTGCATGGACATCATCCGTGAGGAGAACAAGAGCAACATGGTCCGCACCCGCGAGGGTGTGCCGACGCCGCAGGAGATCTGCGACGTCCTTGACGATTATGTGATCGGCCAGACCTATGCCAAGCGGATCCTGTCGGTCGCGGTGCACAACCACTACAAGCGCCTTGCCCACGCGGCGAAGTCCGACGGCGTGGAACTGGCAAAATCGAATATCCTGCTGATCGGCCCCACCGGCTGCGGCAAGACCCTGCTTGCGCAGACCCTCGCCCGCATTCTCGACGTGCCGTTCACGATGGCCGATGCCACGACACTGACCGAGGCGGGCTATGTTGGCGAGGATGTGGAGAACATCGTCCTCAAGCTTCTCCAGGCGGCCGACTACAATGTCGAGCGGGCGCAGCGCGGCATCGTCTACATCGATGAGATCGACAAGATCTCGCGCAAGTCCGACAATCCCTCCATCACCCGCGATGTCAGCGGTGAGGGCGTGCAGCAGGCGCTGCTGAAGATCATGGAAGGGACCGTGGCCTCGGTGCCACCGCAGGGCGGGCGCAAGCATCCCCAGCAGGAATTCCTCCAGGTCGATACCACCAATATCCTGTTCATCTGCGGCGGCGCCTTTGCTGGCCTTGAGAAGATCATTGCCCGTCGCGGCGAGGGCACACGCGTCGGGTTCGGCGCCGAGGTCCAGGATGCCGATGAGCGTGGGACCGGCGAAGTGCTGCGCAGCGTCGAGCCGGAAGATCTCCAGAGCTATGGCCTGATCCCGGAATTCATTGGCCGCCTGCCTGTGCTGGCAACGCTCGAGGATCTCGACGAGGACGCCCTGATCAAGATCCTGACCGAGCCGAAGAACGCGCTCCTCAAGCAGTACCAGAGACTGTTCGACATGGAGGACGTCACGCTGACTTTCACCGATGATGCGCTTGTGGCCGTTGCGAAGAGGGCGATCATTCGCAAGACCGGTGCGCGCGGGCTCCGCTCGATCATGGAGGCAATCCTGCTGGATACCATGTTCGAGTTGCCGAACCTTCGCGGCATATCGGAAGTGGTGATCAAGGGCGAAGTGGTCGAAGGCACGGCCGAACCGCTGTATGTCCATGCCGAAGCGGCCGCGACCAGCACGGCCAGCTAGGGCCGGCCCCGGTTCAGTGGCAGCTGCCCTGCGTGGGTCCTCTCTGACTGAGTCGGGTTTCTGGCCCCGATCTCCACGCCGTGATCGGGCGGGGTCCATCCTTGTCATGGGGAGACATCACGCTGCCCGACACATCGTGATGGCGGGTCGGCTGGACGCGAGTTGCCCGGGCGGTCCGTTGCCGCCGGTGATCTTGCAGGGCCGGCCGCCGGCACGCCCTGCGCATGGGCGCGCAGCAGGCGGAAGACAAGGGGCCGGCAACTGCTTGACAGGCGTGTTAGTGCTTGAAGCGGCTGCTGGCAAACCACACATTCCCAACCATACGAGGCGGGCCCGGATCGGGACGCCTGGATGGCCCATTGCCGCAAGCGGAATGGCGTCAATGACAAAGGAGGCATGAATGCCCGAACTGAAATCCCTGCCAGTGCTGCCCTTGCGCGATATTGTCGTGTTTCCCGACATGGTTGCGCCGCTTTTCGTGGGGCGTGACAAGTCCGTGCGCGCGCTCGAGATGGTCGAGGAAGGCGAGAACGAGATCATGCTCGTGGCCCAGCGCGACGCCTCCACAGATGACCCCACGGCCGACGATATCCATGAGGTGGGGACAGTTGCCTCAATCCTGCAATTGCTCAAGCTGCCCGATGGGACGGTCAAGGTCCTGGTCGAAGGAAAGGCCCGGGCGCTGCTGGAGAGGCTGCATGACCGGGGCGATTATTTCGAAGCCGATACCCGCGAGATCGCCGTCGCCCTTCCCGTGGACGAGGACATGGAAGCGCTGATCCGCGCGGTGCAGGAACAGTTCGAGAGCTATGTGAAGCTGAACCGCAAGATCCCGCCGGAAAGCGTGTCGACCGTTGCACAGATCGCCGAGCCGGGAAAACTCGCCGATGCCGTGGCATCCCAGCTTTCGGTCAAACTGTCGGACAAGCAGGAATTGCTCGAACTTGCCGACGCCAAGGCCCGTCTCGAAAAGGTCTTTGCGCTGATGGAAGGCGAGATGGGCATGCTCCAGATGGAGCGGAAGATCAAGAACCGCGTCAAGCGGCAGATGGAGAAGACCCAGCGGGAATACTATCTCAACGAGCAGATGAAGGCGATCCAGCGCGAGCTTGGCGAGGGTGGAGGTGAAGGCGGCGAACGCGACGAGCTGGCCGATCTGGAACAGAAGATCGCCGAAACCAAACTCAGTGAGGAAGCCCGCACCAAGGCCGAGGGCGAGCTCAAGAAGCTGCGCCAGATGAGCCCGATGTCGGCGGAATCCACCGTCGTGCGCAATTATCTTGACTGGCTGGTCTCGCTGCCATGGGGCGAGCGCAAGGAGATCACGATCGATCTCGACAAGGCCGAGGCCCAGCTTGATGATGACCATTACGGGCTCGAGAAGGTCAAGGAACGAATTCTCGAATATCTCGCCGTGAACAAGCGGACCGAGAAGATGCGGGGCCCCATTCTCTGCCTTGTCGGCCCTCCGGGCGTTGGCAAGACGTCGCTCGGCCGTTCGATCGCCGAGGCGACGGGGCGGGAATTCGTGCGCGTCTCGCTGGGCGGGGTGCGCGATGAAAGCGAGATCCGCGGGCACCGCCGGACCTATATCGGCTCAATGCCGGGCCGGATCATCCAGTCCCTGAAAAAGGCGAAATCGGGTAATCCGCTCTTCCTGCTCGACGAGATCGACAAGATGGGGATGGATTATCGCGGCGACCCGGCTTCGGCCCTGCTCGAGGTGCTCGATCCGGAGCAGAATTCGACGTTCAACGACCATTACCTCGAAGTCGATTACGATCTCTCCGACGTGATGTTCGTGACGACGGCGAACTCACTCAATATGCCCCAGCCCCTGCTCGACCGGATGGAAGTGATCCGGATCGCGGGCTACACGGAAGAAGAGAAGCTGGAAATCGCCAGGCGACACCTGTTGCCGAAGGTGATGGAGAACCATGGCCTCGGCGAAGGGGAATGGATCGTCACCGACGGGGCCATTCTCGATCTCGTCCGCTACTACACCCGCGAGGCCGGTGTGCGGAATCTCGAGCGCGAGATTGCCCGCCTCGCCCGCAAGGCGGTGCGCCAGATCGCACAGACCGAAGGCCTTGAACAGGTCGTGGTGGCGCCCGAAAACCTTGCTGATTTTGCCGGTGTGCGGAAGTTCCGCTATGGCCTGGCCGACGAGACCGACCAGATCGGTGCCGTGACAGGGCTGGCCTGGACCGAGACCGGCGGTGACCTGCTGACCATCGAGGCCGTGCAGATGCCGGGTCGCGGCAACATGAAGGTGACCGGCAACCTGCGCGATGTGATGAAGGAATCGATCCAGGCAGCGAGTTCCCTTGTGCGTTCGCGGGCGGTGATGCTGGGCATCCGGCCGACCGTGTTCCAGACGACCGACATCCACGTCCACGTTCCCGAGGGGGCCACGCCCAAGGACGGTCCGTCGGCCGGTATCGCCATGACCACGGCCATCGTCTCGCTGCTGACCGGCAATCCGGTGAGCCGGGAAATCGCGATGACCGGGGAGGTCACCCTGCGCGGGCGCGTCCTGCCCATTGGCGGGCTGAAGGAGAAGCTCCTGGCGGCAAAGCGCGGCGGCATCCGCACCGTGCTGATCCCGGCCGAGAATGAGAAGGACCTGACGGAGATCCCCGAAACGGTGCTTTCGGGGCTGACCATCGTGCCGGTTTCCGATGTCAACGAGGTTCTTGCCCGGGCGCTGACCCGTCCGCTCACACCAATCGAGTGGACGGCGGCCGATGAAGCGGCCCTGCAGGCCCAGCTGTCCGGTACCAAGCCCGAAACCGGTGTGCCGCCAGCCGGCGATGTTCGCGCGCATTGAAGCAAGGGAAAGCCGCGTCCGGGCCGGTTCGCCGACCGGACGCGCAGGCCCGATGGCGAGTTCAAGCGGCGCAGTGATGTCATCCGGGCTTGCGTCGCGTGCCGCTTCAGGACAGATCGCCAAGCCCGGCCAGCATCGTCGGGATGGCTTTCTTCAGACCGAAGAACCCCCGTCGTGCATGCGGCCAGAAGGCCTGGTCCCATTCACGCTGCAGGAAGCGTAGCTCGATCGCCTGCGCTGCAAGCTCCGCCCGCAGGGCCTCCAGGCGCGGTCGGACCCAGCCGACCGGCGGGTATCCGGTGACAATCGTCTGGCAGCCGGTCGAACCTGCCCAGTCATGCACAGCATCGGGCCCCAGCACCGGCGCGGCATCGAGCGACCAGAGCGTGCGGCCCCGCGCCAGAGCGTCGGCCAGCACGCCGTCATGGAAATGCCGCGCGACAGCGCCGGCGCCGCCCGGTGAGCGCGCGTCCGTGAGGGACAGGCCCGCCAGAGCTGTCACCCTCGTGCCAGCCGGGGGGAGCGTTTCGACATGCAGGTCCTCCTCGGTCAGGAGGACGGCGATGTCACCCTTGGGAAGGGGATCGCCCCGGAGGGGCGGGACGGGGTCCGGGTTTGACCCCGCGAGGGCGGGGGCTGCGCTTGCCAATCCAGTCGGGGCGAACCGGCCGCCGGTGTATGTCTCGATATTGCTGCGCCGGGCCAGGTAGGTCTTGCCCGGTGTGTGCAGGCCGCCAACCCAGCGCCATGAACAGGTGTTGGAGGCCGGATCGGCGTCCATGAGGTGGTGGATGAAAAAGTCCGCGCCCAGTTCCCAGGGCAGGCCGAGTGTGAAGATCCAGATCGAGGCGAACCACATGCGGGCGTGGTTATGAAGATAGCCTGTCTCCACGAGTTCCCTGGCCCAGTCGTCAAACCCCTCGAGACCGGTTCTGCCCTCGATCGCGGCTTCATAGCTGCTCCCCAACGCACGACCGGCGGCGACGGTATCCAGCATGCGGTCGCGATTGTCGCAGTACTGGGTCCAGACATCGGGGCGATGTTCCAGCCAACCCTTGAAATAGGTGCGCCAGCAGACTTCCTGAATGAACTTGTCGGCGGTCGAAGGGGCGTGGCGCTCCAGCGCGGCGACCACCAGCTCCGACTCCAGCAAGGTGCGCGACCGGACCCAGGGCGATAGCGCCGAGACGTTCGAGCGATTGCCGGGGCCAAGATCATGATTGCGGCGCTCGGCATAGGGGCGGCCCATGCGGGCTCTGAAGGCTGCCAGGCGGGCAAGGCCGGCACGGCGGGTCGGGGTGAAGTCGATGGCGTCGAGATCGGGGAAGAGGTCGGTCATGTCCCGGCAGATAGGCCGCCGGACCTCGCATTGCAGGGGGAGCGGTTCTGGCGGGGGCCTGCACCGGGAGATCAGCGCCAAAACCAATAGACAAGCGCGATCCATGTGAGCGAAGCGATACGGGATCAGGCAGGCGCGCCCTGAGCACGATCCATGTGAGCGAAGCGATATGGGATCAGGAAGGATTGGTGCGGGCGGCCGGGATTGAACCGGCAAGGCCATACGGCCGGCGGATTTTAAGTCCGCTGCGTTTACCAATTTCGCCACGCCCGCACTGGGCGCCCTTTTGCCCCGCTTCCGGCTCTGCGCCAAGTTTACGCTTGAAACCTGTTCGTGCCGCGCGAGAATGGTGCCGGCAAGATGAGACATGGAGGGGAGTCGCGCTATGGTCACGAAAATTGGACGTGCTGCAGTGCTGGTGCTGTTTCTGGCTGGTTGCGCAGCGACACCGGACAGGGAGCCGGCTATGGATGCTGCCCGTGCAGACGCGGGTCCCGACCGCGCCGTGCAGGCGAACGCGCCGGAACCGGTCGACCCGCCGCCATACGACCCGGTCTTCCAGGATCCGTCGCGCATCGACGAGGCGCATCCCCCGGCCATCGCCGAACTAGCCTTCGACAGCCATGGCCACCGGCTGAATGGCATCGCCTATCTGGCCAATGGTGCGGGCCCACACCCGACGTTTCTTGTCCTGCATGGCTTTCCGGGCAACGAGAAAAGTCTCGACCTCGCCCAGGCCCTGCGCCGGGCGGGCTACAATACCGTCTTCTTCCACTATCGCGGCGCCTGGGGCTCGGGCGGTGATTTCAGCTTCTCGAACGTGATCGAGGATGTTGCCGTGGCGAGAGCCTACATCATCGCCGAGGCTGAAAGGCTGCGTGCCGATCCTGAACGTATCGGCATTCTCGGCCACTCCATGGGCGGCTGGGCCGCGCTGCAGGCCGCTGCCCGGGACCCGGCGGTGAGCTGTGCGGGCGGCCTCGCGGCGGCCGACTTTGGCGCCTCGGCCGCCCGGATCGAGGCGAGTCCGGAGGCCTATCTCGGCTTCCGGCGCTATGGTGACTATCTCTCCGACGGCCCGCTCGCCGGCACCAGCGGCGATGTCATGGTCGAGGAGATCCTCGTCAATCGCGACGCCTTCGACGTGCGCGCCCTGGCGCCGCGCCTCGCAGGCAAACGTATCCTTCTCATTGCGGCCAATTCCGACGAGGCCGTCGATGTCGAGGCCGTGCACGAGCCGATGGCCGCAGCCTTCGGCGCCGAGCCGGGCATCGAGCTGACTTCGGTCCGACTTGACGGTGACCATTCCTTCTCCTGGACCCGCGAGGCGCTGATCCGAACGGTCCTCGACTGGGCGGAGGGCTGCTGGTCCTGACCCGCCCGGCCGGGGGACGGGTCAGTCGCCCGCCCGGTTCTGGCGGTTCTCGATCAGGTCATCGACCACTTCGGGTTCGGCCAGGGTCGAGGTGTCGCCGAGATTGTCATAGCTGTCCTCGGCGATCTTGCGGAGGATCCGGCGCATGATCTTGCCCGACCGGGTCTTCGGCAGGCCCGGGGCGAACTGGATGAGGTCGGGGCTCGCGATCGGCCCGATCTCGGCCCGGACATGGCGGACAAGGTCCTTGCGGAGGTCCTCGTCGGCGACCACGCCGGCCCGTACGGTGACATAGGCATAAATGCCCTGTCCCTTGATATCATGGGGGTAACCGACCACGGCGGCTTCGGCGACCGCATCATGGGCGACCAGGGCGCTTTCCACCTCGGCGGTGCCCATGCGGTGGCCGGAGACATTGATCACGTCATCGACCCGGCCGGTGATCCAGATCGTGCCGTCGGCGTCCCGCCTGGCGCCATCGCCGGTGAAGTAATTGCCGGGATAGGCCGTGAAATAGGTCTCGATGAAGCGCTGATTGTCGCCATAGACGGTGCGCATCTGGCCCGGCCAGCTGTCGGTGATCAGGAGGTTGCCCTCGCAGGCGCCTTCGAGCTCGGTGCCATCGGCATCGACCAGCACGGGTTTTACCCCGAAGAAGGGTTTCATCGCCGCCCCGGGCTTCATCTCCGTCGTGCCGGGCAGCGGCACGATCATCGCCCCGCCGGTTTCGGTCTGCCACCAAGTATCGACGATCGGGCAGCGGCCTTCGCCGACCACATGGAAATACCATTCCCAGGCTTCGGGATTGATCGGCTCGCCAACCGTGCCGAGCACCCGCAGCGTCGAGCGGTCGGTGCGTTTCACATAGTCCTCGCCTTCGCGCATCAAGGCCCGGATCGCCGTCGGCGCAGTATAGAAGAGGCTCACCTTGTGCTTGTCGACCACGTTCCAGAACCGCGAGGCGTCCGGATACGAGGGCACCCCTTCGAACATCAGGCTCGTCGCCCCGTTCGCGAGGGGGCCGTAGACGATATAGGTGTGCCCGGTCACCCAGCCGACATCGGCCGTGCACCAGTAGACATCGTCCTCCTTGAGGTCGAAGACGTGCTCATGGGTCATCGAGGCCCAGACGAGATAGCCTCCGGTGGTGTGCAGCACGCCCTTTGGCTTGCCGGTGGAGCCCGACGTGTAGAGGATGAACAGCGGGTCCTCGGCCTGCATCGGTTCGGGTGGGCAGTCGGCGGAGACATCGGCGCCAGCCTCGTGCAGCCAGACATCCCGGCCATCCATCATTGCAATCTCGCCGCCGGTGCGCCGGACCACGAGCACCTTGTCCACCGCCACGCCCTCATGCTCGAGCGCGGCATCGCAATTGGCCTTCAGCGGTACTTTCCGGGACCCGCGCAGACCTTCATCGGCCGTGATGATGAATTTCGAGTCGCAGTCGGTGATGCGGCCCGCCAGCGCTTCGGGGGAAAAGCCGCCGAACACGATCGAATGCACCGCCCCGATCCGGGTGCAGGCCAGCATGGCATAGGCCGCCTCCAGGATCATCGGCATGTAGATCGTGACCCGGTCGCCCTTCTTCACGCCGAGCCCCTTGAGCACGTTCGCGAACTTGCAGACCGCAGTATGGAGCTGGCGATAGGTGAGCGTGTAGCTCTCCGAAGGGTCATCGCCCTCCCAGATCAGGGCTGGCTTGTCTGCGCGGGTGGCGAGGTGCCGGTCGATGCAGTTGTAGGAGACATTCAGGACGCCGTCCTCATACCACCGGATCCGGAAGTCGCCCTGCTCGAAGGAGGTGTCCTTGGCCCGGCTCGGCGGGGTTATCCAGTCGATGCGCTTCGACTGTTCCATCCAGAAGGCCTCCGGATCCTCGATCGACGCGGCGTACATCGCGGCATAACGCTCGGGCGAGAGATTGGCCTTTGCAGCGAAGCCTTCCGGTACCTGATAGGTCTTGTCCTCAGTCATGATGGTCCTCCGCTGGATCTGTTCCGGCTGCCTCCGGGGCGTGCCCTTGTCGTGCCTAGAATGCGTATTTTGTCGAGAAAGTGAAACGGGTGATTTCGCCCTCGGTGCCAGATTCCGCTTCCCGCAACCCATAGAGCAGCTCCCCGCCCATGGTGACCTTGGGCGCGATGTCCCACAACACGGCGCCGAAGACGCTCTGGGTCTGTGCAGTCTGCCCGCCCGGGGTGATATCCGGATTGTCGGCGAAAAGGCCCGAATAGCCGAGACTGAACCGCGCCGTCTCGCCAAACGGGTGGCGCCAGGCGATGAGCCCGCCATAGACCGGAATCGCCTCGAGCTCGCCTGTCACCGGATCGACAATGGCGCCGTTGACCGAGTTGAGACCGACATACCGCCCGACCCCCTCGCCGCCGACCAGAGTGAAGCGAAGATCGTCCCGATCGCCGATATTGATCCGACCCTGGGCGGCGAGGCCAAAGCCGAAGGCTTCTTCGTCTGTGGTGGCGGTTTCAAGTCGTAACTGGCGGCCGATTGCCGACAGGGAGAGATTGCCGAAGTCGCCCTTGAGATTGTAGCGCGCGACGACATCCGGGACGAGATTGCTGTCGGCCTCGATCCGCCCGCCGGTCACAGGGGTCACCGTTGCATCACCGTTTTCCAGCGCAAACTGCCAGGGGCCGAGCGTGTAGCGGACCTGCGCCTGCCGGATGAACACCATGCCATCGGAGAGGGTCAGGAAGCTCGCGCTTTCGGGGATGGCGGACGTGTTCTGGAAGGTTGACCACTCCTGGCCGACAAGGACGTTGTCAACGGTCACGAAAGCCCGGCGCAGGCGTGGGCTGAAGGAGTTGGACACCCGCTCATTACCCTGGGCCGACAGCAGGAAGTCGAGCTCCACCAGCCCGCCCACCTTGTGCTCGCCGACGGCGCGATCGGCCGAGATGAACAGCCGGCTCGCCTCGGCGGACAGGTCGGTATAGGTGCTTTCCTCGCCACCGACCGGCGTTGCGCCGGGAATGTAGAAATCGCGGACCACGGAACCGCCGGCCAAGGAACCGTCGGAGACATTCGTCACGTGCGCATCTGTGTCGATGAAACCACCGATCTTGAAAGTCGTCTCACCGACACGGAAGCCATCCGTGGTGGCCGCTGCGCGGTCGGTCGCCACGACACTCTGGGCCTCCTCGAGGCGCACGATATCCTCGTCGGTCGTACGCTGCTCTTCAGCCAGGTCGGCTTTCAGTTCGGCGACCATGGCTTCAAGCGCAGCGATCCGTTTAGCGAGGTCGGTCTCGTGCGTTTCGGCCTGCGCGCTGGTGCCTACCATCGCTGCAGCAGAACCGAGCAGCGCAAATTTCAGGTACCGGTTCATCCGCAAACTCCTCCCAATGGATTGATCATTCTCCTGGACCCAGTATCCGGAAGGGGAGCCGCGCGGGCTATTAGCCATTGGTCTTTCAGACCTTGGTCGGCCTGCCGGCTCGACTCCCCGGCAAACTTGCGTAAGCTTCCGTTCGGTAAACAGGCGACCGGGCCGCAAGGGACCCGGCGTGGGAGGAAGAAACAATGTCTGCGCACGAGCTCAGGCGGGTCCTGATCGTCGACGACCATCCTCTGTTCCGGGATGCGCTCGAAGTGGCCCTTATGCGGGCGGCGGGAGGGCGCTGTTCAGCCGAGCACTGCGCCACCCTGGAAGCAGCCGTCGATGCAGCCCGGAACGGTACATGCGATCTGATCCTGCTGGACCTGAATCTGGCCGATTCGAAAGGTTTCGACGGGTTGATTCGCCTTCAGTCGGTGAATGGCAACCTCCCGGTTGCGATTGTGTCTGCAACCGAGTCGGCAAGTGTCTACGACAAGGCGCTAAGACTGGGTGCAAGGGGATACCTGCCCAAGAGCGCCGACCTCGAAACGCTTTCAACCGCGCTCGACCGGCTGGTGTCGGGACAGAGCTGGTTTCCGGAAGCCGGTACGCTGGCGGACGAAGGCGGGCCCGGGTCAGACGAGGCGGATGTTACCGAACGGATATCGAGCCTGACCCCGGCTCAGCGACGCGTTCTCGACGGCCTTTCCGACGGGCTGCTCAACAAGCAGATCGCGTATGACATGGGCATATCGGAAGCGACCGTAAAGGCACACATGACGGCCATTTTTCGCAAGCTCGGTGTCAATAACCGCACCCAGGCTCTCCTGATGCTGAAATCGGCCGGATCACTGGATGGTCATTCCGCGGCCTGACCGGGCCGATTTAGTGCAGCCGCCGGCGGGTCGGCAGGATCGGATCGCGTCCCTGGCTGGTAATCGCTGAGGGCTGAGAGGCGGGCAACGAGGCTGCGCAACTGGTCCGGGTCCACGGGTTTCGCCAGCACGTCGAGCAGGCCGTGCCGACGTGCGACCTGCAGGGTGTGGTCGTCATGCTTGGCGGTAATGAGGGCGCCGGTGATGTCGGCACCGGTTTGCGCAGTGAGCGCATCGACCACGTCGAGACCGGTTTCGCCCTGGCCGAGCTGAAGGTCGAGAAGCAGGATGTGGGGCAGGAAACGGGCATGCATGGCAAGCGCGTCGCAGCAGTTTCGGGCCGTCTCGACGTCACATCCCCAGGCCGACAGCAGCATGCGCATCGAATCGAGAACGGAGGGCTCATCATCGACGCAGAGCACCTTCAGGCCCGGAAAATTCAGGCGCTCGGGTAACATGGCAGGGGCGGACTGGCCGACGTGGACGGGGTCGGCGGTACCGGCATTTTTTACATCCACAAAGAAGACGCTGCCTTTTCCGGGAACGGACCGGACGCCGACCGTGGCGTCCATCGCCTCGGCGAGGCGCCGGACAATGGCAAGGCCGAGGCCTGCACCGCGGACCCCGGTATTGTCGGTTTCCTCGAAACGGCGAAATTCCTCGAAGATGGCGTGCTGGCGTTCCCCTGGGATGCCCGGACCGGTGTCCCAGACCTCGAAACGTATCATCTCGCCGCGTCGGCGCGCGCCCATGAGGATTCGGCCGGACCGGGTATACCGGCGGGCATTGGAGAGGTAATTGCGCAGAATACTCCGCAGGAAGTCGGCGTCGGTCTCGGCCACCAGCGATGTCGGCACATGCCGGATCGTCAGGCCAACGGCTGTGGCCATTGGCCGGGCTTCCTCGGCGAGTGCTTCGAGGATGTCGTGCGCGGCAATCCGCACCCGGTTTGGCTCAATGTCACCCTGGTCCAGGCGGGAAATGTCAAGCAATCCGCGCAGGAGCTGGTCGGCAGCGGAGATGGCCTGGTCGACCCGGTGCGCAAGCTTGCGGGCCGGCGCATCGTCCTGCTGCTCTGCCAGCGCGCCCAGAAAGAGCCGTGCGGCATTGAGCGGCTGGAGCAGATCGTGGCTGGCCGCAGCCAGGAAGCGCGTTTTCGACAGGTTTGCCCGGACCGCGGCGCCGCGCGCCTGTTCGAGGTCACGGGCCATCTGGTGCAGGTCAGCGGTGCGTTCGGCGACCCGCGCTTCAAGGGTGTCGGCCGCCTCGATCAGGGCCGCCTCGCGGGCCTTGTCCTGAGTGATATCGGTGAAGGTCGAGACATAGCCGCCCCCGGGCATCGGCATGCCAGAGATCCGCAGCCATCGCCCATCGGGATTTCGCCTCTCGAAGTGATGGCGGATCCCCCGACGCATATGCGCGATCCGGTTGTGGACCTCGTCTTCCGGATCATCGGTTTCGATCCAGCCACGTTCGATATTGTGCGCGATCAGGTCTCCGATCGGCTGGCCGAGACGGATCAGCGTGGGCGGATAGCGGAACATTTCGACATAGGCCGAATTCCACGCCACGAGCCGCTGCTCGCCATCCACGACCGAGATGCCCTGGCTGATGTTTTCCAGCATGGACTGCAGCATGTGACGGTCGAATCGCTGGGCCTGGGTCTGCTGGTCAAGGATCGACAGGACGTCATTCAGGGCAACGGCCGAGCCGGCAAGGGCCGATGACATCACCACCCGGGCCGATGCGGAGCCAAGCACGCTCGCCAGCAGCCTCTCGGTTCTCTGGATCAGGCGCCAGTCCGCCGGTTCCTCCGCATTGATCGACCTGCCTTGCTCGCTTTCGAACTGCGCGAAAGCAGCTTCGACGGCATCCGCGCCGAGGAATCGGGAGGCCAGCGTCTTCAGCCCATTCGGCGTCACGCCCGACGCGCGCGCGGGAAAAGGCTGCTGCAACGAGGACTCGCCGCTGTCGATACTTGAGAACACGCCGGCCTGGATGCGGTCGCGCAGGCGGACTGTCGCGCGGAGCGAGCCGGTCACGTAGACCAGCATGTTGACGCCGACGCTCCAGATCAGGCCATGGGTGAGCGGACCGCCAAGGTCAACGGCAAGCAGTCGCTGCGGGTCGACAAGTCCGGTCAGGCCAGCGGCCTGCATCGCGCCGGCCCCGAAGACCTGCGGCAGGAGGAGCGTATAGAGCCAGATGGCCATCCCGCCGAGCAGGCCACCAAGGGCGCCGTTCAGGTGGCCCCGCCGCCAGTAGACGGCACCAAGCAGCGCAGGGGCGAACTGGATCGCCGCAGCAAAGGAGATCAACCCGATCCGGGCGAGCGCCTCGCTATTGCCGGCAAGCTGGTAGTAGCCATAGGCCAGCAGCAGGAGAACAATGATCACCATCCGTCGCATTGAAACCAAGCTGCTGCCGTCGGCCTGGCGTGCCGGAGGACGCGAGCCGCGCCGGAAAAGGAACGGCACGAGAAGGTCATTGGTCACCATGGTCGACAGCGCAATACAGGCGACGACCACCATGCCGGCCGCCGCCGATAGCCCGCCAAGGAAGACCAGCAACGCGATGCCTTCATGACCTCGGCTCAGGGGCAGGCCGATGACATAGAGATCGGGCAGATAGGATGTCCCGAGTACGGCACTGCCGGCCACCGCAATCGGGACGACCAGGAGCGATGTCACACCAAGATACGCCGGAAAGACCCAGCGAGCGGTGCTGACGTCATCTCGGCGGCCCCGCTCCACCATGGCGACATGGAACTGACGGGGCAGGCAGATGATCGCGGCGGTGGCGAGGATCAGCATGGTGGTGAAATCGGTCACCGGACCGCCGAACCGGAACTGGCTTGCTGTGGCGGCGGCGCGGCCAGGATCGCCATCGCCAATGGCGCCGATCGCGATCAGGCAGACCGCCGCGAGCGCGACGATCTTGATTACGGCCTCGAAGGCAAGGACCTGCATCAGCCCCACATTGCGCCGGGTGGTGTCTGCGTGGCGGGTACCGAACAGGATCGCAAACAGGCCGAGGGCAAAGGCCGTCAGCAGGACCGTATTGTGTGCGTTCGTGGCGGCGAGGCTCTCACCGCCGAAAGTGAGAGCATTGAAGCTGGTCGCCAGTGATTTCAGCTGCAGTGCGATGTACGGCACGGTCCCGGCGACTGCGGCAAGGGTGACCGATGCAGCCAGTGTCCGGCTCTTGCCATAGCGCGCGGCGAGGAAATCGCTCAGCGAACCGATGCTTTCACGCTGGGTAATATCACCGATGCGCTGGACCAGCCCGGGTATGAAAAGGAAGACCAGCGCAGGACCGAGATAGATGGGCAGGTAGTTCCAGCCGCTTTCGACCGCAGTGCCGACCGCTCCGAAGAAAGTCCAGGATGTACAGTAGACCGCGAGGGCGAGGCTGTAGACCAGCGGTGAAACGGGCCGGCGCGATATCGAGGCACGCCGGTCGCCATGCCAGGCGATGGCGAACAGCGCGACGATGTAGAGCGCACAGATGCAGATGACGAGCCAGACCGGCATGGTTTCAGCGTGGCTCCGGGGCGCCGGGATGGCAAGGTCAGGAGTCGGTCGGCGCGGTGAGGGTCTCGGTCCCGGGAGGCTGTTCGGGCTGAGCCCCGGCGATGATGTCGGCCGTCCTGAGAGCGACGGCGAGAATGGTCAGCCCCGTATTCACGGCGCTGGCAGAGGGCAGGGCGGTGGCGTCAGCGACATAGAGATTGTCCGTGCCATGGACCCGTCCCTCGGCAGAAACGACCGAAGACGTGGGATCGTCGCCCATGATGGCGCCGCCGGTCTCGTGCCAGTATGCGACCTCGCGCGCCGGGGCGAGGACAGGATAACCTGCAGCCCTGAAGGCGTCGCGAGTGCGCTGGCGGAGGCGCTCGTAGCTGCCGGCCTGGTGCCGCGGCGGCGTGAAGACACCCGGACCGTCACCATCAAAGGTCCATCCCGTGGACTTGTCCGGCGTCGCCTCGGTCATGTGGAAGACGGTGAGACTGCGTTGAGCGACCGCTCGTATTGCCGGGCGCTTGAGGGCGCCGGCCATGTTCCAGAATGGCGTCTGGCCGGCAACCTGGGCGACGCCCAGCGGATAGGCCCAGTCCGGATCGGAACCGTCGCCATCGAACCAGGTGTTGATCGCAAAGGTCTTGGTGTGACGCTCGCCCATGGCGGTGAACCGGACCAGCGGGAACAGCGTGCCGGTCGAGTGGGCGCCGACACCGCGCCCGAGCCAGCCGCCCTGGTTGCCGAGCCCCTCGGCATGCTCGCCGGTGCCGCTGGATGTCCGCGACCGGCGCAGGAGCAGCGGTGTATGCGGATAGCCGGCCGCAACGACCACGGTGCCGGCCTGGAGCATTTTTTCGGTCCCCTCAACGCGCACGCGCACCCCTTCAGCTCGCCGGCCATTGCCGCTCATGAGGATCGACAGGCAGTTGGCGCGGGTCAGGATTTCGACATTGCCTGTCTGGAGCGCAGGTCGAAGGGCGGCCGTTTCGGCATCCATCTTGGCATCGAACCGGCACAGATGGGCATCGCACTGGGCGCAGAGGATGCAGGCACCGGCCCCACCATAATCTATGCCACGGGGAATAGCCGCCACATCCACGCCAGTTGCCCGCAACCGGTCGGCGACCTTCGCGACCTGCGGATCGTCCGGCAGGGGGGGATGTGGGTAGGGCGTGTGGCGCGGCGGTTCGCTCGGGTCGCCATCGGGCGCGCCGTGGACCCGGTACAGTCGTTCGGCCTCAGTGTAATAGGGCTCGAGATCGGCATAGGAAATCGGCCAGGCCGGCGAATGCCCCGTCTCGAAGTCGCGCGCTTCGAAGTCGCTTGTGCGGAACCGGTAGAGCGCAGCGCCGTAATATTTCGAGCGCCCGCCGACGAGTTCGAAATCATCCTCCGGCGCCTGCACGTCATAGAGAAAGGTGTTCCGCTCGGCGAGCCGGGGCTTGGGCAGCCAGTCACCGCGCTCGATGACGAGTACCTTCCGGCCCGATTGGGCGAGGCGAAGGGCGACAGCACTGCCGCCCATGCCGCTGCCGATGATGATGGCGTCATAGGTGCGCTGCACCGGTTCGACGGATGCGATGCCGTCCATTCGCGTTACCAGCCTGTCCTCGGGTTTGGTCACTTTTCGAGTGTGACGCGAAATTCATGCCACAACTTCATCATTCTGCGAAGAGCGGGCACTTTGCCACCGCTGGATACGCTGCGCAGCCTGTCGTTGCCGGCCTGGTCCAGCTCGCGGGACTGTGCGCGCCGATCCGTGTCTTCAATGCCCGCCATTGAGGAGTGCACTAACGCGCTCGCGCGCGAGGAGAACGTTGCGGCGTCGGGGATGAAC
>CAZDMQ010000002.1:0-110749 GCA_964506685.1 uncultured Hyphomonadaceae bacterium | reverse complement strand
GGGCCAGCTCCAGCCCCCCACCCCTACCCCTTCAGCATGTCCCGGCTGATGATCACGCGCATGATCTCGTTCGTGCCTTCCAAGATCTGGTGCACGCGCAGGTCGCGGACGATGCGTTCGACGCCATAATCGGCGAGGTAGCCATAGCCGCCATGGATCTGCAGTGCTTCATTGGCGACGCGGAAGCCGGTATCGGTGACGAACCGCTTGGCCATGGCGCACCAGCGGGTCGCGTCGGCGGTCTTGCGGTCGAGCCGGCCGGCGGCCTCATAGAGCATCACGCGCGCGGCCTGCAACTCGGTCTCCATGTCGGCCAGCTTGAACGCGATCGCCTGGAAGTCCGCCAGCGGCCGGCCGAACTGCTCGCGCTCCCGCGCATAGGCCAGCGCTTTGTCGAGCGCGAGCTGCGCCCCGCCGAGCGAGCAGGCCGCGATGTTCAGCCGCCCGCCATCGAGCCCCGCCATGGCGAATTTGAATCCATGGCCCTCCTCGCCGAGCCGGTTGGCCGCCGGCACGCGGGCGTCCTCGAAGATCACCTGCCGCGTCGGCTGGCTCTTCCAGCCCATCTTCCGCTCATTCGCCCCGAAGCTCAGGCCTGGTGTCTCCTTCGGCACGATGAAGGTCGAGACCCCGCGTGCGCCCTCATCGGCGGTCCGCGCCATGACGAGGTAGACATCTGAACTGCCGGCGCCGGAGATGAACTGTTTCGCCCCGTTCAGCATATAGTGGTCGCCATCGCGCACCGCGCGAGTCTTCATCGCGGCAGCGTCCGAGCCCGAGCCCGGCTCGGTGAGGCAATAGCTCGCCATCAGCTCCATGCCGGTAAGGCGCGGCAGCCAGTCCTGTCTCTGGTCCTCGGAGCCGAACGTGTCGATCATCCAGCTGGCCATGTTGTGGATGGAGATGAAGGCGGCCGTCGAGACATCGCCATAGGAGAGCTGCTCGAAGATCAGCGCGGCATCGGTCCGGGTGAGGCCCGAGCCGCCGACATCCTCGCGGCAATAGATGCCGGCAAAGCCAAGCTCGGCCGAGCCCCGGATCACATCGACCGGGAAATGGCTGTCCTCGTCCCATTGCGCTGAATGGGGAGCGAGCTGGTCCAGGGCGAACCGGCGCGCCATGTCCCGGATCATCACCTGCTCCTCGGTGAAGGGCGCTGTCATTGGCTTCACTCCCATTCCTGGTCTATGCCTGCCCTGAGACAGATGCCACAGGCGAGGTCAGGGTCAATGCGACGCCTTCCGAAGGGCTATTCCATCACCGTTGCCGATGGCGAGGAGGTGCCGGCGCTGGTCGCGGTCGACCTGGCCGCCTCTCAGCTGTTTGCGCCGACAGGGCTGATCGCCGAGGCGGACCTGCTCGAGCATGTCCCGGAAACCGTGTTCCGGGATGCGATTGACATGGGTCACCTGTTTGTCGCCCGCGAGCACCATGGCGCGCCGGTCGGCTTCGCCCTTACCTCGGTGCGCGACGGCACGCTGTATCTCGACCAGATCTCGGTGCATCCCGACCATGGGCGCCGGGGCGTCGGGGCGGCGCTGGTCACTCGGGTGATCGCGGACGCCAAGGATCGCGGCTTCCGCGCGGTCACCCTGTCGACCTTCCGCGACCTGCCCTGGAACGGTCCGTTCTACAGAAAGCTCGGTTTCCGCGAGGTGCCTGCCGGAAAGCTCGAACCCTGGATGCTTGAGTTGCAAGCGATCCAGGCCGAATCGCTGGATGTGACCAAGCGCTGTTTCATGCGCCGGAAGCTTGGCTGGTTCTGAGCGGCGTCCCTGGGCCCGGACGGATCCCGGAGAGGCTACGGGACAGGCCATGGGACTGGCTACCGGACAGGCCCGAAGGCCCGTCCCGTAATCGCGCGGTGTCAGCTCGCCTGGACCTCGGCGATCCACTCATCCACCCGCCGCTCGAGCAGGGCCAGCGGCATCGCCCCGCCGCCGAGCACGGTGTCGTGGAAGGCGCGAATGTCGAACCGGTCCCCGAGCGCCGCCTCGGCCTTCGCCCGAAGCGCCTGGATCTTCAGCATGCCGATCTTGTAGGCCAGCGCCTGGCCCGGCATCACGATATAGCGCTGCACCTCGCTGCGCGCCTGCGCCTCGGTGATCGCGGCATTCTCGAGGAAATAGTCCACCGCCTGCTGCTCGGTCCAGCCCTTGGAATGCAGGCCGGTATCGACCACCAGCCGGATCGCGCGCCAGATCTCCGAGCCCAGCCGGCCGAACTTGGAATAGGGGTCCTCGAACGTGCCCGGCATCTCGCTGGCCAGCGCTTCCGAATAGAGCCCCCAGCCCTCGGCATAGACGGTGAAACTCGCCTGGGTGCGGAATTGCGGCACTTCGGTCAGCTCCTGGGCGATGGAGATCTGCATGTGGTGGCCTGGCAGGCCCTCATGATAGGCGATGACTTCCAGTTCGCGCTTGGGCATGGCGGTCATGTCGGAGAGGTGCGCATAATAGATGCCCGGGCGGGAGCCGTCGGGCGTGCCGGGATAGTAATGCTGGGCCGCGCCATCCTGTTCGCGGAACGGCTCGACCCGTTTCACGACGAGGTCGGCCTTGGGCAGGATGCCGAAATAGTTCGGCAGCTGGGCCTTGATCTGCTCGATGGCGGCGGTGGCGTCGGCGATGTAGGCCTGCCGGCCCTCATCGGTGTTCGGGTAGTAGTAGAGAGGATTGTCCTTGTCCTCGCGCAGTTCGGTGAAGAACGCCTTGAGGTCGCCCTCGAACCCGACCGCATCCTTGATGGCGAGCATTTCCTCCTGGATGCGGGCAACCTCGGCGAGACCGATCTCGTGGATCTCGTCGGCGGTCATGTCGGTGGTCGTCTGCGTTGAAATCCGGTGATTGTAGAAGGCATCCCCATTGGGTTGGCTGCCAACGCCCGAGGGATTGGCCGCGGCCATGCCCGTCTCGCTTTCGGCCCAGGCAATGATCTCCTCATAAACCGGCTTGAATTCGCCAAGCATCGCCACCTCGGCTGCTGCAAGCAGCGCGTCGGCTTCCTCGGCACTGGCCAGCCCGGCTTCCACAAGCCCCTGCGCCTCGCGCCGGGCATCGGCCATCAGGTCGCTGTCCTCGCCCTCCGTGAAGGGCGCACCGGTAATCACCTTGCGCGACTGTTCGATCACTCCCTCCAGCGCGAAGTCGGGGGTGACGATCCCCCGGGCGGAGGCTTCGCGGGCGACATCGAGCAGTTGCCGCATCGCCGGGCCAACCGCCTCGATCCGCGAGACATAGGCCTGCATGTCGGCGACGGTGTCGACCCGGTGGAAATTGATCAGGAAGGTCGGAATGAAGCTCTGGGCCCCGTTCATCTGGTCGAAGGTGAAGCCGTTATAGCGGAAAGGCACCCCGGCGAGGTCCTGCTCATACTGGTAGATCCAGAGGTCCCAGGACGTCTTTGCATCGTCGGTGAGTGCATCATAGTCGAACTGCTGCTTCATCTCCTCGATGCTTGCGGCCTTCCAGGCGAGCTGGCGGTCGGCCTCGGCGAAGGAGAAGTCGCCCAATTCCCCATAGCGTTCCTTGCGTCCGAGGAAGGTGAGCTGGATGGGATTCATCATCAGCTCTTCTTCGTACTTCTCGTCGAACCAGGCATTGAGACGCGCGCTCTCGGCTGCCGGATCAACAGCGGTTTCCGTCGCCGCCGGCTCGGTCGCGGGCGTCGCGGCGGCAGGTGCAGTTTCCGTCGCAGCCGGCGGAGCAACCTCCTCGGCGGGGGCTGGAATGGTTGTGCAGGCGGCAAGGGCGAACAGGAGCGCAAGTGCGCTGACGGACGATTTCATGAGGTTTCCCCGATAGATATGGATATTCGCCACAAGCAGCCCGCGCGCCCGGCTGTCAACTCGGCATTGTCCGAACAATGCGGCCGCACCCGGGTGGACAGCGTCGTCAGATCGCTTCGATATTCCGGTCCAGGCTGCGCATTGTCCGCTGGAAATGCAGCAGGCCATAGATGCCGAACGTGATCAGTGCGATGAAGCCGAACACGAAGATCGAGCCAATCAGCGCATAGAGCAGGTTCTCGCCCGCGCCGAGGCTCTGGTCGGCGATGTGAGGATGGATCCCGAAAACCACACCGAGCACCACTGCCAGCGTGGCAACGCTGTAGGAATAATAGCGCGCGGCGCGGCCGACCCGCCGGCGCCGGAAATAGTAGCGGAACGGAAACACCACCATGGCGATGAGCAGCAGGACAAGGAAAAACGTGCCGATCGCGTCCAGTGTCAGCGTATAGGCGGACGGCTCCATGCCGGGATCGGGCGGGGGGGCCGTCTCATCGGGGATCGCGCCGCCGGCAACCGCCAGGCCGCCGAACGCTGCCGCGGCGATGAGCTCATACCATTTGAACGGCAGGAAATCCCGGTACCACGCCTCGGCGATCCCGGCGGTCTCGCCGGTGCGCACGATCTTGCGCACCGTGTCGGCGCCGACCGGCACTTCCTCCTCGTCATAGGAATAGCGCGAGCGTGGCGATGGCGGCGGCTGCGGCCGGGACGGCGCGGGCGACGTCGCCGCGGCGCCGGGCTGGCCGGCCCCGCCAGCTGATGCGGTTGCAGCGCCAGCGGAGAAGACCGGCGTCGTGCGCTTAGCCTCGAGCTCGAGTTCTTCGATCAGCCGGTCGGCAAGCCCGTCGATCTTGCGCTCGGCATCGGGAAAGATCTGCAGCCAGTTGAGCGCCGCCAGTTCGTAGAGATAATGCCCCTTGGGCTTGGTATCCTCGATCAGGACCGGCACCACCACCTTGTCCAGCATGTCGGCGACGGCGAGCTCCTTCTTGAGCTGCTTGGACTGGTTGCAGCTGTCCGAGAACAGGATGACCAGCGCCTTCGAATTGGTCAGCCCCTCGACGATGGTGTCCCGCCAGTCCTCGCCGCCTTCGATCTTCTGGTCCCACCACACCGAGATGCCGCGTGCTTCCAGGGCGAAGACGAGCGCCCGGGCGAGGGACTGGTCGGTTCGACGATAGCTGATGAAGATGTCGTGGGCCATGGAATCGTCCCTGCCGCTGGCGTGGTCGCAACCTAGACGGCAGGACGGGACGTGACCAGTCTCATGTGCCCGGTCTCAACAGGCAAGGCTCGACAGGGACCGGTGTGCCGAGACCTTGTCCCCCACGGCCTCGACGAGGGAGGCAAAGCCCGCGCGGATGTGCTAACGCCACAGCGTTCGCAACAGGAGGCAGGCATGGCCGTCTATCCCCAATCCTTTCCAGCCACGCGGCTGCGGCGTCTGCGCCAGGCGCCTTGGATCCGCGGCCTGGTCGCAGAAACGACCGTGACCCCGGCAGACCTCATCTGGGCCATGGTCGTGCACGAAGGCGAGGAGGCACAGGTTCCGGTCGCCTCCATGCCCGGCGCGCCGCGCTACAGCGTCGCTGCGGCGGCCGAAGCGGCACGCCGGGCCGAAAGGTTGGGCATCCCGGCGATCGCGATCTTTCCGCATATCGACCCGGCGAAGAAGGACGAGGCCGGAGTCGAATCGATGAACCCCGACGGCCTCATCCCGACGGCGATTCGCGCGATGAAGGACGCCGCGCCAGGTGTCGGCATTGTCTGCGATGTCGCGCTCGACCCGTTTACCAGCCATGGCCATGACGGGCTGATCGATGATCGCGGCCGGGTTCTCAATGATGCCACGGTCGACATGCTGACAGCCCAGGCGCTGCTGCAGGCCCGCATGGGGGCGGACGTGGTCGCCCCCTCGGACATGATGGACGGACGCATCGGCGCCATCCGCGCCGCGCTCGAGGATGAGGGCCTCACCGACACGCTGATCCTCGCCTATGCCGCAAAATACGCGTCCGGCTTCTATGGCCCCTATCGCGATGCCATCGGCTCGGCGACGGCGCTCACCGGCGACAAGAAGACCTACCAGCAGAACCCCGCCAATACCGACGAGGCCCTGCGTGAGGTTGCCATGGATATCGAGGAGGGCGCCGACCTCGTCATGGTCAAGCCTGGCCTGCCCTATCTCGATATCGTCCGCCGCGTGTCGGAGACCTTCGCCATTCCGACCCTCGCCTTCCAGGTCTCCGGCGAATATGCCCAGATCCAGGCTGCGGCCGAAAAAGGATGGATCGACGGCGACCGGGTGGTGCTGGAAACGCTGCTGAGCTTCCGGCGCGCCGGGGCCAGCGGTATCGTGACCTATTTTGCCGAACGGGCTGCCCGCCTGCTCGGCGCGTAGGCCGGCTTCGGACACCCGGACTTGCGCCGCCTTGCGCTGATCTGGTTCCTGCCCGCATTCCTGAAGCCCTTCCCCGCCTACCCCCTTCCCATGACGAAGGCGTCATGGTTCTGTGCAGACCGAAAAAAGACCACTCCGGAGGAGACCCGCCCCATGTCCGCAGACGCGTCCACGCAGACACAGTCCGACCCCGCAACGGGCCTGCCCACGTCTGGCCCACAATGGCCTGCACTCTCCATAGCCGAGGCCAATGCGGCCCTGGCTGCGCCGGGATCTCCCCTCGAGCTTGTCGACGGCACGATCGACGGTGTCGCGCTGAAACTCTACCGGCATGCGCCGCCGACGCTTCCGGCGATCCTTGAGGCCTCGAAAGCCCATGGCGCCCGCGACCTGCTCGTCTACGAGAATGAACGCGTGAGTTTCGATGCCCATGCCCGCGCCGCGCAGCAGTTTGCCGGTACGCTGATCCATGAGTTCGGCATCGCCCGGGGCGACCGGGTGGCCATCATCATGCGCAACTACCCGCAATGGTCGGTGGCGTTCTGGGGGGCGTCGCTGGCCGGGGCGATCGTGACACCGATGAATTCCTGGTGGACCGGGGAGGAGCTGGAATACGGGCTCCGGGACTCCGGTGCGAAGGTCGCCGTGGTTGACGGGCAGATCTTCGAGCGCATCCGCGATCACTGGCCCGCCTGCCCCGATCTCGCCCACATCGTGATCGCCCGGGAGCGCGAGGAAGAGCGCGGCGATCCGCGCGTGTCCGCCCTGGAACGCTATATCGGCACGCCGGAGGACTGGTCCGGTCTCGACGATCTCGGCCTGCCGCCGGTTGCCATCGGCCCCGATGACGATGCCACCATCATGTACACGTCGGGCACCACGGGCCGGCCCAAGGGGGCGCTCGCCACCCACCGGGCGATCATCTCCAACATGTTCAACTCCATGACCTGCCAGACGCGCATGTTCCTGCGACGCGGCGAACAGCCGCCCGAACCCGACCCGGAGCAGCAGCGCGCAACCCTGCTTGCCATTCCCTTCTTCCACGCCACCGGGGCCTTCGCTGTCCTCGTTCCGGCGCTCGCCCAGGGCAACAAGATCGTCTCCATGTACCGCTGGGACGCCGGCAAGGCGCTGCCGATCATCGAGCAGGAGAAGATCACCGCGGTCGGCGGCGTGCCCGCCATCGCCTGGCAACTGCTCGAACACCCCGACCGCGACAAGTATGACCTCTCCTCGATCCAGGGCGTCTCCTATGGCGGCGCGCCGTCGGCGCCGGAACTGGTCGCCACCATCAAGAAACGCTTCCCCGATGCGGTCGCCGGCAATGGCTGGGGGATGACCGAGACCTGCGCCACGGCCACGCTGAATATTGGCGAGGACTATGTGAACCGGCCTGACAGTGCCGGCGCGCCCCCCGGCGCGGTCGAGATCAAGGTGGTCGATCCCGAGGGGAACACGCTCGGGCCGAACGAGATCGGGGAGCTCTGGTGCAAGAGCCCGTCCAATTGCCGGCTCTACTGGAACCGCCCCGACGCTACCGCCGAGACGTTCCGCGACGGCTGGGTCGTCACCGGTGACCTCGCCCGCATCGACGAGGAAGGCTTTCTCTTCATCGTCGACCGCGCCAAGGACATGCTCATCCGCGGCGGCGAGAACATCTACTGCATCGAGGTCGAGAGCGCACTCTACGACCATCCCGCCGTCATGGACGCCTCGGTGGTCGGCATTCCGCACAAGGTGCTTGGCGAGGAGGTCGGTGCGGTGGTCCAGCTCAAGCCCGGCATGACCGCCACCGCGGACGAGCTCCGCCACCATGTCGCCAACCAGCTTGCCGCCTTCAAGGTGCCGGTCGAGATCCAGTTCCAGACCGACCCCCTGCCGCGGAATGCCAATGGCAAGATCCTGAAGCCCGAGCTCCGCGCGCGCTTCACCGCAAGAGGCTGAGCTCGCATCATGACCCGGACCACGTCCACGACCCGCACCATTTCAGGCCAGCCGGTCCACCCCATCGGCCTTGGCTGCATGAATGTCTGCCATGCCTATGGCCCCCCGATCGACGAGGCGGCTGCGCGGCGCCTGTTCCAGGAGGCGCTCGATCTCGGCTACACCCACTTCGACACGGCCACCATGTACGGCGCAGGCCGCAGCGAGGAACTTCTCGGCGAGGCCATCGGCCATCGCCGGGGCGAAGCCTTCATCGCCAGCAAGTGCGTCGCCATGATCCGCGATGGCAAGCGTGTCCTCGATGGCCGGCCCGAGGCCGTCAAGGCGGCCTGCGAAGCGAGCCTGAAACGCCTCGGCACCGATGTCATCGACCTCTACTACCTCCACCGGCCCGATCCCGATGTGCCCGTCGAGGAGTCCACCGGCGCGCTTGCCGACCTCGTCACCGAAGGCAAGATCCGCCTGGCCGGCCTCTCCGAGATGGGCGAGGACCAGCTGCGCCGCGCCCATGCCGTCCACCCCATCGCCGCGCTGCAATCGGAATACTCGCTCTGGGTCCGCAACCCGGAAATCGCCGTGCTGGAGGCCTGCCGCGAGCTGGGCACGGCGCTGGTTGCTTTCTCCCCGGTCGGGCGCGGTTTCCTTGCCGATCCGCCGGCCGATCCCGCCCACTTCCATGAGACTGACATGCGCGGCTTCGCCTTTCCGCGCTTCGGCCCCGACTTCTACCCGGCCAATCTCGCCCTGCTCGAAGAGGCACGGGCCTGCGCGGCCGAGGCCGGCTGCACCGTCGCGCAGCTTGCCCTCGCCTGGACCCTGGCCAAGGGCGAGCACGTCCTGCCCATTCCGGGCACCACGTCGATGGCCCATCTCGAGGAGAACCATGCCGCCGGCGCGATCACCCTCAGCCCCGACCTCGTGGCCCGGCTGGACACCCATTTCGCCCCGGAAAAGGCCGTCGGCCCGCGCTACAGTCCCCAGGGGCAGGCCTCGGTGACCACAGAACGCTTTGCCTTCGAGACCGGCTGATCCCGGCGCGCGCACGCGTCCCGCCGCGCACTCTTGCATCGGCGCACCAGCCGGCGCATCTAGTCCAGATGAGTGACACGCCCCTTCCCATCGACACCGCCCGCGCCCAGTCCATCCTCGCCGATGCCGTCCACGGCGCCGATGATGGTGACCTTTATTTCGAACGCACGCGGTCCGAGAGCTTCCTGTTCGATGATGGCCGGCTGAAATCGGCCGCCTTCGACGCTCACCAGGGCTTCGGCCTGCGAGTGATTGCCGGCGAGACCTCGGGTCACGGCTTCGCATCTGAGTTCAGCGAAGCCGCCATTGCGCGCGCTGCCGGCACCGCCGCGCAGGCCAGACGCGGCTATTCCGGCACCTTCGACCAGGGGCCTCAGCCCGCGAATCGCCAGCTCTATCGGCCGATCGATCCCACCGATGCGCCGGATTTTTCGGCCAAGACCGGCCTGCTGGCGGAAATCGATGCCTGGACCCGGGCGAAGGATCCCCGCGTGGTTCAGGTCTCGGTCTCGCTGGCCGGTTCGCACCGCGATATCGACATTCTCCGCCCCGGTGGCGAGCATTATCGCGACGTCCGCCCGCTGGTCCGGCTGAACGTGTCGGTCACGCTCGAGCAGGATGGCCGGCGCGAATCGGCCTCGGCCGGCGCCGGTGGCCGCGATGCCTATGAGCAGTGGATCGCGCCTGCCCGCTGGAAGGCTCTCGTCGAGCGCGCCCTCGGCAAGGCGGCGACCAATCTTGAGAGCATTGACGCCCCGGCCGGGGAGATGGACGTTGTGCTCGGCCCCGGCTGGCCCGCCGTCCTGCTGCATGAAGCGGTTGGCCATGGACTCGAGGGCGACTTCAACCGCAAGGGCACAAGCGTCTATTCCGGACGCATCGGCGAACGTGTCGCGGCGAAGGGCGTCACGATCATTGATGACGGCACGATCGAGGCCCGGCGCGGCTCGCTTTCCTTCGACGATGAAGGCACCCCGACGAGCCGCACCGTCCTGATCGAGGACGGCATCCTGAAAGGCTACATGCAGGACCGCCAGAACGCCCGCCTCATGGGTGTTGCACCCACCGGCAATGGCCGGCGCGAGAGCTATTCGGCCAATGTCATGCCCCGCATGACCAATACGCTGATGCTCGCCGGCGATCATGATCCGGCCGAGATCGTTGCCTCCATCCGGCGCGGCATCTGGGCCGTCGATTTCGGCGGTGGCCAGGTCGACATCACGTCAGGCAATTTCGTGTTCCAGTGCACCGAGGCCTATCTCGTGGAGAATGGCAAGGTCGTCGCCCCGGTGAAGAATGCCACCCTGATCGGCCATGGCCCCACCGCCATGGAAAAAGTCACCATGATCGGCAATGATTTCGCCATGGATGACGGCGTCGGCACCTGCGGCAAGGCCGGCCAGTCGGTCCCCGTGGGCGTCGGCCAGCCCACCCTTCGGGTCGAGGGGCTGACCGTCGGCGGTGCGGGCTAAGGCGCACACGGCCCGGGGGCTCGTCCGGCAAAAATACAGGGACTTTCTGGACACTTATGGTTGAAACCGCCATAGCGTCAGGCAAACATGCAACTGGAGAGCGGACATGGCGGGCATCAATCTACAGGACATGCTGACGGGGCCGCAGGGACAGGGCGCGATCGCCAAGATCGGCCAGCAATTCGGCCTCGACGAGCGTCAGGCCAGCCAGGCCGTCGCCGCCCTGCTGCCCGCACTGTCCTCCGGGCTGAAACGCAATGTCAGCCAGCCCGGCGGTGTAGAATCCCTGGTCGGCGCGCTGAAGTCCGGCCATCACCAGCAATATCTCGACCAGCCTGAAACCCTCACCCGTCCCGAGACCGTCGAGGACGGCAATGCGATCCTCGGTCACCTTCTGGGCTCGAAGGATGTCAGCCGCGCTGCGGCAGCCCGCGCCTCGCAGTCAACTGGCCTGCCCGATGGCCTGCTGAAGCAGATGCTGCCGCTGGTCGCGACCATGGTCATGGGCTCGCTGTCCAAGCAGAAACATCAGGATACGACTGTCTCCAGCCTGCTGATGGGGGCGCTCTCCAGCTCGGGCCAGCAAGGCGCAGGTCAGGGCAGCGGCAGAGGTGGACTTCTGGGGGGGCTGCTCGGCGCCGTACTCGGTGGCGGAAAGTCGCGTCAGCCCGCGCAGCAGGCCCAGTCGGGGGGCACCCAGGGCGGCATCGGCGGCATGCTCGGCAACCTGCTCGATGCCGACAAGGACGGCAGCGCCATGGATGACATCTTCGAGATGCTGACCAAGCGCTGAGATTGTTCGCGCCCTTGCCGGTGCGCGGTCGCACCGGATCCATGTTTCAGGGACTATTCGCCAGGCTTCAGCGCCTCGGAACGATCCATTGCGGTGCCGGCCGCATCGACCTCCATCGCAGAGGTGTGCGTATCCCTTGAAGCCGTCAGCCGGCGCAGGAACGGGCTCAACGCGATCAGGACGGCGCCGAGAGCCAGCGCTGCCGTGCCCAGTTGCAGGTAGACGGCATTGTAGGCCGCAAGGCTTTCGGCTGCCGGCGCACCTTCCGGGACCTGGGTCGCCCGCGCCACGATCGCGGCCATGATGTTGGCGTAGGAGGAGGCGAGGAACCAGAAGCCCATCATGAAGCCGACGATCTTCGGCGCCGACAACCGCGTCACAGCGGACAAACCGACCGGTGACAGGAAGATTTCGCCCGTGGTGTGCAGGACATACATTCCGAAAATGAACAGGACCGAGATCCGCAGGGCGCCCTCTGCATCGGGTGTGGCCGTCTGGATGCCGAGATTGAGCAGGTAGAAACCGGCGCCGATCTGCATCATCCCGAGGCCGAACTTGACGAAGGTATTGGGTTCCCAGCCGCGGGCCGACAGCCACGACCAGAGCACTGCGACCAGCGGCGCCACATACATGATCGTCCCGGGGTTCACCGATTGCAGCACGGCGGCCGGGAACGGGGCCCCGCCGACCTCATTGTTGACATGGGCAGCCGCAAAGAGGTTCAGGGAGGTCGGCCCCTGGTCGAACAGTGTCCAGAACAGGACCGATGAAACGGTCAGGATCAGCAGGCCGATCATCGAGTTGCGGGCCTCGGCCTCAAGCTGCGTGAGCATGTAGATGATGATGCCGAGTACAACCAGCGTGAAGAGAACGTGCATCAGGAGTTCGACGAGCGGCACTTCGAGACCCGACGAAAGCCATGACAGGTCGACATCGAAATTGGCCAGGCGCAACAGCGCATATGCCACCACGGCAAAGCCGAGGCCCGACAGGTAGACAAGCCACTCCCGGTTCAGGCCGGCGAAGACGGGGGTGCGCAGGTCGACCCCCGCCGGCGGCTCGGCTGTACCCTGCAGCCAGTCCTGCCCCAGCACGAATACGACCAGACCCGCCAGCATCCCGATGGCGGCCAGCCCGAACCCGGCCCACCAGCCCAGATAGGCCGCAGCCAGCGCACAGAAACTGCCCGCAAGGAATGAGCCGAGGTTGATCCCCACGTAATAGAGCGTGAAACCGCTGTCGCGGCGCGTGTCGCCCTTTTCGTAAAGTGCCCCGACGCAAGTGGAGATATTCGGTTTCAGGAAGCCGACACCGGCCACGATCAGCGCCAGGGCGGCAAACAGAATTGTCTCGTGCAGCGGGCTGCGTTCGCGCTCCAGCGTTCCGTTCAGGCTGACCGTCTCGCCATTCCGCTCGAACGAAACGGTGCGCTCCGGGGAACCGATGGCCGGCTGTTCGAACCGGTCGACCGGGAAGCGTTCTCCGTCGACGAGGATGAACCGCTCACGTGTTTCGCTGTAATCCGGGCGCTCCAGCGTGTAGCTCGCATTGGCAGTCACGAGGGTTTCCCTGGCCGGTTCGCCATGCAGCCCCATCAGGCCGTGCCCCAGGACGAGCAGGATCGCGCCGAAGGTCACCGCCTTGCGGAACCCGATATAGCGATCAGCAAGCCAGCCCCCGAGGAGCGGGCCGAGATAAACCAGCGCGACATAGGCGCCGTAAAGGGTCAGCGAATAATCGTTCTCGAAAAGGAAGTGCCAGGTGAGATAGAAGATCAGGATGCCGCGCATTCCGTAGTAGGAGAACCGCTCCCACATCTCGGCGAAGAACAGGACATAGAGACCGCGGGGATGCCGACGCAATTGCCACATGGTGAAGGCAACCGGCGGCAGGGCGACGAGGAGTGTGATCAGCACAATGGTCATGGAAGCGGGATCCCGGGCTTGGCGCGCCGAGATCCGGCGCCATTACATGACACTTTGATCACGCCTGTCACTTCGGCTCAAGGGGTGCCCGCCGGCGTCCGCAAAGGCATCTCCCCCTCGCCCCGGGCCGGCGAACCTGCATCAGTACGCGCAGACCTCGAAGACCGGCAGCACGCTCCGGCCCCACTCGCCGTGATAGCGTTCCAGCAGGCGCTCGGCCGGCGTCACGCCCGTGGCGGCGATCTCGTCCAGCTCGCTGAGAAAACCGGTCTCGTCATCGCCCGATGTCGAGAGGAACCGGCGCGCCTTCAGCCCGTCACGGCACATCGCCAGCACTTCCCGGGCAAGGTCCTGCAGGCAGCCACCATCGGGCAGCGGCGTGCGCAGCCCCAGCGTTCCGACCGACTGGCGCATCGCCTCGCGTTCGGCCGCCGACCAGCCCCGCACCCACTGCCAGGCCGCCTCAAGTGCCGCATCGTCATAGAGAATGCCGGTCCAGAAGGCGGAGAAGGCGCAGAGCCGGCTCCACGGTCCCGAATCGGACCCGCGCATCTCGAGAAACCGCTTCAGCCGGACCTCGGGAAAGATGGTCGACAGGTGATCGATGAAGTCATCAAGCGCCGGTCGCTCGCCGGGCAGGATATCGAGCTTGCCCGCCATGAAGTCGCGGAAGCTGAGCCCTGCCGCATCGAGATAGGTGCCCTTCCGCCGGACAAAATACATCGGCACATCCAGGGCGTAGTCGACATAGCGCTCGAACCCGAACCCGTCCTCGAAGACAAAGGGCAGCATGCCGGTCCGGTCCGGGTCGGTATCGGTCCAGATATGGCTGCGATAGGAGAGAAAGCCGTTGGTGCGGCCCTCCATGAAGGGGGAATTGGCAAACAGGGCTGTGCCGAGCGGCTGCAGCGCCAGCGAGACCCGGAATTTCTTCACCATGTCGGCTTCGGAACTGAAATCGAGATTGGTCTGCACGGTGCAGGACCGGAACATCATCTGCCGTCCGAGCCGGCCGACCCGTTCCATGTAGTCCCGCATGATCTTGTACCGCCCCTTCGGCATGATCGGGGTCTCGTCCATCGACCAGAGCGGGGAGACGCCGAGACCGAGGAAGCCGATGCCGAGCGGGTCGGCGATCTCGCGCACTTCACCGAGATGCCGGCCGACCTCGTTACAGGTCTCATGGATGTGCGTGAGCGGGGCGCCGGAAAGCTCGAACTGGCCACCGGGTTCGAGGCTGACACTGGCGCCGTCGCGCTTGAGCCCGATCAGGTATCCCCCTTCCACGATGGGGTCCCAGCCGAAGCGGTCGCGCAGCCCTTCGAGCATGGCGCGGATCGAGGACGGCCCGTCATAGGGCAAAGGCCGATTGCCCGCCTTGAGGAACCCGAACTTCTCGTGCTCGGTGCCGATCCGCCAGTCTGCCTTCGGCTTGCAGCCCGCTTCCATCCACTCGACCAGTTCGGCCTTGCCGGAAATCCTCGGTTGCGTCTCGTCAATATCCTGCGTCGGCGTGGTCATGGCTCGGCATCTTTCCTCACGCCGGCCCGCAGGGGCGCGGCTCAGTCTGTCCAGTCTCCCCGAACCGCCTGCCACAGAGCGAGGGCCGCGACAACGGCTGTTTCGGCGCGGAGGATCCGCGGCCCAAGCGTGACGGGCAGGACCCCGGCATGGGCTCTCAAGGCATCCCGCTCGGCGGGCGAGAACCCGCCCTCGGGGCCGACGAGTACGGCCCCCGACCCGGTGTCGAGCTCATTCAGCACCGACAGCATCGGCCGGGCCCGTCCGGCCTCGCCACCCCATCGCGCATCGGGATCGTCACCGGCTTCGTCGCAGAAGATGAGCGGCGTCCCCTCCGGCAGCGCCGCGACCGCCTGCATCAGCGGCAGCGCGTCCTCGACCAGCGGGACATCCATCCGCTCGGTCTGTTCGGCGGCCTCCATGGCGATCTTCTCGAGGCGGTCGGCCCGTACCCGGCCCGCCTGGGTCCGCTCGGTCATCACCGGCTGGATGCGGCAGACACCGAGCTCGGTTGCCTTTTCCACAACAAAATCCGTCCGCGTCTTCTTGAGGGGGGCAAACATCAGCGTCAGCATGGTCGCTGCCTCTTGCGGACGGACCTGCTCGCGCGCCTTCACCAGCACGGAGCGGCCTTCGACCATGTCGATCTCGGCGCGCCATTCCCCGTCCCGGCCATTGAACACGCGGACCGCATCGCCGATACCCAGCCGCATCACCCGTGAGAGATACTTTGCCTGGCCGTCATCAAGCGCGACGAAGCCGTCCCGGCGAAGGTCGGAGGTAACGAAGAGACGTGGAACAGACCCCATGATTCCGATATATGCACCCGTCTCGCAGGCACAATCCCGCGCAGGGCCGCTGCGCTTCCCGGCGCAACTGAAATTGGAGGCACAGCTTGCGAGAACCGGCAAGAACGCTTCGGATATGGCCTCGGGCACAGCCGCCGCGTGACGGAACGCAGCGTCTGGGGTAAGAGAAGGCATGTCCGATCCGACGCAGAACGATTCGCCCCAGCGGCCTGAAGACGAGGCGACCGACCCGCAGGCCGAGGCAAGCCAGCCGGCTGGCGAGCCGCCCGCTCAGGGTGGCGGAGTGCCGCCGGAACCGGCCAATGATACCCGGGAATATGCCCCCGCGGGCCCAGACGAGCTGTCCGTCCAGCCCGGTCAACCGACCGCGGCAGCACCTGCCACGACGCCGGCCACTACGCCGGCCGCGACGCCAGGCGGGACTCTACCGGAAACGGGCTCCGGCGCAGAGACAGAGACCGGCCCAGAGGACGGGGGCCTCGGGGCGACGGGCCTGGAGGCCGGCGAGCCGACCGGTGCAACGCCCCCCGATGGCCGGCTGCCGCAATGGCTGGCCGACAACCTGCCGGACTGGACCGAGCCTTATATCTACCTCGCCCGCTGGGACCGGCCGGTCGGCATCTGGTTGCTGGTCCTGCCGGCCTGGATCGGGCTGGGCTTCACCGCGATCCCAGCAAGTTTCAGCCCGCTCATCCCGCTCTGGGCGCTGATCTTCTTCATCGGCGCGGTGGCCATGCGCGGCGCAGGCTGCACGTGGAACGACATCACCGACCGCAAGCTCGACGCCGAGGTCGAGCGGACCGCCAGCCGCCCCATTCCCGCGGGCCTTGTCAGCGTGCCGCGGGCTGCGATCTGGCTCGGCCTGCAACTGCTTGCCGCTTTCCTGATCTGGCTGATGCTGCCAACCGATGCCAAGATCGCAGCACTTGTCGCGCTACCGCTTGTCGCGGCCTATCCGTTCATGAAACGCTTCACCTGGTGGCCGCAGGCCTGGCTCGGCGCGACCTTCAATTTCGGGGTCCTGATCGCGGCAGCGACCACCGCCAGCATCAGCCCGTCGACCATTATTCTGTGGCTCGGCCTCGCCTGCTGGACCATCGCTTACGATACGATCTATGCGATCCAGGATGCCGAGGACGATGAACTGGCCGGCATCAAGTCGACCGCTCGCCTGTTCGGCGAACAGGCCATCATCGGCGCCTTCGTTTTCCATCTTGTGGCCGCCGCGCTGATCGCCCTTGCCGCCTGGTTTGCCGGCGCACCGAATATCGGCGCGATCACCGCCCTGCTCTTCCTCGGGCACGGCGCCTGGCAGGCCGTCCGGCTCGCCCGCGACCGCGAGGCGACGGCGCTGACGGTCTTCCGCTCCAATGTGTGGGCCGGCGCAATCCTCGCTGCCGGTTTCCTTGTTGCCGGTGTGGTGGCATAAACGCCGTATGCCTGTAGCCGCACGTCTCAAGCCGACCGATATCTTCACCCGCGAGGAATGGACCCGCCTGACCCGCCGCAATGACTGGCTGGCGATGGGGCTGGTCATCCATGCCTGGGCCGTCATCGCACTGGCCATGGCCGCAGCGATCTGGCAACCTTGGCTGATCCCGCTTGCCATCATGGTGATCGGCGCCCGCCAGCTCGGCCTCGCCATCCTCATGCACGACGCCGCCCATGGCGGGCTGCATGCCAACAAGCGGCTCAATGACTGGATCGGCCAGTGGCTTTGCGCCGCGCCGGTGGGAGCCCATCTCGGCAATTACCGGCCCTATCACCTCAGCCACCACAAGTACGCCCAGCAGCCCGAGGACCCCGACCTGGCCCTGTCGGCGCCATTCCCGGTGACGCGGGTCTCGCTACGGCGGAAGATCATCCGCGACCTCACGGGGCAGACCTTCCTGAAGCAGCGCGTCAACCAGTTCGCCAACGCGATGGGGCTGAACATCCGCGCCGGCAAGGGCACTGAGAACCGTGCGCAGGCGGCGCGGGAAGCGGTCATCCCCTTCCTGGCGACCAATCTCGCCCTTTTCGCGCTGCTCGCTGCCCTCGGCCACTGGTGGGCCTATTTCGTGCTTTGGCTGGTGCCGATGGCGACGTGGAACCAGCTTGTCACCCGGCTGCGGAACATCGCCGAGCATGCCGTGGTGCCGGACAATGAAGACCCCATGCGCCATGCCCGGACGACGCTTGCAAACCCGCTCGAAGGCCTGCTGCTCGCGCCCTACTGGGTGAATTACCACTGCGAGCATCACATGTTCATGTATCTGCCCTGTTACCGGCTCGGCGAGGCCCATCGCCTGCTCGCTGCGAAGGGCGTGACCGAGCGGATGGAAGTGCGGCGTGGCTACCGGGGCGTGCTGGCAGCCGCCGCTTCAAGGCCGGCCAGCCCGGTTGCAGCCTGACCCGCCATGGCCGATGACGACACGCCTGCGCCGCCCCGTCCGCTCAATGTCCTCGGCGGCCCCCTGAAGACCTGCGGCACCGACCCGGTGACGGGCTTCTTCCGCGATGGCTGTTGCCAGACCGGTCCCATGGACCGGGGCAGCCACACCGTCTGTGCCATCGTGACAGCCGATTTCCTCGACTTCTCGCGCCGCCAGGGCAACGATCTCGTGACCCCGCGGCCGGACTTCATGTTTCCCGGCCTCCGGCCCGGCAATCGCTGGTGCCTGTGTGCCAGCCGCTGGGAGGAGGCCCGCCGCGCCGGGTTCGCCCCGCCGGTCGACCTCGCCGCCTGCCACGCTGCGGCGCTGCGCCTGGTCAGGCTCGAGGACCTCAAGGCCCATGCCATTCAATAGTTGGCCGTTCGGTCACGGGCCACTCATCGACCGGCCCCTCGGTCAAGGCCCCTTGTCCCACAAGGGCCGGGCGCGTTAGGTTCAAGGCATGACAATCGCCATCGAAATGGTATCTGATCTCGTCTGCCCCTGGTGCTGGCTGGGGCTGCGCCGCATCCGTGCCGCCATCGCGCACGTCCCGGAACTGGAGATAGAGCTTCTCTTCCGCCCCTATGAACTCGACCCGACCATTCCAAAGGCGGGAGTCGACTACAAGGACTATATGCGCCAGCGGCTGGGCGGGACCGGCGAACCGGATGAAAGTCCCGACACCAGCCGTTTTCGCGCCATGCGCGACGCCCTCGAACAATATGGCGCGGAGGAGGATATTCCCTTCCGCTTCGCTTCCATCACCCGCCGCCCGAATTCCTTCGACGCCCACCGGCTTGTTCGCTGGGCCCAGGGCCAGCGTGTTGGTGCCGCCGTCAAGGAAGCGCTGTTTGCAGCCTATTTTGCCCATGGCGAAGATATTGGCGATCCGGCCGTGCTGTCCCGTATCGCCGGTGAGAACGGGCTCGATGGCGACATCGTTGCGAAACTCCTCGCCGGCGAGGCCGATGTCGCCGAGGTGCGTGACGAGGCCGAACTGTTCCGGCGCATGGGCATAGCCGGGGTTCCGACCTATATCGGCAACCGGCAGATTGCGGTGCAGGGCGCCGAGACCGCAGAGAAGCTCGCGAAATTCCTGCGGACAGTTGCCGCCCGGATGCCCGAAGAACGCCGCACCAGCCTCGCCTGAAGGTTCGGACCCGGCCTGACGGATCCGGGCACCGACTTTCCGGAACTGCCGGCCAGCCAGGTTGCCTGCCAAGGCCCCTCACAGGCGAACTTCCCTGCCGTTCCGGTACGTCGAAAGCGAGCCTCCTCGCCGTTCAGGCGAGTTGCAGGTCCACGAGGCGGGCATAGGTGCCGCCGCGCGCCACCAGCACCGCATGGCTCCCCATCTCCACCACCTGACCGCGGTCCAGCACCAGGATCCGGTCGGCGGCCCGGACCGTGGAAAGCCGGTGCGCCACGACGATCACGGTGCGCCCCTGCGCATGTTCGGCGAGCGCGGCCTGCACCTTCGCCTCGCTTTCCGCATCCAGCGCGCTCGTCGCCTCGTCGAGCAACAGGATCGGCGCATCGCGCAGGATGGCGCGGGCCAGGGCGATCCGCTGACGCTGCCCGCCCGACAGGTTGCGCCCACCTTCGCCGATCCGCGCCCCGTAGCCGCCCTCGAGCGCGGCGATGAACTCGGCCGCATGCGCTTTCCTGGCAGCGTCCTCGACCGCCTCCCGGCTCGCACCGGGCCGCCCAAGCACGATGTTCTCCGCCACCGTCCCGTCGAACAGCCCCGTATCCTGGGCGACCAGTGCAATGTTCCGCCGGAGGCTCTCGCCAGTGACATCGCGAAGGTCGGTACCATCCAGCGTGATGCGCCCGCTTGTGGGATCATAAAGCCGCAGGATCAGGTCGATCACGGTCGACTTGCCCGCCCCGGACGGGCCGACCAGCGCCAGCATTTCGCCCGGCCGCACCTCGAACGAGACGCCGCGGAGCACGCCCGGTCCCTCGCCATAGGCAAAGCTCACGTCCTCGAAGGCGACATGGCCCTCGGCACGCCCGAGCACCTGCGCGTCCGGGCGGTCAGCGATTGCCGGCGGCGCCTCCAGGATGTCGAGCACCCGGTCGGCGGCGGCTCCGCCCTCCTGGGCGACGGCATTCAGCGTACCGAGCGCGCGGATCTCCGGTGCGGCAATGCCGATGGCGCCGATAATCCCGAGCAGCGCGCCCAGCGAGCCGTCCCCCGTCGCGATCCGCCAGGCCGAGAAACCGATGATCAATGCCAGCGCCACCCCGCCGGTGACCTCCAGGATCGGATCGACCGCAGCCTTGTCCTTCAGCACCTTCAGGAACAATCGGGAGCGTTCCTCGAAGCCGCGCCGGGCCCGCTCGCTCTGGTGATCCTCCAGCGTATAGGCCTTGATGCTGCGCGCGCCCTGAAAGCCTTCCGCGAGCAGGGCCGTCACCTCCCCGACCTGCTGCTGGGCCCGGCGCGCCCGCCGGCGCACACGGTTGCCAAGCCCGACCACGGGACCGAAGGCGAGCGGATAGGACAGGAAAAGCAGGGCTGTGAGTTGCCAGTCCATGACCAGCATGGCGATGACCATGCCGGTCACCGTGAGCACCGATTTGGTGAAATTATTGGCAAAGCGCAGTCCTGCCTCGCGCAGCGCGTTCACGTCATTGACGAAGCGCGCGACGAACTCACCGGAGGCATCGCCGGCCAGCCGGCTGAAATCGCCCCGCGTCAGGCTGTCGAACTGGGCCTGCTGCACATCGACCAGCGCCCGCTGCACGCCGGTATTGTTGGCGATCGTCATCAGGTACAGCGACAGGGCGCGACCGGCCGACAGCCCGACGATCGCTGCGATCGACCACCAGACCCACGCGCGCCGTGCCGTCTCCCCGGCCGCGCCGGCCGCGCTGGCGGCCTGGATCCCCTCGCCGATCGCGGTCAGCACATAGACATAGCCTGTGGCGCAAGCCGCCGTCACGCCGGCAAGACCGGTGCCGGCGCTGAACCAGACAAGATGCGGCCGGAAAAACCGGCGGAACAGGGTGAGAAGCGCACGGCGATGCCGGACGGGCGGCGGCCCCGGCGAAGGCGACGGGTCAGACGCTATGGTGCGACCCCGTTTCGGGATCCAGCAGCTTGTGCGCATGCAGGATGAAATAGCGCATTTCGGCATTGTCGACGGTGCGCTGGGCGGCGGCCTTCCAGGCGTCATAGGCCGCCTTGTAGTTCGGGAAGGCGCCCACGAAGTCGATCCTTGCAAGGTCCTCGAACTCGACTTCGGAGACATCCTTGAGCTCGCCGCCGATGACGAGGTGCAGCAGCTGTTTGCCAGGGGCGTCGGACATCCGGGACGGTCTCCATGCTGAACGGCGCCGCACGGCGCCGGGGTGTTGAAAGCTGATATCGGGCCGGATCAAGTCAGGCCGTTTCAGGCGCACCGTTCGGGTCAGGCAACTCGACCGGCCGCGTGCGTTCGATTAACAGAGGATGCAGCGCTTTTCCAGCCGCCACCAGGCTCTGCTGTGCGGGGACCTGGCGATTGAAGCAGAACCGTTCGCCGCGATGGGTGGTGGCCCGCCCGCCGGCTTCCTCAATCAGGACCGTGCCGGCAGCCAGGTCCCAGTCGGACTTGTTCCACAGGGTCAGGGTCGCATGCTGCCGGCCGGCCGCGACATGCGCGATCCGCAGCAGGGTGGCATTCGGCCGGGGATCTGCCAGCGTCATGGCGGGCCAGGGCCGCGTCCAGACCGGATGCGAGAAGACCTGCGAGCTCGCCACCATCCGGCACTGCGCAATGTCGGGATGATCGCCAGCCACAATCGGCTGGCCATTGAGATAGGCGCCACCGCCTCGCCAGGCCTCGAACATCTCTCCGGTGGCCGGCGCATGGATCACCCCTGCCACCGCCTCGCCGCCAGCGACGACGGCCAGCGCCACGCACCAGTCCGGAGTGCCGGCCATGAACGCCCGGGTCCCGTCGATCGGGTCGACCACCCAGACCCGCCCGGCCTGCCGGTTGCGCGGATCGTCCGGGGTTTCCTCGGACAACCAGCCATAGTCCGGACGGGCTGCACCGAGCCGTTCGGCCAGCAATGCGTTCACCGCAATGTCGGCATCGGTCACCGGGTGGCCCTGGCTCTTGTTCCAGACGGCCAGGCCCTCCTGGCGTCCGAGATCAAGCGCCAGCGCGCCGGCCGCCCGGGCCGCCTCGCGCATCACGGCAATGTCGGCGGCCAGGGCTCCGCCACTTCCCGATGCGGGCGGCGCCGGCACCTGTCCGGTCTCAGGTCCCGGCAATGGACATATCCTCGATGAGGATGGAGGGCAGGTTGCGGGCACCGCGGAACTCGAGGTCACTCGCGGGAACGAGGCGCGCGAACATTTCGGTGAGGTTACCGGCAATCGTCACCTCGTGCACTGGATAGGCCAGCGCGCCATCCTCGAACCAGTGCCCGCCGACCCCGACTGAATAGTCGCCCGTATTGGGATTGATCGACGGACCGAACATCGTCGTCACGAGGAGGCCCTTGCCAACGCGCGCCATCAGCGCCTCCGGCGTCTCGGTGCCGGGTTCCATGTGCAGGTTCGATGTCGTCACCCCCGGCGGATCGCCAAAGCCGAAGGAGGCGAAGCCGTTCGGTGCAAGGCCGAGCTGGCGTGCCGATGCGCCGTTCAGCAGCCAGCCGGTCAGCATTCCCCGGTCGATGATCCTTGTTGGCTGCACCGTGCGTCCCTCGCCGTCGAACAGCCGCGACCCGAGCCCTCGCACACGGAACGGATCGTCGACCAGCGTAACGCCCTCGGGGCAGATGCGTTCCCCCAGCCGGCCCTTGAGGAAGGAAATCCCGCGCGCAACCTGCGGACCCGATATCGCGCCGAGCAGCGCCCCGGCCAGGCTGCCGGCCACGTCGCGGTCATAGATCACCGCGGCCTTCTGCGTGCCGAGCTTGCGCGCACCGAGCCGGGCGATGGTTTTCTCGGCGGCGCGGCGCCCGATCTCTGCCGGCCCCGGGCGATCGCTGACATAGCGGCTCTGGCGCGCCTCATAACTACGTTCCATCTTGCCGTCGCGCTCTGCGATGCAGACAACGCCGACCGAGCTTGCAGAGCCCGACGTGTAACGGGCGAAGCCATTGCTCGCTGCGACCCAGGATTCGCTGCGGCTCCAGCCGGCCGAGCAATCTGACACCTGCTGGATGCCGGGGACCGAAAGCGCCGCGGCCTCGCCCTCCAGCGCGTCGCGTTCAAGCTGATCGGCAGCGATCTCGCCATCGCCGGCAAGGTCGAGATTGCGGGTCTCGCCCGACAGCTCGTCTTCGCCGGCAAGTCCGCACCAGGGATCTTCCGGCACGGCCTTTGCCATGGCGACACAGCGTTCGGCCAGCATGTCGAGACTTTCCCGGCCGAGATCGGAGCCGGCAACATGGGCTTGGCGCTGGCCCACGAAGCAACGCAGCGACACGCCCGTGGATTCGGTACGCTCGATACCCTCCAGTCGGCCCTCGCGAATATCTACGCTGACCCCCTCGGCCCGGCCAATGCGGGCATCGGCTGCATCGGCGCCCCTGGCGAGGCAGGCTGCAATCAGTCCGGCAAGCCGGTCATGGTGTTCCTGGATAAGATCGGTCATGGCGCTCACATGCGGCGCCCAGGCGCCAAGATCAACGGGCATTTTCACCGCGAGGGGCCCGCGTCACCGCGAAATGGCAGCGGTGGGAAGCGTTGCGCCGGCCCCCTTCGGCATCCTCTCCAGTGGACCCGTCGCAAAGGCCACACGCCTCGCGCACCTTGCCCTGCTGCAACCCGAAGCCCGTCGTCCTCCGCCGGCTCCGATCGGGAAGCAGATGCCCTAATCGTCGCGGCGGGCGTCGGGCAGCCGGTCGTTGATGTCGTCGCGGATGTCGAGAATGGTCACGATCAGCCCGCCGACGATGCTCGCTGCAATCCAGCCAGCCACGGTGAAGACGATGAAGTCCACCACCTGCGCCAGCCCGCCGCCAAGCCCGAGCACCTCGGCGCTCCATTCTCCACGATTGTAGAGGCCCAGCCCGATACCGCCGATGATGATGGCGATATAGGCGACATAGACCATGGTCCGGAAACTGTTGATGATGAAGAATTTCATGGGTTTCTCCCCTGCACTATTCCCCTTGGACGGGGGCTGGCAGTGCCCCCTCAGCGGGAGATGGTTGCCCCGCCGGCTCGCCACATTCGATAATCCATCGCATGCGGCTCTGGAAGTACGTTGTTTCCTGCGATTGCGATAGGTTGTCGCGAAGAAATCTCACTGCTTCGGCGCCATCGGCAATCTTTGCCGCCTCGACCATGACCCCGAAGACATGCTCGGGGAGCTCTTCGCGCGCCTTGCCGAATTCGCACTGGCAGGTGGCCGTGTCCGTTCCGCCGGCCGTGCAGGCGCGCATGTACGCCCCTTCGTCATCGGGACCACCACAACCGGCCAGCCAGGCCAGGCCGGCCAGGAGCGGTACGGTGGACACTCGTTTCAGAGCCAAGGCTTTGTCCTCACGACTGACAGGGCCCTGAACGTGCCCTTCCACGCGATGTTTCACGACTCCCGGCACTTGGCCAGCCTCCTCCTCCATCCCGGCCCGACCCGCCTGCTCCGGGCCGTCCAGGGCTGACAGGCCATTGCTATTCGCGGCCGAGCAGCCGGTCGAGATTGAGCCGGGCCTCGAAGCCCTTCATGAAGGCCGCCTTGACGGCGAGCCGGTCATAATCCTCTGCCACCCAGTCGAGAAAGGGTTTGGGCCGGCTTTCGCGAAACGTGCGGTAGGCCTTGAACACCGCATCCAGAACACCGGTCTTGCCGGCTTCGACATGCAGGTAGCGCCAGGACAATTGCTGCACGGCGGTGTCGAGATCAGAGCCCTGGCGCAGCATGAGGTAGAGGACCGCCATAAGTCCCGCCCGGTCGGCGCCGGACTTGCAGTGCATGAGCGCGGGATAGGCGATCGAGCCGAACAGGTCGCGGGCTGCAAAGATCGTCTCGCGCGTTGGGGTGTCACGCGAGAACACCTGGAAATCGACCAGTTCGATTCCCTGCTGCGCACAGGCTTCCCGCTCGAGCAGGTAGAAGCCGCGGCTGCTTTCGCCCCTAAGATTGATGATCGTGCGGATGCCGCGCCGACTGGCATGCTCGGCGATCTGCTCCGGGGAGGGCTGGTTGGAGCGCCACATCTCGTCCGAGATCCGGTGCAGGTTCTGGAAGCGCAGGCGCAGAAAGCCATGGTCGCCCCAGACCAGTTCGCGCCGCGCCCGGCGCCGGCCTGCCGGGGTCGACAGGTCCGCCGGCACATGCGGGGGACGTTTTTTCTTGCGCCTGGCCATGGCCATGGCTCTAGAGCCAGCCGGCGGGGGCCGCAAGCGCCCCACATGCAGCAAGCGCAGCCTGCGGCGACGCGGCGGTTTCGCCGCTCCCGGGTGCGGGCTAGGCTGGCCGCCGACCAGTCCGCCAGTCCGGGACCACACCCATGCGCCCTGTCCAGACCCCGCTTCTGTTCGCCCTGCTCGGTGCCATCCTGTTACCTGGACTGGGCGGATGTGACGGATCGCCGAAACAGCCGAACGGTGCAGCGGCGGGCCCGGTTGCGGCGCAGAACGCGGCCAGCAAGGCCGGGCAGGATGCAGCGTCAGCGCCTGTGGGGGGGCTCCCCGCCACCATCACACCTGAATTCGCGGCCCTGCCGTCCCCCTACAACACCGCAGACTATGCGGCGGGCCGGCGGACGTTCAAATTCTGCAGCAGTTGCCATACACTCGCGGCGGGCGGGGAGAACCGGGTGGGACCCAACCTCCACGGCCTGTTCGGGCGCAAGGTCGGCAGTCTTCCGGGCTTCGGCTACTCCGAGGCCCTGGTGGAGGCTGATTTCCAATGGACACCGGACCGGCTCGGTGCCTGGCTCGCCGATCCCGAGACCTTCCTCGAAGGCAACCGGATGCGCTTTGTCGGCGTGCGCAAGCCGGAAGACCGGACCGCAGTGATCGCCTATATCATGGCCGAGACCGGTTTCAGCGGAGCCGATGCCGGCGACTGAGCGCACACGGGTCGAAGTCCAGGCTGCACCGTCCCGAGACCGGGGGCCAGACACCAGGGGGCCCGAGACCGGGGGCCAGACACCAGAGGGCCCGACACCGGGGGCCAGAGACCCGAGACGATTGGCCCGGCAGCCGGTGACAGGCGCCGGGCCGGCGGCGACGATTATCCCTCGTCGCCGGCTGCTTCGCCTTCGGCGCCAGCCTCTTCCTCACAGCGCACAAGCGTGCGTTCAAGCGCATTGCTGCCGCTGACCCAGAGCAGTTGTCCGTCATCCCTGAGCATGAAGTACATGTTCCAGTCCGTTTCCTCCTCGCCCATTGTGCAGGTCGAGGGGGTGTAGAAACTGGTGACACCGCCCGAGGCGTTGACCACGGCCGTCTGTGCAGCGGGATCGAAACTGCAGCTCGCCCCGACATAGCCGGTGGTGAAGGCGGCCTCGCCAATCTGCCACGGCGCTTCGGCGCAGGCCTCGTCGCTGGCCGCCCAGACGCCCTGGACCTCCGCAAAATCAGCCGGCTGCTGGGCCGCTGCCGCGCCGGCAAGAGTTGCCGCGGCGATGATGGTTGTGACACTCGACAGTCGATGCATGGACCTGGCTCCTCACCTTCTAACCCATCGGGGCGGGGTGTCGCGTCCCGCGCCGTCTCCCTTTCATCCCTTGCCTGCCCTGCGGCCATGACGCAACCTGTCACCTGCCAGAGCCCAACCGATGAGGGGGAAATGAGCCAATGGCCGAACCGGTACGCATACGTCGCGAAGGCGCCGTCGGGCGGATCACGCTGAACCGCCCCGACGCCCTGCATGCGCTGAACCAGGAGATGTGCGAGACCGTGCTCGCCGCACTCGATGCGTGGCGCAGCGATCCCGGTGTCGCCATGGTACTGGTCGATCACGAGCCGGGCACGCGCGGCTTCTGCGCCGGCGGCGATATCCGAATGCTGGCCGAGAGCGGAGCGGGCGACGCCCGCGAGGCGCGTGCCTTCTTCCGGTCCGAATATACCATGAATGCCGCGATCAAGGCGTTCCCCAAGCCCTATGTCTCGATCCTTGACGGGGTCACCATGGGCGGCGGCGTCGGCATTTCGGTGCATGGCAGCCACCGGGTCGCAACCGAGCGGAGCCTGTTTGCGATGCCCGAAACCGGGATCGGCCTGTTCCCCGATGTCGGTGGCAGCTGGTTCCTGCCCCGCCTGCAGGGCCAGCTTGGCACCTGGCTCGCCCTCACCGGTGCGCGGCTCAGGGGCACCGATGTCTGCGCTGCACGGATTGCCACCCACTTCGTCCCCTCCGAACTGATCGCCAACCTGACCGGCCAGTTGCTGACCGCAGACTATTCGGCCGGCGCGGCGGAAATGGTCGGCGAGATCCTCAGCCGGGCCAGCCATGCGCTCCCGCCAGCCGGCTTCGCGGCGCATATGCACATCATCAATGCCTGCTTCGCCCACGACCGGGCCGAAGCGATCGAGGCTGCCCTGGCGGCCCTTGACGAGCCCTGGGCCACCGAACAGCTCGCCACGCTGCGCAGCAAGTCCCCGGAAACCGTGAAGACCGCACTCCTCCAGCTTCGCCGCGGCGCGCGCTGCGAGACCTTCGCTGCATGCATGGCGATGGAGTTACGGATCGGCTGGCGGAAGGTCCGGAGCGCCGATTTTGCCGAAGGCGTGCGGGCGGTGATCATCGACAAGGACAATGCCCCGGCCTGGCAGCACGGCTCGCTGGCCGAAGTCCCCGATGCGATGATCGAGGCCTATTTCGAGCCCCTTGGCGCTGACGAACTGGTGCTCGAATGAGCCCCACCGGCACAGTCCCGCCGCGCCGCAGGTGAAGCCAGCGCCGTTGCGCGTTAACCCCTGCCCCGCGAAAGCCTATCTCGATTAGCGAATATTTAGGGTCACTCGTGTATTTCTGCTCAAACTACAACAAAAGTTGAGTGGTGGTGACAATGACTATGAATTCAAGGCTGGCCGAGGCCGGTGAATCCCATGATGGCGACTGGTTCCTGCAGTCCCTGGCCCTGCTGGAGCAGGCCCATCGCCGGCTGCACGATGTCGTCAAGGACGATCTCGAGCGGGCGGGCGAACGCAACATGACCGGCGTCCAGGCGCTGCTGATCTACGAGATCGGCACCGGCGAGACCCCGGCATCGACGCTTCGCGCACGCGGTGCCTTTGCGGGCACAAGCCTGAGCTACAACATCAAGAAGCTGCAGGATGGCGGATATCTCGAACAGCGCCGGTGCGATGCCGACAAGCGGACCGTCCATCTCACCCTGACCGCACGCGGCCTGCGGGTACGCGACCGGGTGGCAGCCCTGTTCGACAAGCAGGCACGGGCCCTCGAGCCGACGGCCAGCGTGCGCCATGACGATCTCGAACAGCTCAACCGGACCGTGACCCGGCTCGAGCGTTTCTGGACCGATCAGATCAAGTACCGCCTCTAGGGCAGGTCCACGCACGGCGGAAACGAATTTCGCCCTCTGGGCGATATTTTCGCTGTTACCTGTGGAAAACCCGGTCTAAGCTCCGCGCCATGAAGGGGCTGTGGATCGGGTTTACCGCAATTGGGTATACGACCAGCGCCCATGCAGCCCCCTGGCTGCGGGGCGATGGCGAGGGCTATGGCCGTCTGGCCGCAGCCGGCGAGCGGGTCGAGGGCATCGAGGCGCAGCGCTATGATGCCTATGGCGAATACGGTCTGACCCCGCGCTGGACCCTCACCGCGAAAGCCGAATTCGTCAGCTTTCCGGGCAACACCGACTTCAATGCCGAAGGCTATCGCGCAAGCCTCCGCCGCGAGCTGTTCCGACGCGAGGCCCTTGTCCTCTCGGCTGAAGTCGGGGCGGTGCAGGGCGAGGCCATTGGCGGCGCGACCGCAGGCTGCGCCTCGCTTGGCGGTGAGGCCCGTCTCGGCGCCGGCGCCTCGGGGGATGGCCGCACCGGGAAATGGTACGGCCACATCGATGTTGCTTATCGCGAGCATGATGGCGGCTGCCAGCGCGAAAGGGTCGAACTCGGTTTCGGCCAGGAAATCACGAAGAACGTCTACGTCGTCAGCCAGTATTTCGCGGAACGCGGAACGGCCGATGCCCGTTCCGACAAGATCGAGACCGGCCTGCTCTACCGGCACGGCCGCATGGACTGGTCGCTGTCCTACCGCCAGGAAACCAGTGGCCGCTTCGAGGAAGAGGGCATCGTGGCGGCACTGGCGGTGCGCTTCTGACAGGAGCTGGCCGACCTCTCCCCGGATGGCCGCCCGGCACTCAGACCTGGGCGAGGAGGTACTCGGCGCTGGAGACCTTGAATTCCGGTCCGTCCTCGACATTCAGTTCGGCCACCGTGCCGTCCTTGACCAGCATGGAATAGCGTTGCGAACGATGTCCCATGCCGAAGCCCGACGCGTCGAGTTCCAGACCGACCGCCTTGGCAAAGGCGCCATTGCCATCGGCCAGCATGCGGACGGCATCGCCGGTCCCGGCCGCTTCGGCCCATGCGCCCATGACGAAGGCGTCATTCACCGAGGTGCAGACAATCTCTTCCACGCCCTTGTCGCGCAGCGCGCCAGCCTTTTCGACGAAGCCAGGCAGGTGGCGCGCCGAACAGGTCGGGGTGAATGCTCCGGGCACGGCGAACAGCGCCACGGTCCGGCCGGCAAAGATGTCTGACGTCTTGCGCGGAACCGGCCCGTCTGCCGTCATCTCCATGAACGTGGCGTCCGGCAGCTTGTCTCCGACTTTGATGGTCATGTGGATCTCCCTGTTATGCTGACTGGCGTTTCGACAACGCCTTCATAACCGGGCGAGGCCGGGAAAGTAAGTGACCCCTTGCCAAGCCCGGCCGAATGGCACAGCCTTCCGGTTTCAGGGAAGAGGCCATGACCACAGATCTGACCGGGAAACTGCTCATTGCAATGCCAAGCATCGGCGATCCGCGTTTCGCGCGGTCGATCATTCTGGTGTGCGCCCACAATGAGGACTATTCCATGGGCATTGTCCTCAACAAGCCGATCGACGACCTGTCCGTCCCTGATCTGCTCGACCAGCTCGACATTCCCCTCGAAACCGACCTCGTCGGAGACCCTGTCCTGAACGGCGGCCCGGTCGGTACCGAGCGCGGCTTCGTCCTTCATACCGACGACGTACAGTGCGAGGAGGCGACGCTGCCCATCCTCGACGATCTCTGCCTGACGGCAACCCGTGAGATCCTGCACGTGATCGCTTCGGGTCAGCAGCCCCGTCAATGGCTGCTGGCACTCGGCTATTCGGGCTGGGGCCCTGGACAGCTTGAGATAGAGTTGCGGGAGAACGCCTGGATCGTCGGGCGACCGGACCCGTCCCTGCTGTTTGCCAATGACCATGAGACGAAATGGAACCGGGCACTCAATGCCATCGGTGTCCCTTCAGGCCGGCTGCAGGCCGATGCCGGCCGCGCCTGAACGGCCTTAGAAGATCGCGGCTGCAGCGAGGTAGAGCGCCAGCCAGCAAGCGAGGCAGACCGTCACGACCGATGCCGTCACCAGCCGCGGAGCATATTTGGCGCCGACCGGGTCGGCCGCATATCCATCCAGAGACCGTTCGAGACCGGACTGCAGCATCCGCGCCGGTGAAGGCACGGTTTCCGCCGCGCTGAGATCGGCTGAAACATGCCTGACCGGCGTCCGTGTGGCTGTTGCGAAGGGAGCGACTGCCCCGTCCTCGCCCAATACTGCCTTGGTCTGTGCCATGCGCTCGATTCCTCTTCTACCGGCACTATTCCAGCTGGAAACTAACGCGCCCTTAAGGGCCGGGGTTTTATTATTCCGATTCTCGTTGAGGCCGTGCATTGATCGCTTCATTCCCGGCGGTCGTTGAAGCGGCCGCGATTCCCAATGTGCCGGACACCCAGGCCGAGCCAGTCAGGATCGCAGCCTGCAATGGTGCCCCGCTCGCAAGCGAAGACGCGATCCACCACAACAGAAGGCAGGGCAGCAGCGCGACGATCAGCAGGGCAGTGAAGACAAGGCCGCGCCCACGCGACAGGTTGAACGCCTCGAGCACGATCACGCGCTCGCAAGCGACGCTTGCCGCCGCGTAAGGCAGGACACGTCCGAGGCCGATCGCCCAGATCGCCAGTGCGAGGAAGAACGCTGCCTGCGACATGGCGCCCGCCGGCGTGGCCAGGAAGGCAGCAAAAGCCACATCAAACGTCTCCCGACCGGCGCCGGCTGCATCAAAATCGAACCCTGCCCCCGCCATCACTGCGAACACGACAACTCCCCCGGCCAACACCGCAAGAAGCAGCAGAAAGCCGAGGACAAGGCCGAGCAGAAGGGTTGCCAGCATGACGCGTCCGAGATCGGCTGGCCGGATGCCGGGCTCGTCGCGGGTCTGTGACAGGAGTGCGGCCGCCAGCAGCGTGGCGACACTCCCGCTTGCCAGCAGGCGGGCGGACGGCGCCACCGGGCTCACCGCCAGGCCGACTAGGGCGAGAGCGGCGACCAGCACCATGACCTTCCCCCTCGCCAGCATGGCCAGCGCATTGCGGGCGGTCGCGGGGATGAGGGCGATGAAGCGCAGGGGTGTCGACATGGGATGAGTCCGTCCTATTCTGGCTGAAGCCGGGTGCCGGCGACGGCTCTGCCGGTGTCCTTGCCCGCCGCAGTGCCCCGTCCGAAGGTAGAGGAGGCTGCAAGCGTCGCAACTGCCAGGTTGACCCGAGCGCTCCGCCCCCGCACATGCGGTCGCATGAGCTCTGTCCACACCGCATCCGAAGGCCCCGGGCCTGCCTCTCTCCCCGTAACTGCACCGCGCTTGCCGGCGCCCGTCCATATCATCGGCGGCGGCATGGCCGGCTCGGAGGCTGCCTGGCAGGCTGCCGCCATGGGCGTACCGGTCGTCCTGCACGAAATGCGCGGCGTCCGTCCGACCGAGGCCCACCAGACCGACCGGCTGGCCGAACTTGTCTGCTCCAACTCCTTCCGCTCCGACGATCATACCAGCAATGCCGTGGGCGTCCTGCACGAGGAAATGCGCCGGGCGGGCGGGCTTGTCATCACGACCGGCGACCGCTGCCAGGTCCCGGCCGGCAGCGCGCTGGCCGTCGATCGCGAGGGCTTCGCCGAGACGGTGACCGATGCCCTCGAAAGCCATCCCCTCATCACCATAGAGCGCGGCGAGGTCACCGCGCTGCCGCCCGAAGAGCTGGGGCCCGTCATCATTGCCACCGGTCCGCTGACCTCGCCGGCACTGGGCGAGGCGATCCGGGCCGAAACCGGCGAGGCCGACCTGGCGTTCTTCGACGCCATTGCCCCGATCGTGCACTTTGACTCCATCGACATGCAGCGCGCCTGGCGCCAGTCCCGCTATGACAAGCCCGGGCCGGGCGGCGATACGGCGGCCTATATCAACTGCGCCATGGACGAAGCGCAGTACAATCGCTTCATTGACGCCCTGCTGGCCGCACCGACCACAGAATTCCACGAATGGGAAAAGGACACCCCCTATTTCGAGGGCTGCCTGCCGATCGAGGTGATGGCCGCGCGCGGACGTGAGACGCTCCGCTTCGGACCGATGAAACCGGTCGGGCTGACCAATCCGCATGCACCCGACATCAAGCCCCATGCGGTCGTCCAGCTCCGCCAGGACAATGCCCTCGGAACGCTGTGGAACATGGTCGGCTTCCAGACAAAGCTGAAATACGGCGCCCAGGCTGACATTTTCCGCATGATCCCCGGACTGGAAACGGCCGTCTTCGCCCGGCTCGGCGGCATCCACCGCAATACCTTCCTGAATGCACCGAAGCTGCTGGACCGGGAGCTGCGCCTCAAGTCCCGCCCGCATATCCGCTTTGCCGGCCAGGTCACCGGCGTCGAAGGCTATATCGAGAGCGCGGCCATGGGCCTGCTGGCGGGCCGGTTCGCCGCTGCCGAGCGGCTCGGCCTCGCCCTGCCCCCCCCGCCGCCGACCACGGCACTCGGCGCCCTGCTCGGCCATATTACCGGCGGTCATCTCGAAGGCAGCCAGTCCTTCCAGCCGATGAACGTGAATTTCGGCCTGTTCCCGGCCGCCGACGAGACCAGCTTCCACGGCCCCGACGGCAAGCGGCTGAAAGGCAAGGCAAAGGGCCTCGCCCGCAAGCAGGCCCTCGCCGCCCGCGCCCTGCGCGACATCGACACCTGGCTGGAGGGGCTGCCCGTTGCGGCCCCAGGTCAGAAGACGGCTTGACGATCTGCGCTCTGGTTTTGCCTCTCCAGATGCTTCGGTGTAGGATCGGGGCGAGAGGGACGAAATCATGCAGGATACGCCCGGCACCTGGACGGACTGGGAAGCGGCCCTTGTCGATGCCGTATCCGCCGGCGCGGCCATGCGTGGCGGCAGCGAGCCAGATGCGGTCATCCTCGAGGACATCTCGAGCGTCCGCCGGATCCGACACCTGTCACAGCCCGAATCCTATGGTGCGCCGTCACCCAGCGTCCGGGATCTCCTGAAACGTCCCGAAGACGGGTTTGTCGGCCAGATCCGCGTCGGTGTGGTGCGTGGCGCGGTCAAGGAAGGACGCCGGATTGCCGTCATCCTCGAACCCTTTGCCTTCGTTCACGCCATCGGCAATGTCCGCCTCGCGGCCATTGCGCCGGTGCGCTACGAAACCGACTTTGCCTCGATCCCGTCCTGGGCGCAGGTCTTCATCTCGCCCTTTGACGTTCATGCCGAAGCGGCCGTCATTCACGACTGGCTCTATGCCATCGGCCGGCGCGGCGACGAACAGGGCCGCTGGCTGGCGGACGAGGCCTTTCGCGCGGCCTTGCGCCTGCTCGGCGTCGGTCCGGTCACGCGCAACATCATGTACAATGCCGTTCGCGCCGGAGGAAAGAAGGCCTATGGCCGCCCCGAGGAATTCCGCTTCCGCCACCTGCGGGATTTTTCGCTGGTCGAACCGCCTCCCGCCCGCGAACCCTATCTCGAAACCGTCGCGACGACCTATCTGACGGCCCCCCGCCCCGCGCCCGCAATGGGTTGACCCGCCCGGAGCCTGTCGGCCGCGCCGTCCGAAGCCCTCCTGTTCGAGCGAGAGGGTCCACCAAGCCGATTGATTCGCGCGCGCGCAACTGGCAAGAGAGCGGGTACAGGGTGGGAACGAGGCAATGCATAGCTCGGTTCGACTGGAGCGTGTCTTCAAAAGGTGGCGGAAAGGTCCGGGATCGATCCTGCGGTCACGGACGCAACCGGGCATCATGTCTGCAGCCAGGAAATATTCCGGCCGTCCTGCCTCGTTGCGGCGTTCCGGGCAGGCGTTTGCGGGCGGAGCGGTCGGACGGCTTGTCGTTGTCCTCGTGCTTGTCGCCCTCCTCTCCTCCCCAGCCATAGCCCAACCGGCACCGGCTGGCGAACCGGTGGCGCGCAGCATTCTCGCCATCTCCAATGGCAGCCAGTTAGGCTACGCCTTGAATGAGACCCCGACCCGGTCTGTCGCCGAAACGCCCCTCAACCATCTTGGCCTTAAGGTCATCCACCATGACTGGCACACCGGCAGGGTCCCTGAGGCCGCTCGCAGTGCGGGCACGCGCGGCGCACTGGTCTGGTTCGAGAGCAGTGCGATCGAACAGCCCGACGCCTTTCTCGATTGGGCGGTGGACTATATGCGCGACGGTCACTGGCTGGTCCTGGCCGGCGAACCCGCCTTCCTTCGCGACCCCGCCGGCATTCCGGCCGACCCCGCCCGGCTGACCGCCTTCTTCGATGCGCTGGGCGTCACCTACGAAAACCGGTTTCTCGATGATTTCGACCCGCTGCAAGTGGCCGTGGCCAGGCCGGACATGATGGGGCAGGAACGGCCCCTGCCCGATCCCCTGCCATCCGTGCCGGTCGTCGCGGCGCTAGGCGAGGCAGCCGATGTCTTCCTTGCCATCGCCGACAGCACGGGCCTGCGCAGCGATGTCATCGCCCGCACACGCGGCGGCGGTTACCTCAACGACGAGTATCTGCACCGGTATTTCGAGGATGCCGGGCTCAGTTTCTGGTTCATCGACCCCATCGCGGTCTTCCGCGCCCTGTTCCGCATGGAGGGCGTACCGATACCGGATACCACAACCCTGGCCGGACGCCGGATCTATACCTCGCATGTCGACGGCGACGGCTGGGGCTCGGTCAGCCGCGTGCCGGACGAGAACGGCGTGATGCGGACCAATGCCGAAATCCTGCTCGACCACGTTCTTGCCGCCTATCCCGACCTGCCGGTCAGCATCGGCGCCATCTCCGGAGATCTCGATCCGGACCTGCTCGGCACCCGGGGCAATCGCGAGGTGGCACGGTCGATCTTCGCCCTGCCTCAGGTCGAACTCGCCACCCACACCCACACCCATCCCTTCGACTGGGGCTTCTATGCGCCGTCATTCTATGATGCAGAGACCGAAGCGCGGATTTTCGGGGCCACGACCGACCAGCGCAGCCTGCTGGAGACCCAGACCGGCCGCTTCATGGAAATCCTCTCCGGACAGGCAGAAAGGTTCGCGCTCTACGAGCATGACAACTACACGGTCCCGCGCGCCTATTATGATGGTCCATTCGACTACCGCCGCGAGATCGACCGCTCCGTCGAGATCATCGAGGCCCTGGCCCCGGCGGACAAGTCCGTCGAACTGGTGCTCTGGTCCGGCAACACCGCGCCATTCCCGGAGATCCTGCAATACGTCCGAGACCGCGGCCTGCAGAACATGAACGGCGGCTCGACACGCTTCGACAAGCGCTACCCATCCATGTCCTATGTCTCTCCGCTCACGCGCGCAGTCGGCGACGAGTTGCAGGTGTTCACGGCAACTGCAAGCGAAGCGTTCTATACGGACTACTGGAGCCGGCGGTTTCATGGGTTCCGCGACCTTGTCCAGACGATCGAGAACACCGGATCGCCGGTCCGCCTTCGCCCGGTCCAGCTCTATTACCATGTCTATTCGGTCGAAAAGCCGGAATCCCTCGAGGCCCTGCTGACGATCCTCGATCATGTCCGGACGCTTGAGATCATTCCGATCGGGGCCGCGCGCTACGCTGCGATCGTGACCGGCGCGATGAGGGCCAGGATCGACCGGACAGAGACGGGCTGGCGCATCAGCGACCGCGGTGCGCTCGATACGCTGCGCTTCGACGGCGAGGATCTGCCCGAAATCGATTATGCCCGCTCCACCGGTATACTCGGTCACCGCGATGACCGGGGCGTGCGCTATGTCGCGCTCGACCCCGCCTTCGAAACGGTGACGCTGGTCACCGCGTCCGCTCCGCACAGCCGGACCGCCAGGAGGGTTCGGCTCGTGGACTCGCGCTGGCCGGTCTCCCGCGCCGAGCTCGGCACAGACCGTGCCCGCTTCCATGTCCGGGGCTATGGCGAAGGCACGATGCGCTGGGCGTTTCCTTCGCCGTGTTCCGGTCAGGCCGGGGTGACATATACCGACCTCGCGTCCACCGCCCCCGATCCCGGCGCGATCCCCGCCGGAACCGCGACAAGCGTCCCGGCCAGCGCTAGTGGCATGCTACTTCCGCTTGCCTCCGATGCGTCCGGCGTCGTTACCGTCACGCTCCCGGATCCCCCGCTCGCGGGCGCCGATATCGAGATCGTCTGTCGCACGGAGGGCGATTGACCATCATGGCCATTGCACCGTGGAAAATACAGACCGGCCTGATTGCCTTCCTGCTTGTCGGACTGCTGGCGGGCGGGCTCCTGCTCCGGGACAATTCCAGCCGGGTCGGATTCGATGCCTTCGTCCTCGGCATGCAGGATGAGATCCCCGGGCTGGAGAACGGACTGGCTGACATTGCCGTCGCCGATGCCGCTGCCATGGCCCGTGTCCGGTATGAGCAAGGCGATGTTGCTGCGGCAGCGGACATTTTCACGCGGCTCGACGCCATGGGACGCCTCGACGCCGACGGGCTGAAGACGCTCGCATTCTACCAGGCCGAGATGCAGGACTTCCGCGCCCAGCACCACACTCTGGCCCGCCTTGTCGATCATGGGCTGCCTGAAACGGAGGTGCGCCGGATTCTTGGCTATTTCGAGGCCATGGGCATGGGCGAGGACCGGCTGTCCCTGCTTGAAAGGCTCGCAGCGAGCGGCCGCCTGACCGTCGAACAACGGGTGCAGCTGATGCGGATCTATCGTCATGCCGGCCGGTCCGGGGAGGCGCTCGAATTGCTCCGGGGCCTTTTGTCCAGCGATCCCGGAGACATCGGCACCGATGAAATGCGCATGCTGGTGCGTCTCATGGAGCGGGTGGAGGAAACCGGCGCGCGCACCACGCTGCTGACCAACTGGATCCGCACGCCGAGGCCGCCTGAGGAAATGCGCGCGCGGCTGGGCCTGCTCTCCGAACTCGGGGAGACCCGGCTTCTGGTGGAGCATGCCGCGCCCTGGCGCAAGGATGATCCGGTGGTCGCCCGGCTCTTCGACTACGGTCTTTATCTCCTCCGCGACACGCCGGATCATGCCGGCGCGTACACCGAGAGGCTGCTGGAGCGGCTTGCGGACCCGGTCAATCGGGGGGAGACGCTGGTGCCGCTCGTGCACGAGGTGTTCGACCGGCTGCCGATCGACGAGGCCTATTCGAGCCTGCTGGCAACGGTGCCAGGTGATGGCGATGTGATTGAGGCGATCTATCTTGATCGCCTGGTCAGGGACGGCCGCAGGGACGATGCCGGCGCCATCATCGAAGACGACTTCGCTGCCGAAGGACCCGGCTATTCGGACCGGCTCGAGCTTGCAAAGCAGATGGTCGCCATCGGCGCCATCGACCGCGCGGAAAGCGCTTATCGGCAGATGGCCCTCAATTACGGGCCGACCTACAGCGTTCTCAACGGCTTGCGCTATGTCTGGAAGAAGCAGGGCAAGGACCCCGGCATCGACTGGATCGGCCAGCAATTTCTCGCGGCCCCGGCCTACCGCGAAGACGACTGGCAGGCCGCCTTCCTCGCGGCGGGCCCTCCGGCTGCCCTGCTCGACTGGATCGAGGTCCACGACCGCGACGTGCGGCCAGGCCGGAATATCGCGCTGACACGCGTGAAGCTCGCGCTCTGGGAAGAGGGGGCGCCGCGTCTTGGCCGCGAACTCGACAGGGCCCTGTCGGCCAGGGCGCTGAGCGACGAGGACCTTGCCGGCTTCCTCCAGACGGCCTGCGAGAACGGCCATGCGAGCGCCGCCTCCCTCGCGCTCGCGGCGCTTGAGACGCGGGCCGGGGAAAATCCTGACGGCCGGCTCTGCCTGGCGCGTCTGACCCCGGACACTGCGCCGGACCGGCTGGCCCTCTTCCGCTACAAGCGCGCTGAAACATCCGGGGCGACATTTACGGCGCATGACCTGCTGCGCTATGCCGGAGCCACGAAGCGGGTGATGGGCGCCGCAGCGGCGAGGCCGCTATACGATGCCGCGCTTGCGAAGCTGCCGCCGCTGCAGGAGGCCGATCTCGAGGAAGCGCAGTTGCGCGGCTATGTCGAACTGGAATGCGGCAACCTGGATCGCGCGGCCGAGGCGTTGCAGGTCGCGCTGGCGCATTCCGGCGAGCGTCCGGACGCAGCGCTGCTGCAGGCCCTGCTGCAGGTCCATACCGATCTTGGCGACTATGATGCGGTACTGCGCCTGACACGCGCGCACAGGGACACCGGAGCAGGACAGAGACTGGCCAGCACGCATCCGTGAGAGGACTGGACTGGTCTGGTCTGGTCTGGTCTGGTCAGGGACTGACCGGTCCGCGCGACAGAGGGCAAACTCCGGCGCCTCGGGGCTCGATGGAGAGGCCCGGTCTTGTACCTGCGCCGTATCAGCTCGCCGGCGCGGGCACGTCGAGGGTAAGGCCGAGCGCATGGCGGCCGGTCGCCGCGTCCCATATCCCCTCATTGGCCAGGGCAATCGCGTAATCAGCCCGTTCGGCAAGTCGCGGCGAAGGATCGGGCAGTGACAGCATGACCTTGTAGCGTCCCGGCGGCAACGTCGCCGCGCGCCGGATCCAGAAACGGCGCTGTACGGTCTCGCCCGGTCCCGGAAGCCAGTGTCGCACATCCCCGCCGGGACATCCGGCGCAGTCCGCCTCGGACCCGGAAAGCGATATCGCGACCTCTTCCCCTGTGCCGTCGACCAGATGAAGCACGACATCTCTTGGACCGTGCACGCGCGCCCAGCCGGTATTCACGAGGTCGAGTTCCACCCCCCAAGCCAGCGCCGTCTGGCGAGGTGTTGCCGCACCCGGGCGGGCCGCATCACTTGGCCGGATCAGCCGCGCGGCCTGCAGCGCCAGGCGGTAGCCGAGCCGGCGTTCGATTTCCGGCAGGCAACCGCCCGCCTCCCAGCGCGCGATCACCGCGCGGTCGTAGTCGCGATTGAGAAACGTCCAGTGGAAGCGTTCGAATTCCGCGAGTGCGGTCCGGCAGTCGCTGCGCTGGCTCGGAAGCCCGCCCTGGCAGGTCTCCCCCCCGACCGGCGCAAAGCGTGTGGCTCTTTCCAGATACGCCCGCTGGGCCGCTGCAGCCTCGGGGGGGAAATAGGTCCCCATGTCGTCGGAACTGGCGAGGAAGCAATCATTGTGATGGCCAATTCTTGCTGCAGGATCGGCCGAGTAAGCCCGTTCCGGCGCCTGGGGGCGCGGCGCCTGCTCAGCCATGAAGGTCGGGGTCCGCAATTGCACGAACCGGCTTTCAGGCACCGCGTCCAGCAGCGCCGCCACGATCCGATCCCGCGCCAGCCGTCCGGCCATCTCGCCGCGCGCGCTGTGCCATTCCCCCCAGGGCCCGATCATTCCGGCCTGCATCACCGCGAGGGTATCGGCATTGGCCGCAAGGATCGGGGCGAGTTGCACGAGATGCGCTTCGGCGCGGGCCAGCGTCACCGCCGGCGCATCCTCCGGTGTCGTCCCGGGCAGTTCATAGGCCGGTCGCAGCACCAGTTTGACCCCGGCCCGGCGTGCCGCCTCGAACGTGTCCTCCAACCTGTCCAGCCAGGCCTCGCTGATCGGCCGGTCGACATAGTCCGCAAGCAGCAGATAGGCGAAGGCGAGCGTATCCCCCCGCGCCCGTAATGCGCTGAAATCGGCGTCCGGCGCGTCCTCGGTGACCGGCGTGCTCCAGCCATGGAAACCCCGCTCCGGATTTGCAAGCGCCGCGCGGGACGGTTCGTACCGGACCGATTGCACAACCAGGGGTTTACCGCGATCAAGGGTCGAACAGCAGGCTGGCAGGAGAACCGCGACCATCCAGGCAAGCCGCCGCACGGCTCGGGCGCCTTTCCCCAGAAGCATCACGTTGCACCTCCACCCTTCGCCCCGACGCGGGAGGTTGTCCCGTCCCGGGATATGCCGCTGCCCCTTACTCAATCACGAGGGGAATTATGTAAAAAGTTTCATGACTTTCGTATAATCGGGTTGATTGGATGCCAATTTAGTTCGATTTATCCACAAGATTGTCGGGGGACAATATGCGGATATCAATGCAACTGCTGATCGGTTTAGGCCGATGGCTGCTTCCACCCCTGGTGGGAGCACTTGCGCTCGCGGCGGGAGCCCTTGCCCAGACCACAGGGGACGCGCCCGGTGCGAACGCGACCGGCGATGACAAGGCGACCGCCGCCATCATGGCGCTGGAAGCCAACGCGCTCTACCAGACCGGCAAGACCGCTGATGCGCGCACGGTGGCGCAGGCGGCCACAGACATCGATCCGGTTAATGAGGTCGCGCTCAGAGTGCTCGCCATGGCAGCGGAAACTGCACCAGACTGGCGCCAGGCGGCCGCGGCCTGGGACGAGGTTGCCCGTGTCGCAGAACCTGGCGAGGCGGCAGAATTTGCCCGCGCGCGTGGCGACGCCATCGCCCGCACGTCGGGCGCGTTCGCAACGCTCGAGGCCTTCTTCCTCGGCGATTCCGGTAATGATGAACAATACGGCCTGCGGGCCGATGGACGGTTCGCGCGGCGCGTCGGTCCCTCTGTCATCGCAGGACTTGAAACGCGCACGCTCAAGGATGATGAGGCCTTTGGAGGCAAGGGCCCGCTGGCCTCGGTCGATGAGGACCGCCTGACCGGTCGGCTCGGGCTCGAGGCCTATCCGGGCTTCGGCCGGACGCGCATGGAACTGGTCAGCAATGGTGACATCACCGGCATTGACGGCGCGATCGACCGGCGCGGCCGCGATTGGCGCGTCGGGCTCGCCGCCGCCGTGAACCGCCCCTACTATGATTTCAGCCAGGGCGCCGCGTTCGACGCCGCGCTTGACGAGATCGAGCTAACGGGCATGCGAAGCTTCGGCCCCGCCCATGTCGATGTTCAGCTTGGCGCGCGCAACTACATGATCGAGGATCGAGAGGACGTGAGCGATTCCTTCCGCCTGGCGGCCGGGCTGAGCTACCGCATCGGTACGAAAGTCACGGCGCCGCGCCTGGCGGCGCGCTTCGATGGGGAATACGTCTCGGAGGTCTCTGAAGTCGACATCGGCGCAAGGCGAAAGGTTTCGCCGCTCCCGCTGCGCGACCTGGAAGTCCTCTCGCTGGGCCTGCACAAGCGGTTCGAACCGTTTGCAACCCCGGACAGCTATATCGACGCCGGCGCCGGATACCGCGAAGACATCGACCGCGCCAATGGCGGCTTTGTCCGCGTCGAAGGCCAGGTCCGCGTCGCCCCCGAAATCGCCCTGGGCATCAATGCCGAATATTCCGACGTCTCGGCGCAGCGCGCCGAGTTCGACTCCTTTACCGCCGTCACGCTGTCGCTGACCCGTACCTTCACCACCCTGGGACGCCTGCCATGACCACCCGACCCCGCCCTGCCGCCGCCATCACGGACGTCCTGCGCACCAATGGCGCCGTCGCCTTCGCCGTGGAAGCGGGCCTGCTCTTCGGCGGCCTGAAGCTGGTCGAGGCCTTCGCCTTTTCGCCCGGCGCCTTCGCAGCCAGCCAGCCCAGCCCCTACTGGATTGCCGTGATCTTGCTGGCCGTCCAGCGCGGCATTCTGGGGGGCGTTCTGGCGGCCCTGATTGCCTCGGTGCTGGTCGCTTCGGCCGGCCTTCCCGAGCGGGCCATCGACCAGTCGGTTGCCGCCTACCGCGCCGGCATCCTGGCCCAGCCGCTGACATGGCTGCTGGCCGGCACCCTCATCGGAGCGCTGCGCTCACGCCAGGCCGCCCTGGCCCGGACCACGCAGGCCGAACTGCTTGCGGCACGTGCGCAGATCGAGACCCTGGCAGAGGGGGTCGAAGCACTGCTGGAGCGCAACCGCGCCCTTGAACGGCGCATTGCCGCCGATACCGCCTCCCTCGCGGCCTCGATCGCACACTGGTCCCTGTCCGATGACCTGTCCCCGCGCGACGTGCTGGAACGGGCCGCCCCCTTTCTTGCCGCTGCTGCGCAGGCCGAGGCGCTCGGGGTCTATGTCTGCGAGCACGGCCAGTACCAACACGTCTCCGGTGCCGGAGCCAGCTACCGTGTCGATGCCGAGCGCATCAATGCCGACCCCGCCGACCTTGAGGACGGAGCGAAATGGGCCCTGCCCCTCATTGCCCGCGACGGGGAGACCCCTGCCGGAGCCGTGATCGTGCATGCGCTGATGGGCGGCGTCGATCCGGTCTTCTCCCGCGAGTGCCTGATACGGGCCACCCGCGCCCTGCAGCGTCACCTCCGGCCGGCGATCGGCAGCCCCGGGACCGATAGGCCCGGAGCCCGCGTCTCGACGGATCCGGCTGACAGGCCGCTTGAAAGGGCTCTCGGCTGATGTCGGGCGGCGCCAGCCTGTCGCACCCTCCAGCGACACCGGCCAGCACAGCTCGCCTGACTCCTGAACTCCTGACCCCGGGGCTCCTGCGGCTGGTCCTGGCCAGTCTTGTCGTATTCGGGCTGGAAGCTGGCTTGCTGGCGGGCACGGTCCTTGCCGGTTTGGCCACCGGACCAGCCCTCGCAGGCCATGTCCTGATCTGCGCAACCCTTGCCGTCATGGCCCGTCCCGACGCGACTGGCGCGATGGACACCGATCTTGCCGGTCTGGCAGTCTGGACGCTGCTGGCCGGCCCGTTCGGTCCGCTGCTCGCCGCCGCTGTTTCCATGGCGCGCCATGCCGCGCCGTCGGACACCCTCGAGGAGCGGTTCGACGATCTCCTCGAAGGCCAGCCCGGCGATCCGGCCACGCTGCATATCGGCGAGCTTTGCGACGCGCTGGATGATGGCCGCCTCGGCACCGACGCTCCGGAGGGGCTGGATCCCCTGCTGGATGCCATCGAACATGGCAGCCAGGCCGAAGCGCTCGCCGCATTGCGGGCCGTGTCCATGCATTTCGGCCCGGATCTCGCCCCCGTCGTGCGCCGCGCTGCGGTGAGCGAGGATGCCGCTGTCCGCGTCCTTGCCGCCACCGTCCTCGCAGACCTCAAGAAGCACTACAGTGATCGCGTCAGTGCAGCGCGCCGCATCCTGGACGAGGACCCCGGGCACCACCCCGCCCGCCAGGCATTGTTCGAAGCCTGCATGGACTATGCGAATTCGGGCCTTTTATCCGCCGATCTCGCCGGCGAGATGCGGCGCATGGCGTTTGCCTGTTCCGATGGCCTGCACACCGTCGACACCCACAAGGCGGACCCGACATGATGGGCCGGGCGTCGACCGCACGCGCCCGTCGGCCCGGCGCTCAGGCCAGCGGTCAGGCCAGCGGTCACGCCAGCGATCAGGCCAGCGCGGCCGATGTCTGCTTCCTGCTGGAAGGCACCTATCCCTATGTCATGGGCGGGGTATCAGGATGGACCCACGCCCTGATTGGCGCCATGCCGGACACGCGCTTCGCGATCGCCGCGATCCAGCCCGACACAGGGCCGCACACCCTGGCCTATGACCTTCCCGGCAATGTGGTGACCGTCGCCGATGTCGCCCTGTCGCATCGTCATCGCGGGCGCAGTGCCCGGCGGTGGGATGGCGGGCGGATCCGCGAGGTCCACCGGATGGCGGCAGCGATCATGCTGGAGGGAGACGCGGCCGTTTTCGCAGAGGCCCGCGAGTTCCTGCTCGACAGCGGTCTCGGCGAGGTCGCGCTACTCGATTCCCGCCTGGCCTGGCAGGCCATCCTGGATGTCGGCGACACCATCCTGCCGAACGCCTCCCTGCTGCAATTCTTCTGGACCTGGCGCACCCTGATGTCGGGCCTGCTGACCTGCCTGACCTGCCCGGTTCCCCAGGCCCACGTCTATCACGCCATCTCGACCGGCTATGCCGGACTGCTCGGCGCGCGGGTGGCGCTCGAAACCGGTCGCCCCCTGCTGATCACCGAGCACGGCATCTACACCAATGAGCGCCGGATCGAACTTTCGGTCGCAGACTGGCTCCACGATACCGGCCGGGCCGGGCTCGCGGTCTCGCATACCCTGCCGGAACTGCGCGACCTGTGGCTGCGGGCGTTTTCCGGCTTTGCCCGCATCGCCTATGACACGGCAAGCCAGGTGACCACGCTCTATGGTGGCAACCAGGTGTTCCAGGCCGCCGACGGTGCCCCGCCCGACAAGCTCCGGATCATTCCCAACGGCGTGGACGTCGACACCTTCGCCGCCTTGCCCCGCGAAGCGGCGCGCACCCGGCCGACGGTCGCCCTGATCGGACGGGTCGTTCCGATCAAGGATATCCGCATGTTCATCAGCGCCTGCGACGTACTGCGCCAGTCGGTGCCCGATGTCGAGGCGCTGATCCTGGGTCCGGACGCGGAGGATCCCGACTATGCGCGCGAATGCCGCCAGCTTGTCGACCAGCTCGGCCTCGGGGACACGATCCGGTTCTGCGGCCGGGTGAAGATCACAGACTACCTGCCCCGCATCGACCTCCTCGCCCTGACCAGCCTCAGCGAGGCCCAACCCCTGGTCCTGCTCGAAGCCGGCGCCGCCGCGATCCCCGCCGTGGCGACCGATGTCGGCTCGTGCCGCGAGATCCTCGAAGGGTTTGCCGGCGACACGGTGACCGGCGCTGGCGGCCGGATCGTGCCCTGCGGCGACGCCAGCGCGGCGGGGCGGGCCATGGCCGAGATCCTGCTCGACCCGCAGCTGCGCGCGGACATGGGAGCGGTCATGGCGCGGCGCGTGGCCGCGACCTACAACAAGACCGTCATCGACCAGCGCTATCGCGCGCTCTATGCCGAAGCGATGGCGCCGACGGCCGGCGTGGAGGGCTAGACCAGCCATGGCGGGGATCGGTTTCCAGCTTCGCGCCCTCGCCAATCGTGGCGGCCTCGGCGACATGGCCATGGCCTATGTCTACGGTCTGTTCCTGGTTGCCGGACCGTGGGTATTCACCGTGCTGACCATCCTCGGCATCAACCTCGCCCTCAAGCCCTCGATCAGCTGGGAGGAGACCCAGGTCTTCCGCTCCGTGATCATCTACAATTTCTGCTTCACCCTGATCCTGACCGGCCCGGTCGTGCTGTTGTCCACGCGCTATCTTGCTGACCAGATCTATCGCCGCGATGCGCGCCATATCCCCTTTGCCCTGTTCGCCAGCCTTGCGGCAGCGGGCCTGCTCACCCTGCTCGTTGCCGCCGGCTTCTATCTCGGCCCGGTCCACCTCGATGCCCCGGTCGAATGGCTCGCGATCCTAAATTTCGGGCTGATATCGGCGATCTGGATCACCGGTCCGTTCCTCTCCATCATCCGCGACTTCCGATCGATATCCCTGGCCTTCCTGCTCGGCTGCGTTGCTGCGCTCGTGCTCACCGTCCGATGGGCCGACCAGCTCGACGATGCCGGCGTGCTGGCCATCTTCAACGCCGCGCTTGCCCTGGTCCTGGCCGCCATCCTCGTCCCGGTCGGGCGCAGCTATGCCGGCCCGGTCGTGATCGACCGCAGCCTGCTCCGTTTTATCCGCCTGCGCTGGGAGATCGCCGCCTTCGGCCTGTTCTATTATCTCGGTATCTGGATCGACAAGATCATCATGTGGCATGCCGGCCTGAAGGGCTCGATCCGTGTCGGCGGGGTGCTCGCCACCTTCCCCCTCTATGATTCGGCACTGTTCATGGCCCAGCTGCTGGCGATCCCCGCCTTCGTGTTCTTCTTCATCCATGTCGAGACGCGCTTTTACGAGTATTATCGGCGCCTCTACGGGTCATTCGAGGCCAATGCCAGCCGCCGCCTCGTCGAGAGCCGGATGAACGCGCTCGGACAGTTTGCCCTCGCCCAGCTGGCGACCTGCACCGGCCTTCTGGCCCTGCTCGCGACACTGCTGCTGGTCGCCCTGCCCGCCCTGCAGGTCGGGTTTGGATCCAACGCCCTGCAGGCCGGTATCTTCCAGACCGGTCTGATTGGCACGGTGTTCCATACCGGCTTCCTCCTGACCCTGGTCTTCCTGCTGTATTTCGACCTGCGCGGGGCGGCTGCCGCCCTGACGGCCCTGTTCTTCGTCCTCAATGGTGGGCTGACCATTGGTCTGCTGTCGCTCGGCCCGGCCTATTTCGGTGCCGGCTACGCGCTGGCCAGCGCCATCTGCTTTGCCACCGCCCTGCTCGTCCTCGTCCGCGAGCTGCCATGGCTGGCCTATCATGCCTTCATCACGAATAATGTTTCCGTGGGGACCGAACCATGACCCGATACCTCGTGACCGGCGGCGCCGGCTTCATCGGCTCGCACCTCTGCGACCACCTGCTTGCCGGCGGCCACGAGGTTCGTGTGCTCGACAATCTCTCGACCGGCGCCCCGGAGAATGTTCCGGAGGGCGCAGAGCTCGTCGTCGGCGACATCACCCGGATCGGCGATGTGCGTACAGCCATGGCCGGGATGGACGGCTGCTTCCATCTTGCTGCAATCGCTTCGGTTCAGGCAGGCAATGAGCGCTGGGCCGCCTGCCATGCCACCAACCTGACCGGTACCATCCATGTCTACGAAGCTGCGCGCGACGCAGGCCGCATTCCCGTCGTCTATGCCTCCTCGGCCGCAGTCTACGGCGCCAGCCAGGACGTGCCCCTCGCCGAAACCGCGCCCCGGCGGCCGCTGACCGCCTATGGCGCGGACAAGTATGGCTGTGAACTCCACGCCGTGCCCGCGCTAGAGGTCCATGGCGTCCCCACCACCGGCATGCGGTTCTTCAATGTCTATGGGCCGCGCCAGGATCCCCGCTCACCCTATTCCGGTGTGATTTCGGTGTTCGCCGACCGGCTGGCCCGCGGCCTCGACATCACCATTCATGGCGATGGCATCCAGAGCCGGGACTTCATCTTTGTCGGCGATGTCTGCCGGGCCCTGGTGGCCGCCATGGACACCGGACGCAGTGGCGCACGCGTGTTCAATGTCTGTACGGGCGCAGAGACCACCATCCTGCAGCTTGCCGAAACGCTGGGGGCGATTACCGGCCAGCGGGGGCAGATCCGGTTCGGACCGGCGCGGGCCGGCGACATCCGCCGCTCGCTTGGTGACAATCGGGCCATGATCAGCGCCCTCGGCGTGAGCCCAACGACATCGTTACCAAACGGTCTTGAAAAAACGCTGGCAACAGGCGGGTCGGCTGCTGCATAAGCGGGAGAAAATGACGGGTGCGTCCTTTCGGTAGAGGTGAGACATGACTGGCGTTGCAACCCTCCGGCGGGCGCTCCTGATCGGCGCAGCCAGCCTCGCCCTGGCCTCGATCACCGCCTGCAGCGGCGGTGGCGGGGGTGGCGCGTCGCCCTCGCCCACTCCGGCACCCGCCCCAACACCAACACCAACACCAACACCAACACCAACACCTACCCCCACTCCGACGCCGACGCCGACGCCCGTTCCTCCCGGCGAGGGCACGCTCTTCGTCGCCCCCACCGGCAGCGACACCAATCCAGGAACAGAAGCGGCTCCACTGGCAACCCTCCAGGCGGCCGTCGATGCCGCCGGACCGGGCACCGCCATCGCGGTGCAGCCGGGCACTTATGCCCAGCAGGTCGTGTTCGACGGCAGCGCCGATTCCGGTACAGCCTCCGAGCCCGTTATCCTGTTTGCCGATGGCGAGGTCATTCTGGACGGCAGCGGCTTCACCCCGTCGGGCCGGCTGGGCATGATCACACTCCGTGATGCCAGCCATGTTGTTGTATCGGGCTTCGACATCCGCGATTTCCGCACCGCTGCAGGTGTCGAGATCAACGACACGCCGGTGGGCATCCTTGTCGAGGGTGCCGGCGAGGACATCACGCTCCAGTTCAATCGGGTGTCCGGCATCGCCAACCGCTCGACCTGTAGCGAAGCGTCGGGCTGCGCCGTCGGCGCCAATGGCATCGGCGTCTATGGCACGCGGTCGGCGGCCCTGCGCGAGGTCAGCCTGCTCGACAATGAGGTCTTCGGCAATACGCTGGCCTCCTCCGAAGCCATTACGCTCAACGGCAACATCGATGGCTTCATCGTGAGCGGCAACATCTCGCGCGAGAATAACAATATCGGCTTCGATTTCATCGGCTTCGAGCCCGATACGTGCGGGGTGTGTGCCGACGGGACCAACCGGGCACGCAATGGCCTCGTGCGGGGCAACCAGGCGATCGCGAACTCCAATCTCGACAATCCCTGGTACGACGGCGATGCCGGATCCGCCGTCGGCTTCTATGTCGATGGCGGTCGCAACATGGTGATCGAACGCAACATCGCGACCGGCAATGATATCGGGATCGAGGTCGGCGCCGAGGCCCCCGGCGAAGCCTCGGAAGACGTGCTGATCGCCTCGAACCTTGTCCACGACAACCGCCAGGCCGGGCTGGCCATTGGCGGGTTCTCATCCGACCCGACCGCACGCGGCGGCGGGCGAGCCGAGCGGATCAGCATCGCCAACAACACCTTCTACGGCAATATCGGCTTCGGTTCGGAAATCTTCATCCAGTACCGGGCCAGCGCGCTGACCCTTGTCAACAACATCATCATCTCCGAAGCAGACCAGTCCGAAGGCGTGAAAATCATCGGGACGCCGGAACAGGTGGAATGGCGCAACAATCTCTGGTGGGCCGACCAGGCGATAGACGGCGTGCCGGTGGCCGACAGTTCGCCGGTCGCGGCTGACCCGCTTCTCGTCGATCGGGCGAGCGCCAATGCCCGCCTGCAGGAGGGCTCACCGGCCGAAGGCATGGGCGGGTTTGTCGAGGACATCACCAGCTTCACCTCCCCGTTCTGGAACGGGCTTTTCAGCGGCGGGGTCATTCCCGGCGCCGGCTCTGCCGATGTCTATGGCGATGCCCGCATCCAGGGTGCGCTCGATATCGGTGCGGCAGAGAAGCTCCCCTGAGCCTGGAACACGCTCGCCGCCCCGCCCCGGCGCGCCGCTCAGAGGTCCCTCCAGGTGTCGCGTATCCCGAGGTCGCGGAAGACGTCCTGCCAGTAAGCCTTGAGCGCGCCGCGCTGCATGTCGACGAAGCGGTCGCGCGGGATCAGTCGGATCTCGACCGCCACCCCGTCAAGCGACCGGCCATAGCGGCGGGCGAAGCGCTCGGCCACGGTCGCCGGCGACGGAAGTCCCTCCGGCAAGGTCGCGCCGCCGCCATAGGCCGTGAAGGCGTCGGAATTCTGCAGCATGTCCGAGATCAGGACCAGCCGCCGGCGCGGCACCTCGGCCGAGAACGCCTCGGTCTGGCCGAGCCGCGCCATGGCTTCGAGGATCGGGCTCGCCGGCGCCTGCTTCGGCTCCACAAGATCGGCCAGTTCCTGCTCCAGCGGTCCTTCGAACAGGGTGGCATATCGCGCTTCGATCATCTCGGGATTGCGGAAGAGCGGGTTGACCTGTCCCCCGCGTCCCGGATTGCACAGCGAAAACTCTCCGCGCGGATCGAATACGCCGCTGGCGTCGAGTTCGAACAGGGTGAGGCGTTCACCGACGGCAAGGCCGCGTCCGGCAGCACGGATGAGATCGGCGATCAGCTGCGCCTGCTGCGGGGAATAGGAATCGGTCTTGTCGATGATGATGGCCGTGTGCGGCGGCAGCTCCTCGCTGATCGTGCACAGGGTCCGCTCGTCATAGGGCTTGGGCTGCAGCGCATAGACCGAGAAGCCGATGATCCCGATGGCGATGGCTGCGAGCGCGAAATTCACGAGCGCCATGCGCTGCTGGCGCTTCTGTCGGCGGCTGCGGCGGCGGGCCATCAGCTGCCCGCCTCGTCGCCGGTCGGGGGCGCCGGATACCTGAAGCGCTTGCCGCTGATCAGCTCGACCGCCTCGCGCGGCACGTCGAACTCGTCCCGCAGGGTATCGGCGCTGCTGGTCAGGAGGTTGCGATACGGCTCGACGCGCGCGTCGAGCCCGGCAATGATTTGCGCGCGCTCGGCCCGGATGAAGCGCCGCCGGCCCTCCCCGGCCGCTGTTTCGCCCCTCTTCTCGTCCTCGTCGCTGCCGAACAGCAGGACCTCCTGGTCTTCCAGGAAGTCCTCATAGCTCGCATAATAATCGTCCAGCGCATCCTGCAGTTCCCGCCTCGCCTGCTCGATGCTGCGCGCCGCATCCGAGAAGCCGGGAAAGGCGCTGTCAGCCCGCCGCCCTTCGAACGCGGCAATCGCGGAGATGGCCAGCCCCAGCGCAAACAGGACCATGGCATCCAGGGAATGCAGCGCGAAGGGCCGGCACATGGCGCTCGTCGCCGCGCTGCCGATGGAATCGCCGATGGGCGAGCCAAGGATCGCCTCGCATGCGTCCGCGCTCATCCAGAAGCGGGGGAAGGTAACCAGCACCTCGCCGGCCAGCTGCAGCCCTTCCGCGCGGAGATCGATGATATTCCGGTAATGGGCCGCCGAGAGGTTGACCAGCAGCACCATGGTCACTCCGAGAAGAATGGCCAGCACACCGAACAGCCGGATCACGTCGCGCCGCTGGGGCCGCCAGAAGGGCTGCCCGCCCGTCGGCATGGACGCGTGGCGCAGCCCCCAGAAACCGATGATGAAATAGCTGGTCGCGACATTGGCCAGAGACACCGCCGCCGCCTGGAACAGGCCGCCCGAAATGCCGAACTCGCTCTGGCGGGCGAAGAAATACGCATTCGCCGCGCTCTCGAACAATACCAGCAGCGCGACGATGGACAGGTTGAGCAGCCGCACCTGCGGATGGTCGGATACGTAGTGGATGCCCCTGCCGGCGGACTGGCCGAACTTCAGGCTGTGCGGCTTGCCCTTGATATCCCGACCGCCACCCAACTGGCGAAACCGGTAGAAACTGATCGCCGCGCGGGCCGCATAATCGGCCTGCAGCACCACTTCGTCGAACTCGACCGATGGCCGGTTGGCGATCGCCGCGAGCTGCTCGTCGCTCAGCGGCTCGTCCTCATGCCCTGTCGCTTCCGTGGCCATGGCGTGCAGTTCCCCCAAGCACCTCGCCGCGAATAGGGCAGAGGCTGTGGAAGAAATCAACATCCTTTGCCACGGCAATGTCCAATGCCCGAAACCTGCCCTACCATCGTCCTGCACCCAGAAAGAGAGGAGAGCGCATGACCAGCCAACCCAGCGATCTCGACATCGCCCGCGCCGCCCGGCTGGCGCCCATGACCGAGATCGGCGCGCGCCTCGGCCTCGCCCCCGACGAGCTCATCCCCCATGGCCACGACAAGGCCAAGCTCTCCCGGCACGCCATCGCTGCGCGCAGCGGCCAGCCCGATGGCCAGCTCATCCTCGTCACCGCCGTCAATCCCACCCCCATGGGCGAGGGCAAGACCACGACGACGATCGGGCTCGGCGACGGGCTCAACCGGATCGGCAAGCGCGCCCTGACCTGCATCCGTGAAGCCTCGCTGGGACCCTGTTTCGGCGTCAAGGGCGGGGCAGCCGGCGGCGGTCATGCCCAGGTCGTGCCCATGGAGGCGATGAACCTCCACTTCACCGGCGACCTGCATGCCGTCACTGCAGCCCACAACCTGCTCTCGGCCATGATCGACAATCACATCCACTGGGGCAACGCGCTCGGTATCGACCCGCGCCGCATCAGCTGGCCTCGCGTCGTCGACATGAACGACCGCGCCCTGCGCCGCCTCGTCCATTCGCTCGGCGGGCCCGGCAATGGCTATCCGCGCGAGGACCGCTTCGATATCACCGTCGCCTCCGAGGTCATGGCGATTCTCTGCCTCGCCACCAGCCTCGATGACCTGCAGCAGCGCCTCGCCCGCATCGTGATCGGCATCAGCCGGGACGGCGCCCCGGTGACCGCCGCCGACCTTGAGGCCGATGGCGCCATGGCGGTGCTGCTCCGGGACGCCCTCCAGCCCAACCTCGTCCAGACGCTCGAGAACAATCCCGCCCTCGTTCATGGCGGCCCATTCGCCAATATCGCCCATGGCTGCAACTCCCTGATGGCCACCCGCGCCGGCCTCAAGCTGGCCGATTATGTCGTCACCGAGGCCGGCTTTGGGGCCGATCTCGGCGCGGAGAAATTCTTCAACATCAAGTGCCGGCTTGGCGGGCTTCGCCCTGCGGGCGCCGTGCTCGTGGCGACCGTCCGGGCGATGAAGTTTCACGGCGGCGTGCCGGCCGACAAGCTCGCCCGTGAGGACCCCGAAGCGGTCGCGCGCGGTTGCGCCAACCTCACCCGCCACATCGGGAATATCGGCAAGTTCGGCGTGCCGGTCCTGGTCGCGATCAATCACTTCGATGGCGACACCAATGCGGAGGTCGCCGCCATAGCCGCTGCGGCCGAAGCGGCCGGCACCGAGGCCGTCCTGTGCACCCACTGGGCCGAGGGATCCGCCGGCAGCGAAGAGCTGGCGCGCCGTCTGGTCGCCCTGCTCGACCGCGCACCCGCCCGCTTCGCCCCGCTCTATCCCGACACGCTTTCCCTCGTCGAAAAGATCGAAACCGTCGCCCGCGAGGTCTACGGCGCAGGCGCCATCGAGGTGCCGGAGCGGGTGCGCCGCCAGCTCGCGAGCTGGGAAGATGCCGGCCATGGCGCCCTGCCTGTCTGCCTCGCCAAGACCCAGTACTCGTTCTCGGCCGACCCGGCTGTCCGCGGCGCGCCGAGCGGGTTCACCCTGCCGGTGAGCGATGTCCGCCTGTCGGCCGGCGCCGGCTTCGTCGTGGTTCTCACCGGGGACATCATGACCATGCCCGGCCTGCCTCGCCGGCCCGCCGCCGCCGGCATGCGCCTGGGTCCCGATGGCGAGATCGAGGGCCTGTCATGAGACGTGTCCCGCTGCCATCGGCCGCTGGGCCGACATCCGGACATGACGCGGAAACAGGACCGGCACCTGGCCTCTGACGCGCAAGGGCGTGACGCGGCAAGTCGTGGTCAGCAAGGGCGCCACGGCCTGGGCCGGCACCGGCCGCCCGGCGCCGGCCCGCGTCCGAGATGCACACTCACCCCGCCGGCCGCTTCGACCTCCGCCCAGCCCAGTACCTGCCCGCAATCCGTCACGGCCCGCCCCGCGTCGCTGGCCCGCAAGCCTCGCTGCAGGCACAGAACCGGCTCTTCTCTTTGCCAGCGGATCTCAACCACGCCGCGATGGCTGGGAAACCGGCACGTCCCCGTCCGGCAGGCCGGGTGCGGCTCAAGGTCACTGTAGCGCAATGGACCCAGCCTATCTCCGTCGACCAGATCGAGGCGCAAGGCCCCGTCTGCGCTGAAGACGTAGAGATGGCCATCGGCGCCCCAATGCAGGTCTGCTCCCTTCATCGAGACCCAGGAAAATCCTGCCAGCAGGCAGGGCACGAGCAGTCCAAGCCAGCGCCACCAGCCCGTCAGCAGGACCCACCCAGCCAGAGCGGCGACCAGCAGGGCAAAGCTCACCCCCGGCATCGGCCAGGCCGGCACCAGTGCCTGCCCCGGCAGGGCGTTCGCCCAGTGGGCAATCGCCAGCACCCATTCAAGACTCAGCCCGAACAATCGCAGCCCGATCGAGTCCAGTCCCAACGGGGCAAGCACCAGGGCAAGCCCGGCGGCCGGTGCTGAGACGAAGCTGATAATCGGCATGGCCAGGAGGTTGGCCAGCAGGCCACCACCGGAAACCCGGTCGAAGTGATAGAGGGCGAAGGGGGCGGTCGCGAAACTGGCCACCACGGAGGTCACGACCAGCGAATTGACGACCTCGGCGACGCGGCTGCCGCCTGCGGGATCCGCCCGTGCGGCCCGCCGGCGGGACAGCGCCTCATAGGTTGCAATCAACGCGCCCGTGGCGGCAAAGGACATCTGGAAGCCCGGCGAGGTCACGCTGACCGGGTCGATCAGGACGACGGCAACCATGGCCACGGCAAAGGACCTCAGGCTGAAGCCCGGCCGGTCGAACAGGATCGCCCCGAAGAAGATTGCGGCCATGATGAAGGCGCGCTGGGTCGAGACACTGGCCCCCGACAGCAGCAGATAGACCCCGCCGGCAAGCAGCGCGGCCAGTGCCGCCGGCTTCTGCACGGCGACACGCACGGCCAGTGGCTCGGCCAGCGCCAGGCTTCGCCGCACGAGGAGATAGACGAGCCCGCAGACAATCGAAAGGTGGAGACCTGAAATCGCCAGCAAATGCGCAAGTCCGGAGCCGCGCAGCGCCGCCTGGTCCGCTTCCGGCATGTAGCTGCGATCACCCGACACCAGGGCAGCTGCGAACCCGCCGGCCCGCTCCCCGGCCGCCACGCGGACATGCTCGGCGATCCGGCGCCGCTTGCCGTCCAGCCACAGCCCCGCCGCCGCCACGGGTCCGCCTGCCGATCCCAGGGGCCCTCCCCGGCACCGTCCCTGGACATAGCCGACCGCGCCGAGCCCCTCGAGATAGGCCTGCCGCTGGAAGTCGTAATCGCCCGGCATCGCCGGTTCGGGAGGTGGACGCAGAACGGCGCGGCAGCGGACGAAGCGGCCAGGTCCGACGCGCAGCGACAGCGGATGCGTCACCCGGACAAGCCCCGGCGTGCCATCTGAATCCATTCCCTGGATCGCGTGAACGGCGATCCGCAGTCGCGGCCCATTACGCCCCGGCTCGACCTTGCGTACCCAGCCTTCGAGTTGCAATGGCCCGAGGCCCGGCGCGACCGTGATCGTGTCCGTGGTCACAGCCACCCACTTGGCGTGCGCAAACCCGATCATCCCGGCCAGTAACAGTCCGCCGCAGATCGGTGCCAGCACCGACGTGGGCCGTCGCAACACCGCCCAGCCGCCCGCCGCAACGCCGAGGCCGGCCAGCACCCAGGCCCAGTCCGGCTCGAAGCCCAGCGTGAAGTAGCAGAAGGCTCCAAGGGCAAAGGCGAGGGCGAGGACCACCGGAATGCCGGCGCGCAGGTCGCCCATGCTCCCCATCCCGCCCGTGTCGCCGGCTGGCGTCGCAGCCTGCCCGACGGCGTCTGGGCCCGGCCCCTTGCCAGCTAGCTCGCCGGCGTGTTCAACGCCCACCGTACCGGCACGCGGCGCATGTCCGGGTTCGGGCAGGATTGGCGAAGAGGGACCCATATGACCGTCACCACGCGATTTGCACCCTCACCGACGGGCATGTTGCACATTGGAGGCGCACGCACCGCGCTTTTCAACCATCTTCTGGCCCGGCGCCATGGCGGCCGGTTCCTGTTGCGGATCGAGGACACCGACCGCGACCGTTCGACACCTGAAGCCACCCGGGCGATTCTCGACGCCATGGAGTGGCTGGCACTCACCCCGGACGACGCGCCGGTCTACCAGTCCGCCCGTGCCGGGCGCCATGCCGAGGTCGCCCATGCCCTCATCGCGAAGGGTGCAGCCTTCCGCTGCTATGCGACGCCCGAGGAGTTGCAAGCCCGGCGCGATGCTGGCGAAGCGAAGCGTCAGGCTGCGCGGGACGAAAACCTCGGCGAGACCGAACGCGCCGCCCTCCGCGCCGAGGCCGATGCGCTGCTGGCCCCCTATCGCTCCCCCTGGCGAGACGGTGCGCCCCCGCCCGTAAAGGACGCGCCCTTCACCATCCGCCTGCGCGCGCCCGATGATGGCCGGATGGTGCTCGAGGATGCCGTGCAGGGCCGGGTCGAGATCGGCGCACGCGAGCTTGACGACCTCATCCTGCTGCGTGCGGACGGCAGCCCCACCTACATGCTCGCCGTTGTCGTCGATGACCACGACATGGGTGTCACCCACATCGTCCGGGGCGATGACCACCTGCGCAACGCGTTCCGCCAGCGCCCGATCATCGAGGCGATGGACTGGCCGGTTCCGGTCTACGCCCACATCCCGCTGATCCACGGTTCCGACGGGGCGAAGCTCTCCAAGCGCCATGGCGCGCTGTCCACGCTGGCCTATCGCGACATGGGCTACCTGCCCGAGGCGATGCGCGCCTACCTCTTGCGGCTCGGCTGGAGCCAGGGCGACAAGGAGATCTTCACCGACACCGAAGCGGCCAGCGCCTTTTCGCTTGATGGCATCAACAAGTCGCCCGCCCGGCTCGACCTCGACAAGCTCGACGCCGTCAACAGCCACTTCTTGCGCACCTGCGAAGACACCCGGCTTGCCACCCTGCTGACCCCCTACTGGGAGGCGGCAGCCCCGCTCACGGACGATCAGAAAACCGAACTTTCCCGTGCCCTGCCGCACATGAAGGACCGCGGCGCGACCCTCCCCGCCCTGGCTGAAGCCTTTGCATTCATTACAGCACCGCGCCCGTTCGCGCTGAACAAGAAGGCGCGCAAGGCGCTGAAGGGCGAGAGCTTGCGTCATCTCGCTGCGCTGCGTACAGTCCTGTTCGAAACAGAGCCGTTCGACGCAGACAGGATCGCCGAAGCCATCGAAGCCTACCGCAGCGCACAAGACCTTTCCATGGGCGCCATCGGCCCCGCTCTCAGGGCGGCGGTTACCGGTGGCCACCCGGCGCCGGATCTCGCACATGTGCTTGCATGGCTCGGACAGGCCGAAACCCTGTCGCGGATCGACGAACAACTCGCTGCTGCCGGATCCGATGGCAGCGGGAGCTGAACCACCTCCCCCAGACCAGGGGGCCACCTGAACCAGGATGCAAGGGGCAGACGCAGTATGGAAAGCAAGATGGCAGAGGCGGGTACCGCCAGGCTCGAAGTGGGCGGCAAGACGGTGGAGCTGCCGGTCCTGTCCGGCACCGATGGCCCGGACGTGATCGATGTCCGCAAGCTGTACGCCCAGGCCGGCGTGTTCACGATCGATCCGGGCTTCGCCTCCACGGCCAGCTGCGAGAGCCAGATCACGTTCATCGACGGCGAAGAGGGGCGGCTGCTCCACCGCGGCTATCCCATCGAACAGCTCGCCCAGCAGTCCGGCTTCCTCGAGGTCTGCTACCTCCTGCTCTATGGCGAGCTGCCGAACCAGGCAGAGTTCCGCGGCTTTGCCCATGAGGTGACCCAGCACACGATGCTGCACACCCAGATGGACCGCTTCTTCGAAGGCTTCCGGCGCGACAGCCACCCCATGGCAATGTTTACCGGCATTGTCGGCGGGATCGCCTCCTTCTACCCCAGCGCCATGGACAGCGCCGACCCCGATGAGCGCCGCCTCGCCTCGATCCGCCTGATCGCCAAGATGCCGACCATCGCCGCGCGCATCTACAAGTACACCATTGGCCAGCCCTTCGTCTCGCCGCGCAACGAACTGGGCTATGCCGAGAACTTCCTGCGCATGTGCTTCTCGGTCCCGGCCGAGGATTACATCTCCTCGCCGGTGCTCACCCGCGCTATGGACCGGATCCTCATCCTGCACGCCGATCATGAGCAGAACGCCTCGACCTCCACGGTCCGTCTCGCCGGATCGTCCGGCGCACACCCTTATGCCGCCATTGCGGCCGGCATTGCCTGTCTCTGGGGGCCGGCACATGGCGGGGCAAACGAGGCGGCGCTCAACATGCTGCGCGAGATCGGCAGCACCGACAATATCCCCGAGTATATCGCCCGCGCCAAGGACAAGGACGATCCGTTCCGGCTGATGGGCTTCGGCCACCGGGTCTACAAGAACTATGATCCGCGCGCAAAGGTGATGCAGCAATCGGCCCATGAGGTTCTGGACGAGCTCGGCGTGCGCGACACACCGGTCCTGAAGGTCGCCATGGAACTCGAGAAGATCGCGCTGGAAGACCCCTATTTCGTCGAGAAGAAGCTCTATCCCAATGTCGACTTCTATTCTGGCATCATTCTCGACGCGATGGGCTTTCCGACCAACATGTTCACCGTGCTGTTCGCGATTGCCCGCACCGTGGGATGGGTCGCCCAGCTCAACGAGATGATCGAGGACCCCAACCAGCGAATCGGCCGCCCCCGCCAGCTCTATACCGGTGCACCCCAGCGCAACTTCATCCCGATCAACCAGCGCTGAGCCGGTCGCCCTCAGGCCGTGCGCGGCGCGGGGTGGAGCGCAAGCGGCTGAGGCGCGCCAGGGGACGCGCAAGGGGGCAGACCGGTTCCGGAGGCGCTGTCCTGCGGCCCGGCGCCCGCGCCTCTGTGCGGCACCCGGCCTATTCGTTCCCGACCAGGCGGAGGGATGGGCCATCGCGGCCCGGAGCGCGGTCGATCCCGACACCGCCGCGCCGGCGGTCATCCTCGTCGAGATCGAGATCAAGCAGGTTCAGTCCCGGCAGCCGGTCCATGGGCACGGCCCGCGAGATCAGGAAACCCTGCAGCAGGTCGCAGCCATGCTCGACGAGGAACCGCGCCTGCGCCTCGGTCTCGACCCCTTCGGCCGTGCAGCGCATGCCGAGCGACTGGGCCAGGGTCAGGGTCGCCCGGGTGATCGCCTGGTTGTCCTCATTGGTCTCGAGATCGGAGATGAAGCACTTGTCGATCTTCAGCTTGTCGAAGGGATAGCTGCGCAGGTAGCTGAGCGAGGAGAAGCCGGTACCGAAATCATCGAGCGAAATGGTCAGCCCGATGCGCTTGAGCTGGTTCAGCCGTTCGCGCACGAATTCGGTATCCGACATCAGCACCGATTCGGTGATCTCCATGTCCAGCCGCGACGGCTCGATGCCGCTGTGGGCCAAGGCGCTGAGGATGGTGGTGATGAGCTTGGAGCTGTGCAGTTGCAGCGGCGAGATGTTCACCGATACACCGACGTGGCGCGGCAGGCGGCGGGCCTGCGACAGGGCCTCGCGGATCGCCCACTCGCCGATCCGGTTGATCAGGCCGCAATCCTCTGCATGTTCGATGAAATCGGCCGGCGTGATCGCGCCGCGATGGGGATGGTCCCAGCGCATCAGGGTCTCCAGCGAGACGATTTCGCGGGTCCGGGCATCGACGATGGGCTGGAACTTGAGGTGCAGCTGTCCGGTCTCCACCGCCGTGTGCAGGTCCGCTTCGATCACGCGGCGGGCGCGGGCACGTTCCTCCATGTCTGGCGAGAACTCGCACCAGGTGCCCTTGCGGGTCTTCTTGGCGCGGTAGAGGGCCATGTCGGCATGGCTGAGAACGATCTGGATGTCGGTGTCGGTCTCCTTGAGGACGCGGACGCCGATCGTGGCGCTGCAATTGGCCGTCGACCCCATGACATCATAGGGACGGGCGAGCCGGTCGACGAGGTTGTCCAGGAAGACGCGCAGTTCCATCCGGTCGAACCGCTCGACGATCAGCGCGAATTCATCGCCGCCGAGGCGGGCGATGATGTCGTTCGAGGTGCAGGCATCGCTGAGACGGCTCGCGAACTGGCCGAGCAGTTCGTCGCCGGCCGGGTGGCCCAGCGTGTCATTGACCCACTTGAAATTGTCGAGGTCCATCCAGAGCACTGCGCGCACGCCCTTCTGCTGCATCGGCGCCTGGCAGATCTTCTGGAGTTCCTCATGAAACGTGATGCGGTTGGGCAGGCCGGTCAGCCCGTCATAATGGGCCATGAAGGCAATCCGGTCCTCGATCTGCTTGGACTGGGTGACATCGGAGGCCACGCCGCGGAAGCCGACATAGCGGCCCTCATTCAGCACCGGCTTGCCCGACAGCGACCACCAGCGCGTCTCGTTGCGTGTGCGGACCATGAGGACAAGATCGCGGAAGCTCTGCTTGCGGACCAGCGACAGGGCCAGCACGTTGCGCGCCTCATTGGCCTCGAACAGCGAGATCAGGTCAGCGCCCACCTCCATGATCGAATAGCCCGATTTCGCGCCCTCGATCTGCAGCGGCAATTCGATCAGTACGCCATTCTCATCGGTCTGCCACAACCAGTCCGAGCTGGTCGCCTCGAAATCGCGCAGCAGCAGCCCGATCAGGGACCGCTGCTGGTTGATCTCGGCCTCCGACAGGAACTGGCGCGCGAACAGGGTGAAATTCCAGCGAACCGCGACCGCGATGACAGCCGTGTAGACGACGACCATCAGCCCGAGATAGGCCACCCGCGCATCATTGATCTGGCAGACACCGGCCACGAAGCCGGCCGAGATCGGCACCACGAAGGCAAAGGCCGCCTGCGGCAGGCGTGACAGGATGAAACCGCCGCCAAAGATCATGCTGGACAGGATGGCCGCACTGGCGATCTGGGCGAAGTCGTCGATCCGGGGCAGGTAATAGACCGGGATCACCGCCCAGAGCAGGCCGAAGATGGCCGAACCGATGGTGTAATCCCGGGCCGCACGCAGGCCATGGATCGTATCGTCGGGCCGCTGGGTTGCGTTCATGGACTGGACGAAATGCAGCGCGCAGGCAAAGCACATCGCGCTGCTCCACAGGCCGAGCCCGCGCGTATCGTTGCCGCCGAAGAGCAGCATGACCAGCGTCGCGCTGAGCAGGTTGGTCAGCACCACCAGCAGGCCAAGCTTGTTGATCGCATTGATCTGCGCACTGCGGAGCTTGTGGCGCAGCGAGACCGGAACAAGGATAGGGGCGAGGATTGAAGTCAGCGAGAAACGCTGGTCCATTTCCCTGGAGACACGTTCGAGCACGACTTCCTCACTATTGGCCGCTCTTTCAATCCCCGATAGCAAGCGGCCGTGAAAATTTCCGATGTCCCATTCTGCGAATTTTCTTGAAATTCGCGTAAACAAAAATTGAGGATTGCGCTATCGGAAGAGTGTGGACAAGCCTGGCGTTTCAGTGCACGGGGGAATTGATTGTTGGTAAACACGATCTTCAGAACGGTGCGGGGTGGGGAATTCCTGCCCGGAGGAGTTGTTTCCCATGGATTTAGTCGCGCGAGATGTCACCGTCCCATTCGTGGCAGGGGATCTCCTCGACAACGCGCTGCAGTGTCCCGATCAACCCCTGGCTCTCGTTTTTCGAGACGATGGCGAAGTCGACGTCACCTCCGACATGGCGCGATGCGATGCCCGTCTGCCGGCCATTTTTCCAGAGCGTCTGGGCGACCGCCATTTCCGGTCCGTGCACGGACTGCGGTTCGCATATGTCGTCGGCGCCATGGCGCGCGGCTTAACCACCGCAGAAATGGTGATCGAGGCACAACGGGCGGGGTTTGCCGCCTTCTTCGGTTCGGCCGGCCTGGAGCCTGGCCGCATCGAAGCGGCGATCAGCGAGATCCAGGCGGCACTGGGTCCCGACGCGCCCGGCTGGGGCAGCAACCTCATCCATTCCCCGCAGGCGCCCGAAACCGAACGCGCGACGGTCGACCTTTACCTCCGGAAGGGGGTCCGGCGGGTCTCGGCGTCCGCCTTCATGGCGCTGTCGCCGGAAATCGTGCGCTATGCTGCCAGCGGCCTGCAACGGGCTGCCGATGGCACGGTCCGGCGCACCAACCATGTCTTCGCCAAGGTTTCCCATCCGCATGTCGCCGCCGCGTTCATGGCCCCAGCCCCGACCGTGCTCGCCAGGGAGCTCGTGGCCCGCGGCGACATCACCGCCGCCGAGGCCGATCTCATCACCCGCCTGCCGGTCGCCTGTGACATCACCGCCGAAGCGGACAGTGGCGGACATACCGATAATCGCCCCGCCGCCGCCCTGTTCCCTTCCCTGTGCCGCACCCGGAGCGAGATGGCCATCCGCCACGGCTTCGATCCCGACACGATCCGCATCGGGCTGGCCGGCGGCATCGGCACGCCGGAGGCGGTGGCCGGGGCCTTTGCCATGGGCGCAGCCTACGTCGTCACCGGGTCGGTCAACCAGTCGGCCCGCGAATCCGGGCTCTCGGAGGATGCCCGTGCCATGCTCGCCAGCGCGGCGCTGGACGACATGGCGATGGCCCCGGCTGCGGACATGTTCGAGCGCGGCGTGAAGGTGCAGGTGCTGCGCCGCGGCAGTTTCTTCGCCGCCCGCGCCGAGCGCCTCTACCAGCTTTATCGCCGCTATGACAATTTCGACGCCCTGCCGGCGAAGGATCGCGCCTTTGTGGAAAGCTGTCTCGGTGAACCCATCGACACGGCCTGGAACAAGACGCTGGCCTATCTGGAGGCCAACCGGCCCGGCGATGCCGAGAGGGCGATCGCGTCCGGCAAGGTGCGCATGGGCTTCGTGTTCAGGCGCTATCTTTTCGACTGCGCGCAATGGGCCCGGCAGGGCGCGCCGGCGCACCGCGCGGAGTACCAGATATGGTGCGGCCCGGCCCTTGGCGCCTTCAATGACTGGGTGAAGGGCTCGGCGCTCGAACCGCTGGCTGAGCGAACCGTAAGACGGATCGGCTATGCGCTGCTGTCCGGCGCCTGCCAGGTGGCCCGCGCCCAGCAGCTGCGCCTCGCCGGCGTCGCCGTGCCGCCAGCACGCCTCCACCCTGCGGCCCCCCACATGCCGGCCGTGCCGCGGACCGAAACAGCATGAGCCGGCCCGGAACCGGCACGATCGAGGCGCGCCGGAAGCCGGGCGAACCGGTCGCCGTGATCGCCATGGGCGCCATGTTCCCCGGGCGCGGCACCACGCTGGGGTTCTTCCGGGACTTGATCGAAGGGGTCGATGCCATCGGCGATGTGCCCCCGACGCACTGGCGCATCGAGGACTATTACGACCCGGACCCGCTGGCGAGGGACAGGACCTATGGCCGGCGTGGCGGCTTTCTGGCGCCACAGGCCTTCAACCCGGTGAAATTCGGCCTACCGCCGGCTGCCCTGCCCTCGACCGACACCAGCCAGCTGCTCGCCCTCATGGTCGCTGACCGGGTGATGGCCGATGTCGAAGCCGCCCTCGGCGGCGCCGTCGACCGCGAACGGACCAGCGTCGTGCTGGGTGTGGCATCGGCGACCGAGCTGACGGGGCACATGGCGGGCCGGCTGCAGCGGCCGGTCTGGGAACGCGCCCTGCGCGCCAGCGGCCTGCCCGAGGACACCGTTCGCCGGGTCGCCGGTCACATGGCCACAAGCTACATCGAATGGACCGAGGCGACGTTTCCGGGCCTTCTCGGCAATGTCGTGGCCGGGCGGATTGCGAACCGGCTGAACCTTGGCGGGTCGAACCTGGTGACCGATGCGGCCTGCGCCTCATCGCTCGCCGCGCTGCAGCTTGCCCTGCACGAGCTGCGGTCCGGCGCCTCGGACATGGTGCTGGCCGGCGGTGCAGACGCACTTAACGACATCCTGATGTACCTGTGCTTCTCGAAGACGCCGGCCCTGTCACCGACGGGCGACTGTCGGCCCTTCTCGGCGCAGGCGGACGGCACCATACTCGGCGAGGGAATTGGCATGCTGGCGCTGAAGCGGCTCGCCGATGCCGAGCGCGATGGCGACCGGATCCATGCCGTGATCCGCGGGCTTGGCGGGGCGTCGGACGGACGCGGCACGGCGATCTACGCCCCCTTGCCGTCGGGCCAGGCCAGGGCGTTGCGGCGCGCCTACGCCGATGCCGGCTACGGACCGGAGACGGTGGGCCTGGTGGAAGCCCATGGCACCGGCACCCAGGCTGGTCACCGGGCCGAGCTCGAGGGCCTGAAGGCAGTTTTCGCCCCGGACGGTCCGGTTGACGAACCCTGGTGTGCCCTGGGTTCGGTCAAGTCCCAGATCGGACACACCAAGGCGGCCGCCGGTGCCGCCAGCCTGATCAAGGCAGTGATGGCGCTGAGCCGGCAGGTCCTGCCGCCGACCCTCAAGGTCGATGCGCCCGCGCCGACGCTGGCCGCCGCTTCGCCCTTCTACCTGTCGGGGAAGGCTCGGCCCTGGGTCCATGCGGCGGAAACACCGCGGCGTGCCGCTGTCAGTTCCTTCGGCTTTGGCGGCAGCAATTTCCACGTCACCCTCGAAGCCCATGAAGGTCCCGGCCAGCCAGCGCGCCACCGGCTCTGGCCATCGGAACTGCTGCTGTTCTCGGCTGCGGACGGCCCGTCGCTGGCCAGAGCCATCGAAGCGGCGCGGGAGGCTGGCGAGGACGCCACGTCGCCGGACGCCCTGCTGCCGCATCTTGCCGAACGCCTCGCCCAAGACTTCGACCCCGGCTCGGCCGTGGCCGCTTACATCGTTACGAGTTCGAAATCAGCGCTTCTAACATCAATCGACGCGCTTCTCGCTCGTCTCGACGAAACGAACAACCAACGAGGCCGGAGGAGAACGAGTGAACAGCCCGCTCCGGACCGGCCGCTGCCGCCGGGCACCGGTCTCCGCCTCGGTGAACCGGTTACGGGACAGACCGCCTTCCTGTTTTCCGGACAGGGCAGCCAGTATGTCGGCATGGGCGCCGATCTTGCGCTGGCCCTGCCGCAGGCCCTGGCCGCCTGGGACGAAGCTGCCGGGCACGCTGCGCTGGAGCCCCTGAAGCTCCACGACCGCGCCTTTCCACCGCCGGCCTTCGACGCCGCCGAAGCCGAGCGACAGGCAGCCCGCCTGACCGAGATGGTGCATGCCCAGCCAGCCATTGCGGTTACGGCCCTTGCCCAGCTGGATATCCTCAGAGAACTCGGCATCGAGGCCGATATGGCCGCCGGCCACAGTTTCGGCGAACTTGTGGCACTCTACCATGGCGGTGCGATGGACCGTTCGGCACTCCTGACCCTCTCCCGCGCCCGGGCCGAGGCGATGACAGCGGCAGCCAATGGCCAGGCCGGCGCAATGCTGGCGGTACGTGCAGCCGCCGGGGACCTCGCCGACAGGCTGCGGGACCATCCGGGCATCACGCTCGCCAACGACAACGGGCCGAGCCAGGTCACCCTGTCAGGGTCCAGTGAAGATATCGAAGCGCTCCGTGCCGAGTTGCAGCAGGCCGGTCTGACGGTGCGTCGTCTGCCCGTGGCCTCAGCCTTCCACTCCCCGATTGTCGCGCCGGCCGTTGCCCCCTTCCGGGCCGCGATCACCGATGCCGGAGTGCGCCCGCCCGACCTGCCGGTTTTCGCCAATACCACGGCGCGCCCGTATGGCCGGACGGCAAAGACCGTGCGCTCGGTCCTCGCCAACCAGATCCGCCAACCGGTGCGTTTCCGGGAGATGATCGAGGAAATGTATCGGGACGGCGCGCGGACCTTTGTCGAAATCGGCCCCGGCTCCGTGGTCAGCGGCCTGGTTTCGGACATATTGGGCGCGCGCCCGGCCCATATCGTCGCGCTCGACCACCGCCGGAAGAATGGCCTGACCAGCTTTCTCGAAGGCCTGGGCGCCCTGTCGATCAATGGCTGCGCGATGGCTTTCGACCGTCTGTATGCTGCACAGCCGGCCCCGCCGCTGCCCGAGCCCCCGGCCCGGTTCGCCGTGGAGATCTGCGGCGCGAATTATGGCAAGCCCACACCCGACGCGCCGCCCGTTGCGCCCTGTGCTGTGCATCCCGCGCCTGAAACGCAGGCTCCGCCTCACGCACGAACGCCATGCATCCGCACACAAGATCCAGATGACCGGCCTGGTTCCCATCCTCACCCTGCCCCCCCCGATGCCGGCCAGCCCCCCTCCCTTGCAATGCCAGAGAAGAAGACCCCGACCATGAGCCAACCCCGAACTCTCGAGCCGGGCTCAGTCCGGCAAACGGCCACAGATCGCGCGATCGCCGAGATCAGCGCAGCGCACCGCCTCTACCTCGAGACCATGGCCCGCCTCGTCGGCGGCACGTCCGGCGCGGGCGGAATAGGCCAGGTGGACCCAGCTCCCGAGGTCGCCACACCTTCCATCGCCTTCGCTGCGCCGGTCCCGCCATCGGTGCCGGCGAATGACCCGCCCCCGCCTCCTGCCGACCCGGCCCGTCCAGGCATCCTCAACGGACGACACCGCCCGGAAGCGGCGCCGGCCGCCTCCGCATCCGCAAGCCAGGCCCGGGCACCGCTACCAGCCGCCGCCACCGATGCTGCACCTCACGCGGCTGCGGCCGACCTCGCCGCCACCCTCAAGAGCCTTGTTGCCGAAAAGACGGGGTATCCGGAGGACATGCTGGACGAGGACATGCTGCTCGAAGCGGAACTCGGCATCGATTCCATAAAGCAGGTGGAGATACTCTCCGCCATTGCCGAGACCTATCCGGACCTGCCGCCTCTCGACCCCGAGGACATGGCTGAACTGACCACGATTGGTGCCATTGCCCGCCATCTGGCACAGGCGGGGGTCAACGGCGCCTCCCAGCCAGGAACGCGCCCTGTCCGCCCGACCTTCTCGCCGGAACAGGCCAACGCCACACCGGCTCCGGCTCCGGCTCCGGCCACGCCCTCAAAATCAGCAACTGCGACCCGCGCCAACGGCGGCGGCGCCCCGGCGCTCACCGCCCTGCTCAAATCGCTGGTGGCCGAAAAGACCGGCTATCCCGAGGACATGCTCGAGGATGACATGGATCTCGAAGCCGAACTTGGCGTTGATTCGATCAAGCAGGTGGAAATCCTTTCGGCCCTGCGCGAGGCCCGGCCGGACCTGCAGGAGATCGACCCCGAAGACATGGGCGAACTGCGCTCGATCGCCGACCTCGCAGCACATTTTCACTAGGGGCTGGCACGGCCCGCCGCGTGGCCAGCCCCGTTGCAGAGGACAAGGCCAGGACGCAGCCCCGCCCCGTGCCCCGCCCGCGCGGCGAAGGGGACGGGGCGCCCTCCCCGGATGTGCCGACCGGCCTGCCCGTCAATTGCGTCCGGATGATCCCCCTCGCGCCCCTTGCGCCGGGACCGCTGATGCCCGGCCTGGTCGAGATCACTCAAGCGGCGCCCGACATGGCGCGCCGTTTGGCAGACCGGATGCAGGCCAGCGGTGCCAGCGTACGCCTCGTTCCGGCGCCCAGCGGCGAGGCAGCGGTCACGCTCTTCACCGAAGGCCTCTGTCAGGCTCCGACCGCGACCGCGTACCATGCGCGCGTACTCACCGCCGTACAGGCCATGCTGCCCGCCCTCGCAGAGGGCCGGACCCGCACCGTCTTCCTGCAGCGGACGGGCGAGGCCGCGTTCGCCTGGCATGCCGGCCTGCCCGGCCTGTCACGCACGCTCGCGCGCGAATTTCCCGGCCACCGCAGCCATACACTGTCGTTTCACACAGGCGGAGCCATCCCGAACCCCGCTTTGGCGACGGCAGCGGCCCTGGCCCACCATCCGGATGCCCCCGAATCGGCCCGCATCGACCCTGATGGGACCGCTCTCGTGCGAGACCTGCAGCCGGTCACAAGGCTGGCTCTTCCCTCCCCCCACCGGCTTGATGCAACGGACACCCTGCTGGTCACCGGCGGTGGGCAGGGCGTCACGGCAGCCTGCGCCATTGCCCTCGCCCGGCGGTCCGGCGCCCGCTTCATCCTGGTCGGCCGGACCCGGCCCGTCGACTGGCCCGCGTCGCTGCCGCCGGACCTCGACGAACCTGCCCTGCGTTCCGCCCTGGCCCGCGCGGACATGGCGGCCGGACGACGGCCCGAGGCAAGGGCGATTGCCGCACACGCGCGGGCGCTGCTCGCCAGTCGCTCGATCCGGAAAACGCTTTCAGCCATTGGCGCGGCCGGCGGCCATGCCGACTACCGGGTGCTCGACCTCGCCGACAGCGTCGCCCTGCCCGATGAATTGCGCCGGATCGAGACCCGGCACGGGGCGCTGACCGGGATCATTCACGGTGCTGGACTGCTCGCCGATCGCCGCTTCGCTGACATGCAGACGGGCCATCTTGCAACCGTCTTCGCGCCCAAGGTCGAAGGCCTGCATGCCCTGCTTTCAGCCTGCCCGCCGACGCGCCTGCGCCATCTCGCCCTATTCTCCTCTGCGGCAGCCCATTTCGGCAATCCCGGCCAGGCCAATTACGCCATGGCGAATGAAGTGCTCAACAGCCTCGCCCGCGCCCTGAAATCCAGCCAGCCGGCGCTGAATGTGAGGAGTTTCGGCTGGGGCCCCTGGGATGGCGGCATGGTCTCGGACAGCCTCAAGGCGGCATTCGCCGAACGCGGCATCGAAACCATCGCACAGGCCGAGGGGGCGGCCCTGTTCGCCGACCTGATGCTCGCGGACCTCGATGCGGCAGACATCGTGATCGGGGCAATCTGAGCCATGACCGGCCCCGACTTCGAACCCATCGCGATCGTCGGACAAGGCTGCGTCCTGCCAGGGTGCTTTACCCCCTCGGGCCTCTGGACCGCCATCCGCAACCAGCGCAGCCTGCTCACCCCGCCACCGCCCGGCATCTGGGACCTGCATCCCGACGACCATGCCCGCCAGCCCTTCCGCGCCGGCGGGTTCGTTCTCGGTTTCGAAAAACGGTTCCAGCCGGACCGGCACGATCTCGGCGGCATTGACCCCGCTGCGCTTGATCCATTCGTGCAATGGCTGCTGCAGGCGGGCCGCGACGCCTGGATGGAGGCCGGCGGCCCGGACCGGGCAACCGGCACAACCTCGGTCATCGTGGCGAACCTGGCCTATCCGAGCCGCGGACTCACCGACTTTGCCAGCGACCTCTGGATACAGGGTCAGGCATCGGTGCCCGCGCTGCACCGCTTCAATGCCGGTTTTCCGGCCATGGCACTGGCGCGCAGCCTCGGGGCGACCGGCGCCCGCTTCTGCCTCGATGCAGCCTGCGCGTCGTCTCTCTACGCGCTGAAGCTCGCCTGCGACGCGCTGCAGCTCCGGCGCGCCGACCAGGTCGTCTGCGCGGCCGTGAATGGCGTGGACAACCTGTTTCTGCACCAGGGATTTGCCGCACTCAACGCCCTCAGCCCGACCGGTCGGTCGCGGCCGCTGGTCGACGGTGCGGACGGGCTGGTGCCGGCTGAGGGGGCTGCGGCGCTGGTGCTGCGGCGGCTCTGCGACGTCCAGTCCTGCGACCGGGTGCATGGCGTGATCCGCGGCATCGGTCTGTCGAATGATGGTCGCCGCAAGGGCCTGCTCGCGCCCGATGGCGAGGGTCAGGCCGAAGCCATGCGCCGCGCCTATGCCATGGCCGATCTGGACCCAGCCGGGGATATCGGCCTGCTTGAATGTCATGCGACCGGCACACCTGTCGGCGACGGAGTTGAACTCAGCTCGTCGGACGGTATCTTCGGCGCAGGCCGGAATGCCCCGCTTCCGGTGGGGTCTGTGAAGTCCAATACCGGCCACCTTATTACCGTGGCCGGGCTGGCGGGCCTGATCAAGCTGACCGCCGCCCTCGCCCATGGCCAGCTGCCGCCGACGCGGCTGGAGGGCGAACCGCTGGCCCTGTTCCGGGACATCCGGCTCGCGCCGCAGACGGAGCTGGCCGCCTGGCCGGAAACGTCGCCGCCGCGGGCGGGCCTCTCCACGTTCGGTTTCGGCGGGAACAATGCGCACCTGATCGTCGAGGCGCCGCATCTCTCCCCGGCTGCGAGGTTCTTTCCCGTCACCCTGCCGGACGATCCGGTAGTGATCTGCGGCGCCGGCGCGCTGGCCGGTCCCGACCGCGGGATCCGGGCGATCCTGCGCCGGTTGATGCGGGCGCGCGACCGCGACCTGCGCACATGTGAATCAGTGTCTGTCGACCCAAGGGCAGCGCGCACGCCGCCGGCCGACCTCCGGCGCGCCGAGGCACAGCACCTGGCTGTCCTCGACGTAACCCTCGAAGCCATCTCCGGGGTCCATTCCGTGGAGCCTGAGCGGACCGGCTGCTTTGTCGCGATGAATTGTGCGCCCGATGCCGCACGCTGGATGCTGCGCGAGCGACTTGCGGCGCGGTTCGATTTCGCCGGCGATGCGGCGGCGTTGGTGGCCGCGCGAGACGCGATCGCGCCAGAGGGGAATGCCGCAGATGTCCTGGGCGCAATGCCGAACCTGCCAGCCAATCGACTGAACGTCAGCCATGACTGGCGGGGGCCCGGCTTCACGCTCGCCGCCGAACAGATGTCCGGGGCTGCAGCCCTGCGCGTCGCCGAAACCGCCTTGCTGCGCGGCGAACTCGACATGGCCGTGGTCGCTGCGGCCGAATTCGCCAGTGACCCGGTGCATCAGGCCGCCATGAGCGCGGTGGCCCCAGAGGCGGCGCCGGGAGGGGACGGCGCCGCTGCGCTTGCGCTCAAGCGGCGAAGCCGGGCCGAGGCGGACGGCGATCCGGTCCTCATGGAATTGAGTACGACCGACCCGGTCTGGGAATCGATTGCTGCTGCAACTATCAGCGATCCGGTCGTACGAATGTACGGCGCCAGCCCGACAGCCGGTCCACTCCTCGACCTTGCGATCCGTGCGTCCCTTGCGCCAAGGGGGCTCTGTCTCGCAGGGGCCGGCGTGGCGCCCCGCATCGCCCCAGCTCGCCCCGACGCGCCGCCGGCCCGGCCAGCGCCGGACCTGGTGCGCGGCGGCGCCTGCCTCGCCTGGCATGCCGCCGACAGCCGCGAGGCCCTGGCCGCAGCAGTGCGCACGGGACGGTCCGGTGGAGAGGGGCGCTGGCGCGCGGCGCTCGTCCAGCCCGATCCAGGCACGCTTGCTGGCACGCGGGCCGCCCTGCAGGACCGGCTTGAATCCGGCGATGATCGACCGCTGGATGGCGCCTATTGGGGCGATGCGAGCGCCCTGGGCGGCGAGATGGCCTTCGTCTTTACGGGTTCGGCCAGCGCCTATCCGCAGGCCGGTCGCGGCTTGTTCATGGCGTTCCCGGACCTCAGCGAAAGGCTGGCGGCCCGCTCACCACACATTCATCGTCTCGCGCCGCTTCTCGCCCAGCCCACTCTCACACCGTTCGAGGACCTCTGCTGCGGCGTCCTCGTCAGCCAGGCCCAGGCCCTGCTGCTGCGCGACGTCTTCGGGGTGCGGCCCGACGCAGCGCTTGGCCTGTCGCTGGGCGAGACCAATGCGCTGATCGCATTCGGGGCCTGGCGCGATGCCGAGACCCTGCTCGACGAGATCGCCAGCGGCGCCATGTATGAGCGCCATCTCGGCGGACAGTTCGACGTCCTGCGCGCGGCCTGGGGCGAATCGGCCGGTATCGCCTGGGAAAACTGGCAGGTTTCGGCCCCGCTCGCGACCGTACGTGCCGCGGTGTCCGACGAGCCACTGGCCGACATCACGATCATCTATTCGGACAGCGAATGCCTGATCGGCGGACATCCGGACGCCTGTAAGCGGATCGCACAGGCCCTTTCCCCGTACGCAGTCCGGCCCACGGGTCATGATTTCCTCATCCACACGCGCTTCATGGCGCCCTATGCTGACACCTGGAGGGCCTATCACACGCGGAAGACCTACCGCGTCGACGCGGTCCGCTTCTATTCCCACGGTCGCACGGGCGCCTATCGGCCTGACCGCGAGGCCACCGCGCAGGCCCTAACCCGACAGGCCTGCCAGACTCTCGACTTCCCCGCCATGGTGGAGCAGGCCTATGCCGACGGCATCCGGACCTTCGTCGAGATCGGACCGCGCGACCGGCTCACCAGCGCGATCGGGCAGATACTTGCCGGCCGGCCGCACTGCGCGGTGGCCACCGACCGGACGGAACGCGCCGACAGCCTGCAACTCGCCCATGCCCTCACCGCGCTCTTCGTGCATGGCCAGGACATCGACATGGACACGCTCGCCAGGCGGCTCGACACGCTTACGGCGAATGGCTGGCCTGCGCCATGGGCAAGCCCGACCCAGATGACCATGCCCGCGCACAGGCCCTTACCGTCCCGCCCGGTCGTTCCGCCACGAAAACAAATCCGATCCTGCCCGTTCCCCGCATTTTCGCACGAGACCAGCCTCATGCCCCAAGACCTCGACCACCTGCCGGCGGCGCCGGAACAGCCCGCCCGCACCATTGCCGAACGTCTTCCCGACGGGCCAGAAACTGCAGCCCGCCCCCCAGCCGTGGCAGGATCGGCCCGTCGCCCCGCACCGGCACCCGCGCCCACCACAACGGCGACGATCCCGCTCCGGCCCGCCGCGCCCCGGCGCTGCACACCCGGTCCCGAACGTCCACCCCCCCGGGCACTGGCCAGGCGCCCTGTCGTGGGTCCCTCATATGAACGCTGCGACCTCGAGGCGGCAGCGACCGGCCCGATTTCGCACCTCTTCGGGCCTCTTTTCAGGGCGCAGGACGGTTTCAAGCGGCAGGTCCGCCTGCCCGCCCCGCCCCTGCTGCTCGTCGACCGCATCAGCGGCATCGACGCCCAGCCCGGCGAGCAGGGCCGCGGCACGGTCTGGACCGAGACCGAAATCGCCGAAGGCGACTGGTACCTGCATGCGGACCACATGCGCCCAGGGCCCCTGATCGAGGCTGGGCAGGCCGATCTCAGCCTGATTTCCTACATGGGTGCAGACATGCAGAACCGGGATCGCCGGGTCTACCGCCTGCTCGGCTGCGAATTCACCTTCCAGAACCGCCCCCTCCCCCGCGCTGGCGACACGCTGCGCTACCAGATCGAGATCACCGGCCATGCTCGGAGCGGCGATGTCCGCCTGTTCTTCTTCCAGTATGACTGCTACATCGGCGACCGGCTTCTGCTGTCGGTGCGGAGTGGCCAGGCCGGTTTCTTCACCGATGAGGAACTGGCCCGCTCCAGGGGTGTGCTCTGGTCGCCCGACGACGCAGCCCCGCCCACCGCCGAGCCTGCGCCCTTCCAGCCCGTGGCCGTGTCGCAGAAGCGCGCCTTCTCGGCCGCCGACCTCGAGGCGCTGCGGCGCGGCGACGCGCTGTCCTGCTTCGGCCAGGGCTTCGAGGCTGCGGCGCCGCAGTCGCGTCCCCCCGTCCCCCCCGATGGCCGGCTCGCCCTGCTCGACGATGTCCCCCTGTTCGATCCAACCGGCGGACCCTGGGGACGGGGTCACCTGCGCGCACGCCAGCACGTGCCGCGCACGGCCTGGTTCTATGCCGGCCACTTCCACAATGACCCCTGCATGCCGGGCACCCTGATGGTGGAGGCCGCCCTGCAGGCGCTGGAGATCCATGCCCTGGCCATGGGCATGGGCATCGAGCGGGACAGTTTCCGCTTTGAACCGGCCGAAGCCCGCACCGCCACCTTCAATTGCCGCGGCCAGGTGATCCCGGACCGCGACCACGAGATTCTCTATGATGTGTACATTGACGAGATTTCCGGTGGCGAGACCCCGACGATCAGCGCCGCCCTGCTGGCGACCTGCGATGGAGTGAAGGTCTTCCATTGCGACCGCATCAGTCTCACGCTGAAACCGGTATGGCCCCGCCTGATTCGCAGTGAACCGCCACGCCTGATCGGCCCGGACAAGGCCGCGCGGGGCGACCTCACCTCGCTCCTGGCCTGTGCCGATGGCGCCCCATCCGAGGCCTTCGGCGCCATGTACGCACCTTTCGACACCCGGTCCCGGGTCCCGCGCCTGCCCCGGCCGCCCTTTCACTTCATGACTGAAGTGTGCAGCGTCTCGACCCCGGCCGGCGAGCCGGTTCGCGGCGCCGAAGTGGTCGCCCGTCACGACCTGTCACGCACAGCCTGGGCGTTCGAGGACGGTGGCACCGGCGCCCTGCCCTTCGCGGCACTGAGCGAAATCCTGCTGCAGCCCTGCGGCTGGCTGGCCAGCCATTGCGGACTGGCCCTTGGCGGGGGCGCCTACTTCCGGAACCTGGACGGAGACCTCAGGCTGTACACGGCGATCGGACCTGACGTACCCGAGATCGAGGTCAGGACGCGCCTCGACCAGGTCTCAAGCGTCGGCCCGGTGACCATTGTCCGGTTCTCAGTTCAGGCCACGGACCCCGATGGCGTTCGGCTGGCAGACCTTGAGACCAGCTTCGGCTTCTTCAACCACGACGCCTTCAGCAAGCAGGCCGGTGTGCCCTTGCGTGCGCCCTTTGACCGTTTGCTGAACGCGCCCGCCATGCCCGCCTTCAGCCGCAGCAAATCACAGGGCCTGCCGCATGGCCGGTTGCAGATGGTCGACCATATGGATTGGTTCGATGCACGGGCCGGATCGGCCGGGCTGGGTCTGGCGCGCGGCGTACAGGACGTCGATCCCCGCGCTTGGTACTTCAGGGCGCACTTCTTCCAGGATCCTGTACAGCCCGGATCGCTCGGCTTCAACGCCCTTCTGGAACTGCTCGCGCTCGGAGCGCTGGCAAAGGCCGGTCGCGACGGTGCTGGTGGACAATGGCATGTGACCGCGCCCTGCCCCGACCCGGAGCAGTCCCTGCGCTGGCGTTGCCGGGGGCAGGTCACGCCCCTGTCGCAGCGCGTTGCGACCATGATCGACATCACGGCCATTGATCCTGTCGAGGCGGGCAACGGCCAGCGGATCACGGCGAACGGCCTCCTCGCCTGCGACGGGATCGCCCTCTACACCGCCGAGGGGCTTTCGATTCGCATGAATTCCGTTTGAATTCTGAAGGTTGCCTGCATTTTCCGAGACGCATGCCGGGCGCCCCCCCTCAGGCTGCACGGTGCAATTTTCCCATTGAATTACGGGCGCTTGCGGCATCTTCCTGAAATTCCGAAGGATTGCGATGGTGCTCTTGAAATCGCCGGTTTCCAGCATCGATTCGGCGAAATTCAAACCCGGCCTTAACCATGATCCGGTAACTTCGCCCAAAATAAACGGGTGATATCATGCAATGGCGTTTCATGGGATGGGCACTGCCTGCCCTCTTTCTCGGCCTGTCGACAGCGGCGGCCGAGCCAGTCGAGGCGGACATCTGGCTCGGCGTTGAGGGGAGCCTCGACGGGTTCCTGCTCGACACGGACAGTGGCACCGTTTGGATGACGGGTGTGTGCCTCAAGCCGGTGGGAACGGCCCGACGCGACGGCACCGTCTGGCAGGTCTCACTGTCCGAAATGGTCTCGGTCGGCCGCAGCCGCACCCTGCTCGAACAGGCATTCCGGCTGGATACGGACGCCGCTGCCCCCTCGGTCACGGTCTCCAATCCGAACCGGGGTGGTGAGCAGGCAATTTCCGGCATCGTGCGGATCGATTGTGCGGGTGCGCGGCATTGCGCGCGCGCGGCCGACGTTCCGACCTGCTGATACGGCCACCCGCCGGGGGTGCCGGGTCTTCGACCCGCGCCCGCGCAGCTGCCATGACCCGTCCCGTCTCACGTCTTTCGGCCCTGCTCTGGCCAGCCCTCTTCTGGGTGATGGCGACGCTGGTGTCGGCGCCGAACGCCCTGGCTCAGGGCGCGACCGGTCCCGGCGTGCTCGCGCCGGCCCCGGCCGAAGACGGCAGCGTGATGTTCGTCATGGCAACGGTCGAGGGCACGCGCATGGAGTTGCGCCAGACCCGGACGGCCGAGGGTGAGGACCGCTTTGATGCTCGCCCGGTCATCGAACACCTGAGGGGCAGGATCACGCTCGAGGACACCGTGATCTCCGTCCTGCGGTTCCAGGACGGCGCCCGCCTGTCCATCGACATGGCGGATGGCAGCGTTACCGCCAATGGCCAGACGCTGGGTCTCATTCCCGGCTGGACGCCCCGCGCGCAGGCCGATACCTGGCTGGACGCCAATGCCATCTCCATCCTCACCGGCACCCGCGTCCGGACATTGGAGGACGGCACCCTGGCCTTCGAGCTGGACGACCGCTTGCGGCCGCAATTCGATCTCGAACTCTGGGTCGAGGGAGAACGGGTCACGCCCGGCGATGTGGAGCCGCGTACCATCGGGCCGGTTCTCCTCCTGCCGCTGCGAGAGATCGTGGAGGCTCTGGGCCATACACTTGAAATCGAGGAGACGACCGGGTTTCTGACGGTGATTCGGGTCCAGGATACGGCGAACATCGTGCTGGACCCGAATACTGGCGGGGTCGCGGTGAACGGCCGGTTTGCCGGCGTCTCGCCGAATATGAGCTACGCCGAACCGGCCAGCCTGCTGTTCCCGGCCTCGGCCGTCGAGACGCTGACGGGCACGCACATCAAGCTGAAACCCGGGACCAACCGGGTCGAGATCACCCTCGACGACCGGCTGGGCGGCGGCGTACTGCCGGATGCCTATGTGCTCGATGCGGCGAAGCAGACGCCTTTCACCGTCGAGCGGCTGGAGTACGAATTTGCAAGCGAGGGCCAGCAGGCGCTGGCGCTGCATGCCCATGGCGGGACGCTGAACGGGCGCGGCGTGGTGACCCTGGCCGGCGGCCTGGAAGACCCGGCCGCGCTCAGGCCGAGCGCGATGACCATCGACCTCGAATCCCTGCGCGGGTGGCGGATGAGCCTCGGCGACATCAACAGCCCCTATCGCGAACTGTCGGGCACCGGCACCGGTCGGGTGCGCGGTGCAAGCTGGCAACGGCAGACCGAGGATGGCGACATCGTCGCGGTGACAGCCGGCGCCCCCCTGTCTGGCAGCACGCGCATTTCGGAAACGGTATCGGTGCCGACATTCTCGGGTTTCGCTGCCGGTGCCCGCCTGATTCGCCCGGACAGGCAGGAGGAGATCGGGCTGTCGGCAAGCTCGGACGGGGCCGCCAGCCGGATCGTGGCGAGCGCGCAGAAGCAGATCCTGTCGGACCGCCCACGCGACAAGGCCGGGCTGAAGAGCGCCCAGGCCTCCATCGATGTCGGTGCCTTCCAGGGCAATGCGGCCGGCAGCGTCGATCTCGACGCCCAGGCCAGCGGCACCTATCGGCTGAGCGCCCAGACCCAGCTCAGGACCCATGTCGCCTATCGCGGGGCCAGCTTCCTCACCCGTCGGTCGGCGTCCGAGGTCGAGGCAGAGGCAGAGGCAGAGCCGGAGGCCGGATTGGCGGCCGAAGCGAATGCCGACGATGAGGCATATCCCGACACCTCCAACGGCTCCCGGACAAATGCCCGGGTATCCCTTGACTGGCGCGCGGTGGAAGACTGGACCATTCTCAAGGATGTTGGTGCGGCAACAAGGGTCAATGTGAGCCGGTCCGCAGAGCAGACATCGCGGTCGGTCGGGGTCTCCATGGGCGGCCGGATCGCCGGCGGTGGGCCCAACGTGTCGGTGGATGTCAGCCAGTCCATGCTGGAAACGACGGAAGCCGGCCAGGTGACGGCCGTGGCGGCCAGCCTGCGCCTGTTCAAGCGGTTTGGCTGGGGCGATACGCAACTGGTCTACCAGACGACGGCACAGGACGGCGCGCCGGCCAGTGCCCGCCTCGTCGCCACGGCCACGGGACAGCCGGTGACGCGGTTTCTCGGCAAGGGCGCGATCGTATCCCTGGCACCATCGGCCTCGCTGGTTGCAGCGAATGGCGAGACCCAGGGCCGGTTCGGCGCATCGCTTGGCGGGGACAGCGGCGCGGCGCTTGGGGACCGGTTGCGGATCGGCGGGCAGCTGGTCGCCGCGCAATCGCTCAACCCGGACGAAACGGCGACGGAAATCTTCACGAATCTCTCGGCGACATACTTTGTTAACCGCTATATTCAGTTTTCCGCGTCCTATGGGCAGAGCCTGAACGGCGATGCCAGCGCCTTTCTCGCCCTGCGCGGCTCGGCGCCATTCAACCCGCCGCGCAAGCACACCCTGCCCCGCGAAGGTCGCGGCGTTCTCAAGGGCCGCGCCTTCCTCGACCGCAACCGCGACGGCCTTCGCCAGGCGGACGAGCCGGGCATTCCCGGCGTCGTCATCGGTCTCGCCCGGACCCGACTGCGGCTCGGCGCCGACCGCGATGGCTTCTTCACGATCCAGAACCTGAAGTCCGGCCTCTATACGCTGGACGTCGACCGGCGAACCCTGCCCCTGGGGGTCATGGTGTCCGAAGACACGATCCTGCGCGCCACGGTGGGGGCCGGGCAGATCACCCATGTCGATGTCCCGATCATCGCCAGCGGCCAGCTCCGCGGCGCAGTGTTCGTCGATCTCGACGGCTCAGGCGCCCCCAATGCCGGCGAGCCCCGCCTTGAAGGCGCCCTCGTCACACTGACCGCGCTCGATGGCGAGGAGATCCCGCCACAGGAGCAGTATGCGGCAAGCTTCGGCCAGTATGCCTTCGAATCGCTCGCGCCCGGTCGCTACCGGCTGCGCGCGGAACAGGGAGGACATGTGGCCGAGCAGACCGTGGAGCTGACCGAGGATGAGCTGATGGTCGTCCGCGACCTCGCCGCACCCGCAGCGCCCGGGCTTCCCCCGCCGGCGCAGGTGGCCGACGAGGCGCCCGTGCAGCTCACCGGTGCGGCCGCCTGACCCCCGCCAGCGACCCTGTCCGGTGCGCGCCGCGCCCCTCGGCTCCGCCTAACGCCAGACGATCTTGTAGAGATCGAAGCGCCGGTCCCGAAGGTTGCGCACCGTCCCCTCGGCCCGCGCCCAGGACAGGTCCGACAGGTCGAGATCGGCTATCGTCACCGTCTCGACATTCTCGCTCGCCTCGGCGGCCACACCATCGCGCGCGAACGGGAAGTCGCACGGGGTGAGAATGGCCGACTGGGCATACTGGATGTCCATGTTCTCGACATTCGGCAGGTTGCCGACATTGCCCGACATGATGACATAGAGCTGGTTCTCGATGGCCCGCGCCTGGCAGCAATAGCGGACCCGAAGATAGCCCTGGCGATTGTCGGTGCAGAACGGCACGAACAGCAGTCGCGCGCCCTCGTCGGCGAGGCGGCGGGCCAGTTCGGGAAACTCGCTGTCATAGCAGATCAGCACCCCGATCGGCCCGCAATCGGTATTGATCACCGAGACATCCTCGCCGCCCTGGATCGCCCACCAGTCGCGCTCGTCCGGGGTCGGGTGGATCTTCTCGCGGGCATGCACCGACCCGTCGCGCAGGAAGACATAGGCGACATTCTGGATATCGCCATCATCGGTCCGGGTCGGATGCGTGCCGCCGACGATGTTGATGTTGTAACCGATGGCGAGGTCCCGCATGGCGTCGCGGAAGCGAGGCGTGTACTCGGTGAGGGCATCGATCGCTTCGGCGGGGGAGTGCCGCCGGTTGCCCAGCGCAAGCAGTTGCAGCGTAAAAAGCTCTGGGAAGACAACGAAGTCGCAGCGATAGTCCGAACACACATCCACGAAGTATTCGACATTGCCGATGAAGTGCTCGAAGCTCTCGACCGTCCGCGCCTGGAACTGGACGGTCGCGACCCGTACCGTTTCCTTCTGTGCGAAGGAGAGCCGGCGTTTCGGCTCGTCGGTTTCGGCGTAGGGATTGCGCCAGACCATGTGGGTGGCATAGCCCCCGGAAGCCTCGTCGTCCGGATGATATCCCCGCAGCAGGCCGATCGGCTCGAAGCCCTCGCGCAGGTGAAAGTTCACCACCGGATCGTCGATCTTCTTGTTGCGGACAGCGTCGACATAATCGAGCGGATCGGGATAGGTCTCGCGCCAGATGTGCCAGTTCGGCATGCGCCCGCCGAAAACGATGCCCTTGAGGCCTTCATACTCGCAGAGCTGGCGGCGGGCATCGTAGAGGCGCTGGCCGACGCGCCGGCGCCGATGGGCCGGGTGCACCGAGACTTCCATGCCGTAAAGCCACTCGCCGCGGGGATTGTGGCGGGCGGCATAGCCATGGCCGGTGATCGTGTCCCAGGTGTGGGGCGCCATGGCCTCGGCCTCGCCAACGATCAGCGACGCCGCATAGCCGACGATCTCGTCGCCTTCCTCGACCACGAACTGGCCCTCGGGAAACCGCGAGATCTGGCCATGGACCATGCTCGCGGCATAAGGGGGCTCGGCCGGATAGGTCTCGGCCAGCATGCGGACAATGCGCGGCACATCGCCGGCGACCGCGTTGCGCACGATGATGGTGGTCTGCTCGTCTGGCGCCTTTGACTGCACGTTTCGCGATCCGCTGTCTGGGGTTGGGTTTGATGACGACTGCACCGGAACCTAGCCTGAACCGTTGGCACCGGCCAGTGCCGCCCCTGCCTCCAAACACGTCTGCCAGTGATACGCGCCTCGGCAGCATGGGCCGCACCCCGTTGCAATTGCCAGTCGAGCCGGCTTCTGGAAGATTACATGCGATGACCCTGCAATGGTTCGCCCTGTCCCCTCGCCCGCCGGCCGGCCGCATCCCCTGGCGGCCGTTCATGCTGGCGCTCGCTTCAGTCCTTTTTATGGACTTTATGGCGCTTGCGCAGGACGGGCTGCCCGATATTGCCGGAATCGAGCGCCAGCTTGCCGCCCTCGAGGACGATTCCGCGCTGAGCGAAGAGGATCAGGCGACGACACGCGACCTGCTCGACAAGGCCCGTGAGGCGGTCGAGGCCGCCAATGCGCGTGCAGCCGCTGTTGCCACCTATGAAGAAGCTGCCGCCGCGGCCACCGAGACGCGGGCGCGGCTCGAGGCCGAACTCGCCAGCCTGCAGGCCGATGACACACCGCCGGACCTGCCGGACACTGCCAGCGGGCTGCGCAGCCGGCTGAGCTTCCTGCAAGCGGAACGGGTCGTGCAGGCCGACCGCCGCAAGCAGCTCCGCAGCCAGCGCACGACGCTCGGCCGGCGAGCCTCGGCGATTGCCGAGGAGATCGCAGCGGCCCGCGATGCGCTGGCCGAACTCTCTCCATTGCCGGATCCGGACGCAGATGGCCCGGAGTCCCTCCTGCAACAGGCCCGTGCCACCCTGCTGCAGGCGCGGATGGCCGCGCGGCGCGCCGAAATCGCCCTTCTCCAGCGCGAACTGCAGACCCTTCCCGAGCGCGAGCGGATCGTTGCGGCCGAACTCGCCCTGGTCGATGCCCAGATCGAAGCCCTCGACGCGGAAATCTCCCTGATCCAGCAGCGCCAGTCCGAGGTCCGCATGGACCGGGCAGACACCGCCTATGTCCGGGCAGCGAAAGACCTGGCCGCCGTCGGTGCGCTTGCCGAACCGGTCAGGGCAATGGCGGAGAAAAATGTCGAGCTGGCCGGCATGCTCAAGGCGATGGCCGACGCCGCCCTGCGCGTGCAGCAGGAGACGCGGGCCCTGTCGGAACAGACGCTGCAGATCCGCCAGCAGGCCGACACCGTCGAACGCGTGATCGAGACGGGCCGCATCACCGACGAGGTCGGCACGCTCTTGCGCCAGCTCCGGGCCAGCCTGCCGAGTCCGCAGGCGCTGCGCGCCGCAATCGAGGACACAGTGGAGGCGCGCGCCACGACCCAGCTCAACCTGATCCTCTGGCAGGACCAGTTACGCGCCCTGCAGGACCAGTCTGCCATCGACGAGTTCGCCTATGAGTATGAGGGCGAGACCGATGATGATTTCGAGACCGGTCCTGCCGACACCGCACCGGATGCGCCAGACGCGCCAGACGCCGAGACCGGCACCGAGGGGACCGAACCGGCCACCGCCGGCGATCCCCCGGCCACCGAGCAACTCGTCGCCCTGCGTACGCAACTGCTCCGCGACCTGATCGCGGCCGGCCGGGCCCAGGCCGACCGTCTGACCGATCTCGAAATCGGACTAACCGAGACGCTGGACGAAGTTGCCGCGCTGCGCAGCACGCTGGACCGGCGCCTGCTCTGGCTGCCATCGAATACACGCCCGTTCCGCAATCTCGACGACAACCTGGTCAGCAGCGCCGCCCTGCTCACCTCGCCCGGAACGGTGGCCTCGTTGCGGCAAGGCATCAGCCAGGCGCTGTCGGCCCAATCCCTGCCCTTCCTTGTGGCCCTTGCCCTTGCCGTCTTCGGACTGCTTGGCCGCCGGCGGATCGCAGCCGACCTTGCGCGGCTGAACGAGGCGGTCGGCAAGATCCCGCGAGACAAGTACACGACCACCCCGCTCGCGATCCTGAGTTGCCTGGCCCTCGCCATGCCGATGCCGGCCATGCTGGCGGCGATCCCGGTCCCGGTCCTGCTGCACGGGACCGGGGATGACCTGCTGCGCGGGCTGGCGGCGGGAACACTCGCGGTCGCCGGGCTTGTCCTTCTCGTGTTGTTCACGCGCGCTGTGGGCCAGCCGAACGGGGTGCTGACCACGCATTTCAACTGGAGCGCAAGGGCGCTGCGGGTCCTGCATCGCCCGCCGCCCTGGTTCCTCGGCTTCTCCGGGCTCGTCCTGTTCACCTTCGCGGCGGCCATGGCGAGTGGCGTGCCCACGGCCCAGAACGGGGTCGGCACCGTCGCCTTCCTGCTGCTCTCTCTGGTCATCGCCATTGTCGGCTATGGCGTCTTCGATTTCGATGACGGCCTGGTCTGTCAGGTCGTCTCGGAGGGGACGAACTCGCTCTTCCTGCTGTTCGGCCTGCCCGGCTTCGCCCTTGCCCCCCTCGTCATCGGTGCACTGCCCCTGTTCGGCTATCTCGACACGGCCGTCGCCCTTCAGCTCAGGCTGCTGGCCACTGCGGGCATCATGATCGTGCTCGCCATCATCTATGGTGTCCTGCGCCGGGTGCTGCTGACCGCCCAGCGCCGGCTGGCCCTCCGTCGCGCGCTCGAGAGCCGGGCACGGCGCGCAGCCGAGCGCAGCGAACGCGAGAAAAGCGGCGAAGAGGGCGACGACGACCTCCCCGCACCGGTGGAAGCGCCCTCCGCCCTCCAGGCCCTGGAGGAGGAACGCCAGCGCATCTCCAACCAGACGCGCCGGCTGCTGCTCTACGCGACGGCGGTGGCCGGACTGGCCGGGCTGCTCGCCATCTGGGCCCAGATCCTTCCCGCATTCGGTGTCGCCAATGACATCACCCTCTGGACCGGTTCGGGCTTCGTCGATGGCGTCCGCACGGCCGAGCCCGTCACCTTGCTCAATTTCATCCTGTTTGTCGTCTTCATCGCGGCGGGCCTCATCGCCGCCTACAATATTCGGGGCGTGCTCGAGATCGGCCCCTTCCAGCGCCTGAAGCTGAGCCAGGGCTCGCGCTTCGCGATCGACACCATCATCGGATACTTTCTGATCGGAACCGGGATCGTGGCCGGCTTCCTGCAGCTGGGAATCGACTGGTCACGGCTGCAATGGATCATCGCCGCGCTTGGTGTCGGTCTCGGTTTCGGTCTGCAGGAGATCGTTGCGAACTTCATTTCCGGCCTGATCATCCTGTTCGAGCGTCCGGTCCGGGTCGGTGACACCGTCACGATCGGTGAACTCGACGGCACGGTGACAAATGTTGCGATCCGGGCGACCACGATCCGAGATTTCGACAATCGCGAAGTGCTCCTGCCGAACAAGGCGATCATCACCGAGAATGTGACCAACTGGACGCTGCGGGATTCGGTGATGCGCATCACCATCCCGATCGGGGTGGCCTATGGCTCGGATGTCGATGCCGTCCGCGCCCTGCTCCTGAAGATCGCCCAGGAAGAGAATGACGTCCTCGAGAGCCCCGAACCCAGGGTCTTTTTCATGAACCACGGCGACAGCTCGCTCGATTTTGAGGTGCGGGCCTTCATTTCCACGCCGAACAAGCGGTTCCGTGTACGCGACGAACTCAACACGGCGATCAACAAGGCGCTGCAGGACGCCGGCATCGAGATCCCCTTCCCGCAACGCGACCTGCACCTCAAGTCATCCTGAGGTGCTGGCCCGTCGCGGCTCCACTCTGGATACATCATGGAAACCTGGTTGAGCCGCTGATCCGCCCGGCTCCGCGCGCCGGGATCAGGAGCGGTCGAAATGCCAGGCCCCGTCCGGGTGGAAAGCGTGGAACACGAACGCGAATGTCACTTCATGCGGGATGTCCACCCAGGATCCGGTATCCGGATCCCGGCGCTGGGCCACCACGCCGGCCACATCGCGGCCGGCGGCCATCCGCCGCTTGTCGAGCGCCGAGGCCATGTCATGGCTGTGCCGGAAGACGAGATCGCCGTGCCGGAGTTCGCCCGCCTCGACGATGTCGCGCAGGCGCCAGGCTTCCCCGTCGACCACCACGACCCGCTCCATGGCCGGAATCCCCTTCGGCAGGTCGCCCTTGTAGAGGAAGGGACGGCCGCTGCGCGCATCATAACTGACATAGGGATTGGTGCCATAGCGATGGTCCGGGTCGGGTGGCGCGAGAACCTTGCCACCGGGATGGCGCCGGGCGAATTCCGACATGGCTTCCATGCGGACGGGGACCCGGACCAGCTCGGTCCCGGCAAACTTTCCGGCAATGGCCCGGCCCTCGAATTGCTGCCAGAGGCTGCCGGTGCGCCGGTCCCACATGATCAGGCTGGAATGGCGAAGCAGCCCGGACACCCCGAATCGCAGGCTCACGCCGCTGGCCCTGCGCTCAAAGGCCATGCCGGTATTGCACAGCGGGCAGTAGGTCACCACGACCGGCATGCCGCTGACCGTATCATTGACGATCTCATGTGCCGTCAGGTAGCGCAGCGGATAGGCCCGCGCATCGCCATCCACGTCGAGGCTGAGCACCGGCTCGCGACCGGGCAGGTCCTCGCTTTCCACCGTGCCGAATGTTGGCGCGTAGACCGGCGGAATGCCATCGCGTCCGACCCCGCCATCGCGGATCTCGTCGGGCGGCACCAGCGCGCTCGACCAGTCGATATGCGACCACTCGCGCTTGATCTTCGCGGACTGGCCGACCGCGACCGGCGCGGCAAGACTTGTGATGGCAAAGGCAAGAATGACGAATAGGTGTCGCATGGGGGCGTCTCCGTTCCGGACCTGAAAACGTGGCCGGACGATAACAGGCAATCGGCCCTGCCCCCGATCAAGGCTGTTCGCAAATGCGTGAGTGATGGCGTGGGGCCAGACTGGGGTTCGCGTGGAGCCAGCGCAGATCGGGCGCGGCTCAGTCGACGCCGAGCAGGCTGAACAGCTTCATCGCGACCCAGGTCAGGAACGCCCCGGCGAGAGCCCCCGCCCCGGCGCCGCTCCACAGCAGCAGCGGCCCGGCCTCCTCTGCCAGCAGGCTGAGCCAGGCGAGGAACCCGCCAACAACCCCGCCGCCAAGAATCACGACGACGGTCACAAGCAGAGATACGCCGTCGAGCACCGACGACACGATCCTGAATACCCGTTCCATACCGACACCTCACCGTCCGGGCACCGGCTCTGGCCCCGGCACCTGCGTCGCGTAGCCTGCACTGAAAACAGTGGAAAAACCCTCAAGACCGCCGGGTAAATCCACCCCATCAGCACCGCTCGGCCCTATCGCCGGTCGAGCACGAGGGATTGTGTCGCCCGTCCGAAATAGCCCTGCGCATCGGCCAGCGCACCAAAGGCGACCGCCCGCCCCTCCGGGCCGATCATCGCATCGGCGGCCAGCATCATCCATTCGCCGACCGGCGCCCGGGCAAAATGCAGGCTGAGGTCCGCATTGATATAGGTCCATTGCTCGAAATCGAGCCCCGAGCCGAAGCCGTTGCAATAGTCCCCCGTCGCAGCCGCCCGCATCAGCGGCGAGGTCTCGCAGTCGCCGAAGAAGGGCCGCTCGATCCGCGCCCACACGGCCGCGTTGGCCGTCCCGCGATCGGCCGCCGCCGCCTCGCGCATCTCCACCGTCCTGTTGAAGCCGGCGTGGCGGAACCGATCAATTCCTCCCACCGCTGGCACCCCTGACACACCCGCGGGCGCCTTGCCGGCCGGCGGTTCGAGGCCCTTGTCGCGGACCTTGAGACCAGTGGCGCGGACCACTGGCTTGCCCTTCGCCGACAGTACCACCTCGCTGGTCTGGATGTTGCGGCCCTCGCGCGTCACCTCGACTGCGAAGTCCAGCACACCCGCCGGCACCGGACGCATCAGGTCGATGGTCAGCCGCGTCACCCGCATCGGCACTGCCGTCGGCAGGTCATCGACCAGCCGCGCGACCAGCGCCGCCGGCACCCCGCCATGCAGCATGGACGGATCCCAGGGCCCCGCCCCGTGTTCCGATGCGATGGCCCGCGCGCCATCCATGACGATGTAAGGCTCCAGCTTCGCCTCCCTCACTCGGGGCCATCCCGCCCCCCCCTCAGGTCCGGCCCCTCCTGTTACCGGCGCTACATATGGATGACGCGGCCCTCGGCGTCGAGCACGCTCTCGTGCATCATCTCGCTGAGCGTCGGGTGGGGGAAGATCGTGTGCAGCAGGTCTTCCTCGGTCAGCTCGCCCTGCCGCGCGATGACATAGCCCTGGATCAGCTCGGTCACCTCCGCGCCGATCATGTGCGCGCCGAGCAGCTCGCCGGTCTTCGCATCGAACACCGTCTTGACCAGCCCCTGCGGCTCGCCCAGGGCGATGGCCTTGCCATTGCCGAGGAAGGGAAACCGGCCGACCTTCACGTCATGACCGGCTGCCTTCGCCGCCGCTTCAGTCATCCCGACACTCGCCACCTGCGGATGGGCATAGGTGCAACCGGGCACATTGGACGCATCGAAGGGATGGGTCTCGTTCGCCCCGGCTATGCCTTCCACGCACATCACCCCCTCATGGGAGGCCTTGTGCGCGAGCCAGGGCGGACCGGTCAGGTCGCCAATCGCGTAGAGCCCCGGCACGCCCGTGCGCCCGAAGCCGTCGACCACCACATGGGTCTTCTCCACCGTGACACCGAGCGCTTCCAGTCCCAGCCCCTCGACATTGCCGACAATGCCGATGGCGAGGATCACCCGGTCGAACTCGGCCATGTCCAGCTTGCCATCCGCCGTCTCGATCGCAGCCGCGACCACGTCCCGGCCCTTCTCCAGCCCCTTGACCGTCGCCCCGGTGAGGAGGGTGAGCCCCTGTTTCTCTAAGGATTTTCGCGCGAGTTTCGAGATCTCCTCATCCTCGACGGGCAGGATACGGTCGAGCACCTCGACCACCGTCACCTCCGAACCGATCTCGTTGTAGAAGCTCGCAAATTCGATCCCGATGGCGCCCGAGCCGATCACCAGCAACCGCTTCGGTAGCGTGTCGGGCACCATGGCCTCGCGATAGGTCCAGATGAGCTTGCCGTCGGGCTCCAGCCCCGCCTGAGGGATCGCCCGCGCCCGCGCCCCGGTGGCGAGGATCACATGGCCGGCCGTGTAGGCCGTCTCCGCGCCATCCTTGCCCGCCACGATCACCTTCGGCGCCGGCTCGGCCTTCTCCAGCCGCGCGGTCCCCTCGATCACCGTGACCTTGTTCTTCTTCAGGAGGTGCTTCACCCCGCCCGAGAGCTGGCCGGCCACATCCCGCGAGCGCTTGACCATGGCCGGCAGGTCCGCCTCGGGCTGCAGCGGCTTGAGGCCGTAATCGGTCGCGTGTTTCGCCATCCGCATCGCCTCGGCCGAGCGCAGGAGCGCCTTGGTCGGGATACAGCCCCAGTTGAGGCACACCCCGCCGAGGCTTTCCCGCTCGACCACGGCGGTCTTCATGCCAAGCTGGCTGGCCCGGATCGCGGCGACATAGCCCCCCGGCCCGGAGCCGATGATGATAAGGTCGAAGTCAGTCATGGAAAGGTCCCTGCAAGGTGGATCGAGCGCAGCGCGATTCACCATTCATCGACTGCGGTACACACCGCCGGCGGGTTTCGCTGCGCTCTACCCACGCGTCGCGTCCGACATCAAAGCAACATAGCCTCCGGCGTCTCGACATAGCGCCTGAAGGCGGCCAGCCAGCGCGCGCCTTCGGCGCCGCCGATCACCCGGTGGTCGCAGGTCAGCGTCACGCTCATCATCGTGCCGACCCCCAGCGTGCCATCCTCGAGCACGATGGGCCGCTTCTCCCCGGCCCCGACACTCATGATCATCCCTTCGGGCGGATTGATGATCGAGGCAAAGTCGCGGATGCCGAACATGCCGAGGTTCGACAGCGAGAACGTCCCGCCCATGTATTCCTGCGGCTTCAGCTTGCGGTCCCGGGCCCGGTTCGCGAGATCCTTCATCTCCGCCGAGATCTGCCGCAGCGACTTGCCCTGCGCATCCCGGACCACCGGTGTGATCAGCCCGCCATCGATCGCCACCGCCACGCTGACATGCGCCGAGCGGTGATAGGCAATGCCCTCATCGGTATAGCTGGCATTGCAGTCGGGCTCGTCCATCAGGGCGAGCGCAGCCGCCTTGATCAGCATGTCGTTGACCGAGACCTTCACCCCCTCGGGTGCGGCCGCATTCATTCCCGACCGCGCCGCCAGCAGCCGGTCGAGCCGGATGTCCATGGTCAGCGGGAAATGCGGCACCTGCATGAAGCTCTGGGTGAGCCGCCGGGCCACCGTGCGCCGCATCCCGTCGAGCGGGACAAGCTCGTAGGTGTCCGGTGCGTACACCCGGTCATCGAGCAGCTGCGGCAGGATCAGGTCCTGCGGCGCAGCGCCCGGGGGCACTGTCTCGGTCGGCTGGGCCGCCACCAGTGCCGTGCCGGTCGCCGCCTCGATATCGGCCTTGACGATCCGACCCTTCGGTCCGCTGCCCGTCAGCCCGGAAAGGTCGATCCCCCGCAGCGCCGCCAGCCGCCGGGCCAGCGGGCTCGCCTTGATCCGGTCCTCGCCCTCGCCGACGGGCGCCAGCCGCATCGGCGTCGAGGCCAGTTCGGACAGGTCCCCGCCCTCTCGCCGTGACGAAGCCACATCCTGCGGCGCGTCCCCGGCCGCCCCTCCATCCGCTTGAGCGGCCTCGTGCGCAACCTGGTGCGCGGCAGGCGCGGCAGCGGGCTCGGGCGAGGGATCGCCGGCCGACACCGACGCGGCATCCTCTCCCTCCTCGGCGAGCACGGCGATCACGGCATTCACCTTGACCCCTTCGGTCCCCTCCGGCACGACGATCTCGGCGACCACGCCCTCATCTACGGCCTCGACCTCCATGGTCGCCTTGTCGGTCTCGATCTCGGCGATGATGTCACCGGCATTGACCGCGTCGCCGGCCTTCACGAGCCATTTCGTGAGGTTGCCCTCCTCCATGGTCGGGCTGAGCGCGGGCATGGTGATGTTGATGCTCATGTCAGGAAATCCTCGGCAGGTCGGCCATGCGCAGCGTCAGGCCGGGAATGTGCTGGGCCGCAATCGTGTCGGTGAACCCGATCTCAGCCGGTTCGCCATAGGTGCCATCCTCGCCAAGCCGGTGGGCAAACAGGGTCTTCGAGTACGGATCGATGACCCAGTATTCGCGGATGCCGTGACCGGAGTAGAGCGTCGCCTTGCCGCCCAGGTCACAGCTCAGCGTCGTGTTGGACACCTCGATCAGCAACAGGATGTCTGCGGGCGTCAGATCGGCGACGCGGATGTGGGCCGGGAAGAGGTAGAAATCCGGGGTCGGCGCCCAGGTGTTGCTGAGCTTCAGGGTCTTGTCCGGGACGATGGCGACGTCATCACCCACTGAACGCATGGCCGATTGGTTGATCGCCAGGTTCCACTCGACTGTTTCAGGGCCATCAGCTGGCATTTCGTGGATCACCCCGTCCAGAAGCTCGGTCTTCTCGCAGACACGGTGCAGGTACTCGCCCCAGTATCTGAGATACTCGTCGTAGCCGATCTTGTGCCGCTTGAGCGTGTCGGGCGGCGTGTCTGTGCGCTGGATATTCATGCGGGCAATCCTACCACATTCACGCCATCACCGCGCGCACGGCTGCGACGATGTCCTCCACTCCCGGCAGGCTGAGCGCTTCGAGGTTGCCGGCATAGGGCAGCGGCACGTCGGCCTGGTGCACGCGGGTCGGCGGGGCGTCGAGATAGTCGAACGCCTCGTTCACAACGGTGGCGCAGACCTCCGCGCCGACTCCCATGAACCGCCAGCCCTCCTCGCAGGTCACCAGCCGGTTGGTCTTCTTCACGCTCTCGACCACCGTCCCGGTATCCAGCGGCCGGATCGTCCTGAGATCGACGACCTCGCACGCGATGCCGTCGCCGGCCAGGATCTCGGCCGCCTTGAGCGCAAACCCGACCATGCGGGAATGAGCCGTCAGCGTCACGTCCCGGCCTTCCCGGCGCACCCTCGCCTTGCCGATCGGCAGCACCCAGTCCTCGAGGTCCGGCACCGGATGGCTCTCGCCGTAAAGCAGCTCATGCTCGAGAAACACCACCGGGTTGGGATCGCGGATCGCCGCCTTCAGCAGCCCCTTGGCATCGGCCGCATCATAGGGCGCCACCACTTTCAGCCCCGGAACATGCCCGTACCAGGGCGCATAGTCCTGGCTGTGCTGCGCGCCGACCCGGGAGGCCGCGCCATTCGGGCCGCGGAACACGATCGGACACCCCATCTGCCCGCCGGACATGTAGAGGGTCTTGGCTGCGGAATTGATGATCTGGTCGATCGCCTGCATGGCGAAATTGAAGGTCATGAACTCGACAATCGGCCGCAAGCCGCCAAACGCGGCGCCAACACCGAGCCCGGCAAAGCCATGCTCGGTGATCGGGGTGTCGACCACACGGCGGGAGCCAAACTCCTGCAGCAGTTCCCGCGTCACCTTGTAGGCGCCCTGGTACTCGGCCACTTCCTCGCCCATCACGAAGACGGTCTCGTCGCGCCGCATCTCCTCAGCCATGGCATCGCGCAGCGCGTCGCGCACGGCCGTGTCGATAAAGCGCGTGCCCTCCGGGATCGCCGGATCGGCCGGGACCACGGTGGCCGGTGCCTTGCTGGCTGGCGCGGGCGAAACATTCGCTGGTGCCGGCGCTGGTGCCGGCGCTGCCGCAGCCTCCGGCGGTGCGGCCCCATTGCCGGCATCGGTCGCAGCAGGCACCGGGTCGCTGGCTGACGCAGCCGCCTCGCCCTCCTCCACCAGCCGGGCGATCACGGCATTGACCTTTACCCCCTCGGTCCCTTCCGGCACGAGGATCTTCGCCAGCACGCCCTCATCGACGGCCTCGACCTCCATCGTCGCCTTGTCGGTTTCGATCTCGGCAATGATGTCGCCGGCCGCGATGGTGTCGCCCTCGGCCTTCAGCCACTTCGTCAGGGTGCCTTCTTCCATCGTCGGCGACAGGGCGGGCATGAGGATATCGGTGGCCATCTACGCGGTCGCCGTGGTGAAAGGCAGAATCTGCGAGGCGACAATCAGGATGCCGGCCAGTCCGGCGAACCAGGCCAGGGAACGGATGGCAATGCCGAACCAGTAGCTTGGCGCGTAGATGATCCGCGCGGCAAGAAACAGGCCCGCGCCGATCTGGGTGAGGTCGCTGGTCCGCCCGGTCTCCACAGCGACGATCACCAGCGGGGCGAACAGGGCCAGGTTTTCCAGCATGTTCGCAGAAGCCCGCTTGGCGCGCCCCGCGAACGGGCCGTCAGGCTTGAGCTCATCGCGCGGACCCGCAAGGGCCGGCAAACCATGGTGCATGATGCCGGCCGTCGCCTGCACCATGATCATCACGAGGTAGAGCAGGACGGAGGCGACGAGGTAGGAATATTCCAGGGGCATTACACGGCCTCCACTTCTTTCAATACGTCTGTCCACAGTTCGGACGGGTCTGGCTCCGGGCTCTCCAGCGCAAAATCGGCCGCTGCCTTCACCTCGGCGCGGATCTCCTTGTCCATCGCCTTGAGGTCCTCCTCGCTGGCCAGCCCGGCCTCGACCAGCTTCGCCTTCAGCCCCTCGATCGGGTCGCGATGGGTGCGGACATCATCGACCTCCTCGCGCTTGCGGTATTTCGCCGGATCCGACATGGAGTGGCCACGATAGCGATAGGTCTTCATCTCGAGGATGTAGGGCCCCTTGCCCGAACGGGCATGGGCCAGGGCCTTGCGCGCCGCCGCCCGGACCGCGATGACGTCCATGCCATCGACTTCCTCGCCCTCGATCTCGAAACTGATGCCGCGCTTGTAGAGCTCGGTCTCGGCCGAGGCCCGCGCCACCGAGGTGCCCATGGCATACTGGTTGTTCTCGATCACGTAGACCACAGGCAGGTCCCACAGCGAGGCCATGTTGAAGCTCTCATAGACCTGGCCCTGATTGGCCGCCCCATCGCCGAAATAGGCCAGGCACACCTTGCCATTGCCCTTGTAGGTGTTGGCAAAGCCCAGCCCCGTACCGATCGAGACCTGCGCGCCGACAATGCCATGGCCGCCGAAGAACTGCTTCTCCCGGGAGAACATGTGCATGCTCCCGCCCTTGCCGCGCGAATAGCCATCCCGCCGGCCCGTCAGCTCGGCCATCACGCCCTTCGGGTCCATGCCGCAGGCCAGCATGTGGCCATGGTCGCGATAGCCGGTGATCACCTGGTCGCCGTCCTCGGCCTCGCCCTGCAGCCCGACCACCACCGCTTCCTGGCCGATATAGAGATGGCAGAACCCGGCAATGTGGCCCATGCCGTAGAGCTGGCCGGCGCGCTCCTCGAAGCGGCGGATCAGCAACATCCTCCGGTAATCGCCGAGCAGCGCATCCGCCTCGACCGTCCCCAGCGTGCGTCGGTCATTCGCCATGGCTTCCTCCGCCGTCATTGTGTCCGTTAGGTCACAGCTTGCCCGTCGGGAAAAGGCGTGTCACGGAAAACTTACCATGCAGATATGCATGGCGGCCTAGGGCGACGTGACCAGGACGAGTTCATCCGGAAACACGAAGGCGAGTCGTTCCCGGGCCAGCGCTTCGATGACGTCCGGGTCGGCTGTTTCCGGCCGCAGGTGCCGGATATCGGCTTCCAGCCGGGCAATCTCCGCCTCGAGCGCGCGCAGCGTCTTCTTCCTGTCCGCCAGCTCGGTCTGCATGTCGGCATACTCGCCCAGCCCCGCCTCGCCGGCAAAGGCGTGATAGGCGAAATACATGATGAGCAGGCAGAGCGTACCGGCGGCGAACTTGTCCATGTCCGGGCACTTGACAGGAGAAAGTTAGCGATTCGTTAAAGAATCGGACGGTTGTTCGAACGTTCCGGCAACAAGGCGAACTTTCCATAAATTCCAATGGAATCCGGAGTCTGGATCGCCCGGCACAAGGAAGCGGCGCCAGGTTCCGCGCTCCCCCGGCGCGCGCCCGTGCGTCCCCTCCCCGGCCGAGACCGCGCACAGCATCTGCGCCACCTGCACCTCGCAGGCCAGTGCGAGCGGGTCCTGTTCCGAGGGGTCAGCATCGCGTTGCCTCAGACCCGCTGAACGTGCGCTGGCACATCGCCCCTAACACCCTGCGCGGCACCTGCTATATTGCCGGCATGAGCGCAGACGCGAATCACTCCCCCGCCCGCCGGCCCCAGAGCGCGCCAGAGACCGGAGCCGAGTCAGAGACACGGCCCTCGATAAGCCAGCTGGCGGCGGCGCGTCCGCCGCAGGGCACCGCCGCCGATGCGGACTATCTCGACGGGCTCAATCCCGAACAGCGCGCCGCCGTGCTGGCGACCGAGGGCCCGCTGCTGGTGCTGGCCGGCGCCGGCACCGGCAAGACCCGCGTGCTGACCACCCGGCTCGCCCATATCATCCACACGAAGAAGGCCTGGCCGAGCCAGACCCTGACGGTGACCTTCACCAACAAGGCCGCGCGGGAGATGCGCGAGCGGGCGCTGAGCCTGATCGGCGCGGCCGGCGAGGGGCTGCGCTGGCTCGGAACCTTCCACTCCATCTCCGCCCAGATGTTGCGCCAGCATGCCGAACTGGCGGGGCTGAAACCCTCCTTCACCATTCTCGACACCGATGACCAGGTGCGGCTGTGCAAGCAGGTGATCGAGGCCGAGGGGATCGATGTGAAGCGCTGGACGCCGCGCTATCTCGCCTCGCTGATCGATGGCTGGAAGAACCGCGCGCTGACGCCGGACAAGGTGCCGGAGGAGGACGCCTACAGCTTCGCCGATGGCCGGGGCATCCGGTGCTACGAGATCTACCAGGCGCGGCTGAAGGTCCTCAATGCCTGCGATTTCGGGGACCTGCTGATGCATTGCATCTCGCTGTTCCAGGCCAATCCGGACCTCCTCGCCGAGTATCATGCGAAGTTCCGCTACATCCTCGTGGACGAGTACCAGGACACGAATGTGGCGCAGTACCTGTGGCTGCGCCTGCTCGCCCGGGGTTCGGGGAACGTGTGCTGTGTCGGCGATGACGACCAGTCGATCTATGGCTGGCGCGGCGCCGAGGTGGACAATATCCTGCGCTTCGAGAGCGATTTTCCCGGCGCGACGGTAATCCGGCTCGAACGCAATTACCGCTCCACCCACCATATCCTCGGTGCGGCCAGTACGGTGATCGCGAACAACCGCTCTCGGCTCGGCAAGACGCTGTTCGTCGGCGAGGAGGTGGCGGCCGATCCCGATGCGCCGAAGGTGAAGGTGCGCGGGGTTTGGGATGGCGAGGCCGAATCGCGCCTCGTGGCCGACGAGATCGAGGCGCATGTCGCCCGTGGCGGGCGCAATGAGGATTGCGCGATCCTCGTCCGCGCCTCCTGGCAGATGCGCCTGTTCGAAGAGCGGCTGATCATGCTGGGCATCCCCTATCGGGTGATCGGCGGGCCGCGCTTCTTCGAGCGCGCCGAGATCCGCGACGCGCTGGCCTACCTCCGGCTGGTGCGCAGCCCCGATGACGACCTCGCCTTCGAGCGGGTGGTCAACCAGCCCAAGCGCGGGGTCGGCGGCACCTCGCTGCAGAAGCTGCAACGCTATGGCCGCGATGATGGCCGCTCGCTGTTCGTGCTCGCTCCGATGGTGCTGCAGACCGACGAGATCAAGGGCGCGGCGAAACGCGGGCTGACCCTGTTCCTCGAGCAGATCCAGCTCTGGCGGGACCGGCTGGCCGCCGGCACCCCGCACACCGAGCTCGCCGAGCAGATCCTCGACGAAAGCGGCTACACCGACATGCTGCAGAAGGATCGCTCGCCGCAGGGCCAGACCCGGCTCGACAACCTCAAGGAGCTGATCCGGGCCATGGGCGAGTTCGACAGCCTCGCGGGCTTTCTCGAACACGTCGAACTGGTGATGGATGTCGGCGGTGCGTCGAATGGCGACGAGGTGCAGATCCTCACCCTGCATGCAGCCAAGGGGCTGGAATGGCCGGTCGTCTTCCTGCCGGGCTGGGAGGAGGAGGTGTTCCCCTCCCGCCGCTCGATGGATGAGAGCGGGCTCAAGGGGCTGGAGGAAGAGCGGCGTCTGGCCTATGTCGGCATCACCCGGGCGCGGTCGCAGTGCCACATCTCCTTTGCAGCGAACCGGCAGATCTATGGCCGCTGGCAGTCGGTGCTGCCCTCGCGCTTCGTCGATGAGCTGCCGCACGACCACGTCGAGGCGGCCGCCGAGACGGGCTATGCCAGCCAGCCGGGCGGCGGCGAGGGCTTCTGCGGCACCGTCGAGGATCTCGGAGAACGGTCGGGCTATACCAGTCCGGGCTGGCAGCGGCTGAAGAAGAATGCGCGGCGCGGGGTGTCGGAGCCGCCGCGCACGCTGGAGGGCACCGCGACGCTGATCGCGACTTCGGGCGGACCTTCGCCCTACAAGCCGGGCGACCGGGTGTTCCACGACAAGTTCGGCTATGGCGAGATCAAGCGCGTCGAGGGCAACAAACTGACGGTCGCCTTCATGACCGGCGAGAAGAAGGTGATCTCGACCTTCGTGAGCGCAGCCTGAGGCTGTCGGTCGAACCGGACACCGGTCTGCCGGCTACGTTCACCGACAGTGGGACGAGCGCCTGACCCCGGCCCGCCGGCGCCGCAGCGCTCACGCCAATCTCAACGCGCCAGCCGATCCCCAGCCGCTGCCGCTACACCGTCTCGGTTTCCTTTGGCGCGGAGATGCGGCGGGTGCGGGAACTGGCCTTCGGCTTCGGCAGCAGGCGGAAGCGGGTCTGGCACCACGCAAAGCCGACCCCGACATCAAGCAGCGCGTCGCCGCGCCCGCACGGGCAGAGAAACTCGAACACGGCAGCGACGATATAAGTCTCCCCCGCAACCAGCGGGACCGGCAGGCCGGTCATGTGGTTCGGAGCCGCATTCACGCACAGGACCAGGTCGCCGGGGCCAACCGCATCAGTCATGGGCCATGCCTATAGCACGAACGGGCCCGCAGGCCCAGAACCGCGCGCCGCTGGAACGACGGGCCAAGGCCCGGCGCGCGCCCCCTTTCCTCGCCGCAGGGAAACCGCTACCGGAGGGGCCATGAGCGTGACCGATCCCCCTGCCCCGCAGCTTGCTGAGGCGATCCGGGCCATTGCCCGGCACGAGACGCTGCCGCCCGAACGGGTCGAGGCCGCCATTGGCGAGCTCCTGTCCGGCGAGGCGGCCCCCGAACAGGTCGGCGCGTTCCTGGCCGGGCTCGCGGTGCGCGGGGAGACAGCGGCCGAACTGATCGCCGGCGCCCGGGCGATGCGGGCGACGGCGCGGACGCTGGAACTCGGCGCCGGGCCGGACACGCCGCTGCTCGACACCTGCGGCACCGGGGGGCTCGGCTGGACCTCGCTGAACACATCGACGGCCAGCGCGCTGGTGCTGGCCGCCTGCGGGGCGCGGGTCGCCAAGCATGGTAACCGCTCGGTGCCGCCGAAGACCGGCTCGGCCGACGTGCTCGAAGCGCTCGGGGTCAATCTCGACATGGACGCGGCGCGCCAGACCCTGTGCCTCGACCGTGCCGGGGTCACCTTCCTCTACGCCCGCAGCCATCACAGCGCGATGCGCCACGTCGCACCCATCCGGGCGCGGCTGGGGATCCGGACGCTGTTCAACCTGCTGGGGCCGCTGTCGAACCCGGCCGCCGCCACTCACCAGGTGCTGGGCGTGTTTGCGCCGGAATGGGTCGCGCCGATGGCCGAGGCGCTGGCGGCGCTGGGCGTCGTGCGGGCCTGGGTGGTGCATGGGCTCGACGGGATCGACGAGCTCTCCATTTCCGGGGAAACCATGGCCTGCGAGGTCGGTGCCGGCGGCCTGCGCACGTTCCGGGTGACGCCGGAGGAGGCGGGCCTCAGCCCGGCCCCGCTCAGCGCACTGGCAGGCGGCGAACCGGCCGACAATGCCCGCGCGGTTCTCGAGCTGCTGGACGGCCAGGCCGGTCCGTTCCGCGATGCGGTGTGTCTCAATGCAGCGGCCGGGCTGGTCTGCCTCGGCCAGGTCGCCGACCTCCGGGAGGGCGCGGCGCGGGCGGCCGGCGCGCTCGACAGCGGAGCGGCGCGGGCCACGCTCACCCGGCTGGTCGATGCCTCGCATGGTCGGGCGGACTGAACCATGGCGGGGAGCGGACCCGGCACGGCACTCGACCGGATCCTGGCCTACAAGGCTGGCGAGGTGGCCGCTGCGCGCGCGCGGGTGCCGCTGCCGGCGCTGATGGAGCAGGCCGCCGACGCACCGCCGCCGCGCGGTTTCATCGCAGCGCTGGACAGGGTGGCCGCGACCGGCGCCAATGCCCTGATCTGCGAGCTCAAGCGCCGCAGCCCCTCGGCAGGCGAGATCCTGCCCGGCGCCGACCCGCTGGCGATTGCCCGCGATTACGAAGCCGGCGGGGCCGCCTGCTTGTCGGTGCTCACTGACGGGCCGAGCTTTGGCGGCGCGCTCACCGACCTCACCGCGATCCGGGCCGCCACGTCCCTGCCACTGCTGCGCAAGGACTTCATGCTCGATCCCTACCAGGTTCACGAAGCCCGCGCCCATGGCGCCGATGCCGTGCTGGTGATCCTCGCCGCCCTCGATGACACCCGCGCGCGCGTGCTCACCGAGGCCGCCCTCGGGCTGGGCATGGATGTCCTGGTCGAGGTGCATGACCGCGCCGAGCTGGACCGCGCTCTGGTCCTGCCGCCGGCAGGGCTCATCGGCATCAACAATCGCGACCTCCGGACGATGGTCACCGACCTTGCCACCTGCGAGACGCTGGCCGCGCACCTGCCGGCTGGCCGGCCTTTCGTGGCCGAAAGCGGGGTGAAGACGCCGGCCGACATCGCCAGGTTGCGGGCCGCAGGCGCGCGCCGCTTCCTGATCGGCGAAAGCCTGATGCTCGCCGCTGACCGCGTGGCGGCGACACGGGCCCTGCGCGACGCGGGTGCGTCCTGACGAGGGCGCATTTCACGCGGGATGGGGCTTGACCCAATTCGGGAACGATGACAGAACATGCGTGAACGAACAGCTGGCTGGAGGTCCGCGACGTGTTGACGGCAAAACAAAAAGAACTGCTTCTCTACATCCACGAGCGGATCAAGTCCGACGGCGTCTCGCCGTCCTTTGACGAGATGAAGGAAGCGCTCAATCTGGCCTCGAAATCGGGGATCCACCGGCTGATCACGGCGCTTGAGGAGCGCGGTTTCATTCGCCGGCTGGCGAACCGGGCCCGCGCGCTGGAAGTCGTGAAACTGCCGGAATCGGCAACCCCGTCCGGCCCTGCCGGTGGCCGGTATCCGTTCCGGCCCAGCGTGATTGCTGGAGGCGGGCCCCGCCCGGTCTCCGGCGGCGAGGGCGGCATGGATACGCTGCCCATTCTCGGCAAGATCGCGGCCGGTGTGCCCATCGAGGCGATCCAGCATGAGCGGGACCGGCTGCAGGTGCCGGGGGAATATGTCGAGAATGACGATCACTTTGCCCTCATGGTCGAGGGCGAATCGATGATCGAGGCCGGCATCCATGACGGCGATTACATCATCCTCAAGCGGACCGACGACGCCAATACCGGCGACATCGTCGTCGCCCTGATCGACGAGCAGGAAGCCACCCTGAAACGGCTGCGCAAGAAGGGCGCCTCGGTCGCGCTGGAAGCGGCGAACCCGGCCTTCGAGACGCGGATCTTCGGTCCCGACCGGGTCCGCATCCAGGGCCGGCTCGTCGCCCTCATCCGGCGCTACGACTGAGCCACTCAACAGGACCGCCTCGATTTGGCGGGCCCGGCCTCAGGTCCCGAAATGGTCGAAGAATCGCTGGCGGAGCCAATAAAGCGACGGTCTGGAGTGGAACGGAAGACCGGTGCTTTGGCGCCGAACGCTTCGGAGCAAGAGCCAGCCCCGATTGGACCAGATTGGCCCGGACCGGAGTGAATGTCCGGCGGCCGGCAGGCGGCTCCGAAATGTTTGTCCCGGAAAGAAAAAACGCCGCCCCGAAGGGCGGCGAGTTTGCAAGAAGGACATCGTCAGAGTGCGCAGGACAACATCCATTCGCTCTCCGACGATGGGGTCATCATAGCCTGCCGAAGATGAACGGAACCCCATGGAGGCGACCGCAATTCGTTCATAATTCGCGCCGGAGGCGAGTCTCCTGAACGGGACCTGAACCCATTGCGGCAGATCCGGCCGCTGCGCGGCTCGCCGGCCCTGCACCGGCCGCTCAGCCGCTCGCGCCCTCACCCTCTTCGCGGGCGCGGGTGAAGATCGATTCGAGCGAACGCAGGTTCATCCCGTTCTTGAGATAGTTGGCCGGGGTCAGGTTGACCGCCTTGATCACCGCCCGCTCGATCACCACGCGCTCGCCGGCGCCGTTCGGCACAAGATCGAAATCGAGGATGTTGATGCACCCGGTATCCTGTTCGAAACCCGCGCTGGCGCCCAGCGGTGCCCCGATCGCCCAGGCCAGCAGCAGCCGGTTGATGCCCTCATGGGCCACGACCAGCGCGGTATGCCAGGCCGGACGGGCCAGCAGCGCCTCGATGGCGTCGGCCGCCCGGACAAGCGCGTCGGCAAACGCCTCACCGCCCTCGAGAAAGCTCGCCCCCGGCTCGCCGGCCTGCTCGAACTGGAAGGTCATGGTGGCCGCAAGCTGCTCGGCGCTCTCGAAATCGATATAGCGGCCGGACCGGAGTTCGGCGAGCCGCGGCTCGTCCTCCAGCACCAGGCCGCCGGGATGTTCGGCCAGCACAAGCTCGGCAGTCTCGCGCGTGCGTTTCAGCCCGGAACAGAGCGCGAGGTCGAAATGCACCTCGCGCAGCGCCAGCCCGGCGGCCCGGGCCTCGGCCCGCCCGCTCTCGGTGAGATAGGCCTGGCTGGGATCGCGGCTCTCGCGAACACGCCTCGAGGTGTAATCGACAAAGCCATGGCGCATCAGGTAGATCCGCCGCCGGCCGGTCGTTCCGGGGAGCGCCGCCATCAGCGGCTGACGCCCCAGTCGGCGAGGATCGCCTCGCCGTGTTCACCGGGACCGGGGGCAATCCCGGCAATCGCGCCGGGGGTCTTCGAGAAGCGCGGCGCCGGCGCCGGCTGGACAACACCCTCCACCTCGACAAAGGTCTGCCGCGCGCGGTTGTGGGGATGGTCCGGCGCCTCGGCCATGGAGAGGACCGGGGCGAAGCAGATGTCAGTGCCCTCCATGATGGTGCACCATTCATCGCGCGCCTTCGTTTTCATGACGGCGATGAGCCTGTCCTTGAGCGCCGGCCACTTGTCGCGGTCCATCTGGTGGGCCGGACCGAAGTCCGGATCGACGTCCATCAGCCCCGCCTTCTCGATCAGCAGGGCGTAGAATTGCGGTTCGATCGAGCCCAGCGCGACCCATTTGCCATCAGCACATTCATAGGTGTCGTAGAAATGCGCCCCGCCATCGAGCAGGTTGGCCTCGCGGTCATCGCTCCAGACGCCGGCTGCGCGCATGCCGAAGAACATTGCGGCCAGCGAGGCGGCGCCATCGGTCATGGCGCAGTCGATCACCTGGCCCTCCCCGGTCGCGCGGGCATGGATGATCCCGGCCATCAGGCCGAAGGCGAGATAGAGCGCGCCCCCGCCATAGTCGCCAACCAGGTTCAGCGGCGGGCTGGGCCGGCGATCCTTCGGGCCCATGGCGTGCAGCGCGCCGGTCAGGGCGATATAGTTGAGGTCATGACCGGCAGCATGGGCCAGCGTGCCGGTCTGGCCCCAGCCGGTCATCCGGCCATAGACGAGCTTCGGATTGCGCGCGAGGACGACATCGGGGCCGAGGCCGAGCCGCTCCATGACACCGGGGCGGAAGCCCTCGATCAGCCCGTCGGCCTTCTCCATCAGGCGCAGCGCCACCTCGACATCGGCCGGATCCTTGAGATCGAGCGCGATCGAGCGCCGGCCACGGCCGGTCACGTCGCGCGGATTGGCCTTGCCGCCGGCACCGGCCCGGTCGATGCGGATCACGTCCGCCCCCTGGTCCGACAACAGCATGCCGCAGAACGGGCCCGGCCCGATCCCTGCAAATTCAACGATCCTCACACCGTTCAGCGGTCCCTGTCCCATGGCGTCCTCCTGTTTTCCTGCGCGCGCGGCGACCGGCTTTTTCCTGCCGCGCCGGCCCGGTCAACTTCACATTAAGCCTCTCGGGTGCATTTGAAACCCTGACGCAAGGGACGATGGCTGCGAGACATCCGCAATGACAGACCTCACCTATCTCGATCCGCCGCTTGAACTCGTGGCCAACGCGCCCCGGCAGGCGCCGCTTGCCAGCCGCATCCGGGCCGCCGGGCTGCGGCCGATCCCCGTCGGCGAGAGCTGGACCGCGGGGTCGCGCGTGCCGTTGCTCGTCGATGTCGCCTCGGTGTCGGCAACAACGCTGGAGCAGCTTGAGAAGGCCGCCCGCGAGGGTCTCGACCGCCCCGTCATTTTGCTGGCCGCGCGGGAGGGCGCCGGGATCGACCTGCATGACTGCCTGCTGCTCAGGGGCGATGAGGAGATCGCGACCCTGTCGGCCCGGCTGGAGCTGCGCCGGCGGCGGGCGACCCGGACCAGCGAGACCGCGCTCCGCAGGGAGACCGCACGCCAGCTCGGTGGGCTGGAGGAATGGGTCGCGCCGGAGGCTGATCGCGCGAAACAGGATGTCCTCTATCTCGGCGAGGGGGGATCGTTCTTCCAGATGCTGCGGCACGGCTTTGCCCGGTGCGGACACGACCTCGTTGCGGCGCTGTCGGTGCCGACGGCCGAAAGCTATCTTGCATCGGGCCGGTTTGCGCTGGTCTGCCTGAATGCCAGCGGTGGCCAGCGCGATGTGCTGGAACTGCTCGAACGCACGGCACTTGGCCAGATCCGGGTGGCCTCGCCGATCGCGCTGGTCACCGATGCGCCGGCGCTGCTGCGCGATCCGGTCTGCCTGGAGGTGGCCGACGAGGTCCTCGCGGCCGACATGGGGCACGAGGCGATCCTTGACGCGTGCCACGCGGCGATGGCGAACGGGCTGCCGGCGGCAGCACCGGGGCGCGTGCGGCTGAGCTCGGCGCTGTTCGATGCCCACACGAGGCTCTATTCCCGGCGCTTCCTCGACGCACACCTGCCCGAACAGATGCGCGTGTGCGACCAGCTTGAAGCTCCGCTCTGCCTGCTCAGCCTGCGGGTGAACACCGCCCTGCCTGCAGCCGAGCGCGCGCGGCAGATGCAGACGCTCGCCCACATCGTGACCGGCGATCTCCGGGTCACCGATCTTGCGACCCGGGCCGGGGCGACGGACATCGTGATCTCCCTGCGCGAGACGCCGCATGCCGGCGCCGCCCGGCTTGCCCGCCGCATCGCTGCCCGGGTGCAGGCTGTGTGCCCGGGTCCGGAGCGGCCCGATTTCAGCTGGCGCATCGCCGAACGCCGCGCCAGCCACACCGCCGAAACCCTGATCGACGCCGCCCTGTCCGGCACCTTCATGCGCGCCGCCGCCGCGGCCTGAGGGGTGGGGACAGAGTAGGCGGCAGGCTCGCAGCCTGAGCGGCGGGAGTTGGCCCATTCCGGCCGGATGCCTACGAGATGCTGAATGTCCTCATTTGCACCACTTTTGGTCAGGTAAGCAAGACACGACAGGGGCGGATGGCCCCTGCTGTTCGATTGGCCCAGAAATCGATGCCTGAGGAAATCTCCAGCGCATCATCAACATCGACGCCGAGACATCGCACCGTGCTTTCCAGCTTGGTATGGCCGAGCAGGAGCTGCACGGCTCGCAGGTTCCCGGTCTTGCGATAGATGACCGCCGCCTCTTTGCGTCTCAGCGAATGCGTTCCGTAAGTTGCCGGATTGAAGCCGATCGATGCGACCCAGACCTGGACGATCCTGGCATATTGCCGTGTCGACAGATGCGCTGAACCTCGCAATCGGCTGCGGAAGAGATAGTCGTCGGGACAAGGCGTGTTCCGTTCAAGATGGGCGCCGACCGACCGGCCGGTGTTTTCGGTAATCTCGAACTGGACCGGGCGACCCGTCGTCTTCTGGATGACGGCGCCGCGTGTCCTCACTTCGCCGCCCGCAGCGACATCGCCAACCTTCAACCTGACGAGGTCGCAGCCCCGAACCTTGCTGTTGATCGCTAGACTGAACAGTGCGAGATCGCGCATATCGCCGTCGAGTTCGAGTCGGGTGCGGATCGACCAGACTTCCTAGATTTGCAAGGTTGGCTTCTGGCCGGTCAATTTGCCCGCCGCGATAGGTCCTTGCTTCGCTGAAGTGTGAGCTTCCGCGGGCGTAATGAGATCTCCGGACATGGTTTGTCTCCTTTGAAACTCGCCGCAGGAGCGCGGTCGGCGGTCGGGAGGCATGCAATCGACTGGCATTTTGCCGGCGCACCACCATTCGAGCAAGTGGTCGTGCTTGGGGCAGGTCTGGTCTTTGCAGTCTGTTATCGAGCCTTCGTTGAACGCCCGCCTTAGAGCTGACTAGAGCCAAAACGCGGAAGTCTTAGATTGGCAATCGTTACGCCAGACCTGCGTCGATCGCACGGATAACGATATCGGTTCGATTGCGGGCATTGAGCTTTTCACTGATCGATCTCAGGTGAAGCTTTACGGTTGTCTCGGCGATGTCGAGATTGCGCGCAATTTCCTTGTTCGAAGCGCCTTGGCGGAGCTCATAAAGAGCCTCTTTCTCCCGCGCGGTCAGACTGTTCTCGGAATTGCCGCTGTCCGACGCTGGAGTGAGAAACTCCATCGGGACATAAACTTCTCCCGAAACCACTAGCCGCACAGCATTGATAAGCGATTTGCCGGCAATCGTCTTGGGAACAAAGCCGCGAACCCCCAGCTTCAACGCCGCCTGAACGTCGCTGGATTGGGCGCTGCCCGACATCAAGATGACCGGCACATCACCGGCCAGATTGACCATGCGCTGTGCGCCGGAGAGACCGTCCATGCCTGGCATTCGAAGATCCAGTATAATCGCCGCGAACGGACCCTGGGTTTCAAATAAAGAGATTGCGCCCGCAAGATCACTAGCGGTTCGCAGGTCAATGGAAGAATCGTCTTTTATCAGGAGTGCGCCGAGGGCGTCGCGCACAAGATCATGGTCGTCTGCCAGTAGAATCCGCACCTGACCTCCTTCAATCCGCGATTAAACCGTCTCTCTATCAGTCGCTCTTGAAATAAACGTTTACGACGACGGTTGAGTTTTAACGATTAGCATGTCCAGCCCGAACGCGGATGGCTCCTTGCGATCAAGCGAAACCTCCACCGGGTTTGATGTCGCCCCAACCTCCGTCAGAGCAGATTGCGGAATGCGCAGCTCGATGTCGCCCATGGGCAGGCCGTCCAGATAGACATAGCCGTCATACTCACTGGTACTGGTCCCGACCACGTTACCTGCGTCGTCCAGGGCTTCAACCCGAACGCCAGCCACCGGCACGCTATGGCCATCGTTTAACATGGTAACGGTCCCATCTATTTCGCCAGTGAGCGAAAGCGGAACGTCAACATCAAGAACCTGACCGGGGCGTACGGTCACAGACATTCCACGCTCAAGCGGTTGAAGGAACGGGTCACTGAGGGTGCCGAGCGCAACTTCGAGATCGAGCGGCCTGTGTGACGCGACACCGCCGAGCGTCACGGCGCCATCGGGGCCTGTTTCTTCTCGCCGAATGGATCGATCGACAATGAAAGCAGCGCCCGCAATCTCCTGATCGTCTTCGTCATACGCTCCGTTCTCGTTCAGATCGTCAAAGACATTTGCCCGGATCGCTCCGGTGCGCGACATGCCGGACGGCCCGGTTCTGTATCGGTTGCTTTTCCGATCAAAAAACAGCGCCGTCGACAAACGCAGACCCATCGTCCATTCGCCGCGGTCGCTCACGCCAGCATTTGTGGACAACGTGAAATCTCCGAATGCCCTGGAAAAATTCGCGCCGGCTGTCGTTGCGCCATCGATCATATCATGGCTGAGGTTGAACTGGGCGAACCCGGCGCGGCTCAGGCGGCGCTGGACCTGAATGTCTACCTTACTCGCTTGGAGCTTCGGGCCAATTTCGTAATCGACACCGCCGCGAACGCGCATGCCGGAAAGACTGCGCGAAAATCCAAAGCGACCGCCGATCTCGGTTTGGGAATTCGTTGCTGTCGATGTCTGCTTGAGATGGGCCAGATGGGTCCAGCGCCAGCCCTTGAACGAAGACGACACCCGAGCGGACGCACTGATAAACGCATCTCCATTGGTCATCTCGCTCCAGGCCAGCCGTGATTGCAGAGGCAGGCCCCAACTGGTCAGCGGTAATGTGGTATTATACTCCATCTGCAGGGACTGTTTCAGAGACTGCGCCCCATCGGTGTCGCCAGAAACGATGTCGCTGAACCGGAAATAGCGTGCGTCTATTGATGAGCGGTCTTCAAACAGGTGAACGGCGCCCACCTCCAGCGCCGGCGCCGCCGCTCCAACGCCCTGAAGCCTTGCAACACCGTGTGTGTTTCCTGAAGCAGCATAGACGCTGGCTGTCGCCATCATTGGCGTATTTGCTTCGGCGCGCAGGTCCAGTCGGGTTGAAACCTGGCGAGTGATGCCAGCTGAAACGCTCGCTGAGACCACGGGCGTGGGTACGTCGGCAACATTCCCGTCAACCGTAACCCCTTCTTCGAGGACAGCGATGTCATAGTAGACGGTGTTTTCCGGATACATTTCGCTGCCGGCGAAGAACTTTACGTCCCGCGTGTCGGTCTCGCCCTGGGGGCCAAAGAGTTTGACAGTGTAGCGGTTATAGCCCGGCAGGATTTCGACATCCTTGAACAGATACTCGCCCTGCTCATCTGGCTCAGTGACAAAGGCAACCAGCTGCGAGTCACGATACAATTCCGCCTCCCAGCCGGTGGGCAATGGCCCACGAATATCGGTCATATCAAACACGTCGGCGGCGTATGTGGGCCGGTTTGAGACCATGAAGCCCCGCCCCGCAGATCCCTTTGACGTGAGAGGCTGGTTAAGTGCAGCCACATCACCGAAGCGTACTTGCTTTGGCATCCACATGCGGTCTTCGTGCGAGAAGACACGCTCAAATGTTGCGCGCACGCCGGTATCGCCAGACAGGTTTCGCGCACTTCGGATACGCGCCGTGGTCCACAAAATGTCGCCGGCGAGGTCGATTTGCCCATCTATGGCAAACGTGGAGTCGGAGGCGGCCCTCACATCCAGGTTAAGATCGGCCGTTGGCAAACTCAGCAAGCGATATGGGTTTTCCACGCGGCGATAATTCGGCCGAACGCGCCCCGCCGCGCTGTCCAGTTGCGTGCGCAACGCTTCGCGCTCCAGCTTTGCTTCCAGGGGCAGCGTTTCGCGCGGTTCCATGGCGAGGGTCTGGGACGTTGAATTATAGGTGAAATTGATTGGCAGGATTTCCGAAAGGGCCGACAGGCCGAGGCACCATCCCTCTGGTGTGTCGTGCACGCGGCCCTCAAGCGCGAGCGAGGATTGCGCGGACAGAGTGGCCGTTTGCTCTTCGGCATCGATTTCAATAGTGCGCTCGGGACTGACAAACCATCCCGATGCACCGTTGTCATCGACCGCAATTGGCGCATCGAGGACCCCAAACAACGAAGCGGGCAGTACGCACAGCTCGTCTTCATAGGCATAGGCGGTGATTGTCTCAGTTAGCCTTAAACCGCCAAGGCGAAGACCAACGAACCGCACATCATCTTGCCCCGCGCGATCAGTGGCGCCGGAGTCGAGCGTTTCCTCGTCGCCGAAAAGCAGCGCGAATGGATCGCCCTGTGCCTGAGCCGCCAGCGGAGAGGACAGCAGGATCAATGCGGCCAGTAGCCGGCAATAATGGCGTCGCATCGATCCTGCTCCTCACCCAGCCGACCTTCAATTCACGGCCAGGGTGACTTCAGAGATCGTGCCCGGGCGCGCCGGGTTAGAGGAGACATATGCAATCCGAACGGTTTCGCCGCGCAGCGTTTCGGCCAGTTCGGTCGGCATGGGCAGGACGACATCGCGCTCAGTATTGGGGGTGTAAATCGCGATACCGCGTGCGAAATAGACCGGCTCTGACTGGCCTTCGACGAAAACCTGGATGTCGCCGTAAGTGGAGCGGTCGCCCTCACGGGTCAGGCGCACAACTAGCAGGTCTTCGCCTTCTTCATCGCTAGGCGCGGTCATAGCGGTCTCAATGGAAACCTCAGCGTCAAGGTCACCTGCCCTGACAATGACCGGGATTGTCAGCGAGCGGATGGCGATCAGTTCAATCGAAATGCTATCGCCTTCAGTGCCACCAGCTTCGGCCAGTGTGCGGCCCGCGCTGGTCGGCGCGCCCATGATGCGCAGATGCGAGCGGTATTCTCCCGGCTCAAGCCCCGCGGTCTGCGCCGTCACGCGAATGGTTTGCCGACCACCCGGCTCCAGCACGGCGCGGCGCGGCGCGTAACGCACCAGGTCATCAGCGAACAGCTCGCCGTCGGCCGCTTCTTCGACTGTCTCGAGCAAGCCATTCAGCAACATGCGACGGTTTTCAAGGCTGATGCGATAAGCGCCTTCCTCAGTGCCTTTATTGACGAGCACAATCTCTGCGGAGCGCTCACCGTTTTCCATAACAACACGCGTTGGTGCGATCATCAGTTCAGCGGCGGCCAAGGGCGCCGATACAGCAGCGACACTTGAGAAAAGGGCGATTTTGAGGGTGCGGAACATGAGGGGTATTCCTTTGGGTTGAGGGCTATTGGTATTCGACGGTGATGGTCCGCGCGCAGGCATGAATGCCGCGGGGCTGAACCCTTTCTTGTGACAGCGGGTCGGGCGGGACCACGCGCTAAAGGCGCATGTCTCTGGCTCCGAATTGATGAGAGGAAAAAACGCGTGGGAGGGGCCCAATCCGAGGGGGCAAGATGGGAGGAGCATGAGCCCCTCCCACGCGATAGGCGTTGCCTACTGGTACTCGACCGTGACGACGAAGGTACCTTTGTATTCGCCGGTTGCCTGGTTAGCAGCAACGTCCAGCGTTCCACCGACGGTGAAGTCGTCTTCGCCAGCCGTGAGCGTGCCGTCTGATTTCGAGCCGGTGAAGTTGTCGACGCTCATGTTGGCGCCGGCACCGTTCGAGATCTCGATGCTTTTCGGCAGGTCAATCGTGTAAGAAGCATCGGCTGCGCCGGACACGTTGAACTTGGCCGCGGTGTGATCGTCGCTGAGGCAGGTCAGCTCAGCGCCACAGGTTTTGGCGCCAGCTGGTGAAACCACGACGGTGTCAGCGGCTGTCAGGCTTGGTGCAACCGTGCCGAAGTAAAGCGCGGTCACGTTCGAGATTTCCAGCGGTGCAACGATTTTTGCGCCGGCGTCTGTTTCGACGTCAACTGCCAGTGCCTGGCCGGAAACCATGGCAGCAGCGGCCATGAGAGAGATAAGTTTAATACGGGTCATTTGGAACTCCATTCGGGTTGATTCGGCGTTTGGTTTGTTGTTCGCCGATGGAGACGTAAATGCCGAAATCGATCGGTCCGGTCTGCTGACCAGACAGGTCGCAACGCATATCTTTCGGGGGGCCGCGCCTGACCGAATGGACAGGTACGCTGGCGTTTTGGGTCAAGCAGCCTGACGGAAAGGCGAGCTTTCAGTCGGTGAAATCCCGCTGGACAGCCGATGCAATCGCCGTGCCCAAACGCTCCGGAGAGATCGGCTTTGTGAGAATGTCTGCATAGATTGTATCAGATGGGACATAGCCAGCCTGGCCGGAGTAGAGAATGATCGGCAGATCGCGTCTAACGGCGCGAATTTTACGCGCAAGCTCATCGCCGGAAAGCTGGGGCATCGTGAGATCGGTCACCACCACGTCAAAATCCTCAGGCGACGCGGCAATCATCTCCAACGCGCGACGGGGACTGCCTTGCCAGACGGAGATCAGTCCTTGCCGGTCGAGCGTCTCCGCAAGCATCTGGCCTACAGACGCATTATCATCGACGACCAGAACGCGCGTGCGACCAGCCGGGGCAGCTGAACTTGCCCGCTCAACACCATTGCCACAGGGTGGCGCAGACATATTCGCAAACAGCAATCTGAAACACGTGCCCTCGCCGCGGCAGGTTTCAACCTCAACCACAACAGAACGGCTGTCAGCGAGGGCCTTGAGCGACAAAAGCCCCAATCCGCTTCCGCGCAGAGCGCCCTTGCTCGTCACGAATGGATTGAAGACCTGTTCCAGCTTGTCTGGGGGGATCCCAGGCCCGGTATCGACAAGCTCCAGCACATGGGTGAATTCCCGGTTGAGTTCGCCGATCCTGTGAGTATGGGACTGGGAGCGAAATCTGTGCATTTGCGTCTTGCCGAGTCTCACGGAAAAAACGCCATCTTCGGTCATTGCGTCGAAGGCGTTCTTGGCGATGTTCATCAGCGCGCGTGTGAGCAGCACTTCATTGCAAGTAACAAGCGCAAAGTCTGGCAGGTCAATCTCGAACTCGACCCCCCGCGGCCGAATGGCATCCGAAATTGCAAGGCCGGTGCGAAGCAACTTCACGAGGTCAAGCTCGTCCAGGCTGCGAACATCATTGATACGCTCGACTTCCAGGGAACGGACAACAGCTGACGCCTGCTCTGCTGCTTCCAGGATCCGGCCTGCCCGCTCAAACGACTCACTGTCTTCATTCAGGTCACCTTGCAATAGCAGGGCATAACCACTGATCGCGGCGATCAGATTGTTAAAATCATGGGCGACGGCGTTGCCGACCGTGAAAAGCGCCGCCTCGCGTTCCGCCTTGAGAAGCCGGGTCTCCAGTTCCCTGCTTTCGCGTTCGCGGCGCAGCCGATCCCCAATGTCGCGTGTGGAACAGATAAGTCCACCATTACTACTGGCGGTGAGCACCACTTCCTGTGAGATCGTCTCACCTGACTTGGATAGTCCCTCAACTTCACCGCGCCAACTGCCCCCACCTGCTAGTACGGGCATTGCCACACGCGAAATGGAGTCGGCGACAGCTGGCGCGTAGAGCACTGACCAGTTCTCACCGATGAGTTCGCTATCGCGATAGTCGAACATCTCCGCGTGAGCCGAATTCATGTAAACAAACACCCCATCGGCGTCAGTGATCGCTAGACCATCAGTCGCCGTTTCAATCGCGGACGCAAGCGCAAGGGCTCGTACACTTTCGGCCTTGAGCTTTTCGGACGCATCGAACAGTTCAGCGGACTTTTTTTCCAGAAGGTGTTCGGCGTGTTCGCGCGCGCGGCGTTCGCGGCGCAGCCTTCGGCCAAGCCTTTCGACGGCTCTGGCCAGTTCAGTGGGCGTCACCTCATTGAATGGTGATATCGAAGCGGGCCTGGGTTCCGTCATCCGACAAGTCTTCCCTCACCACTGTTGCTTTTTCCTTTATGCCATAATGGAACAAAGCGCCCTCGATCAGTCCATGGGCCAGGTCGGCGAAAGGGCGGCTCGAGCGATAGACCATTCTGAGGTGGCGCTGGCCATCCTGGGCTTCGATGTCAAAGCGGGGGAGTTCAGCATCGCTATAGAGCTTGCGCACGTCGCGGTGGATCACCGACTCGATGCCGGCGAGCATGTCGAGGCATCCGTCGAAGTTCTCCATGATCTGCTGGTGACCATCGGCAAGAACACCGAACAGCTCGAAGCCGAAGGTCTGGACCAGCTCCGGCACGGGGACGCCGGTTCGCTCGGAGAGAACCGTAACCATCCTCAGCATGTCACTCGGTGGATAGTTACCGACAGACGTATAGGCGCCCCCCGTGCTGAGCGCGGGATCGTCTAGCAACTCATCCAGCATCTCTTCGCCGAGGTGCTTGACCACATGGCTCTCGAACACTTTGAAAACCATGCCCTTCATTGGGTGCACCTTTCTGATCGAACGACGACAACCTCTGCCGCAAAACGCCGGCAATGACTAGCTGACCATCCGAACGAGCCCGACCTGACCGAAAGTATAGGTCCGCCGGACAAATACGATGCCCGCTATGCTACAGAAAGTGGACGAAACCGTCCCGAGACTTGAAGGTCCACTTACGGCGAGAGCACTAACGCGCTCGCGCGCGAGGAGAACGTTGCGGCGTCGGGGATG
>CAZDMQ010000001.1:91418-149949 GCA_964506685.1 uncultured Hyphomonadaceae bacterium | reverse complement strand
CGCCTCATAGGCGGCAAGCGCCTCGTCAGCAAAATCGGGATCGGCGAGGTCGGCAGGCGCCAGCGCATCGCGATAATGGGTCCGCACGACCGCCTGCAGGGCGTCGATCCGTGCCTCGTCGAGGATCACGCCGGGATGCACCGCCGTCAGCTCCGCCTCGTTCAGCACCACGCGCAGGCGCAGGCAGGCCGGCCCGCCGCCATTGCGCATGGACTGGCGGACATCGACATACCTTACCTGCCCGATCGGGCCATTGCCTGCCACCATCGCCTCGCAGAAGGCGCGCGTACTGGCGGTCTCCCGCGTCTCCATCGGCGCGACCAGCACCAGGCGGTCCTCGCCCGGCAGCTCAAGCAGTTGCGAGTTGAACAGGTAGGAGGCGATCGCATCGCCCAGCGGCACCTCGGCCTCGGGCACCATCACTGGCTTGAGCTCGAACCGGCCCTCGCCGGCGCGGCGAAGCGCGTCCAGCGTCCCGGACGTGTCCTCGAAGGCGTGCTCGTGGAAGAACAGCGTGTCCAGCGCGCCGACCGAGACCACGTCATTGTGGAACGCCCCGGCCTCGATGGCCTTGCGGGACTGGCGCGCAAACACCGTCCGCGCCGGGTCAAGCCCATGCGCCCGCGCAATCGTCTCGCTGGCCAGCCGCGTCTGGCGCGCCGGAAAGCCGGCCGTGCTTTCGCCCGCCTCGCGGCCGTGGACGAACAGTTCCACGCCGGGCGCCCCGTGCGCGGCCGCCAGGCGCACGTGATTGGCCGCCCCTTCATCGGCGAAGTCGGCATGCATCGGCAGGGGTGGGGCCACGCCGAACAGGGTCTCGTCGCCGAACACGTCCATCAGCACGGCCGTCGTGCAATCGCCCTCGATCGACCGGTGCAGCATGGTCGAGAGGTTCGCCGCCGTCAGGTGCAGCCGCCCGTCTGCGGTATCGGCAGAGGGCGAGACCGTGGCCGCATTGGCGGTCCACATAGCACTTGCCGAGCAGGCCGCCTTGAGCAGCTGCGGTGCAGCCCGCGCGGCCTCCGCGATCATCGCCGCATCATCGCCGCTGAAGCCGGCGCGCATCAGGAACAGGAAGTCGGGCCGCGGCTGGGGCGGCAGCACCCCCTGCACCAGCCCGGCCCGCACCATCACGCGCATCTTCTCCAGCCCCTCCAGTGCCGCGGCCCGCGGATTGGACACCGCCCCGGCATTGCGCGCACTGGCGAGGTTGCCATCGGACAGGCCGCCATAATTGTGGGTTGGGCCGATCAGGCCGTCGAAATTCACTTCTGTCGCTTGCATGTCGCGCCCTTACCCCATGTTGCGCCGAACCGGAACCGGCAGCCTTCAACAGCCATGTTGCGGTCGCCCGCACCCATTCGCTCGCCAGGCGTCCGTGATTGTCCCTTGCGGCCACTCTGATAAACAGGACTGCAAAATAGGTGGTCCCATTCTTGCTCGTAACTTGGAAAACTGTTTCGGATGTGGAATAGCCCTCCGGTCACAGGAAAAGACCCCCGGCGCAGAATGACGATCGGGACATTGGCAAGCGTGGTACAAGGCAGGACGCCCGGCGAGCAGGGACCTGTCGTCAGAATGGGTGGGCCATATGGCAATTCGTGTGGGACGGACAGAGGCCGAGCGCCTCCAGCTTGATGGGTACGTGACAGAGAACCGGGCCGACGTCTCCGGCGGCCAGGCGATCAAGGTCGCAGGCACAGGCACAGGCACCGCCTCGGATCTGTTCTCCGGCCCCACCGGAAGCTACATCCTCTCGGTCAACTATCTCGATGAAAGCGATGGCGCGGCAACCTACGCGGTGCTGGTCAACGACGCGGTCGTGGACAGCTGGCAGGGCACGGGCGGCAATAACGGACTCGGCACGCCGGCCAGCCGGGACATCGCCCTCAGCCTCAGTGATGGTGACACCATCGCCATTCGCGGCACGGTCGGCGGCCAGGAATTCGCCCGCATCGACAGTCTCGACCTCGCCGCGACCGGCGGCGGTGGCGGCGGCGGCGGTAGCACCAGCGCGCAGATCGGGATCGGCTACACCGAAGCCGAGGCGCTCGACATTTCCGGCGGCTACACCGTCCAGACCAATTCCGCCGCCGCGAACAACCAGGTCGTCGGCACGCTGAACCAGGGCGCCGTCTCCGGCGACTTCAGCGGCGCCGCCGGAAGCTACGACATCACCGTCAACTATCTCGACGAAAGCGACGGCGTCGGCACCTACCGCCTCTTGGTCAATGGCAATGCGGTCAGCACCTGGCAGGGCACCGGCGGGACCAGCCCCTCCGGCACGCTCACCTCGGAGACCATCGCCGTCACGCTGAATACCGGCGACACGATCCGCGTTGAAGGCGTGCGCAATGACGGCGAGGCCGCCCGGCTCGACGCAATCGAGATCGCCAGCACGGACGGGGGCGCCCCGCCGCCTCCGCCACCGCCTGCACCGCCGCCGCCCCCTCCTCCGCCGCCATCCGGCGAGCGTGCCACGCTCTGGCAGGAAGACTTCAGCGGGCTGGCGAACGGCGCCCGCCAGGACACCGGTGACACCGCCTGGACCACGACCTCCTTCGCCAACAGCGCCAATACCAGCTATGGCGTCACCAATGGCGCGTTCACCTTCTCAGAGACCACCCGCAATCCCGGCGACAATGGCGCCTTCGTCCGCTGGCAGAGCGAAGCAATCGCGGTCACCGGCCAGGACGCGCTTGAACTGAGTTTCACCATGGCCACCTCGGCCGACCTCGAAAGCAGCGGCGACTGGCTCGACTTCCTGCGCGTCTACGCCGTGGTCGATGGCCAGCGCGCCCAGGTGTTCAGCCAGAACGGCGGGCCGGCCAATGCCACCCAGACCATCCGGCTCGACACGCTGCCCGAAGGCGGCTCGCTCACCCTCGAATTCGAGGGCAAGACCACCGGGCGCAACGAGAGCTTCACCATCGACAATGTAACCGTCTCCGGCATTGGCGATGGCAACGCTCCGCCGCCGCCGCCTCCTCCTCCTCCCCCGCCACCGCCGCCGCCCCCACCTTCCGGGTCGGCGACGCTGGCCGAGGGCAGCACCGAAGCCGAGACCCTCGACCTGTCGGGCGCCTACGAAATCGAGACCGGGCGCGATGACGCATCCGGCGGTGCCCTGGTCCGCGCCTTTGCCACCACCGGCGAAAGCGGCACCGCGTCCGGCAGCTTCTCCGGCACGTCCGGCGACTACATCGCCACGGTCACCTATTTCGACGAGAGCGACGGCACCGGCACCTTCGAGCTGCTGGTCGATGGCCAGGTCGTCGACAGCTGGCAGGGCACAGGCGGCAGTTCCGGCGTCGGAACCCCTGTCACCCGCAATATCGCCGTCACCCTGAATGACGGCGATGCCGTTGCCATCCGCGGCACCGTCGGCGGCGGCGAACTCGCCCGCATCGACAGGATCGAGCTCGCAGCCGATGCCGGCAGTCCCCCACCTCCGCCTCCTCCGCCTCCGCCGCCGCCTCCACCGCCCTCCGGCACGGCGGAGATCGGGATCGGCACGACCCAGGCCGAAGCGCTCGACCTGTCGGGCAATTTCGAGATCGAAACCCGCAGCGGGGCCGGCGGCAACGCCCTCATCCGCACCCTCGACGGCAGCGGCCTCGCCACCGGCACCTTCACCGGCGCCAGCGGCACCTACGAGATCGACGTGACCTGGTTCAACGAGAACGACGGCGTGGCCACATACCAGTTGCTCGTCGAAGGCCAGGCCGTTTCGACCTGGCAGGGTACCGGCGGCAATTCCGGTCTCGGCACACCCGAGGTGCAAACCGTCACCGTCGCCCTGACCACCGGCGACACGATCACGCTCGCCGGCACCAAGGGCGGCAGCGAGCTCGCCCGGTTCGACCAGCTGTCCATCTCGGCCAATACCGGTCCCAACACGGCACCGGTCAACGCCAATGACATGCCGGACCAGTCGATCGCCACGGGCGAGGCCTACGCCTACACCGTCCCGGCCAACACCTTCTTCGATGCCGATGGCGACGCGCTCGCTCTCACCGCGGCCCGCTCTGGCGGCGGCGCCCTGCCGGGCTGGCTCGACTTCGACACCGTTACCGGCACCTTCTCCGGTACGCCCGGTGCCGGCGATACCGGCACGGTCAGCGTGCGTGTCACCGCCAGCGACGGCCAGGCCACCGCAGGCGACACCTTCATCCTCACCATCCAGCCCGGCACGCCCGGCGGCGGCGGCGGTGGCGGCACGGGCGACACGCTCTCCTTCGCCGGCAGCAACACAGCCTACACGGTCGACCTGGCCGCCAATACCTATGCCGAAGCGGCGAAGATCCTCCTGCTCGGCGACAGCCTGACCGAGGGCGCGGCGATTGACGGCGGCTATCGCGCACCGCTCTACGAGAAGATCACCGAGGATCTCGGCCTGTGGGTCGATTTCGTCGGCAGCCGCACGGTCAATCCCGTCGACGGTCTTGGCGATATCGACCACCAGGGCACCAGCGGCATCACGGCCGCCACGGTCCGCAGCCAGATCAACTCCATCGCCAGCAGCAATCCCGCTGACTTCGTGCTGCTGATGCTGGGCACCAATGACGCGCTGCAGACCAGCAATCCGCAGAACACCGTTGCCGGCAACCTCCTGGCCATCATGCAGGCGCTCGAGGCGCGCAATCCGGACGTCAAGATCGTGCTCGGCACCCTTCCCGACACCACACGGGTCGAGGCGTCCGGCGAGATTGACGCGATCAACGCCACGCTTCCCGGCCTCGTCACCCAGGCCAATCGCCAGGGCATCGACGTCACCCTCACCAGCTTCGACAGTATCTCCGCCATCAATGACCACTATGACGGGCTGCACCCCGACGCGCAGGGCGTCATCAAGTTCGCCGATATCTGGCTCGGCGGCCTCACATCGGTCGCCAGCGAGGTGAACGGCACCTTTGACGGGACGGCGCAGGCGATCGCGACGGCCGTCAGCAATGCAACCGGCGGCAACAATCACGACCGGCTGCTCGGCGATGGCGATGCGAACACGCTGAACGGCGGGGCGGGGAATGACTGGCTCGACGGTCGGGGCGGCAATGACCGCCTGACCGGCAGCAGTGGCAGCGACACCTTTGCCTTCGATGCCGGCCAGAATGGCGCCAACCTCATCACCGACTACGCCGCCGGGGAAACCATCCGCCTGACCGGTTTCGGCCTGACCGCGGGCCAGGCAGCCAACGCCTTCTTCCAGTCCGGTTCGAATGTCGTGTTCAGCCGCTCCGGCGTCGATATCACCATCCAGAACGCCAATGTGAACACGGTCCGGGCAAATGTCGAAGTCGACAGCGCCGTCCAGTACTCACCGGGCCTTGCCCCGGAGGCCGCTGCCGACAGCTTCAGCTTCGATGCCTTTTCCGGCTCGGAACAGCTCAGCCGGGCCGAACCGGTCGATATTGGCGACGGCACGGCCTCTCAGGGCAGCGGCGAAGGCGCGGGCGCGGAACCAGCTCTCATCGACGACCAGGCGCTGATCGACACGTTCGACCTGCTCAACCAGCTCGACGCGCCAGACCCCGACAGCGGCCTTTATTACTGATTTGTACGTGAACTGATGGACAGAAAGGACCTGCGGCCCTTCCTGTCCAGGCGGATCGCCTCTAGTGTTTGTGTCAGCAAAGAGTAAGTGCCCACGAAGAATTCGAGGGAATGCCTGACATGTCGGGACTGTATATCTCCTATCGACAAAGCGACTCTCCGGGTCCTGCAGCCGCCGTCGCGATGCAACTTTCCCGCGAATACGGCAGGTCTCGTGTTTTCATTGATGGTGAGCCCGACCCACTCCTTGCCGTCCCCCACGATGCGAACCAGGAAGCACTCGATAGTCTTCCGGCGCGCAATCTGGCGACGGCCTGCGTGATGCTCGCCATTGTCGGACCGGGCTGGCTGGCGACCGATGCCAGCGGACGGTCCAGCCTCTTCCAGCCCGAAGATTATGTCCGGCTGGAACTGGCCACGGCGCTGGAGCTTCACCTCCGGATCATCCCCGTCTTCGTGGGCGGGGCCACGGGCTGGCCCGACCGGGAGGACATACCCGAAGCCCTGGCCGGCCTGCTTGCCCATGACGGGATGCGGCTGCGCACAGACCGTTTCGAGATCGACCTGCAGGGCGTCTCGGCGCTGCTCGCCCGCACCATGGCCGCCCATGCCTATGAACCTACCGCCGAGGACCTTCTGCACCCCGCCCTCGGCTTTACCCCCATCACCCTCGGCAGCGGCGCAGCGCTCGGCGCCTTCGAGGCCCTGCGCCTGCAGACGCGCTATGAGCAGGTCCGCCAGAGCCTCGGGAAGACCCGCAGCGTGAGTGCCTTCGCCCATCGCAACCGCGTCTGTCACGACGCCTTCGCGCCGATCGTCGACAAGGTCCGCTTCCAGCTGGCGCCGGACCTGTCGCCCGCGCTGGAGCGCGCGGCCCGCACCGCCTGCCGGCTGAAACCGTTCCAGTCGATCATCGCGGCGGCCGACCTGTCCTTCCTGCGCTGGGGACGCGCCGGCCTCATCGTCACCGATGCCGGCCTGTATCATTATGGCGATGGCGGGCCGGCGACCTTCTTCCCGAACGCCGTCCTCGCAGCCGCCACAGTCGAGCGCGCTGGCGAGCAAGCCATCAGGATCGGCGCGCAACAGATCTCCCTGCCAGCGCGGATCGATGCCTCACATGTCCTGGGTTTCGTGCAGGCCGCCGTGCGCGTGGCGCAGGAAGCCCCCGTCAGCGCCGCAGCCCGCTGAACGACCCCGATGCATCGGGCTGCCTGTGGTCCGTCAGGCCGGTGCGCCGTGAGCCCCTCTCCGGCTCCGCCCCTCAACTGAGCGATCAGGCCAGCCCCTGTCGATCTGGTCGCGTGCAGCCCCGGGGGCCCTTGCGATCCTTGCCGGGCAGGTCCTGGCCTACTTGATCTTGCCTTCCTTGAACTCGACATGCTTGCGCGCCACCGGGTCGTACTTCTTCAGCACGAGTTTCTCGGTGGTGTTGCGCGGGTTCTTCTTCGTCACGTAGAAGTAACCCGTGCCCGCCGTCGAATTCAGACGGATCTTGATGGTTGCCGGCTTGGCCATGCGTCTCGCCCTCAGCGTGCTGGCAGCGAGCCGGGGCCCACCGCATTCCATACCTGCCATGACAACGCTCGCCAGACGGATCCGGCTGCCTGGTTCCATGGCAGGGACAAGGAAAAATCCAAAGAGCCGTAATGGCGATGCACCGCCCCGAAGTCAAGCGAAACCCGCATGGAGGCCGGCCGAGCGGCAGGTGCGTGACCACACCCTTAAGGCGGCATCGGAAATCCGCGATCCGGGATTGGCGAGGCGTTAGCGTGATACTGGTAAGCCTTGCAACCATGAAACGAAATCGCTTCCTCCTGCGCTTCAGCCGCACACGCCTGGTCCGGGCCCTTGGGGTCTTTGCCGCCGTGATCTCGTCCGCCCTGTGCCTGACGGCGATCTTTGCCGGCTATATCGCGCGCATGGGCCTGCCGACCCATCCGGAGGGCTTCTTCTGGTTCTCCATGGCTGTGACCTCGCTCGTCGCCTTCCCGCTTGCCGTGGTCGCCGGCCAGTACTGCTACCGGCTCGCCCAGTACCGCGCGAGCCTCGACGCCTTCGCCTCGACCGACAGCCTGACCGGCCTGCTCAACCGGCTCTATTTCGAGTACGCCGCCGAGGATGAGCGCATGCGGATGAATGACGAGAACACCCAGGGCGCCATCGCCGTCTTCAAGCTCACTGATTTCCGCGCATTCAACGAGGCCCATGGCCACGATGCCGGCGATGTCGTGCTCAAGGCCGTCGCCGAGATTGCCTTCAACGAATTGCGCGGCCCCTTCGACAAGCTGGCCCGGCGCGGCGGCGCGGAATTCCTCATCCTGCTTTCCAACCTCACCCTCGAGCAGGCCATCGGCGTCTGCGAGCGGATCGCCGAACGAATCCGCAAGACCCGGTTCCAGCTCGAAGGCCGGCGCCTTGAAGTGTCGACCTGTTTCGGCGTCGCCCATTTCCTGCCGGGTTCGGACATTGACGAGGTGATCGGCGAGGCCGACGGTGCCCTGCAGGAAGCCATTCGCATGGGGCCGAACCGGGTCTATTCCTCGATCGGCCCTGGCAACCGCGTCCGCCTGGTCCTTGTCAGCTAGGGCAGATACCGGCCAAATTGCACCAGATGGCCGCCGGGACTTCTCGTCAGGGCCAGGCGCGTGGTGTCCGGCGATGCGCGCATCGTCAAACCGGCGCGCGACGCCGATTGCCCCGATCTGCTCGGATCCGGCCAGCGTGATCTCGCATCGGCGCTGCACGGCCTTCGACAGAGCAGCTGCGGTCATCCCGCCGGCCGAACCACCCCCACAATCAAGATCTTCCTCCAAGGCCACGAGTTCATGACATACTCACTTTGAGAGCAAAGGATATTCGCTGGTAGAGAATAATGTGCGGGACACTGCATCGCACGCGCCCGGCCGTCCTGCAGGAGACATCATGATGCCGACCTCGGTGAAAGTGGCGAGGCTTGGATCGGAAGGCCAGCCAGTGGTTGTCATCGACGATTTTTCGTCCCAGGCCGATGACCTGCTCACGGCGGCCCGTTCGGCAGACTACTGTCCGGCCGGCCAGCACTATCCCGGCGATCGCGCCCCGGCCCCGGCTGACTATCTCGCCCCGCGCTCCGGATTGCTGGGTCAATTGCTGACCGATGTTTTCGGTTTTCGCAAAGGCGCAGACCTTGTCAGTAGCGACTTTTCGATTGTCACCACGCGGCCGAAAGACCTCACCATCATCCAGAGGATCCCGCATTTCGATGGTACCAGCCCCAAAATACTGGCTCTGCTGCACTATCTCTGTCCAGCCGAAGCGGGGGGCACGTCGTTTTACCGCCACTGCGCGACCGGTTTCGAAACCATCAATGATGAGCGGGCAGAAACCTATGACAGCGCGCTTCGTGCCGAGATCGGCCAGGGCGATCTGCTAACACCGGCCTATTTCAGCGGCGAGGGAGAACAGTTCGAGCGTATCGGACAGGTGCCCGCCCGGTTCAACCGTATGGTGATCTATCGCGGATGCCTGTTGCATTCCGGGGACATTCTCCAGCCTGAAAGAATCGGCCAGGGCCCTGAAACCGGGCGCATCACGCTGAACACGTTCCTTCACGCGCGCTGATCGCATCGGGCAAGCCAAGCCTGCTGGCTCCCGACGGATACGGATGCGGTGCGACCAGGCCAGCCGGGTGAGCCGGGAGCCCCGTTGTGCAGCCCCGCGATCTCGGTTCTCGGGCGAATTCCGACCGAATTGCACCACTTGGCCGCTTGCCTTTTCCGCCAGGATCGTCGCCGCCCCGCGCCCCTGGGCCGTGCATTGGTAACCCGCAAGGCTGTCCAGGTCCGCACGCTCTCCCTGGGTCAGCTCAATCGCCACGACCGGCCTGCCCATGAACCTCACTCCAATCTGCCTGAGGGCAGTTGGGAAGTTGTCTGCGCATTCTGTCGATCAGGACGCCATCGCAGATCCCGCCACACGCGCCGATACCCGACGGTGGACGAAGCGTCGCTGCTGCACCGGATTGCTCCGTCTGCGAACTTAAGAATTCCGTCATGACCCTTGCGCGATAGTGCAATCACGATATCCCTCAACGGGCGAGTGGCGCAGTGAGGTAAAGCAATGACCGGAACCAGATCACAAGCCGGCAAGGGCCCGGGCGGGACGGCGAACGCCGCCCAAGGCAGCCGCGGCACGGTTCAGGCTGCGCCCGAGCTCTCCCAGCTCCCGCAGTTTGCCCTGCTCGCTGGCACGTCCGGCAATGACGACCTCACCGGCGGAGACGGGGACGACACGCTGAACGGCCTGGCGGGCGATGACGAGCTTGAAGGCCGGAATGGCAACGATGCACTCGATGGCGGATCCGGCGACGACAGCCTTCGCGGCGGCGGCGGTGACGACAGTCTGGTCGGCGGCGACGGCAATGACGTGCTGCTGGCCGGCAGCGGCAATGACACGCTCGCGGGGTTGGCCGGCGACGACTTCATGGTCGGCGGGATTGGCGATGACATCCTGATCGGCAGCGGCGGTGACGACGCCATCGCGTCCGGCGGCGGCAATGACCGCGGCGAGGGCGGCGTCGGCAGCGATGCGATCCGCGGCGGTGCCGGCGATGACACGCTCGATGGCGGTTCGGGAGCCGATATCCTCTTCGGCGGCAGCGGCCGCGATGAACTGGTCGGTGGCACCCAGGATGACAGCCTGTTCGCCCAATCCGGCGACGACATCGTCAGAGGCGGCGAAGGACGTGACCGTCTGTTCGGGGGAGCAGGACGGGACTCCTTGCTCGGTGGCGATGCACGAGATCACATATTCGGTGGCGCCGGGGAGGATTTCCTCGACGGCGGAAGCGGCAACGACATCCTGCGCAGTCAGTCCGGCGACGATATCGTCACCGGCGGCACCGGCAATGATACGGCGTTCGGCGCCTTGGGACGGGACACGCTGACCGGCAATGACGGCGACGATATCCTGTTCGGCGGCGCCGACGCCGATACGCTGTCGGGCAACGACGGCAACGATGAGCTTCGCGGCCAGGCGGGTGACGACATCCTTGCCGGCGATGCCGGAAACGACACGCTGTTTGGCGCGCGCGGCGTTGACACGCTGGACGGCGGGACCGGCAGCGACGACCTGTTCGGCGGCGCCGATGCCGACACCCTGGTCGGCGGCGCGGGCGATGACACGCTCCGCGGTCAGGCCGGCGACGATGTGCTCACCGGCGATGGCGGCAATGACACGCTGTTCGGCGGCGGCGGCGCGGACCAGCTCACCGGAGAAACCGGGCAGGACACGCTCAATGGCGGTGCGGGCAATGACACGCTCACCCCGCTCGCGGGCGGGCACACCCTGCTCGGCGGGAGCGGCAACGACACCTTTGTCCTCACCCAGGGCGCGGATGGCGCACACACCGTCCTCGATTTCTCCGACGGCGACCAGATCGCTTTCGACGGCTTCGATTTCACGGACTTTGCAGATGCCCGCGCGCGCTTCAGCCAGTCCGGCGACGACACCGTCTTCTCCGAAGGCGACGTCCAGGTGACCTTCACGGACGCCACGCTCGAGGAGGTCACGGGGGCCATCAGCCTGCCGGCGGCCAATTCCGGCCTCTCTTCGCCGGAGATCGCCGACGCCGGCGATCCGGACCTCACCGCCGTGGTCGAGCCGGAATGGTACGACCAGTTCGCAATCTGAAACCGGCCTACCCCGCCCAGTGCCCGCCCCGAACAGTGCCCTGCCTCGCCTGTGGCCCTGCAGCACCTTCGGCGCAAACGGCGTTCATTCGCGAACGCATATCTGCGCCGGAACGAGGACCAGAAGCGACGGTCTGGAGTGAAACAGAAGACTGGCGCGTCAGAGCCGGTCCACGGCGTGCCCGCTGCGGGTCCAGCGCAGGAAGGCCGCCCCGCCCGTCTGCGCCGGCGTTTCAAGCTTGGCCTTGAGCTCGCCCAGCATGAACTGCGTCACCGTCGGGATATCCAGCGCCATCGCATCGTCCAGCGTCACCCATTGCAAATCGCTCAGCTCAGCCCCGTCGACGGGCGGGCGCTCGTCGATCAGCACCTCCTCGGCTTCGGCCATGAAGAAGCGGGCATCAAAACGCTTCGGCCGGTAGGGCGGCGTGATCGCCCGGCCAATGAAGGTAAAGCCCTCGAGACACGGCGCTGCGCCGTGCCAGTAATAGCTCTCCCAGCCCGGCGGAGCCCGGCCGCCGACATCGGCGAGCTTGCCGACAATCAGCCCGGTTTCCTCGAAGGTCTCCCGGATCGCTGTCAGCGCAAAGGCGCGCGGCCGCCGCCGTGCCTTCACCGACAATTGCCGCGCCACGTCCGGGGCGAGTTCCGACACCGTGGGCGCGCGCCCGTCCAGCGGGTCGACCCGGCCTCCGGGGAAGACATACTTGTTCGGCATGAAGGCATGCCCGCCGGCGCGCTTGCCCATCAGAACGCGCGGCTGCGCGGCATCCCGCCGGACCAGCAGCAGCGTCGCGGCATCCTTCGGCTTCACGCTCGGCCGGCCGCGTTCGACCACGTCATCCTCGCCCTCCTTGTCGAAGGCCGACCGCATCATGCCGACGGGCAGCCCGTCCGCCGCAAACCTGCTCATGCTGTTCCTCCCATCGTCCGCGCAGCCCGTTGCGCTATCCCCGCCCACGGCGGCGCGGGGGGCGCCCGGTCCGCCGCTGTCCTTTCGGCGCGCTCGGCGATGTCGCACCCTTCCGCTTCGCCCGGGGCCGCGACAGCATCTCCAGAAGCAGCCCGCCCTGCAAGGGGGCAACCTCCTTCAGGCGCACGCTGACCGGCTGGCCCAGGTCGAAGCGCTGACCCGAGCCGCGCGCGACCAGGCCCATGGCAGCCTCGTCGAACACCCAGAATTCGTCACTCAGGCTCGAAATCGGCACGAACCCGTCGGCTGCCGTCTCGTTGAGCCGCACGAACAGCCCCGCCTTGGCCACGCCCGTCACCCGGCCCTCGAATTCGGCCCCCACCCGGTCGGCCAGGAACAGCGCCATGTAGCGGTCGGTCGCCTCGCGCTCGGCGGCCATGCTGCGTCGCTCGGTGTCAGTGATATGGCTTGCCATCTCCTCGAGCTGGGCCAGCGCCTTGTCCGAAAGCCCGTCCGGCCCCAGTCCCAGCGCGCGGATCAGCGCCCGGTGCACGATCAGGTCGGCATAGCGCCGGATCGGCGAGGTGAAATGCGCATAGCGCTGCAGGTTCAGCCCGAAATGGCCGAGATTGTCCGGCGAATAGATCGCCTGGCTCTGCGTTCTCAGCACCATTTCCGTGATCATCAGGTCATGGTCACTGCCATCGACCTCGGCCAGCAGCGCATTGAACCGGCCGGTCTGCGGCCGTTCTCCCTTCGGCCACTTCATCTTCAGCGTCGAAAGGAAATCGGAAAACGCCGCCACCTTCTCCTGGCTCGGCGCATCATGCACCCGGTAGACCAGCCCGGTCCGCTTCTGCTCCAGCGTCTCGGCGGCCGCGACATTCGCCTGGATCATGAACTCCTCGATCAGGCGGTGCGCCTCCAGCCGCTCCTTCGCCGCGATCCGTTCCACCTGACCGTCGTCGCTGAAGATGATCTTCTGCTCTGGCAGGTCGAGATCCAGCGGCCCGCGCCGGTCGCGCGCGGCCGCCAGCGCGCGATAGGCGCCCCAGAGCGGCTTCAGCACCGTGTCGAGCACCTTCGTCGCCCGGGCCGAGGGCTTGCCGTCCACCGCCGCCTGCGCCTCCTCATAGGAGAGCTTGGCATGGCTGCGCATCATGGCGCGGAAGAAGCGATGGCGCCGCTTCACCCCGTCCTTGCCGAACACCATCTCCACCGCGAAACAGGCCCGGTCCTCGTCCTCGCGCAGCGAACAGGCATCCGCCGACAGCTCGAACGGCAGCATCGGCACCACCCGGTCGGGGAAATAGGTGGAGTTTCCCCGCGCATAGGCCTCCCGGTCCAGCGCCGAGCCCTCGGTCACGAAGGCGGCCACATCGGCAATCGCGACGATTACCCGCCAGCCATCATCGGTCGCCTCGGCAAAGACCGCATCATCATGGTCGCGCGCATCCTCGGGGTCGATGGTGATCAGCGGTGTCTGGGTGAGGTCCTCGCGTTCCGCCTTTGCCCGCTTGCCGGCGCGAGCCTCTGCCAGCACGTCGTCGGGGAAGTCCTCGGGCAGGCCGTGGGTATGGATCGCGATCAGGCTGGCGGCGCGCGGATCGCCGGCCTTGCCGATGACCTCCATCACGCTTGCCCGCCGCGGGCCATAGCCGCGCTTGCTGTGATGGCTTGCCAGCCGTTTCGCGCGCACCAGGTCGCCACTTTCGGCACCGTTCATGTCGTCCCGGTCGACGAGGAACTCGTCCCGGTCCTTGCGGTTTGCGCTTTCGATCCGTCCGCCATGCCCGGTGGCGGTGAAGAGGCCGACCACGGGCAGCGCCTCGCGCCTGTCCAGCGTCTTGATCACCCGCGCGGTCCATTCCCCGCCGCGCTCGGTCAGCCGGCAGATCGCCCGGTCGCCGACGCCGGGGGCGGCCGCGCTGTCGGCCCGGCTGCCGCGCGGTCCCTTACCGCCCTTGCGCCCCGCGCTGGCCTGTCCGGCATAGACGATCTCCGGTCCGAACAGCCCCTCGCGTCCGACCGCGCGCCCGATCAGCGCGCCATCGCCATCGATCCGCTCGAACGCGACCAGCGTCGTGGCCGGCGGCCGTTCCGCCTTGGCCACGGCCCGCTTGGCGGTGCGCACGAGTTCGCCGCCAGCCTCCATCTCCCGGAGAATGGCACGCAGGTCGCGCCGCTGGTCGCCCTTGAGGCCAAGCCCCTTCGCAATATCCCGCCGTGTGGTGAGATCCGGATTGGCCGCCAGGAAATCCCGCACGGCCTGTTTCGTAAGCTCTGTCATCGCCGCTCATATAGGCCGAGTCTGTCATGGTTTCCCGCGAATTCCTCTCCCTGTCCTGCAATCGGCGGCGCACGACCGCATGGAAGTGGTGAATAGCTGCGGCCTCAAGATTGTCATCGTTCCGGCGAGCCGCTAACCCAACACCATCGTGGCGAGGCGAATTTTGCGATGGGTGACATGCGGGCCAGGGGAATCGAGTTGCAACTGCAGGGCAGCGCCGGCTGGTCCCGGCTCTTCCCGGACCTCCCCGCCGAAGTCCAGCGCACCGCCACGATCTGCGCGCAACTGGAAACCGAGCTGCAATTCCTGCGCGATGCCGCCCGGCTGGGCCAGCTGCCCGACGGCTTCACGTCGGAAGACCTTGACCTGCTGCAGGCAGACAGCCTCAACATCCAGGATCTCCTGAAGATGCTCAGGGTGAACCGCGCCATGGCCGAAAAGGAGCTGGCCAACGCTGCGGACCTGCGCAGCGAGCTGGCCACCCTGCGCATGGGCGCCCTGTCTGCCCCGCGCCCGCTGCTCGACGGGCTGGTCCCCTTCCCGCCGCTGCCGGACGCGACCTGGGCCAACCCGCACGCCTCGGTCCGGACCGGCGTTGACTGGCTGGAACTCCACTTCGGCGACCGCCGCTTCGTGGCGCCCGCCGACCGCCTGGTCGAAAAGGCCCGGGAGCAGGTGCAGGCCTTCTCCCTCGCCATCGGCAGACTGGAGGCGGGGCAACCCGGGGACATTCTCCTTGGCTTCCGCGGCGTCGGTCGCGACCGGGCCTTCCTCTGGCTTGTTGACGGGACCGACATCATCGCGCGCGGGGCGCTGCGGCTCGGCCATGACGGAACTGTCCCGTTCACATCGGAACGCGAAGACCTGTCGATCGGTCCGGCCGTTTCGTTCCTGCACCGGAGTGGATGGACAATCGTCCGGATCCGGCTCGACAGCCAGCGCGCGCTCGGCGCCCTCGGCGTGCAGGTCAACCTGCGCGAGCCCGACACGGCCGGCAGCCGCTTTGCAGGCGCCCCGCCCCGCGGGATCATCGCCTCGCGGCTTCTCAGGGAACGCTAGACATGCCGGCACTCGGACTCACGGCGGAGGCAGGCGCCCCGCAATACATGCAGAACGAAACCCTGCCGAACGTGCTGTGGGTCGGACGGTTCCTGTCGCGGGCGGGATATGGCTCGGCCACGCGGTCCTATTTCCGTGCACTCGAGAGCCTCGGCGTGCCATGTCTCGCATTTGACACCACGACCGCGAAGATCGTGTCGGCAACCGCGAACCCGTTCGCCGCCGTGCGCAAGCGACGGGCCGGCACGACGATCACCGCGCTCGATCCCGATGCGCCAATGCTCGTGATCGTGCACGAAACCCCCGACAAGCTGGGCCAGCTCGAGGTCGAGGGACGCGTGCGGCTTGTCAACCTGACTGTGTTCGAGACCGACACCATACCCTTCGAATGGCTCGCTCCGCTGCTGAGCTGTGACGAGATCTGGGTCCCCACCGCCTTCAACATGGACACCTTCTCGCGGGCCGGCGTGCCGCGCAGCATGATCCGCAAGCTGCCGCACAGCCTCGACGATGCCTATTTCCTCAACACCCCCGATGCCCTCGACCTTCCCGGCCTCAACGGCTTCGTGTTCGCAACGGTCGTGTCGAACTTCAACCGCAAGGACATCGGCCTGCTCCTGCGATCCTACTTCCGGGCCTTCACCCCCGATGACGACGTCTCCCTCGTCATCAAGCTGCCGCCAGGCACCCGGCAAAGCGAACTCGACCGCTTCATCCGCCGGGGCATCGAGCCGGAATTCAATATCCACGACCCCGACCTGCCACATGTGCGCCTGCTGGTCGCCGACCTCAGCGAGGAGCGCATGCGCGGCCTCTATGCGCGCGCGGACTGTTATGTTGGGATCGAACGCGGCAAGGGCTGGGACCTGCCGGCGCTGGAGGCCATGGCGCTCGGCACGCCGACCATCGGGATCGACTGGAGTGGAAACACCGAGTTCCAGAACGAAGACAACGCCATCATGATCCCCGCCCAACCGGCGCTTGTTTCCGTCGATCCCTCGCTTGTGACCAATGCCGGGCTCTATGGCGGACATGACTGGTCGACCGTGCGTCTCGACGACGTGGTCTCTGCCCTCCGGCGCGCCGTCCAGGACCGCGACAGCCTGTCGGCGCGCGCAGCCAAAACCGCGACCGAAATCCGCGACCGCTACAGCGAGGCGGCCATCGCCGGCCAGCTCGGCGACCTGATCGCCGACCTGCCGCCACATGCCTTTCGGGCCCCCGGCGCGCCGACCCGTGCGCTCTGGAAAGCGAATGGCGAGCCCATCGAGATCCTGCCCCGGCGCCTGAAGGATACAACCGAAATCGAGGCGATCGAGCCCGGCGCCTTCGCGCCCTACGTGCCCGGCACCAGTCTCGACGATTATATCGAGGCCCGCCGCGCGCTCTACTCGCGGCATGGCGGCGCCGTACTGCCCCCCGCAACGGAGCGTCAGAGACTGGCCGACCTGCGCGGACGTCACGCCGGCAAGGAGATCGTCGTGATCGGCAACGGTCCGTCGCTCCGGCATGTCAACTGGGACGTGCTCAGGACCTATCCGACCTTCGCCGCCAACCGGATCTACCTGGCCTATGACGGGACCGACTGGCGGCCGGACTTCTATGCCTGCCTCGACTGGCGCGTGACGCCTGACAATTACGAGGACATCAACGCCCTGACGCAGGCCGGTGGCGGCGGCCAGGACGGAACGACCTTCTTCTTCCCCAACAGGTTCCGCGGCCTGCTCGGGGAAAGCCCGGACACCTACTGGTACGAGTCCCAGTCGCCCGGACGCACGGTCCTCGAGAAATTCGAAACCGATGCGACCCGCGCGGTCCGGGGCGGCGGGACGATCCTCGTCGCCTGCCTGCAACTCGCCTATCACATGGGGTTCCGGCGCTTCCACGTCATCGGCGTCGATCTCAGCTACAAGGTGCCCGGGACCGTCATCCAGTCCGGTGGCGACCGGTTCGGCACGGGCGTGCAGATCAACCTCGAGAGCACCCTCGACGACGACCCCAACCATTTCGACCCCCGCTATTTCGGGAAGGGGGCGCGCTGGCACGACCCCAACACCGATGAAATGCATCGCGGCTTCCGGGCCTGCGCGCAGGCCCTCGACATCCTCGGCGGCTGCATCACCAATGCCGGGCTCGGCGGCAACCTGACCGCATTCCCGCGCCAGCAGATCCCCGGCCTGTTTCCCTACGATTCCGAGGCCTGATCCCCCGGCCCGCTGTCGGACGCCGGCAGGTTTGTCCCCGCCCCGGCCGGCCATGATAGACTGCCGGGATGATCGATCCGACGGTTGCCGATGCCCTTCGCCATAACTGGCCGCGCCTGCACGGGCTGCTGGCGGCGCTGCGCGCGCGGATCGTGCCAATGGCCGGGGCGCTCGTTCCGGCCGGGCTCGCCCGCAGCCTTCGGCGCGAGCTTGGTGAAGGCGAGGCCATGGCCCGCCGCCTCGTGCTGCTCATGGCCTTTGCCCTGCCGGTGACCGTGCGCATGCGGGCATGCACGCGCGGTTACGGGAACCTGAAGACCGAGACCGGCCCGATCGCAGGCGCCGACCGGCCCGGTGAGCCTCGCTCAGCCCCGCAGGACCTGGCCGGCCCGGTCCTGTTGCGCCTGCCCGCGCCCACCGCGGCATCGTCCCCAACGCCCCTTCGGACGCCTGGCAATCCAATGCCCCCTCCTGCGCCGCGCCATCACCCCATGACCGCTCATCCCAGGGCCCCGCAACGCACCCGCCCGGCCAGCCCCATCCCGCTCTATGAACGGCTCGGCCGCATCGGCTGGCACGGCCGGCCCCGGGACCGGGACCGGGACCGCCCGGACCACCCGGCATCCGAAACCGGGCCTGGCCCGCGCATCTGGAGCCCCGGCGCCCACTGGATCCCGCTCGCAGCACCCCTCCGGCCGCCACCCGGCGCCGGCGCCCGGTCCGTCGCGCCACTGCTCGCACGGCTCGAGGCGCTCGAGACGCTGTCGGCGGCACCCGGCCCGCTCGCCCGCCGCTGGGCCCGCCGGCTCGCCCGGCAGGCGCTGGCCCGGGCCGCCGAGGCCGCCGACCCGTCCCGGTACGAACCGGACCCTCACACTGAGCATGACACAGAGCATGACACGGGCGCTCGTCCTGGCGCTCGTACTGGCGCTCGTCCTGGCGCTCCCACCGGCCCCGCGCCCCTGCGCCGCATCCATCCCTGCGCGCTGACCCGGCGTTTCGCGCGGCCCGGCCCGTATGCCATCGGCCTCAGCCATCTCCACGACCTCGTGGCCGGACAGCTCGCACCGCCCATCCGAGATGGTTGAAGGCGCCCCGCCGCGGCACACGGAAAGACGTCCCCGGAACCTCAGGTTCCGGGGACACTCACGCATGTCGGAAAGCTGCGGTGGCGCGCGCCGCCGGCCCTCTATTCAGCCGGAACCGGGCGGATCCGTCCAGCCGAGGGATCGGCCTTCAGCACGCTTTCGCCGTCCATCCAGTTCGGCCGCACCTTGCCGAGCAGCTCGACAATGGTCGGCGCCACATCGAAGGAGGACCTCAGACCGAAATCGCCCGGCTCAACGTCCGCCCCCATCACGTAGAGCGCGCCATAGCCGCCCGAATGGCCGCCCACACGGCGCACCGGCGCCGGGCCGATCTCGCCATATTTCGGATGGCGGAACCCGACCGGGGACCCGTTCCAGAGGATCTTGATGTCAGCCTGTGTGCCATCCAGGGCCAGCGGATCGTTGATACCGGGCGTCTCCATCTCCCGGATCACCGGCAGCCCCGTCCGCGTATCGACACATTCGAGCAGGGTCTGGCGGATGTTCTCCAGCACGGTGTGATACTCGCCGAGCGGCACGACGCCGAACTTCTCCCGGCCCTCGAGATTGATCCGCACGCGGCCGTCGAAATAGGCCGGCACACCGAACGCCTGCATCTGCGGCCAGTACGGAGCATACTGCGCCGACGGCATCCACGCGACCGAATAGGACTTGTGCTGCAGCCCCTCGCCCTTCATCGCCTCGCGCTCATAGAGGAAATCGCCGGCGCCGTCGCCGAATACCTTGGTCAGCGCCTTGTAGGCCACGGCGCGCGCCTTGCCGACGGCGCGTTCCGGCAGGGCCTCGAACATGCCCTTCGGCGGATGCACCATGGCGCCGATCACCGCCCCGTTCCAGTCCTCGCCCTCCTTCAGCACCGGCACCTCGGCCGACTGCCAGTCCTCGCGCGAGCGGAACAGCGGCTCTTCGAACTGCATCCGGTACATCAGCTCCGGCAGCAGCAGCATGGTCGGCAGGTCGGTATCATTGAAGCCCATGCCGTGCATGGTGAAGGCCACGAAGGTGCAGTCGGGGAACTGCTGCATGAGCCGGCCGACCTGGCGATCGAGCTCCTCGTAGCAATGATAGAGCTGCTCGCGGGCGATCGCTGCGGTCGGGTGGCTGGCCAGCATGTGATCGGGAATGATGCCATGGCAGAACAGCTCGATCGCATCGTGGGGCTCGCCGAAGCCGAGCACCGCCACGTCCCAGTCGGTGCAGCGTTCGCCGAAGAACCAGCTCGCAATGTCGGTGCGCAGCGTCGTCGTCTCGACAATGATCTCGCCCATCCGCCGGGTATGGTCGGGGCTGGGATAGACCATCGTATTGAGTTCGGCGACCGATGGCGGGGGACCGAATTTCGCGATGATCTCCGCCATCAGCGTTTCCGGCACCGAGGTCGGGTGACAGCCGGTGTCGTGCCCGCTCCAGCCGACAACGCCTACCGCGTTCGGCTGGGCCTCGATATCCCAGTAGGGCGGGTCGAAGATCGCGCATTTCACGTCGAGATCGGACAGGAAGGGCGGCTCGGCAACGTTCAGCTGGCGAGCTTCGAACGCTTCGGCATCCCAGGTGATGACCGACCAGCGGCCCGTGGATTCCGGTTTGCGGCCCGCCGAGAAATGCTCCCAGGTCAGGCCGGTATAGCGGGACTTGCCGTCCGGGCCATGTTCAAGCTCGAACCGCGCACTCTGGTCCTTCAGCCGCTTGAGCGCCGGCAGGCGGCCCTCGGCGATCAGCTGGTCCCCAAGCGGTGCATGGAAGGCATCCAGGCACAGCACCATCACCCTATTTCCAGTCATGCGACGTCATACTCCTCTGTCGTCCCAACAGGCGTCCCGATGTCGAACACACCTGTCACACACCATGCCGGCGTCTTCGCTGCAATCGGTGTTTATCCTTATCCGGTCCACAGCATGGCCCGTGCCAGTTGGCACCCGGACCAGCCGCGTCGCCTGCCGGGCCCCTGCCGCGCAACCGTCCGCCGGTCTTCCCTATGCCCCGGGCGGCTTCGGATCGGCAAGCCGGCCCGCCCCCGACCCGGCCGCCCAGCCGGCCTCGCCGCCGCGCACTGGCACCACGCCCGGGTCCCGGCGGCTGAACACGGTCCGGCAGAGCTGGTTCGCAAGGTCCTGCCACAGCGTTTCGGTCCAGCGCTGCAGGCCAAGGCTCAGCACGGCGGTGACCAGGACAATGACCGGCAGCGTCCACTCCATGCGGAGATAGGGCATGAGGCCGAAATGGCTGGCGCCCATCTGGGCGAAGTGGATAATGCCGAAATGCAGGATGTACCCGGTATAGGTCACCGTCCCGAAGGCGCAGACATGCCGGTTCTGGAACAGTCCGGCGAGGCGAGGGCTGAACGCGGCGATGATCAGGCCGTAGCACACGCAGCCCAGCGCGGTGACCTTGAGGATCTCCGAGGTGATCGCCATCCCGCCCTGGCGCTCCAGCACCTCCATGGCAAGGCCGGCCACCAGAAGCGGTACGGCCAGGCCAAAGAAGTCCCGGGACCGCTCATTGATGAAGCGATAGGCCTCGATCCCGGCGTAGAAACAGATCAGGCTGACCAGGAAGTTCCGGTACATGAAATCTTCGACCAGCCAGTCATCGCCGCCCGCATAGAGCGTACCGGCGCCGAGCACGAGCCCGACATTGGCCAGCGCGATCACGGTCCCGACCAGCCAGCTGTTGACCCGTCCCAACATGAGAAAGAGCAACGGGAACAGGATGTAGAAATAGATCTCGTTGATGATCGACCAGACGCCGGGCACAAGGACGCTGAGATAGTGCGGATCCCAGCCGCCGGTGAGGCTGAGCAGCCGGACAAAATCCATCACGTCCACACCGTCGGGATTGAACCGGGCATCGGCGCGCAGGTCGATCCCGGCATAGACGAAAGCGGCGACAACAAGCAGGGGATAGAGCCGGAAGATCCGCTTGACATAGAAGACCTTCACCGGGTCCTTCCACTTCTCGCTATAGGAGCGGTACATCATCACCATGGTGAAGCCACTCACGGCGAAGAAGAGCTGCACGCCGTAGCGGCCGAGATGGTAGGGATCGAAGTCCCGGATCGTCCAGGGCAGGACAGGATAGACCGCGCTGGCAAAATCCTGGCTCGTATGGACCACGATCACGGCGAAGAGCGCCAGCCCCCTGAGGAAATCGAGTTGTCCAAGTCTACCCGTCAATGCCCTGCTCCCACCACGCCACGACAAGAGAGACTGTCCAGACAAGGCGTGTCAACCGGACGAGCCCACAGGTTGATCCACAATCGGCGTTCTCGTCTGTTTCCAGCGCGGCCCGCCCGTCCCCTGTGCGGTCCACCGTCTCGCAAGTCCTGTTCCAGCCCCGGACTTGCATGACAAGGCCGGAATGCGCAAGCCGGCCGGGATCCGCTCAGGTGCAGCCAGGTCCCGACCCGCCGAGCCGAGGAGGCCAGAGAGACCCATGACCATCGCGGTCATCATTCCCTTCTACCAGCGCGAGGACGGGATCCTGCGCCGGGCGCTCGCCAGCGTCTTCGCCCAGACCGATCCGGACTGGCGCGTCATCGTGGTTGACGATGCCAGCCCGCATCCGGCCCGTGACGAACTTGCGGCCCTGCCCGCCGGTGAGCGGGCCCGGATCAGCCTCGTCGAGCAGGCCAACAAGGGTCCGGGCGGGGCGCGGAATACCGGCCTTGCCCGGCTGGAGGAGGCCACCGACACGGCCGCCGCCTTCCTCGATTCCGACGACACCTGGGAGCCGGGCCACCTCGCCCGCGCCCGCACCGCCCTCGAAGGCCATGGCGCCAGCCTCTATCTTGCGGCGATCGGCGGCGATGCCGAGTTCGACTACCATGCCGATGTCAGTGCCATTCTCGCACGCTGGCCCCACGCCACGGTTGCGACCGAGCCACCGCTGTACGAAATCGAGGCACTCGGCGAGCGGTTGCTGCACGACTGGAGCTTCATGCACCTGTCCTCCATGGTCATGGCCGCTCCGCTGGCGGCGAAGGTCCGGTTCGAGCCCGCCCTGCGGCTGGCCGCCGAGGATGTCGTGTTCTTCGCCGACGCCGTGCGCCTTGCCGCCCGCACCCTGATCAGCTCCGCGCCCGGCGCCGTGCGCGGCCGCGGCGACAATCTCTTCCACGGCGTCGACAATACCGCCGACACCTTCCTCGCCCAGCAGCTCTGCGTCTGGTCGGCTTTCGGACTGCTCCGGGCGCGCGGCGCGCCGTCGGCCGAGTCCCGCCGGGTGCTTGCCCGCCGCCAGCAGCGGGCGCGCTACCAGGCGCTGTGGGGGCAGATGGCGCGGCGCCGGGCGGGCAAACCCCTCCAGCTCGCCGGGCTCATGGGCTGGAGCCTGCGCGATCCCGGCCTCATTGCTGCAGCCGCCGCCCTCGCCCTTGGCAAGGGCACAAGCGACAGCGACCTCGTCTGAGCCCTGGAGAGAGGCGTCACGCGCCCACGGGGGGGGCGGCCGGGCCGGCCCGATCAGGCCTCTTCCAGCGGGATCACATAGCGCGATTGACGCGGCGCGCGTTTCAGGATCCGGCCAAGCGCCGTGCGCAGGATGGCCGGGTCGCGGGCGATCCAGCGGAGCCAGAGCCCGAAACTCGGCAGCTTGCGCCGTTTCAGCCGGTGGACCTGGTTCCAGTAGAATTGCTGGCGCCGCCCCTCGATCCGGGCAACGAGGACCCTGCCGGCCTCCGGGTCCAGCGCCGGATCGGCCCGCAGCGCCTTGTAGAGCGTCATCATGGTGTACTTTTCCAGCGCCAGGCGGCGGTCCTCGAAGGCCATGCCATGCCAGAGATTGTCGCCGGTGCCGCGCGCCATGCCCGGCGCCTCGCTGGCGATCGCCCCTTCGGCGATCTGCGCACAGGCCATCAGGAAGGCGAAATCCTCCGACAGGCGGAGGTCCTCGCGGAACCGGACCTGCCGTGCCAGCCCGGCCGTGATCGCGGTACAGGACAGGTGCATGTGCCGCCACCACGGCCCGCACAGCACCCGGCGCAGGTCCCGGACCCAGAACCCCTGCGGCATGTCCAGCAGCGGCTCATACTCATCGCGCCCCAGCACCCGCGACACCGGCGCATAATCCTCGCTGAACGTCTCGCCGCTGACCGCGGCCCAGAACAGGTCGATCCCCGGCTTGCCGAGCGCCTCGACGCAGCGCGCAAGGTGGCCGCTGTCCCAGACATCGTCGGAATCGAGGAAGGCCACCACCGCTGCCTTGTCCGAAACGGCATCCAGCCCGGCATTGCGCGCCGAACTCACCCCGCCATTCGGCTTGCTGACAATCCGCAGCCGCGTGCGCTCGTAGTCGGTGAGCCCGGTCAGGTCGGCCTCGACCGGGCTGGGCGAACCGTCATCGATGATGATCAGCCGCCAGTCCGCATGGGTCTGGGCGAACACGGACGCAACAGCATTGGCGAGAATGCCCGGCTGGCGCTGGTAGAAGGGAATGATGATCTCGCACTGCGTCATGACACCCGGCCCTGGCCCCGTCACATTCCCCCTCGGGGAAGGCTTATTGCCCAGCTTCCCAGCAAGACCAAGGCCAGGCCGGCAGCGCTGGCCGAATTTGTCGCGTCGTCCCGCCGCGCCGGTCACTTGGCGCAACTTTTGAATTGAGGGTGAGCAGGCGGCTTCCCTTCGGGTTTTCCACAAGGTACGCAGGGAGCCGCGAGATGTGAGAAGGCGAGGGCTCTGCCATGAAGGCTGTCGACATCATCATCCTGTCATGGGACCGCACCGACGACACGATCGAAGCCATCCGCAGCGGCTGCGAACAGACCGGCATCGAGCCGCGCGTCAAGGTCGTCGACCAGGGGACGAAACCGGCCGACCTCGCCCGGCTGAAGGCCTTCTGCGATGACCGGCCCGCCGTCGAGGTCCGCTACAATACAGAGAATGCCGGGGTCGCCGGTGGTCGCAACCAGGCCAGCGCGATGGGCGATGCCGACTATATCGTCGCGCTCGACAATGACGCGGTCTTCGCCGACCCCACCGTCTGCGCCCGCGCCGCCGCCTACATGGACGCCCATCCCGAGATCGGCGCGCTCGGCTTTGCCGTCAACGTCTTCGACAGCCCGACCGATGCGCCCCTCCCCGACCGCTCAAGCTGGTGCTACGGCCCGCTCGAACCCGAGACCTGGACCCACCGGACCTTCCCCGCGAAACAGTTCTGCGGCGCCGGTCACATGATCCGCCGCGAAGCCTTCGAGAAGGTTGGCGCCTATGACGAGACGCTGTTCTTCATGCATGAGGAGATCGACCTCTGCGACCGGCTGATGAATGCCGGCTACACGATCATCTACAATGGCGACTTCGCGGTCCGCCACAAGGTCTCGGCCGAGCACCGCGTGCAGTGGAAACACCACCGCTACCGCTACCACCTGCGCAACCACGTCTATCTCATGATGAAACAGCGCCAGCCTGCCTTCGAGGTGTTCTCCGAACTCATGGTGATGACCGTGGCCGGGCTGCGCGCCGGGTTCGTGAGGGGCTCGATCGACGGATTTCTCGGGGTGCTGAAACTCTGGCCGGCCGCACGGCGCGAGGCCCGGTCCAATCCCTATCTCGCCCGCACCCCCGAGGCCGAGGCGCACCTTGCACGCTTTGCCAGCCTCGCCAGCACGAGCGCACCGCCGCCCCCCTGGCAGGACGCGCCGAAACTCTGGCAGCTGGTCTGCCGGCTGCGCTGGGACACCCTCTGGGCCCGCGACCTCAGGGGCCCGGCCTAGGCCGGCGACCCGACCGACTTCGACAGGATCGGCCGATTGTCCGGCCCGTTCCTGTCCCCACCCAACCAGACTGATGTATATTGCTGCGTCAGGACACCGACCGGAGCGCCCCCTCATGCCGAAGCTGACCGCCAGCGTGACCCGGGGAGCCACATGGCTCCTGGCCGGCCGGTTCCTCAGCCAGGTGATCGGCTTCGTCTCGATGATGTTCGCCGCCCGCTTCCTCTCGCCCGAGGATGTCGGCCTCGCCTTCATCGCGATCACGGTGATGACCCTGATCGGCGCGATCCTCGAATTCCCGACCGCGGCGGCGCTGATCCATTTCGACGCCCCGACGCGTGACGATTATGGCACCGCCTGGACGCTCGGCATCCTGCGCGGGCTCATCGTCAGCGCGATGCTGCTCGCCCTCGCCTGGCCGATTTCGATGTTCTACGGCGATGCGCGCCTGTTCCCGCTGATGCTGCTGGTCGCCGCCTATCCGACCATACTCGGCCTCCGGAACGCCTACATGGAGGAATTTGCCCGCTCGCTGGTGTTCAGCCCCGAGGCGTTTTCCGAGATTGCGGTCAAGCTCACCTCCGCCATCACCATCATCCTGATTGCCTGGCAGACGGGCAGCTACTGGGCCATTCCGATCGGACTGGTCGGCTCCGGTGTCGCCGGCGTGCTGATCAGCTTCATCCTCAAGCCGAAACTGCCCCGCCTGACCCTCGCCTCCTTCCGCCGCATCTTCGGCTATTCGCTCTGGCTCGGTCTCGGGCACGTCTTCCGGCACCTGACCTGGCAGGCCGACGGGCTGTTCGTCGCCACGCTCGGCAAGGCCACCATGGGCTATTATTCCTACGGCACCCAGCTCTCTCAGCGGGTCTCGACCCTGCTGACCGCGCCGATCAACCGCTCGCTGTTCTCCGCCTTCAGTTCGATCCAGAAGGACGGGCTGCGCCTCAAGCGGGCCTTCCTCCTGTCGATGTCCTTCACCTTTGCGCTGATGCTGCCGCTCGGCCTCGGCATGAGCGCACTGGCCGAGCCGATCATCGCCATCATGTTCGGTGAGAAATGGCTGCCGGCAACCATCGTGCTTGCCCTCGCCGGGCCCGTCATCGCCTTCAACAACCTCAACATGCCGGCGTCTGCGCTCGCCATGTCGCTGGGCCGGACAAAACTGCTGTTCTGGCGCAATTTCATCACCTTCCTGCTGCGGATCATCCCGCTGCTCTGGGCGCTGCAGGCCTTTGGCCTCGAAGGTGTCCTGTGGTCACGTATCGGCACGGCATTGCTGAGCGTCGCGATCAGCCTGTCCATGGTGAAGAGAATGGTTGGCATCCCCGTGACCGAACAGATCCGGGTCCTGCTGCGCTCGATCGTGTCGGCCGGGGTGATGTATGCTGCGGTGCTGTTCTTCGCCCCGATGCTGATTGTGCAGGGCGGACCGATCATGGTCCAGTTCGCCTCGCTCGTCCTCGTCGCCGGGCTGGGCGCGGGCATCTATTTCAGCGTGCATGCCCTGCTGTGGCTGGCCCTTGGCCGTCCGCTGGGGCCGGAAACCAAGATCCTCGGCGCCATTGTCGCGATCCTGCAGAAGCTCGGCCTGCGCCCCGAAAGCCCCGCCCTGCCCTGACCTCACCTGACCTCACCTGACCTCACCTGACCTGGCCCGGCATGGCCCGGCATGGCCTGATCCGACCCGGCATGCCCACGGATCCGGCGCAGCGCCGCGCAGAGCCAGGGTCCGGGGACGCTACTGCATCGCTCGCCCCCCGGCTGCAGGATCTGTGGTGATCGCCCCGGCCTCGAATGCGGACACCAGCCACGTCTCCAGATGAGCGATCGTGACATCGCCATCGAACGGCCAGTCGCTGACACCGCCCAGCAGGTCCTGGTGCAGGCCGAGCACCAGGAGCGGCGCCAGGGCGACGAGGCTGGCCGCGCGCAGGGCCTTCTCGTCGGTCGGCGCGCCCGGCGTGGCCGAGAATTTCCGCGAAACCGCCCTGAGGGCCGGTTCCAGGACGTGTTCGAGATAGGCCCGCGCCACGTGCGGATCGGCAACGCCCTCGATGATCCCGAAGGCATGGGCCCGGATGAAGCCGCCATGGCGCATGCCGGCATGGGAGACCCGGTAATATTCGCGCAGGGCCTCGCCCGGCGACGGGCTTGGCGTGGCAATGGTGTCCCAGAGCGGTCGGCCGCGCCGCCCGATGGTTTCGAGAATGGCCACCACGACGCCCTGCCGGTCGCCGAAATAGTGGCGCAGCGTCGGCTCCGAAGCGCCGGCGGCCTGGGCAAACTGGCGCAGGGAGGGCCGGCGGAGGTCTGATCCCAGGGCGAATTCCGTCAGCGCCTCGATCAGGACACGCTTCTTTTCCTCGAAGTCGCGATTGCGCACCCCTGCAGGTCTCGGCATCGGCAGATCTTTCCCGCTGTGTCGGCCCCGCTCGGACAACCCTCGCGATATCCTCTTACTCCTTACGCTAGGATATCCGGCCAAGGCAATGTCCGTCCCGCCCACCCGCCTCCCCGACTGGCTGGCGATGGGGCCGTCGGATCGGCCGGCAACCGGAACCGGCCCTCGCCGAGGGACGGGCCCGACATGACAGTTTGCCGGTCAGGACATGCGCTCTCAGCGACGAGGCTGCAGTTTTTTCGCCCCGCAGGAGAAAGGTGTCGTAAAACGGATACAGCCATGACTTAACGAAGCGTCAAGGATTGGCCCGACGCGGCATGAACGCGTCTGCCTCCATGGTTATTGCAGATCCGGCCCGCCCATCTTTCGAACACTGGCTGATTCGGTCGGTTAAAATTGGGCCGGGGGGCGTTACAGGCCGGAGATGATGGGCTAAGGACGACGAGCCATAGGCTCAGAAGAGTTGATGTGGGGAGTGGCAAATGGGTGCAGAAAAGGCTCGGGCTGGCGCGGTTCTTGTTTGGTCGGACGCAGAACGCGTCAAAACTGGACCAGGAGCCAGCCCCATGACCTACAATACCGTGTCCGGCGAAGTGGTGGACTTCCAGTCCGCCCAGGCCGGCAAGACCCGGAACAACACCTACGCCCGGAGCCCAGCTGCACGCGCCATGAAGCGCAGCGTGGACGTGCTGCTCGCCGGTGCGGGCCTGCTCTTCCTGCTGCCGGTGCTCGTGATCATCGCAATCGTCGTGAAGACAAACGATGGCGGCCCGATCCTGTTTGCCCACACGCGCCGCGGCCGGGACGGCACGTCCTTCAAGTGCCTGAAATTCCGGTCCATGGCCGTTGACGCCCAGCAGCGGCTTGAAGAGCTGCTGAAAAACGACGAGAAACTGCGGGCCGAATGGGCCGCGCGACAGAAGCTTGAGAACGATCCCCGCGTCACAAGCGTGGGCCGCTTCCTGCGCAAGACCAGCCTCGATGAGCTACCACAGCTATGGAACATTGTCCGGGGCGACATGTCCGTGGTCGGCCCGCGCCCGATCGTTGCCGATGAAGTTGTCCGGTACCGCGATGACATCAAGGCTTATGACGCTTACCGCCCGGGTATCTTCGGCCTGTGGCAGATCAGCGGCCGCAGCGAAACCACCTATGACGACCGCGTGGCGATGGACGTCGAATACGCCCAGCGCCAGTCCTTCTGGCTCGACCTGAAGATCATGATCCTCGGCATCCCGGCCGTCCTGCTCTCCCGCGGCGCCGTCTGAAGCGGTCACAGTCCCGGAGATCCAGATCCGCGCAAGAGCTGGCGCAATCCGGGCACGCAGGGTCGTATTGAAGGCTGCCGCAACTGACGGCAGCTTTTCCCCTTGAGCAAATGGGACACGGCTTTCCCCTGCGCCCTCCCGGCACGCGCGATCAGCGACCGAACAGGCGCTCGCGCAGGAACCCGACCGCCCAGGCCATGTGCATCGTACCGGCCGCCACGCCCGCCCAGAGCCCGCACAGCGAGCGGTGGCGGACCACCATCCAGAGCGACGCCAGCCCGAGTCCGCACAGATAGGCGAGCGGGTAAGCCAGCGCCGGCCACCAGAACGGAGCAGCCAGCAGGGCAAGGCCGATACCGCAGAGGTTCAGAACCGGAAACAGCTGGCGCAGGCGCGGCGACAGGCCATGCTTGCGCAGGGTGCGGGCGCGGCCCCGGCCGTAATTTGCATATTGCCGCGCGAGACTGCCGACCCCGGCTCGGGGCAGGTACTGGATCCGGATACCGGCATCAAGGAAGATGGCCCCGCCGGCGGCGCGGAGGCGCGCATCGTATTCGGCATCCTCATTGTGCGAGAAGGCTTCGTCATACCCGCCGATCTCCGCGAACTTTGCGAGGTCGAAGCCGGCATGGTGGCCATGATCGACATAGCCTGATCGTGTCCCGCCGCGATGGGCCGAGCCGCCCGACCCCAGCGGCGTGTCCACGATCCAGGCATTCGCCTTCTGGAAACAGCCCTCCCCGACCGCGTCCATGGGCACGACGAGCGAGGCCACCCGGCGCGTCTTGAGCGCATCGGCAACCGCCGTCACATAGCCCGGCGGGTAGATGGAATGGGCATCGCAGCGCACGAGAATGGTAAGGCCATCGCCGAACTGTTCGGCAACCCGGTTGATCCCGGCCGATTGGAGCCGACCGGGATTGTCGATCCAGTCGACATTCGGAAACCGGGCCGCGAGGCCGTCGAGGATCTTGCGGGTGCCGTCGGTGCTGCCGCCATCTGCGACCACGAACCGGACCTGGGACAATCGCTCGTCCCCGACCATCAGGCTGGCAATACAGGTTTCGATGTGGCGCGCTTCATTCAGCGTCGGAATCGCGACCAGGATCTCACTGGCCAGAGCGCCGGTCTCAGGTCCGATCGTGCGAGCTTCGCCATCTGCCATATCTGGTTCCGCCTCTAGCTGCGACACAACATTCTGCCGGGTTCCCGCTAGCGTCCCATCCCTCCGGCCACCGCCATGGCACGCGGGGCTTCAGTCGCGGCATGGCACATCTTGCCGGTCTTGCCCATAGGCACGTGGACCACGCACGCAATATCCAGCGAAACGCCCGACAGGAAGCGCGGTCGGCCCATCCAGTGGGCCTGTTGCGGCGTTCCGGCCCAGACATTCGCGAAAATCTTGCCCGGTCGCTCCGGCAGCATGGCCAGGGTCCGCTCGACCATCTTTACCGGTTCGCCATCAATGCTCCAGACCAGCGCCTTCGGCGTCCAGTCGAGGCCATAAGTGTGAAAGTCTGCGGCAGCGTCGAACTCGAGCGGCAGGCGATCCTGCACCAGCACCTCGCCATCGACCACGAGGCGCACGAACACCTCGCGCGTATCCTTGCCGGGGAAAGCGAAGCCGAACTCGCTGGCACCGCGACCGCCCTCGCCCTCGGCACGGGAATAGAAGCTCGAGAGCAGCCCGCTGCCGGGCGCCGGACGAAGCACCGCTTCATAGCGGCCATAACCGAATGTCTGCAGGGTCTGGATCTCGCCGCTGGAAAAGCGCTGTCCACGCTGGTCCGGGGCGGTGATCATCAGGCTGAGGTGCTCGGCGCCAAGCGCCACATGGCTCTTGTTCCAGGTCACGTTCTGCAACCCGGCGCCGGGCGTGTACTCCGAAACGGTCCAGTCATAGGTGGAAAATCCGCGCACGGCATCGGACTGCAGCGCGTCGGCGACCATGGGATCGGCCTTGACCGGAACCAGGACGCGCTCACCGAGTTTGCCGATCTGGCTGACCGGAGCGGGCTCGAGCCGTTCGACCTGGTTGCCTATGCTCTGCGATGCGCATCCGCCAAGACCAGCGACCAGGGCCAGCGCGCCGATTACCGGCGAAACGATCGGATGCGTGAGGGTCTTGCGTGCAGACATCATCTGACTCTCCCGAAGTGTCCTGCTTCATTTCCGGCCACCCCGGCGTCTCACCAGAAAACGGTTGCAGGCGGTGGTCTTGCGACAATCAAAGCAAGCGCCATGCCAGTTACGCGCGCTGCGTGACCTGCGCCGCAATCCTTTCCCGCATCGCGTGACCGTCAATTCGCCACGAGATGGAATGCAACCACCCAGATGCTGACCCAGTTTCAACACAAATCGACGCGATCCTCGCCTTCAAGGAGACAGGAGCCCGCCATGCAGTCAACGCCCGCCAGCCCGACAGCCCCCGCACTCGAGGCCGCCGCCTGCCATGCCTCTCTGGAGCGCGTGATCCACGGGCCATGGACCCGGGGCGTTGCACGACCGGTGCATCCCGCGCTGCATGCGCAACTCTTCTGCGAACCAGCCGCCGGCCGGATCGAATGGTACGCTCGCCCCCTCCCGGTCGCGCTCGGTGTGACGGCACTGTGTTCGGCCTTCTGGGGCGCCGTTGCCCTGGGTGTGATGGCCATCCTCTGACCCGGGCGGGCCGCGCTGCCGCAAGCGCCGCCGCCCCGACCGGACACCTCCCCCGCGCCCGCACGGTAGCACCGCCGGCCGGTCAGCCGGTCCGCTTGCGGATCACTTCAAGCCCCCAGGACAACAGCACCGGTGCCGCGCCGGGATCGGTCCCGATCGCCAGGGCCGCCGCGCCGGGCCGGCCCGCCTTCAGCCCCTCGGCAAAGCGCTCGATGAGGCGCATCTCGCGGATCCATTTCCGGCGCCGCCGCGCAGCTGCCCGCGCCCCGGCATCGAAGCCGGCGCCATGCGCTGCGAGGAAAGCCGTCTCTGCATCGAGGATCGCCTGCGCACGAGCCGCCCCGAGGCGATGGGATTCCGAGCCAACCTGGATCGCATAATTATAGCCGGCCTCCGGAACGAGCCGGTAGCGGGCCCCGCGCGCCAGCAGTTCGGCCACGAGATAATAGTCCTCCGAATTGCGCAGCGCCGGATCATAGGACAGGCCGAACCGGCGCAGGGTCTCGATGCGGAACAGGGGCTTGAGATAACCGAGCGGCGCACCGAACCGGGCATCGCTGCGCGGGTCCATATAGGTGGAGAGATCGAGATCGACCCCATCGCCGATCGTGGCGGGCTGCAGGAACGGGCCGGCCATGTCCGCTGCCCAGGGCACAGGCACCCGCTGCATATTGTCGGCGACGAGATCGAGGCGCGCATCATCGGCGACGGCGACAAGGCGGGCGAGCCGGCCCGGCGCAAAGGTGTCGTCGGCATCGAGCACGGCATAATAGCGTCCACTCGCCAGGCCGAGGCCGTGATTGCGCGCGCCCGAAGGCCCGCCGTTCTCGGTCAGCCGCACCGCCTGCAACCGGGTGTCGCCGGGAAAGGCCGCGCGCGCCGCCCCCGCCGTATCGTCGGGCGAGCAGTCATCGACCACGATCACCTCGACCGTCACCCCCTCCTGTTCGAGCGCCGAGGCCACCGCATGGTGGATGAAGGTTTCGGCCCGGTAGCCGGCGATGATGACCGACACGTCCGGCCCTGCGGGCCCGGATCCCTCTGCCCCGGCACCAGCCCCCCCGGCTTCCGACGGGCCGGGCGCACGGGCCGGCACAGCGGGCGGCTCACCAGCCCCGCTCATGCGTCGTAGATGCCGTGTCCCGGCCGAAGCGGCTGGTTGAGCGTGACCTGGGCGACGGTCCTTGCGTCAAGTCCATCGGCGGCCAGTGCATCCTCGATCTGCCGGGGGATGCAGGTGCTCGCCGCAGCGGCGATGAAGAACAGCGTCACATCCATGTCGAAGACGGTGTACATCAGGGATTCGGTGAACGAGTAGGCAAACACGATCAGGCTGAGCAGAAGGAAGAAGGTGCGAACAATGGTCTGCGACTTCACCCAGGCAAGGCCACTGCGGAACAGGCACCAGATCACGGTCGCCCACAGGAAGGCGAGACCGACATAGCCGAGGTGGACCTGGATCTCGTAGTAGGAACTGTGGAAGTTGAAGCGCGTCCCGGCCTGCTTGTAGCTCGCTTCCAGCAGGGTAAAGGCCTCCCCGCTGGTCCACATCCAGAACCCTTCGGCACCGACGCCGAAAACCGGTCGCTCCTTGACGACGTTCGCGGCGGCTTCCCAGAGCTGGGTCCGCCCGGTCAGCGTGGCATCCTTGCCAAGCGCCTCGAGAAAGCCGATCCAGAGCGCGTTGATGTCCACCGAGGTCAGGAACAGCCCGATCCCCACGAGCACCGTCATCAGCACCAGCACCAGCGTGCCGCGCAGGAACTGCACCCTGGCCGCGCCCATCCAGACGGCCCAGAACAGGGTCAGCGCAATCACCGAGACAAGCAGGAAGACCAGGGCCGTTGCCGAGCCCGACTGGGCCACGATCGCTGCGGTGGCCAGGGCAATGACCAGGCCAAACAGGCGCAGCGGGACACCCTCGCGCGGATTGTAGGCGATGGCGAGCCCGGCCATGGCGGTGACCATCATGCGCTTGGCGAGGATGTTCTTGTGGCCGAACGGACCCCCGAGCTCATAGGGAATAGGCGAGAGCATCGTCCACACCAGCCCGGCGACACCGGCAAGGAACAGGCATCGGATCACCTGCGCCAGGGTAAAGCGGGCGGCCACATACACCGCGATGCCGCTGGTCAGGAGCATGAAGATGCCGAGCCGCATTGCCTGCGAGGAGGCCGGTGACCAGGCCATGGACAGGGTGACGAGCACGGGAATCGAGAAGATCAGCCAGGAGCGGCGCAGCACCGGCAGGATGAGCTGGCGCCGGAGCACGAGCATGCCGGCCCAGTAGAGGGCCAGCGGGTAGAGCAGGAACTGGTCGCCTTCGAACTCGGCGATCGTGACATACATCCAGAGCGACAGCAGGGCCTGCTCCCAGAGCGGCGCGCCCCGGCCGACCTCCACTGTCCGCCCGGCGGTCGGCTCCTCCATGTAGGGATTGAGGAAACGGGTTGCTGCAACGCTCATGCGGAAACGGATCCTTCAGTCCAGCCCATCACCTCGCCGAACAGTCTGGCCATTTCCCCTTTCGGCTGGATGAACACGCTGTCGGGCAGGGCACGCAATCTCGTCTCCGCATCGGCGAGGGGCTGCCTGTTCTCTATCAGGGCGGCGACCGCTTCGGGAAGCCTTATTTCCAGCGGCTCGGCGACCAGGACACCGCTGTCATGGCGGTCGATCCACGCGGCCGTCTGGGTCCCGGCCGGTGCAATCGGCGGGGTCGCATAGTATCCCCCCTCATAGATCCGGTTGGGCAGCAGCCAGACCGAATTGTAGCCCGCCTCCATGAAGTCGCCGGCCCAGACCGTATCGATCCCGGCATAGATGCCGGCAAGGTCTTCCGGTGCCCTGTAGGGGCCGTGATAGGTCATGTTTGCCCGGCGGGCGATGTGCGCGTCGAAATCGTCGATTTCATTGTGGGCCGGCCGGCCATGCAGGTGGATCTCGAGCCGTCCGGGAAAGGCATCGGCAAGCTGGCACAACAGCCGGAAGCTGCGTCCGCAGCGCAGCACACCGACCCAGCCCAGCCGCAGCGGCGCGGCTGCATCATGGGTCCGCGGCGCTGGGCGGGGGCCATAGGCCATGCCCTCGGCGAGGCGGTTCTCGACGAGGACACTGCGATAGCGCCCGGCATGGCGCGGTTCGAAATAATTAGCGAGAAAGCCGGGCGAGCTGACCACCAGCGCCTGGCAGCGCGACAGCAGGCTGCGCTCGATCGCCCGCAGCCCCAGCCCGACGGGATCGTTGCGCACCATCAGGCGGTGCACGTCGAGGCATTCATAGATCACGGGCGTTCCGAGGCCGCGCTTGCGCTTGGCGAGGAACGCCGTCGCCAGCATGTCGAGATTGCGGGCGTAAAGGACATCGGCGCCATCGAGCGCGGGATCGGCAGCCGCGCGGGCAGCGCCGCTGAACACCGAGCGGATGCGCTGGACGAAGGCGCCATCACGCGTCTCGCCCAGGTCGACAACCGGCCAGCCGGGATCGAACGCCGGGCCACGCCGCGCCATATATCCCCGCACGTCCAGCCCATCGGCTTCGAACGCCTCGATCCGCCGGCGAATGGCAGCGTCGGCGACATTATGTCCGAAGAAGGCGATTGTGGTCATGCGATCAGCCTAACTCAACCCGTCGGGGCCATCGTGGTGGTGCCAGCAAAATGCGCGCCATCCCGGAAGGGCCCCTGGCAAGTGGCAGGTTGGCAAGTGGCAGGTGGCACGTCTCCCTCCCGCGCGCTGGACGCGACCTCAGCGCTGCGGCGCCCCGGCCCTGATCGCCCAGCAGGATCGGCTCCCTCGATCTCCGGTCCCGATCACCGGCCTCAGTGGCGGGCGTCCGCCTTGGGGGCCGCGCCGAGTGCCGGCACATCGGCGACGAACCAGTCGCTGCACTGGGCCGCCGCCTCGTCGCCCGGCGCCTTGTAGGAGACGCAGAGATAGTGCGCGCTGGTCCCGCTTTCGAAGGTCGGCTCGCCATGCCACTTGTACTGCCTTTCCGAGCCGCTCCAGATGTTCATCATCAGGCGCGAGGGCCGGTGGGGGATCACGAGCCCGGTACTCGCCTCGGTCGCGCGCAGGACGTGCTGGTCACCGATGAACCAGTCGATATGCTCCGGCATCCACTCGAAGGCGTAGAGCTGGTAGTGTTCGGCGGCATCATAGGGCAGGTCCACGAGATGGCCCTGCATGTTGCCACTTTCCGAGTAGTAGTTCAGCTGCACCATGGCGGTATCATAGCCAAGGAACTCGAAGTCGATCTCATTGTGCGGATCGCCGAAATACTCGTTCGTGTGGGTGAAGAAGGAAGAGACCACCCCGGAGCCCGGCGCGCCGCGCATCACCACTTCATACCGGCCATAATGGTACTTCTTCGTCCGGTTGATCTCGGCGCCGCTATAGGGTTGGAACGCCTTCGGCTCGCGGGTCAGCCGCAAGGTCAGGCCCGCATCGCTCTCAATGATATTCTCCTTCGACCAGCCGGCCCGCTGGGTCTGCGAGCGGTAGACGAAATTGGCCTTGAACCAGCCTTCCGGCTCCAGCGGCTCGTCAAAGCGCTGCATGAAAGAGGGCGCCCCCCGGATCTCGATGGCTGGCAACTGGTCAGGCAGGATCGCCGCGGTCGCATCGGACCCGGCTGGACGGGTGCCGGACGGTTCAGGACCGGCCCCCTCGCGCGCCTGTACATCCGCCCTCGCCTGCTTCGGCACCGACGGGCTAAGGGCCGCGAATGCGAACACGCCTGCCACGAGGCACAGGCCAATCAGTCCCGCCAGAATTTTCATGTTCTATTCCCACACCATTTCCACAGAACAGTAATCCAGAGACGCCGTATCGAAAAGGGGTTTCGGCGGAGGCGGGCCGGGCCATGGACGTATTCGCGAGAATGGGGCATCACGCATGCAGCGGGCTCGAAATCCGGCCGCCGAGCGCATATCAAGGTTCAGCATGACGTCTGACAGGACAGGTTTTCGCATGGCCCGACACGACGGCAGACCCCGACCGGATTTCGCAATCATCGGTGCGATGCGCGCCGGCACGACGCAGATCTACGAATTGTTGCGGGCGGTTCCGGGCATCTGCGTGCCTCACATGAAGGAAACCGATTTCTTCTGCTCGGGCAAGACCGTCGCGAAAGGGCTCGACTGGTATGCCCGCCAGTTCGATGACGAGACGGCCCTGTGGGGCGACATTTCCCCGAACTATGCCAAGACGGACGTGAACCCGGACGCGCCGCAGCTCCTGTATGAGGCCAATCCGGAGATGAAGATCTTCTTCCTGGCGCGGGACCCCGTCGCCCGGTCGATCTCGCACTATCGGATGTCGCATTATCTCGAGGACGACCTGCCCGAGCCCGAACGACTGTTGTCAACATGGTCAGGCAAGCACATCCTGCATGCAAGCCGATACCATACCTGCCTCAAGCCCTTCTGGGAACGCTTCGGAGAGCAGGTCACGATCCTGGATTTCGACACGCTGGTACGTGAGCCGGAAGCAACCGTGGCCGAGATCTGCAGGACGCTGGGGGTGCCGCCCGTGCCGCTTCCCGAAAGAGCCGGGCCGGCAAATTCCTTCGATGAACTCGCCCGCGCGCCTGACTGGTGGAACCGGCTTCGCCGCTCGGAGATCGGCGACCGCCTGCGCGGCCACATGCCCCGTTCGCTCGTCAACGTCGCAAAACGGAGCGTGGCGCGACAGTCGCCGAAGCCCCCTCCGCCCCCGATCCCGGACTCGGTCCGCAACGAGATGGCCGGGCGCCTTGCCGACGACGCCCAGCGCTTCCGGGCTGCAACAGGTCTGCCCTTCGAACACTGGAGTATCTAACCGCCACTGGAGTATCTGACCGCGCACGACCTCGCAGGGCATCGAGCTCCGGCAGGCACGGCGCGCCCGACCGGCGCCGGATGGCCGGCCCAGATCCCGCCGGCCGGGTGGTTCAGACCGCGCCTTCGGAGTAGTACTTGGAGTAGGCCTTGTAGGTCGCTCCGCCATTCTCCAGCAGGCGCTTCTTGCGGATATCCACGAAGTTGAGAACGATCCCGGCGACATTGGCGTGAAACTGGTTGAGAATGCCCATGGTCTGTTTCAGCGCCGCCCGGGTCGTGCTGCGCCACTTGGCCACGACGATCACCTGGTCCACCTTCGAGACGATGACCCGGCTTTCCGCCATCAGCAGCAGCGGACCGGTATCGATCACGATCAGGTCGTAATGCTCTTCCAGCCGCTGCAGCAGCGCATCGAAGGAGCGCGAGCCGAACACGTCGCGCGGCGTGTTGCGCTGGTTCGAGAGTGGCAGGATGTCGAGCCCCGACGCTTCGTCGGTGAGCATGGCCTGTTCCAGAGCCACCTCGCCAAAGAGGTGTTCGATCAGCCCCACGTCCGGTTCAACGCCGGTGGCTTCGGTGAGTTGCCGGCGGCGGAAGTCGCCATCAATGACCAGGGTCCGCGAGCCCGAAACGGCTGACATCCGCCCGAGCGCATAGGTGGTCATGGTCTTGCCCTCATTGGGCAGGGACGAGCAGACGGCGACGGTCTTGGCCGGATTGTCGAGGTCGGCAAAGATGATCGAGGCCCGCAGGTTGCGAATGCTTTCGGAGAAGGCCGATAGCGGGTTCTCGATCGCATAATCGGCGGGCGATTTCGGCTTCTTGCCAAGGCCGCGCAGCCCGGTCAGCAGCGGGATCGACCCCAGCGCCGGCGTCCTGAGTATACGCTCGACTTCCTCGCTGGTGCTGAAATGGTTCTCGCCGAGTTCGGCAAGGAAGATGAGGCCGCCGGCCACGACGAGGCCCATCAGCAGGCCGAGGACGAGATTGACGCCGGTCCGCGGCGAGCTTGGCCGGGTCGGCAGCTTGGCTTCTGACAGGATGCGCGCATCGGCCTGGACAAGGTCGCTTTGCTCGCTCGACTCCTTGAACTGTTCGAGGAAGTTCTCATAGAGCGCGCGGCTGGCCTCCGCCTCGCGCTCGAGCTGGCGCAGGGTGACTTCGGCCTTGTTGTTGGTGGCCAGCTTGCTGCGGGCCGAAGAAAGGTCGCGATCGATGGAGTCGAGCCGGCCGCGGGCAATCGCGACCTCGCTCTCGAGATTGGAGATGATCCGCGTCACCTCGGCATCGATCTGCTGGGTCACGTCGGCCAGTTCTGCATTGACCGCCAGCACGTTGGGGTGGCGCGGGCCGTAACTCGTCAGAAGGTCGGCACGGCGGCGCTGGACCTCGGCCTCCTGGGCGCGAAGCTGGCTGATCACAGGCGAGGTCAGCACTTCCGCAATCGACGACGTATCGCCGCCATTCCGGACGATGTCGCGCACCCGGTTGAGACGCTGCTGGGCCTCGCTGAGTTCGGCCGATTGCAGCGACCGCTGGGCGGTCAGGTCGGAAATCACCTGCTGGTTCAGGGTCGAGCCTTCGGAACTCAGCAGGTCATTGTCGGCGCGATAGATCTCGACGGCCCGTTCCTTGGCGTCCACCTCGTCCTTGAGGTTGGAAAGCCGGTCCGACAGCCATTGATTGGCCCGGCGCGTCGCCTCCAGCTTCGCTTCGAGCTGTTCGACAAGATACTGGTCGGCAACGGCATTGGCGATATCGGCGGCGAGTTGCGGGTTCTCGCTGCGGGCCGTGACGTCGATCACATAGGTTGGCCCGATCCGGGACACATCTATCGCCTGGCCAAGCCGGAAGGTCGCATAACGCGTCAGGCCCCGCTGCCGTTCCTCCTCGGTCGGCGCCACCGCCGGCCCCTCGTCCGAGCGGATCAGGGCGGAGACCTGCTTGCTCACGGTGCTGAGCAGTGACGGCTCCTGAAGTTGCCAGTTGAACTCCGCAAAATCGGTCAGCGACAGGCGCGGCACGACCTTCTGCAGCAGCGTCTCGGACCGCATGATCTCAAGCTCGGTATCGATCGCGGCAGTATTGGCCGGCAGGCCGAGCAGGTCATTGCCGATATCGAACGCATCCTGCTGGGTATCGAGCACCAGCCGTGTGGTCGCCGTGAACATCGGGGTCTGCTGGAAGGTGTAGATCGCCACGGCGAGGAAGGTGAACAGCGCGCTGAGCAGGCCGAGCCAGAACCGGCGGCGGACCGTGCGGATCAGGGCCTTGACGTCGACCAGCTTGTCATCGGGCTGGATATCCATGACGGCCTTGGCCGGAACGGCCGCCGGGATCGAGAAGGCGCTCTGCTTGTTCACGGGGTACAACTCCTTGGGCCCTACTGGCCCATCTGGCGCGAGCGGCTAGGGATAGACGCGCAAGGTAAGGGTGAAGGCATTGCGAGTGAATTCGACGAATTCGTTGTTCGAACTCCGGTCGAACAGGCTGTAGCCGGCATCGAGGTGGAAGCGCTTGTTGAGCTTGTAGGTCGCTCCGAACCCGGCGAGCAGGGTATCATCGTCGCGCGTTTCCGTCGTGCCCGGCACCACTTCGTCATCGAACTCCCGATTGATGAAGTCGCCGCGGGCATAGAGCAGGATGTTGCGCTTGAGTTCATGGTCCACGCGGACGCCGAAATCGGTCTCCAGGGCGCCGCCGGCTTCGAGCAGGCCGACATCCACGGCTCGACGGCCGCCATTCAGCGTGACGGTCGTCAGCCGGGTCGGGAACCAGTTCAGCGTGGCATCGAGCGACAGGCCATCGAAATCGACGAAGTTGGGATCGTCCCGGGTTTCCTCGAGATAGCCCACGGCAACATCGCCGCGCAGCAGGTTCGGCAATTCGAAATCGGTCCCCACTTCAAGCCGGTACTCCTCGGAGTCCCGGTTGGCGAGGATCGTGCCGCCCTCCAGCGGGGTCAGCTCATCATACTCCCGCTGGTTGACCTCGCCCTGGGCATAGACGGCGACGTCCGGGGAGATCGCATAGGCCACCTGCCCGCCAACCCGCGACCGCGTGTTCGACCGGAAGCCCTGGTTCGCCAGCTGGGCGCGATCTTCTTCGTCGGGGAATTGCGCCTCTGCCGCACTGGTCAGCAGGGCATCGTCATATTCGGTCGTCTCGACACCGGCAAATGCAAGCAACCGGATCCGGTCGCGGATGTAATTGGCCTGTGCCGTTGCCCCGAACCGATCGAACTCGACCGGTTCGGCGAAGAGCTCACTGATGGCTTCCGAGGTCCGGGGGTCTGCCGACGCCAGGCCATAGACACTGCCGTCCAGCGTGAAGTCCCGGGTGACATCCGCCCGCCCCCGCAGGCTGCCATTCAGCGTCGTCACGGATTCATCGGTGAAATCGAAATATTCGCGGTGCGCGATACCGACATCGGCGCCGACCTCGTGCCGCCCCCAGTCGGACTGCAGCCCCGAGGCGGCCCCGAGAACGGCGATCACGTCGCCCTGCTCGTCGTCGGGCACAGCGAACACATTGTCGATCACCTCGACACCCGCCGTAAGGACCGGCGTGGCGAGGAATGTGCCGACCCGGACCGGCTCCTGGTCAAAATCGGGCTGGTAGCGATCGGTGACCTTCTCGTAGCGGTCCCGGGTGAAATAGTCCTGACCAAAGGCGGCCGGGGTCACGGCCGTGGCAGCAATGGCCAGAAGGCCGGCGGTCTTGATCGTCGTCATTGCGGGGTTCCTTCGTGCCGGCCGATCACTGCAAACACTGTTCCAGTCCTCGAAGATCGGCATTCAATTCGCGTGCCACCGGCCATACCTGGCATCCCCCTTCGCACCTTCATCTTTTAGGCGCTGCCCAGACGGCTTGTGTCAAGGCGAACCGGCCAGTTCACACTGCTAAAACAAGGTGGCTTCACCGTCGGTCTCCCCAAGCTGGCACCTGTGCCCCGCTCCGGAATACACCGGGTTCTTCCACAACGCCAGAGACTTTGCTGCAGCGCAGCAGCCCCTCGGACTGCCCCTGCCGATTCGCCTCCTGTTTGGCAGGGTTTCACGAAATCCCTCCCGATGCGTTAAGGCTGCGCCGAACCGCTACGCCCGCCACCAATGCAGAGCCGTGCAAGGCCCCGCGAGCGGTTGCATCCATGCCCGCGGGCGCGGGGGGACACGCACGGGACACAGGGGGGACCAGCGCGTCAGAACCGGCGCTCGACGATCCGTATCGTGTCGCCCGGCCGCACCGGCGTGGTGTCCGTCAGCGGGACTTCCTGCTCGGTCTCGGCGTTTTCCCTGCGGATGTAGACCTTCCGGCGATTGGCGCGATAGGTGAACCCCTGCGCCGTTGCGACGGCCTTCAGCACGGTCATGCCGGAGGTGTAGGGATACTGGCCGGGATTGTTGACCTCGCCAAGAATGTAGAAGGGCCGGAAGGTCGTCACTTCGGCGCTCACGCGCGGCTCGCGCAGGAAATCCCCCTCGCGGAACATGCCTTCCGCGCGGGTCTGAAATTCCTTCACCGTCAGTCCGGCCACCTCGAACGTCCCGATCAGGGGCATGGAGATATTCCCGATCCCGTCGACCTGGTATTCGCCGGTCAGGTCCGGTTCACCGAACACCGTCACGCGCAGGGAGTCGCCATCGCCAAGCCGGTACTCGAGCTCGGAAAATGGCGGCGGCTGATCTGCGACCGGCACGGTGGACGAGGATATCGTGCTCTGCTGGCAGGCGCCGAGGCCGAGCAGGAGGAGCATCATCATGGCTCCGAGTATCAGGGCGATCCGGTTCATTCTCATTCCCTTTCCCAAGTCATCGGGCCCCATAGCCGGAAGCCGGTTACGCTCTGGCCTCTGACTGTCCCATATTATTCGTAATGACCCTTAACCGGGATTCACGTGGAAATGAAGCTGACCTCGTCTGCTGAAAGCACCGCTGCAGTGAGTTTCCCGGTCAGGTAGGCTCCGGTATCGATGCCGATCCGGCGATGATCGTGGTGAGGATCGCTGATCGGGGTGTGGCCGTGCACGATCATCCGGTCGAAGGCGCCGGTATCATTGATGAATTCCTCGCGGATCCAGAGGAAGTCCCGCTCGTTCTGATCGGCCAGGGACAGGCCGGGCCGCAACCCGGCATGGACAAAGAGGTAGTCGCCGAGTTCCTTGAACAGGAGAAGCCCGTTGAGAAACCGGCGATGTTCGACCGGCAGGGCCTGGTTGAGCTTCGCGCAGACCTGCTCCCAGCCCGATTTGTCGATCTTCGACCGGGGCGGCTGGATACCATAGGACATCAGGGTTTCCGCGCCGCCGAACCGGGCCCATTCGGGACCGAAGGCGGGATCGGAGAGGAACATCTCGAAGGCGTATTCGTGATTGCCCTTCAGGAAATAGGTCTCGAAATTCTCCAGCACGCCACTGGACAGGTATTCGATGACATCGCGGGACTGAAAGCCACGGTCCACATAGTCCCCGAGAAAGACAATGACTTTCCTGATTTCCGTTGCCCTGGCCGCATCCTCCTCGATCATTGCGATCAGGCGCCGGAGCAGGTCCGCGCGGCCATGGATGTCGCCCACCGCGTAGATCCGCATGCCATTGGGCGCCCGGGCGTCGATCCCGCGTGGTGCCATTTCGAAGCCCACCGGCGCGTCGTCCTCGACAATGGCAGGGTTCACCGGCAGGGGCGTCTCGACGCGCGGCCGGGTCTCTTCCTCGATCTCCCGAACAAAGGCGAGCAGCTTGTCCTTTGCGCGCCGGAGCTTGCCTCGCCCTCTTTTCACAGCGCCCTCCCCGCCCCTTTTCATGGACTGGTACGCATCACGGAACACTACACTCATCCCAGTTCAGTCTTTCTGTCTGACGATCATGGGTCCTGCCCGTTTGCGATGTGTGTGACAAGACGGGGCGCACAAGGCAAGCAAAGATCACGCCAACACCATGGCGGGCAAGGTCAGGCCGAGGAAAGCGACTTCGCGCGACGCGGGTGGTTCGGATCGAAGAAGTGGCTGAAGACCCCGGAGAGGAGAACACCGATCACATCCGGCGGCGCCATGAAGCACCGGGCCGCCTCGCCGATGTCGCGATTTCCAACCGCTTCGATGAGCCGCGCCCAGGCCCATTTGCGGTGGGTGAGCTGGCGATGGGCCCGCAGGGCGGCGCGCGACCGGGCATCCAGTCCCGGCCTGGCGAGCATGGCCCGGTCGGCCCGATAGACCTGTTCGAGGGCGCTGACCGAGTGGGACTTGCTCAGCGAGCCGGGGGTCTCGAAGGCGTAATAGCCAAGTGGATCGACGACCAGGAGACGCAGCCCCGCCAGCAGGGCGCGGGCATAGAGGTCGTAGTCCTCGCCCAGCCGCATCGCTTCATTGTAACGCAGGCCAGCGGCCTCCATTGCCGTCCGGCGCATCAGCGGCTTCAGGAATCCCAGTTCGCGTCCCTCGCCGCAGATGTCGCGATGGTTCTCGCGGATGAAATCGGCAAAGCCCACTTCGAGCCGGCCGATCTCGCCTTCGCGCCACTGGCGGCGATAGCTGTCGAGCGCATCCCAATCGGTAATGCGCATGATATCATCGGCAATCATGTCCCAGTCGCCCGTCCCGGCCAGCGTGAGCAGGCGTTCGACCCGGTCCGGCGCCATCCGGTCATCGGCATCGAGCACGGTGACCCAGTCCGCCCGGGCAAGTTCCAGCGCCCGGTTACGGGCCGCACCGGGCCCCATGTTTTGCGGCTGACGCACCAGGGTCAGGCGCGGCGAGCCGGCGCCGGCCGCTTCCACGGCTGCGCAGGTCGCATCGGTGGAACAATCGTCGACCACGATCACCTCGGGCTCGACGGTCTGGTCCAGTGCGCTCCGCACGGCGTCGGCGATAAAGGCTTCGCCATTGTAGACGGCGATGAGAACGGCAACCTCAGCCATGCGCATTCGCTCCATTCGTGTTGGGTCCCATGACCGGACCCGGCCCTGCTCCCGGCCCGGTTCCGCTGGCGGGACGGGCATATTCCTCGAGCCGCTTGTCGAAGGCGAAATCGAGCATGCCGCGCCCGCGCTGGAAGGTGTAGAGATGGCCGGCAACGCGGGCGGACATGCGGCCGCCATGGGCAAGCCAGTCGAGCAGTGTCAGCCCGCCGCCGATTGCAAGGCGCGGCACCGCCTGCACCACTGCCCGCCACCGGCTGCCGGTGCCGCCCCGGCGGCGATGGTAGAGCAGCGCATCGGTCGCCCCCTCCCGGCGCCAGCGCTGCTTCAGCCAGCCCGTGGTCGCCCGCTCCGGCGGGACCCGTTCGGTGAGCCAGGCCGACTGCGCGTTGGCAAGCCGTTCGCCGCGCTGCAGCAGGCCATCGAAGAAGATGATGTCCTCGCCGCCGGTCAGGCCGAGCGCAGGATCAAAGCCCAGCCCGTGCTGGCGCACCCGCGGCAGGTGGATCAGGCAGTTATTGGTGAACCCCGGATGGGTACGCGCGGCCGTCTCGTCGACGGGACAGTCGTGGATGCCGGCGGCGACCATCCAGGCCGGCGCCGTCTCGCCATAGACCGCGCGGACCGGGCCGAACACGGCGGCTGCCCCGGTGTTCTGCCAGGTCGCCCAGAGCGCCACGAGCCAGTCCCGGGTCGGCAGTTCGTCATCATCGATGAAGACGAGGAAATCGCCTGTCCGGTTGGCCTCCAGCGCCCGGTTGCGGACATGCGACACGCCCGGCCGGGTTTCGTGGATGTACGAAATGGGGAAGCCCCCGGCCTGTGCGGCCGCAGCCTCGACCACGGGACGGGCCTCCCCGCCGGGATTGTTGTCAATGACCAGGATGCGGGTCTTGCCGCCCGTCTCGGGCGCGGTCACGCCCTGCAGGGCCGCCAGCAGCTCGGCAAGCTGCTCGTTCCGCCGGTATGTCGGAATACAGATACTGATGTCCATCGTCATCCACCCGCGCTCGCCCCCGGTTGCCCCTGCGCGACGGGTAAACCGTCTCACACAGGAAAAGCCAACCGGTTCTTTCGGCAAACTGCAAGATCGGCACCAGACTTGTCACCGGCGGGGCGGGGATCTCGCCGGGCCCCGCCTCAGTTCAGGCGCTCGCAGACCGGCGGCAGGCGCGCACCCGACGGCACCCGGCCTCCTTCGGCCAGGCAGACCCCGGAATCGAGCGCCATGGCGTCGAGCGAGAACAGGTCCGCATTGGCCTCGGAGACATCCTCGATCCGGCGCGTGACCGGGAACTTCAGACTCTCATCGACCATGGTCGCCTGGCAGATGAACGTGCAGTCATAACTGAAGGTGCCGGACAGCGTGCCGGCGGGCGCGGCAATCGACTGCACCGGCGAGCGCGAGGGGGCAGGTGCCGGCACGGGTGTCGTCGAAGCGGTCTGTGTGCCGGGGTCCTGCGCTCCGGCGGCCGGGTCGGTCGCGATGGCCGCCACTTGGTCCCCGGCCTCCGCCGAACCGGCTGCAGGTGCAGCCCCGTCCCCGGTCCCGGCCCGATCCCCGGTAAGGGCAGTGCCGGTCGGCGCTGTCTGGCCCGCCGGTTCGTCCGCGCCGGCAGCACCGGTCCCGGTCTCCCCCGGCGTCTCGGTGACGGCTTCGGGCGCCACGGCCACGGCGGCCACGGCAAGGGCGTCCGGCGACGACACTTCGCGAACGCTGGAAACCGGGTCGGGAATGGCGGCAGCCGGCTCGGCCACGACCCTCCCCTCGCTGGTGACCGTGCCGCTTCCGGTTGCCGGCAGGCTGGCCGACAGCAGGGCTTCGCCGGTCTCCAGCGAAACGAGGGGGCCGCGCCCGGCCGGCCGCGAGACATCCTCCTCGCCGAGGGTCACGGCTGTGAACGCCTCCGGAAACTCGCCATCGGAGGTGAAGAACGCCATCAGCATGTCGGTATCGCTGTTGCGCCGCCGGCTGATCGCGCCGCCGGCATAGATGCCGCCGCGACTGTCGACTTCGAAATCCTCGATCCGGACGGTTTGCGCGTGTGCGCGCAGGCGGGTCCAGCGCGGACGCCCGTCGGCATCGAAGCTGGCAATCCAGAGCCGGCTCTCGGGTGAATCGGTGCCCAGTGGCTGGGCGATGACATGCAGTTCGCCCGTATCGCTGCGACCGACAATCTTGCTGCCCGTGGCATGGATATCGGGCAGGTCGCGGGCCCAGATGAACTGGCCGAGGGGGTCGAGCTTGAACACCTGTGCCCCCGCGCCGCCGATGAGGACCGAGACCCCGTCGGCGTCGACATAGAGATCGGACAGGCCGGCTTCGGCGGTGGTCTGCACGGTCTGCCGCCAGATTTCCCGCCCACGCCGGTCGAGCCGGACCAGTTCGACCCCCTGCACGCCATCTTCCGGCGTGACCGAGGCGGCGAACACGCCCCCGCCGATGGAATCCGCCTCGATGCCGAGGCTCCGCGGGCCGCCGATCGCAGCGGTCACGTCGCGGCGCCAGACGACCCGGCCGTCACTGTCGAGCCGCATGATCCGCATCTCGCCTTCGCTGAAGGCTTCCGACAGCAGCACCATGGCCGCCCCGTCCGGCGCCGGCGCGACCAGCACCCGCGCCGACGGATTGGACACGGTGAACTCGCGTTCCCAAAGGAACCGGCCGCCGGGATCGAGCTTGGTCAGCCGGATCGCGCCTTCCTGCCACGATGTGAAGAAGGCCTCGCCATCACTGCCGAGCGCGATGTCCGAAACGGTCGCGTTATCCAGCCCGTTGAGCACGGTCTCGGACAGGATCTCGCCGCTTGCGCTGGCCCGCACCAGCCGGGCCTCGGAACCGTCTGCCGGATCGAGGCCGACGCTCAGACCGGCAAAGGCAACCTCGTCCCCTGGCAGCAGGGCGACGGAGACGATCTTCTCGTAGTCGCGGTCGCCAAGCGTCTCGACCCAGGCCCCGGCCGGGCGATCGGGCGGGTCGGTCGCGAGCGTGTCATCGGTGCCGGCAAGCATGGTCTTCTGCTGCGAGCGCTCCGACATCAGCGTGGCGAGCTGGGTGGCGCCATAGCCCGCCCCCACAAGGGTCAGCACGGCAACGGCCTTGCCCGTGGAGCTTCCACGGATCGCCCGGATCGTCACAATCAAAAGCCGTTTCAACATGGATACCCTGCCCGCTCACTGACCCGACATCTTCGGTGCCGGCACTATACCCCTGTCGAGGCCCAATTAAGGCGGACACCCCGACGTTCTTGGTCTTCGGTAAACATATGGCGCAAAGGTACGGTGCGATCAATTCGGACACACCGCGTGCCGCCATGATTCGCTCCCGGTGATGCATCCTTGCACGCATGAGGCGAGCGCGCTGTCCGAGCGGCCCCTGCGAGCGGGCGCCGAGACACAGGTATCGCTCGCCAGCCCCCCCGAGAAAGGCGCGCAGTCCCAGCGACCGGGACTTGACTTGCGTAGGGGCAAGCGCGGCCCTGCTTTCAGTGGCTAGAAAAGTGATACAGGAGGACAGACCATGGCCGAAGCGTATATCATCGATGCCTGCCGCACCCCGCGTGGGATCGGCAAGGTCGGCAAGGGGGCGCTGGCGGACTGCCACCCCCAGCATCTCGCCGCGACCGTGCTGAAGGCACTGGCCGAGCGCAATGAACTCAATACCGCCGAAGTCGACGACGTCATCTGGGGCACCTCATCGCAGCGCGGCAAGCAGGGCGGCGACCTCGGCCGCATGGCCGCGCTCGATGCCGGCTATGACATCAAGGCCTCAGGCGTCACGCTTGACCGCTTCTGCGGCTCCGGCATCACCAGCGTCAACCTCGCCGCCGCCCAGGTCATGTCCGGCATGGAGGATCTCGTCGTCGCCGGCGGGACCGAGATGATGTCCTACACCGCGTCCACAGCCGATCGGAAAAGCCCGCCGATGATGGACAACGGCAATCTCAGCCTGCGCGCGAGGCATCCCCAGTCGCACCAGGGTGTGTGCGGCGATGCCATCGCCTCCATGGAGGGCATTTCCCGGCAGGCCACCGAGGAACTGGCCGTCGAGAGCCAGAAGCGGGCCGCCCGCGCCATCGAGGAAGGCCGCTTCGACAAGTCGCTGATCCCCGTCTACAAGGAAGACGGTACGCTCGCGCTCGACCGCGAGGAATTCCCGCGCCCGCAGACCACACTGGAGGGCCTTGCCAGCCTCAAGCCGGCCTTCGAGATGCTGGCCGACGTGCCGCTGGACGAGAACGGCACCACCTATCGCGGCCTGATCAATGCGAAATATCCCGACCTCAGGATCGAGCATATCCACCATGCCGGCAACTCCTCCGGCGTCGTCGATGGTGCCGGTGCGGTGTTGCTGGCCTCGAAGGCCTATGCCGACAAGAACGGGCTCACCCCCCGCGCGCGGATCGTTGCCACCGCGAACATGGGCGACTGCCCGACGCTGATGCTCAATGCCCCCGTCCCCGCCGCGAAGAAGGTGCTGGAGAAGGCCGGCCTCAAGCGGGACGATATCGATCTCTGGGAGATCAATGAGGCGTTTGCCGTGGTGGCGGAGAAATTCATCCGCGATCTCGACCTGCCGCGCGACAAGGTGAACGTGAATGGCGGCGCCATGGCGCTCGGCCATCCCATCGGGGCAACAGGCTCGATCCTCATCGGCACCGTGCTCGACGAGCTGGAGCGGACCGGCGGCAAGTACGGCCTCATCACCATGTGCGCTGCCGGCGGCATGGCCCCGGCCATCATCATCGAGCGCATGGGCGCCTGAGAAGAGGCGAGGACCGGTCCCCAACCGGTCCGGTAACCTGACAAACCGGCGGGCGATGGATCGACATGGCCCGCCGAAGTCCTTCGGCCCGGAGGAGTGCCGGGCCGGCCGGATCAGCCGGGCTGCGCCATGGAGCGGCGGCGCCGGGCGTGGACGAGCCGTTCGGCATTGCCATCGCCGCCGCGGATGGGGCTGTCCTCCCAGGCCAGGATGTCCCAGCCCTGCCGGTCCAGCCAGCGCGTGAACGCTGCCTCGGCAGCCTCCACCGCCTCGCCGGCACGTACCAGGCCGCCGCGTCCGACATGCGCGCGGCCGACCTGGAACTGCGGCTTGAACAGCACGACAAGATCGGCCACCGGCGCGGCCAGCGAGAGCGGGCCGGCCAGCGCCTTTTCAAGGCTGATGAAGCTGAGATCGCCGACAAGCAGATCCGGCAGCGCCCCAATCATGGCCGGCTCGAGCGTGCGGACATCCTGCTGCTCCAGGACCCGGACCCGGTGATCGTCGCGCAGGCGCGGATGCAGCTGTCCGGTCCCGACATCGACCGCGATGACGTGCGCTGCACCGCGCTGCAGAAGGACGTCGGTGAACCCGCCGGTCGAGGCACCGAGATCGAGGCAGCATCGCCCCGCCACATCGATGCCGAACGCGCCCAGCGCATGGGCCAGCTTCACCCCGCCCCGGGAGACATAGGGATGGGCCGGGCTGGCCTCGATCGCCATGCCGGCATGCAGCATCTGGCTTGGCCGCCTGACGAGCACGCCGTCGGCCAGCACGCACCCGGCTTCGATCGCGGCACGGGCCGCAGAGCGACTGTCGAAATATCCGGCCTCGACGAGGAAGGTGTCGGCCCTGCGTCCGGATTTCCCATCTTTTCGGGCCATGACTGGACGTCCCCCACCGCTTCCTGCCTATATAGGGTCAGTCGGCATAGCCTATCGGTTCAACCATCGGAGTCACAATCATGATCAAAGCCCTGCTCCGCACCGCTGCCCCTGCGGCCGTCCCGACCCTGCCGGCCTGTGCCCAGGTTGCAGAGCCCCACAGGAACGAGGACTGAACCCATGGGCCGACTGATCGCCGTTTCGAACCGCACCGCTGCAGAAAAGCAGGCGAGGGCTGGCGGGCTGGCGGTCGCGGTCTGGGAATCGCTCAAGGAAACCGGCGGGACCTGGGTCGGCTGGAGCGGCGACCTTGTCGACGAAGCGCCGCGCGGGGTGAATGTCTTCCGCGATGACGGGGTCGAATTCGTGCTGACCGACCTCACCCACGAGGAACACCAGGGCTATTATCTCGACTATGCCAACAATGTGCTGTGGCCGGTCTTCCACTATCGTATCGACCTTGCCCAGTTCAACAGCACCGCCTTCCAGGCCTATGCGGCCGTCAACCAGCGCATTGCCGGGGCGATCATCGACCGGCTGCGCGAGGATGACACGGTCTGGGTGCACGATTACCACTTCCTGCTGATGGCCGATTGCCTGCGCCGGCAGGGCTGGGACGGCCGGATCGGCTTCTTCCTCCATATCCCCTTCCCGGCACCGGAAATCTTCCGGGCGCTCCCCGAACACCAGTGGCTCGCCCGGGCCATGTGCGCTTATTCCGTGATCGGTTTCCAGTCCGACAAGGACCGCTCGAATTTCGCGCGCTACCTGGTCGAGGACTGCCGCGGTGTCGATCTCGGCGACGGCTATATCGAGGCCTACGGTGCGAAGGTGAAGGTCGGCACCTATCCGATCGGTATTGATGCTGCGGGCTTCGCCAAGGCCGTCGAGAGCGAGGAGGCCAAGGATGCCGGCCGCGCCATCGGCCGCTTTCTCGGAGACCGCCAGCTGGTCATCGGCGTTGACCGGATGGACTATTCCAAGGGCCTGCCGGAGCGGTTCGAAGCGGTGGGCCAGCTCTTCGACTCCTACCCCGAACTGCATGGCAAGGTCTCGGTCACCCAGATCGCGCCGCCCTCACGGTCCAAGGTCGAAGCCTATCGCGACCTGCGCGAGCAACTCGACCAGCTGTCCGGACGGATCAATGGCGATTATGGCGATCTCGACTGGCTGCCGCTGCGCTACCTCGCCCGGTCCTATGGCCGCGAGTCGCTGGCCGGGCTGTTCAACATGGCGCGTGTCGGCCTCGTTACCCCGCTTCGGGATGGCATGAACCTCGTCGCCAAGGAATTCGTGATGTCGCAGAACGCCGAGGATCCGGGGGTCCTCATCCTGTCGGAATTCGCCGGCGCGGCCGAACAGATGCAGGCGGCGCTGATCGTCAATCCCTACGATACGATGCGGCTGGCCGAGACCATCCACCAGGCCCTGACCATGCCGCTGGAGGAGCGCAAGGAGCGCTGGGCGGTGCTGCGTGAGGTGGTCGAGACGCAGGACATTGGCTGGTGGCGGCGCAATTTCCTCGCCGACCTGGAAGCCGCAGCGGCAAAATGATCAGTATCAGGGCTTGTCTCGGGCGCTTCGAGTCGCTGTAGGGAGCGAAGCATGCTGTCCGAACTGCTCCCCCCGCCCCTGTCGGGCCGCCACGCGCTGTTCCTCGATTTCGACGGAACGCTGGCCCCGATCCAGCCCGACCCGCTGGCCGTTGCCCTGCCCGAAGGCGGCGGGGAGCAGCTCGCGCGCCTGTCCGCTGCGCTTGATGGCGCCCTGGCGGCGATCAGCGGCAGGGATGTACGCGACCTCTCGCAGAGGGTGCCGGAAACGATCTGGCGGGCCGGCAGCCATGGCCTCGAGATCTGCGCACCGGGCGAGGCCCCGGCGACTGCCCCCCCACTCGCGCCCGGTACGCTGGTCGCCGACATCGAAGCCATCACCGCCGACTTTCCCGGAACCTGGGCCGAACCGAAAGGCCCGGTGGTGGCAGTTCACTACCGCGCCGCGCCGGGGGTCGAGGCTGCCCTGTTCGATGCACTGGCCGATCTCGTGCGCCATATCGAGGGCTACAGCCTGCAGCAGGGCAAGATGGTATTCGAGACCAAACCGGCCAATGCCCACAAGGGCCGGGCGCTGGAACGGCTGATGGAAGAGCCCGCCTTCGCCGCCCGCATCCCGGTGATGATCGGCGACGACACGACGGATGAGGATGCCATGGCCGTGGCCCTGCGCCTGGGCGGCCTGGCGATCAAGGTGGGCAGCGGCGACAGCGTGGCGTCCTACCGGCTCGGGGCCCCCGAGGCGGTGTGGGACTGGCTGCGCGCCGGCCTGCATACCCTGACAGCGCCCCCGATGGGTGCGCAACCCGGCAGTTCGCCACCGTGCCCGTGATGCGCGACATCCCCAACCCGCCCGACCTGCAGCTCGGCATCATCGGCAATGGCACCATCGCCGGCCTGGTCGACGGCGAGGCCTGCCTCAACTGGCTCTGCCTGCCGCGGCTGGATGGCGAGCCGGTCTTCAACGCCCTGCTCGGTGGCGGCGGCCGGTTTTCGGTCGATCTCTCCGGCCAGAAGAAGAGCGAACAGGCCTATCTCCGGAACACCGCGATCATCGAGACCGTGCTCACGGCCAGCGATGGCTCATCGGTCCGGATCACCGATTTTGCGCCGCGCTTCACCCAGCGAGGACGGATCTTCCGGCCCGCGTCCATGGTGCGGATCATCGAACCGCTCAGCGGCATGCCGAAGATCACGGTGCACCTCACGCCCGAAACCGCCCGGGGCGCCCGCGCCATGCCGGTGCGGCGCGGCGTCTCGCATATCCGCTTTCTCGACGAGGAAGCGGGCTTCCGCGTGACCACCGATGCTGCGGTCTCCTACGTGATGGATGCGCGCGAGTTCGTCCTCGACAGTCCGCTCTGCTTCGTGCTGGGCCCCGATGAATCGCTGTCCGACAGCGTCGAGAAGATCAGCCATGACTGGCTGCGCCGGACCACCGCCCACTGGCAGGACTGGTCGCGCCGGCTGGCCACCCCGCCGGACTACCAGGCTGCGGTGATCCGGGCGGCGATCACGCTGAAGCTCTGCGTGTACGAGGAAACCGGCGGGATTGTCGCGGCGCTGACCACCTCCATTCCCGAGCATGACGGATCGGAACGCAACTGGGACTACCGCTTCTGCTGGCTGCGCGATGCCTATTTCACCGTGACCGCGCTCAACCGGCTGTCGGCCGTCGGCACGCTGGAGCGCTATCTCGGCTACCTGCGCAACACGGTGGCGCACACCCGGGGCGGTCACATCCAGCCGGTCTTCGGCATCGCGCTGGAGACCGACCTTACCGAGGCCGTCGCTCCGGACCTTCCGGGCTATCGCGGCAACGGGCCGGTGCGGTTCGGCAACCAGGCGGCCGAGCACGTCCAGCACGACGTCTACGGCCACGTCATCCTCGGCGCGACACAGGCCTTCTTCGACGACCGGCTGTTCGCCCGCGCCGGTCTCCTCGAGTTCGAGCATTTCGAGCAGGTCGGCGAACGCGCCTATGCGGTCTGGGATACGCCCGATGCCGGCATCTGGGAGTATCGCGGCCGCGCCGACGTCCACACCTCGTCCGCCATCATGTGCTGGGCCGCGTGCGACCGGCTTTCGCGCATCGCCACCGTGCTCGGCCGGACCGAGCGGGCCGCGCTCTGGCACGAGCGGGCCGACGAGATCCGCGCCGCGATCCTTGAGCGAGCGTGGAACCCGGACCGGCGCGCCTTCACCGGCGCCTTCGGCGGCGACGCCCTTGATGCATCGGTCCTGCTGATGGCGGAGATCGGTTTCATCGACCCCCTCGACCCGCGGTTCATCGCCACCGTCGAGCGGGTGGATGCCGAACTGCGCGAGGGCTATCACGTCTATCGCTACCGGGTAGCCGATGATTTCGGCCGGCCCAGGACCGCCTTCACCGCCTGCACCTTCTGGCACATCGATGCACTGGCCCGGATTGGCCGGGTCGAGGAGGCGCGGGCGATGTTCGAGGACGTGCTGGCCCACCGCAACCGGCTCGGCCTCCTGTCGGAAGACATCGACACCACCACGGGCGAACTCTGGGGCAACTTTCCGCAAACCTATTCCATGGTAGGGATCATCAATGCGGCCAACCGCCTGAGCCGTCGCTGGGACGACACGGTCTGACCCCTGCCGCCTAAGCGACGGCGAGCCCGCCAGCCCGCGCCGGCCTGCAAGGTTGACGGCCTGGCGGTCAGCACGGAGATCGGCATCCGGATGGGTTCGATGCGAACAGCAGTCTATCTCGGCCTGATCCTCATCGTGTCGGCGCTTGTCTATATCATGGGGACGCTGGGGGATGATCCGATCCGCGGCCCCGATCCCCGCATCTGCCCAGACACGCTGGAAATCGCCGGCGACGAGGAGATCATCGAGGCCGCGCTTGGCCTTGCTGCAGCGGAGTCACAGACAGGCGAGGCGCCCTACGCCTCGGCCGCCGCGCTGAAGGCCGACGATCCGTATATCCGGTTCAGTTCCGACTGGCACTGGCAACGCTGGCAGACCGATCGCGGATTTCGCATGGGTCTCCGCAATGCCGGACTGCAATATGCCTACACAGTGCTGATCGCGTACCGAAAATGGCCAGGAAGCGACAAACCCTATGCGATCGAGGCCTACCGGCTCGGCCCATGCGCCCGGCCCATCGGCACGGGGCAACCGGTCAGCAGCGGCGCCTGGTCGGTGACCACCTATGAGCGCGCACGCAGCGCGCCGGTCGCCGGAACCTCCTCCTGACCGGCGAGGTAACCCGCCCCGACCAGCATCTGCCGCGTTTCGAACAGGGGCAACCCGACCACCCCGCTATAGCTGCCCGAAAGCGACCTCACATAGGCTTCGGCAAGGCCCTGTATGCCATAGCCGCCGGCCTTGCCGTCCCATTCGCCGCTTTCGAGATAAGCGGCGATCTCGGCCTCGTTGAGCCGTTTCATCTGCACCCGCGTCTCGACCACGCGCAGCAGCCGGCGCCCGTCCGGGGCGGTCAGGGCAATGCCGGTAAAGACCCGGTGCGCGCGCCCCGACAGCAGCCTGAGACAGGTCTCGGCCGCCTGCCGGTCCTCGGTCTTCGGCAGGATGCGTCGCCCGACCCCGACAACGGTATCGGCGGCCAGCACATAGGCGCCCGGTGCGTGGGTCGCCGCCGCCTTGCCATCGGCCAGCCGCAGGGCATGGCCGCGCGGCAGTTCTCCCCGGCGCGGTGTCTCGTCGATATCCGCGGGCCGGATCTCGTCGGGGGTGATGCCGATCTGTCGGAGGAGATCGCGCCGGCGCGGACTGGCACTCGCAAGAATCAGCGGGGCGGGGTCCGGCATGCGCGGGGTGACCGCTACTTGAAGCGGTAGGTGATACGGCCCTTGGTCAGGTCGTAGGGGGTCATCTCGACCAGCACCTTGTCGCCGGTCAGCACGCGGATACGGTTCTTCCGCATCTTGCCCGCCGTATGGGCAATGATCTCGTGATCATTCTCCAGCTTCACACGGAACGTCGCATTGGGAAGCAGTTCCACAACGGTCCCGTTGAATTCAATCAGTTCTTCTTTCGCCATAAGCACTCCGGTCTGCCGGTGCGCAAAGCCGCACCGGAAGGAATATGGGGAGGGTCCTACCCCTCGTCGACAAGCAGGTAAAGCTGGCACAGCGCGGGGCGATGATCAGAACCGCTCGAGCAGGCGCCGCAGATACGCCTTTTCGCCTGCATCATCGGCCTCGTCATAGCGCCGGCGCAACTCTTCAAGAATGTCCTTGGCGCGCTGGCGTTCGGCAGCATCGGGGATGGCGACCTGCTCGCCGTCATTCACGCCCCCCACAGGCCGTCCGAACGGATCGGTCTCGGTGCTATCACCCACCTGGCTGCCGTCCTCCGCCTCGGCCAGCTGGTCGAGCGCACCGGCCAGCTCGCCCGACAGGTCGCGCAATTCGCGCGTGGCCCCGTCCTGCAGCCGCCGCGCCCGGGCAAGATCGCCCCGGTCCAGCGCATCCGCTGCCCGCCGCTGCGCCCGGGCAATCGCATCCAGCGCCTCGCGCGCGTCCTCGCCCAGCCCGTCAAACCCGGCAAAGGCCTCGCCACCCGCGTCCGGGTTGTCCTCACCGCCGGCCGTCGCCCCCTCGCCCTCGTCACCTTCACTCTCGCCCTCGGCTTTACCGGGCCCGTTGACCTCACCATTCTCGATCGCCTCGGCAAACCGGTCGGCCAGACCGCCCAGCGCGCCCTGGCGATTGGCAAGGTCTTCGAGGTTGCCCTGATCACCGGTCGCGCCAGGGCCGGACTGGCCCTGGCCCTCTCCGGTCTGGCCCTCCCCCGGCGGGCCTTCCGGCATCTGGCCGGGGGCCGACGGATCGAGTTCGCCGCGTTGCGCCCGCATCGTGTCATCATTCAGTTCGCGCTGCTCACGCAGGAGTTCGGACAGCCGTTCAAGCGCACCGGTGAGTTCCTGCTGTTCCGGCGAGCCCTCTTCCGGCTCGCCTTCGGCCGACTGGCCCGGCATGCCCGGCCAGCCGCCTTCCCCGCCGGACCCGCCCTGCTGGAATTCGAGCGCTTCCAGCATGTTCGTGATGTCCGACAGGAGCTGGCGGGCCTGGTCCGAGGCGCCGGTGTCAGCAAGATCCTCGAGCGCATCCAGCATGTCCTCGAAATCCTTGCTGCCGAGGCCCTGGCCGCCGCCGGCCATGCCGTCCTCAGTGCTCGGGGCCGGCTCACCGCCATTGGCCATGGCCTCGGCCAGCTTGGCCGCGACGTAATTGTTGGCCGCCTCGCGGAACGCCTCCATCAGCCGGCGGATCTCATCCTCCGAGGCGCCATTGCGGAGCGCCTGTTCAAGCGCCTTGCGGGCCGCCTGCAGCGCACGCAGGGCGTCGGCACTGCTGCCATATTCAGCCTTCATCGCCACCGCCCAGAGCAACAGGTCGACCGCGTCGGCCTCGGGCTTGCTTGCCGCCGTGCCGAGAATGTCACCGGCCGCCCGCAATCCGAGATAGAGGCCCGGATCCTCAAAATAACGCGCCGGTTCAAAGGTCAGGGCATCGAGCATCGCCGCCGCCCGGCGCACACCGTCGGGCGCCGCTTCGAGCCGTGCCGTGGCCGGGGTGTTCAGCGCGTCCGGTGTCAGGGCCTCGCGGTTCATCCCGATCTCGCCATAGGCGGCCGGCTCGCGCAGGACCGTGACACGCACCTCCTGTGCGGCGCGCGCGAGCGGCTGCAGGAAGAGCTTCTCCGGCAGGGTGAAGTCGACCGGCGCGCTTGCCCCTTCCTGGCCCGCCCCGTCGATCGCCACCAGCCGTGCGGTCACCGGCAGGCCGGCCCAGCGATGCCGCGTCAGGTCAAGCTCGGTCTCTTCTCCGGCCTCGCGGACCCCGCTGCCGGGCAGCGGGACGGTGACCCTGTCCTCGACCGGCGCGGCGTCCTGCGAGGGCGGGGGCGCCTGCAGGCTCAGCGCCAGCACGAGCCTCTCGATACCGTAATCATCGCTGGCCGCCCAGGTGAACCGGGTCCTGTCCTGCTCGGTCACCACGGGGGTTTCCACGAAGCGGGCCTCGGGCCGGTCATCAGGCGAAGCGAGGATGGTCCAGCCCGCCCGCTCGCCCCACCAGCGCACGCTGACCTCGCTGTCAGCGGTCAGCACGGCAACCGCCTCGAAGGCGCCGTCCGGCATCGCCTCGAAGCGGCGCTGCACCCGGTCCTGTTCGGTCGCGATGCGCAGCAGGGGCGCTGTCCGGCCGAACGCCCGCAGCGTGATGGCCGAACCGGCCGGCACCCGCACACGGTCAGTCTCGCCGCCGACATCAAGGAACACCGGCGCGCGCCCGGAATAGGCCGGCGGAGTGATCCACGCCTCGACCCGAAGCTGGTTGGCTCCGACAAGGGCGCCGAAATCCGGCGCAAACGCGCGCTCCAGCCGCTGCGGAACCGCGTTCCAGCTCACCGCGAGCGCTGCGCCGAGCGCCAGCGGCGTCGCAAACCGCAGCGCCCAGGGATCGGCCGCTCGCCAGGCGCCGGACAGATCGGGCGATCGGAGCTCGCCGACCGCCTCGGAGAGCCGGACCTGGTGGGCCTCCCAGAGGAGTCGTCCGTCGCCGGCGGGACGGACCGGCCGGTCGGAAAGGCCCGACAGCGGGCGCAGCTCGGACTGGACATCGAGCGCTGCAATTGCCTCTGTCCGACGTGGCATCCGGAACCGGCGCACGGCCCGCACCGCCAGCACCGCCAGGCCGGCAAGGAAGCCGAGCGCCAGACCGGCCTGCGCCGACAGGGGCAGCCGCTCC
>CAZDMQ010000001.1:81830-91408 GCA_964506685.1 uncultured Hyphomonadaceae bacterium | reverse complement strand
GCAATCTCCGGCTGACGCGCCAGCAGGCCGAGCATCGCCGCCAGGACGTAGAGCGCCGCAAACAGCAATGCGAATCCGCTGGCCCGGACCAGCGCCAGCCGGGTCAGGCGACCGCGTGTCCCGCGAATGCGGCGCTCGGCACCGGGTATTCCGTTCAGGTCAGCCAATCGGGTATCTGCTCCAGCTCGATCATCTCCGCGAACGCCGGCCGCCGCCGGACCACGCTGTACTGCGCGCCGCTGACCAGCACTTCGGCAACCAGGGGCCTCGCATTATATTGCGACGACAAGACGGCGCCATAGGCACCGGCCGACATGAAGGCCAGCCGGTCCCCGGGCCGCACCGCAGGCATCAACCGCGCGGTGGCGAACTTATCCGTCGACTCGCAGATCGGTCCGACAATGTCATAGGCAAGGGGCGCGGTCGCCGCAGCCGGCTCGATCAACGGCAGCACGTCGTGGTGCGCCTTGTAGAGTGCCGGCCGCATCAGGTCGTTCATCCCGGCATCCACCACCAGGAAGGTCCGGTCCTGTGCCGACTTGAGATAAAGCGCTTCTGTCAGCATCACCCCGGCATTGCCGGCGATGACCCGGCCCGGCTCGACAATCACCTCGACGCCGAGATCGCCGATCACCTCGCGGATCATTTCCGCATAGGCCGATGGCGGCGGGGGTGCATCTCCGGACCGGTAGGGAATGGCCAGCCCGCCGCCGAGGTCGACGCGGGTGATATCGAGCCCCCGCTCCCGGAGCCGGCGCACCAGTGCCACCGTCTTGGCGAAGGCGGCGCGCATGGGCCCCAGCGCGTCGATCTGCGAGCCAATATGGACGTCAACGCCGCATAGCGCGATGCCCGGCAGGCTTGCAGCCCGGTCGAAGGCGGCATCGGCCTCTTCCCACGGGATGCCGAACTTGTCGCCCGACTTGCCGGTGGAGATGTTGGGATGTCCACCCGCGGCCACGTCGGGATTGACCCGCAGCGCCACCGGCGCCCTGCGCCCCATCTCGCGGGCCTCGGCATCGAGCGCTTCAAGCTCGCCGGCGCTCTCGACGTTGAACTGATGGATACCGGCCGCGAGGGCGAGGCGCATCTCCGCCCGCGTCTTGCCGACTCCGGAGAAGACGATCCGTCCCGCCGGGATTCCGGCCTGCAGCGCCCGCTGCAATTCACCGGCCGAGACGACATCGGCGCCGCACCCGGCACGGGCCAGGGTGGCGAGGACGCCGAGATTGCCGTTCGCCTTCACGGAATAGGCAATCAGGCTGGGAATATCGCGGAACGCCTCGTCAATCACCCGGGCGTGGCGCGTCAGCGTGGCGGTGGAGTAGACATAGCACGGTGTACCGACCGCGTCGGCGATCCCGGCAAGGTCCACTTCCTCGCAGTAGAGGTGGCCGTTGCGATAGGCGAAATGGTGCATGCCCGCTCCGCCTCAGGACGCGCCGGACGGGGCAGGCTCGTCCAGTCCGGTTGTGGTCACCGGTGCGGTATAGACCCCCTTCGGCACCTCTCCCCCATCGGCATTGAGGATCGGCCCGGCCGGCTCGTCCAGGCCGGTCACGGCGACCGGCACGGAGACCGGCAGGTCGTGACCATGGGACGGCTGCGAGGTGACCAGGCGCTCCGGCGCCCCCTCGCAGGCGACCAGCGCCGGCCCGGCCAAGGCCAGTGAGGCCAGCGCCAGTGCGCCCCGCGTCAGTCCGGCCCGTGTCAGTGCGGCCCATCCCCGTCGAGCAAGGACTGCGCCCGCAGCGGTGCGGTGAGACCGGCGCGCCACCTGGTTCAGCCTCCGCCCGGCCCGCCGAGAAGCTCATCCTCGGCGTCGGGCAGGCCGGTCTCGTCCGTCTCGTCGCCGTCCTCATCCTCAGGCGAGGCGGCGCCGGTGTCCGGCAGGCCACGTTCGACATCCCGGTCGGGCAGGCTCGCCGCGCCGCGATCATCGGGATCGCCGAACAGCGGATCGGGGCGCTGCAGGTCCCCGGTCAGGCCGCAGCCGGCCAGCGCGCCCGTCAGCGCGCCGGCAAGAATGAACGCACGGAGTGCAGGCCGAATGCGGGTCATGGGTCAGGTCTCCAGTCCAAGCCTAAGCCGCCATCTTGACACTTCTTCGCCGACGCGAACAGGGGCCGTGCCGCCATGGGATGTACGGCTCGCAACCGACCGGTCCACGGTGAGGACGGAAAAGACATCCGCCGTGATCCGTGGCTCTACCGCCTGCATCGTGTCCAGTGACAGCTCGGACAGGTCGCAGCCGGTGGCCTCGGCCCGGGCGACGAGCGCCCCGGTGACGTGGTGCGCCTGCCGGAACGGCATGCCGAGCGCCCGGACCAGCCAGTCCGCCAGGTCGGTCGCTGTCGAGAAGCCCGCCGCCGCTGCGCTGCGCATCGCCTCCCTGTGGAAGGTCATGGTCTCGACCATCCCCTGCATGGCGCGCAGGCAGAGGTCCAGCGTGTCGAACGCGGCAAAGACCGTGGCCTTGTCATCCTGGAGATCCTTGGCATAGGCCAGCGGCAGGGCCTTCACCGACCCCTGCAGTGACATGAAGCCGGCGGTGACCTGGCTGGCCTTGGCGCGGACCAGTTCGGCGGCATCGGGATTGCGCTTCTGCGGCATGATCGAGGAGCCGGTCGACCAGGCGTCCGAGAGGCTGGCAAAGCCGAACGGCGCCGAGGTCCACAGCACGATTTCCTCAGCCAGGCGCGAGAGGTGGGTCGCCGCGATGGCGAGCACTGAAAGCGCCTCGAGCGCGAAATCGCGCGCCGAGACCGCATCGAGGCTGTTGGCCATGGGACCGTGGAAACCGAGTGCGAGCGCGGTCTGCTCGCGGTCGATGGGAAACCCGGTTCCGGCCAGGGCGGCCGCGCCCAGCGGGCATTCATTGAGCCGCGCCGCGCAGGCCTGCAGCCGCGAGCGGTCGCGCTCCAGCATCTCGACATAGGCCAGCAGGTGGTGGCCGAGGGTCACCGGCTGGGCGGTCTGCAGGTGCGTGAAGCCCGGCATCACCGTCTCGACATGTTCACCGGCGCGATGCACCAGCGCCGCTTGCAGCAGCGACACCAGCAGGCTGGTCTCGCCAAGCGCGCCGCGCGTCCAGAGGCGGAAATCGGTCACCACCTGGTCGTTGCGCGAGCGGGCCGTGTGCAGCCGGCCGGCCGGCTCGCCGATCAGCGCCTGCAACCGCGCCTCGATATTCATGTGAATATCTTCAAGCGCCCGGTCGAAGGGGAAAGTGCCAGCATCGATCTCGGCGGCGATCGTCTCCAGTCCCTGCTGGATGGCGGCATTGTCGGCGGCCGATATGATTCCTTGGGCAGCCAGCATGTCGGCATGGGCGCGCGAGCCGGCAATATCCTCGGCAGCCAGGCGACGGTCGACATCGATCGAGGCGTTGATCGCTTCCATGATGTCGGCCGGTCCCGCGGCGAAGCGCCCGCCCCACATCTGCTGGCCTTTCTCCGGCGCGTCCGCCATATCCCGCTTATCCTTTCTGCCTGGCCCGACACGGAGAGCCTGTTCCATGCGTCCTGTCTATATCGGCCTGTTTCTGGTCGCACTCGCCGCGATTGTCTACGTGCTGGCCACAGCCGCATCCGGCTTGCGCGGCGGCACAACGCTCGATCGCTTTGCCACCGGCGACCTCGCCGGTCTCGATTTCTCGCAGGCCGGCAGCCCGGCGCCGGATGCACCCTTCACCAATGCGGAGGGCGAAGCGGTGACGCTTGGTGACTGGCGCGGCAAGACGGTGCTGGTGAATTTCTGGGCGACCTGGTGTGCCCCTTGCGAGCGGGAGATGCCGCATCTTGGTGCACTGCAGGGCGCGCGCGGCGGGGAGCGGTTCGACGTGGTGGCGATCAGCGTCGATGCCCGGGAGGACGAGGATTATGCCCGCCGCCGCCTTAAGGAGCTGACCGGCGGCACCATCGATTTCACCATTGCCCCGCCCGATGCCTGGGACATAGTCTATGCTGCGGGGGCGACCGGTTTTCCGACAACGGTGATCTATGGCCCGGACGGTCTCGAGATCGCCCGGCTGCGCGGCGAAGCCGACTGGTCGGCCGCCCATGCGCTCGGCTTCATCGACGCAGTGACCGCTTCGGCTAAGGTCTCATCTCCTGGGCAATGACGCCGAAATGCGCTTCGGTGAGTTGGCCGCGCACGTGCAGGCTGATCGTTCCGCCGGGCTGGATGACGAAGGTCTCGGGCACGCCGGTGTGGCCGAAATCGAGTGAGAGCTGGCCATCGCTGTCAATCGCGACCGTGCTGAAGGGATTGCCGAGTTCGGCCAGAAATGTCGCGCCGTTCTCCGGGCTGTCATCGAACAGGACACCGTGCACCCGGCCGGGATAGCGCTCGGACAGCGCCATCAGGACGGGGTGCTCGGCCCGGCAGGGGGTGCACCAGCTGGCCCAGAGATTGACGAGGATCGGCTCGTCGGCCGCGAGGTCTGCGAAACTGGCCTCGCCACTTGCGCCCAGCAGCCGGAAGTCCTGCTCCGGCGCGCTGCGGCTAACCCGCTCGAAGCCCGGCTTGGCGCCGTCATAGAGCTGCACGAGGCCAAGCCCGCCCAAAGCGAGGAGGAGGACAAGCGGCACCGCTGCCAGCCAGCGCATCATGCTTCTTCCTCCTCTTCGCGTTCGAGCCGTTCCAGCCGCGCCCGCGCCGCCGCCGCCCGCCACAGGACGACCCCGATGATGGCGGCCAGCACCAGGGCCGAGATGCCATAGGCCGCCCAGATATAGGGCCCGGTATGATCGAAACGCGGGATCATCTCACTGCGCCGCCTGCAGCCTGCGCATGAGGAGCGCGTCGGCGCGGCGCCGGCGCACGTCCGTGCGCATGCCCGTGAACACGAGCCCCGCCAGCAACAGGGTATGGCCGAGCGCGCCCACCAGCAGCGGGACGAGGTATTCGGCCGGCATCGCCGGACCGTCGAGGCGGATGACCGAGGCGGACTGGTGGATCGAGGCCCAGATGTCGACTGAGAACTTGATGATCGGCACGTTGATGAGCCCGACCATGGCGAGTATGGCCCCGGCCCGCGCGGCCTTCTGGCGCGTCTCCATCGCGGCGCGGATCGCCATGTAGCCAAGATACAGAAAGAACAGCACGAGGACCGAGGTCATGCGCGGGTCTTCCCACTGCCACCAGGTGCCCCATGTCGGCTTGCCCCAGATCGAGCCGGTGGCGAGGCAGATAGCGGTGTAACCCGCCCCGACCGGCGCGAGCGCCCTTGCCGCCATGTCGGCAAGCTCGTGCCGCCAGACGAACCAGACAAGGCTCGAGACTGCAAGCCCGGCATAGCCGGCCATGGCGAGCCAGGCGGCCGGGACATGGATGAACATGATCCGCGCACTGTCACCCTGATAGGTTTCCGGTCGCACCACCCACAGGCCCTGCCAGAGGCTGTAGGCAATCAGCACCGCGCCGGCGCCGAAGAGCCAGGGCGTGAGCCAGGCCGAGAGTTTCATGAAGCGGTGGGGATTGGCAAAATACGAGATCATCGGGCCTGTTTCCTAATCCGCCGCGAGCCGAAGCGCCGCCGCCATGGCGAAGGGGGCAACGCCCGCGGCAAACAGGGTTGCTGCAAGCAAGTATAGTCCCTCCGGCGCCAGAAGGCCCGCGTCCGATTGCAGCGCCATCGACCCGAAGATCGCCGTGGGCACATAGAGCGGCAAGGCGATCAGTGCAATCAGCAGCCCGCCACGGCGGACCGAGGCCGTGAGCGCGGCCCCGACCCCGCCCCAGAAAAAGAAGGCCAGCCCGCCGACCAGGTAGGTGGTGGCAGCTGGCAGCAGGCTGGCCGGTGGCATCTGCAGCATCAGCCCGAGCAGCGGCGTCAGCAGCGCCAGCGGCAGCCCGGCGGCCAGCCAGAAGGCCAGGGTCCGTATCGCCGCGATGGCCGCCATCGGCGCATCGGCCTGCAGCCAGAGGTCCAGCGCGCCATCCTCGAGGTCGGACTGGAACAGGCGCTCCATGGTCACGAGCGAGGACAGGGCCAGGGCGACCCAGAGGATGCCGGGCCCGATCCGCGCCAGCACTTCATTGTCGTGCCCGACCCCGAACGGCACCAGCATGGCCGCGCCGGCAAAGAACCCGGCCGGCAGCAGCGCGCCCGCCCCCCCGGCCCAGGCCTCGCCGAGCGCCTGCCGGAAGGCGGCCCACAGCGGCGCCGGCAGGCTCATTTGCCGTCCCCCGCCGACAAGACCACGCGCACCGCATGCCAGATCCCGAGACCGATCACGGCCAACGTCAGCCCGACCGCAAGGGCGGCGCCCGCGGCCGGCCCCCAGAGCCCGTTGCCGGCAACGCCGATCCCCAGCGCAAGCGGCAGGCCGACCGCATGCAGCAGGACCAGCGGGCCCCAGAGGCGCCGCCCGGGCGCCGCGCCGCTCATAGCCCGACCTCCGCGCTCGCCGCAAAGCCCGCCGCCCCGTGGATCGCCGCGATGACCGCGCCGCCGGCAGACCGGTGACGGTCGATCAGGCCGGCCAACAGGGCCTGGCCCTCGCTGTCGAGCGCGGCATAGGGCTCGTCCATCAGCCACAATGGACGGGGCTCGAGCAGCAGCCGGGCGAGTGCGGTGCGCTGACGCTGGCCCGCCGACAGATACCGCGCCGGCACGTCAGCGGGGCGCCTCAGCCCGATCTCGGCCAGTATCCTGTCGATGCCGGCAGCTTCCGCCGCCGCGGCGCTGCCCCAGGCGCGGGCCCAGGCCGACAGGTGCCGGCGGGGCGTCTCGTGCGGCTTCAGACCGAGCCGGTGGCCGCACCAGTGAAAGGGCGCCTGCCGCGCGACCTGCCCTGCTTCGGCCCGGGTGAGCCCGGCAAGTATGCGCAGCAGCGTCGTCTTGCCGGCACCGTTCGCGCCGCGCAGCAGGATGGCCTCGCCGGCGCCCGCCCGCACCGTCACGCCGGTGAAGAGGATGCGTTCGCCGCGCATGGCTGCAAGGCCGGTCCCGGAGATCAGGGGCGTTGTCATGGCCTCCTGTTAGCGCCGCCCGCACCGGCGCGCCAGCCGGCGCATTGTCCACGAGGGGCGGCATGATCGGGCAACCTCGGGCCGCGCCCATGGTCTCATTGCCGATAAGGGCCGTCTCGGTCTAAGAGGTGCAGCAACGTCCACTGTCCGATCAACCCGCGAGGTCCCTCCCATGCCGTCCCTCGACAGCTTCAAGTGCCGCCGCCAGCTCACCGTTGGTGACAAGACCTATACCTACTACTCCATTGAAGCGGCCGGTGAGAACGGCCTTGGCGATGTCTCCCGCCTGCCCGCCTCGCTCAAGGTCCTGCTCGAGAACCTTCTGCGCCACGAAGACAACAGCACGGTGACGAAGGATGATATCCAGGCCTTCGCGCGCTGGCTGACCGACAAGGGCAGCGCCAATCACGAGATTGCCTACCGTCCGGCCCGCGTCCTGATGCAGGATTTCACCGGTGTGCCGGCCGTGGTCGATCTTGCCGCGATGCGCGATGCCGCCGCGAAACTCGGCGCCGACGCCGATGCGATCAATCCGCAGGTGCCGGTCGATCTCGTTATCGACCACTCCGTCATGGTCGACCATTTCGCCACCCCCGACGCCTTCGTGAAGAATGTCGAGCGGGAATATGAGCGCAATGGCGAGCGCTACGAATTCCTGCGCTGGGGCAGTTCGGCCTTCCGCAATTTCCGCGTCGTCCCTCCCGGCACCGGCATCTGCCACCAGGTCAACCTCGAATATCTCGGCCAGACCGTGTGGACCCGCGAGGAAGACGGCGAGACGATTGCCTATTTCGACACCTGCGTCGGCACCGACAGCCATACCACGATGATCAACGGCCTCGGCGTGCTTGGCTGGGGCGTCGGCGGCATCGAAGCCGAGGCGGCCATGCTTGGCCAGCCCGTTTCCATGCTGATCCCCGAAGTCATCGGCTTCCGGCTCGACGGCCGCCTGCCTGAAGGCGCGACCGCGACAGACCTCGTGCTGACGGTGGTGCAGATGCTGCGCGAGAAGGGCGTGGTCGGCAAGTTCGTCGAATTCTACGGCCCCGGCCTCGCCAACCTGACCCTCGAGGACCAGGCGACCATTTCCAACATGGCGCCGGAATATGGCGCGACCTGCGGATTCTTCCCTGTGGATAACGAAACGGTCAGCTATCTCCGCGACACCGGCCGGGACACAGACCGCGTCGCCCTCGTCGAAGCCTATGCCAGGGCGCAGGGCTACTGGGCGCCGGACATGGCAGACCCGGTCTTCACCGACACGCTCGCGCTCGATCTCGGCGCGGTGAAACCCTCCCTCGCCGGGCCCAAGCGCCCGCAGGACCGGGTGCTGCTGGAGGTCGCCGACACCGCCTTCGCCGAAGCGATGACGAAGGAGTACAAGCTGGCGCCCGATGCCTCCAATCCGACCCCGGTTCAGGGCGCCGACTATACGGTCGATCATGGCGACGTGTTCATTGCCGCCATCACCTCGTGCACCAACACCTCCAACCCGTCGGTGCTGATCGGGGCCGGCCTGCTCGCGCGCAATGCCCGTGCCCGGGGGCTCGCCCGCAAGCCCTGGGTCAAGACCTCCTTTGCGCCAGGCTCCCAGGTCGTCACCGACTACATCGCCAGGGCCGGGCTGCAGGATGATCTCGATGCCATCGGCTTCAACCTGGTCGGGTATGGCTGCACCACCTGCATCGGCAATTCCGGGCCGCTGCCGACCGAGCTTGCCGACGCCATTGCTGCAGGGGACCTCGTCTCCTGCTCGGTCCTGTCTGGCAACCGCAATTTTGAAGGCCGGATCGGCCCGGACATCAAGGCCAACTACCTCGCCTCGCCGCCGCTGGTAGTTGCCTATGCCATTGCCGGCAGCCTGCGCATCAATCTCACCACCGATCCGCTCGGCCATGATCCCGACGGCAATCCGGTCTATCTCAAGGACGTCTGGCCCTCGAATGCAGAGATCCTGTCGGTGATGCGCGAGGCAGTGACACCGGACATGTTCGCCGCCCGCTATGCGAACGTGTTCAGCGGCGACGAGCACTGGCAGGGCATCGATGTCTCCGGCGGACAGACCTATGGCTGGCCCGGCGGGTCGACCTATGTGCAGAACCCGCCATATTTCGAGGACATGCGCCTCGAGCCGCAGGCGCCGGCCGATATCCACAAGGCGCGTATTCTCGGCCTGTTCGCCGATTCCATCACCACCGACCACATCTCCCCGGCGGGCAACATCAAGGCCGACAGCCCGGCGGGCCGGTATCTCAACGAGCACCAGGTCCCGGTTCTCGACTTCAATTCCTATGGCGCCCGGCGCGGCAATCACGAAGTGATGATGCGCGGCACCTTCGCCAATATCCGGATCCGGAACCAGATGGTGCCGGGCACCGAGGGCGGGGTGACGATCCACCATCCCTCGGGCGAGCAGATGGACATCTACGATGCCGCCATGCGCTACAAGGCCGAGAACGTCCCGCTGGTGGTGTTTGCCGGCGAGCAGTACGGCACCGGCTCGTCCCGCGACTGGGCGGCCAAGGGCACGGTCCTGCTTGGGGTGAGGGCAGTCATTGCAGGCAGTTTCGAGCGCATCCACCGCTCGAACCTGATCGGCA
>CAZDMQ010000001.1:0-81820 GCA_964506685.1 uncultured Hyphomonadaceae bacterium | reverse complement strand
TCTCGGTGTTTGTAGGCGTGTTTCTGCAGCATCCCGCCGACATCGGCATGGGCGTGCTGCCGCTGCAATTCGAGGCCGGGACGAGTTGGCAGTCGCTGGGGCTGCGGGGCGATGAGGAAGTCACCATCGAGGACATCAACGCGATCACGCCGCGACAGTCCCTGAGCGTGGCCATCCGGCGCGCAGATGGCACGGCGATCGAGGCCAGCACCATCGTCAGGATCGATACCGAGAACGAGCTCGACTATTACCGCCATGGCGGGATCCTGCACTATGTGCTGCGCAACCTCGCCCGCGACGCCGCCTGATACAAAAAAAACAGGGTATCCTGTTTTAGGCGAAATCCGGGGTGCTGTCGCCCGATCTGCAATAACGTCTACAGCGCACGGTCGACCGGACCGGCGACTGCCTCGCCTTTGCAACCTCCGGGCGCCGTCAATAGCTTTGACGGCGCTGAAACGCGGGTCATAATGTCGCAACATTGACTGGCCCCGCCATCATGATGGGCCGGCGATGCCATTCCTCGGAGGGAACGCCACATGACCATCAAGCTCATAATGGGAGTCTCTGCAGCCGCGCTGATTGGCTCTGTACAATTCTGCCATGCCCAGATCGAAGAGGATGCCGATACCGACACCGATGGCACGCGACGGCTGCCGAGCGTGCTCGTTGAATCGCAGCGGATCGAGGAGAACATCCAGGATGTGCCGATCTCGGTCACCGCGCTCGATGCGGACCTCCTGGAGCTCAAGCAGGTCGATACCTTTTCCGACCTGCAGTTCAATGCGCCGAATGTCAGCTATTCCAAGACCTTCTTCTCAGGCAGCAACCTCCAGATCCGCGGCGTGGGTTCGACCCTTACGGCAGCTTCAGCCGATTCCGGCGTTGCCGCGCATGTGAACGATGTCTACATTCAGTCTCCGCGCCTGTTCGAGACCGAGTATTACGACCTTGAACGCGTGGAATTGCTGCGCGGGCCGCAAGGTACCCTGTTCGGCCGCAACGCCACGGGGGGGACGGTCAATCTTGTCACCGCAAAGCCGGTGCTCGAGGACTTCAGCGGCGATGCCAGTTTCGAATATGGCAACTTCAGTTCCCAGCGCGCCACCGGCATGGTCAACCTCCCGCTGGGTGACAAGGCGGCCCTGCGGGTTGCCGGCATCTACCTGAAACGAGACGGCTTCACCGAAACGATAGATCCGCGCGCCGATTTCGAGGATCTCGACGACCGCGACATCTACTCGCTGCGCGGATCACTCCGCTTCGAGCCAACTGATGCGACCACGATCGACCTGATGGTCTCCTATTTCGAGGAAGACGATTCCCGCGTCCGCGCCAACAAGTCGCTCTGCAAGTTCGATGCGACAGCGGTCCTCGGTTGCCTGCCCTCGGGCCTCGGATTCGATTCCACCAATTTCTCGGCAACCCTTGGCGGGCTCAGCATGTCCACGCTGGGCCTCGGCCCGTTCGGGGCCTTTGAATTCAACTCGATCGAGAACAACCCGAATCCGACGGACTTGCGGGAGGTGTTTGTCGACGAGCGCCCGACATACTTTGCCGACGAGACGTTCTACATGGCCGCGATCGAGCACGATTTCGGCCGGTTTACCCTGAATGCGAATGTCGCGGCGCAGGAAACCTCGATCACCTCGAACGCATTTGGCGGCAGCCCCATTGGCGCGGGCAGTGTCGTGCCGTCCCCACTGGTCGCTGCGCTGCTGCCGATCAACTCGGCCGCATTCTTCAGTGGTGACCAGATCGGGGTTTCGGCGATCAATCCGGACACGACCGGCATCATTGGCGGCAACGTGTTTCGCTTCGCCGATGGCGTCTTCTCCTATGACCAGTCAGACCTCGAAGCGGAGCAGACAAGTTTCGAGGTCCGGTTGAGCTCGAACCTCGAAGGCCCGCTCAACTTCACGGTCGGCTATTACGATCTCAGCTATGAGAACGGGGCGGACTATTACGTTCTGTCCAACTCGCTCGACTATGCTGCAGCTGTTCTTCCAACCCTGCTGCTGGGCGATCCGGCCAATGGCGTCGTGCTCGACGGGCTGGCATTCGGTGTGCCCTATTTCCACAGCAATACCGACCTCTTCAAGCTCGATTCGCGTGGAATTTTCGGCGAAGCCTACTGGAACGCCACCGAGGATGTGACGATCACGCTCGGCCTGCGCTCGACAACGGATGAGAAATTCCTGCGCGACCGCACGCCCCCGCTCCTGTCCCTTGGACTGATCCCCGTCGGCGAGGGCGCCGCGGCGGCGACACAGGCCCTGCTGGATGGAACGTTCCGGGAAGTCAGCACGGAGTTCGACAATGAACTCACCGGCCGCTTCGTGGTCGACTGGAAACCCGACCTGTCCTTCACCGACGACACGCTCGTCTATGCCTCCTATTCGCGGGGCTACAAGTCGGGCGGATTCAACCCGCCGGTTGATCCGAACGTGATCGCTGGCATCCCCGAAACCTTCGCGCCGGAAGAGATCGACGCCTACGAGATCGGCACGAAGAACACGATCGGCCCGTTGCAGGCAAACATGAGCGCGTTCTTCTATGATTATGGCAACCTGCAGGTCGGCAAGATCCAGAACCGGACCTCCATCAACGAGAATGTCGATGCCGAGATCTGGGGCCTTGAGGGCGAGTTTCTCTGGGCGCCGACAGACCCGCTCATTTTCAACCTCACGGCCTCCTACCTGAATACCGAAGTGATCAGCTTCGTCTCCGAGGACCCGCGCGACCCGACAAATGGCCAGGCGGGCCACATCCTGATCAAGGACCGGAACGCGGCGAACAATTGCCTGCTGACCAATGCCGATCCGGCGATCTTCCAGGCCGTGCTTTCGGGATTGCAGACCGTCAGTCCGGCGACATTCGCTGCCACGCCGCTGCAACAGGTGGGCGAGCTTCAGAGCCCAGGCCTGATCTTCAGCTGCAATGCGGACATTCTCGGCGCCGTCGTCGCGCAGATGAACGCCGCAGGTGATACCGATGTCGGGCTGGTTTCCGGCATCGAGAAGGACCTTTCGGGCAATTCGCTGCAGAACTCGCCGGAATTCAGCGTCAATCTCGGCGCCCAGTACACGCTCGACCTGCCAAACGGCATGAACGTCATTTCCCGTCTCGACTACTATTATCAGGACGAGATGTTCGGAACGATCTTCAACTCACCCACGAACGACCTCATCGATGCGTGGGATGTCTGGAACGCCCAGGTCACCCTGAACAGCGCCGACGAGCGCTGGTACCTGCGCGGCTTCATCCAGAACATCCTTGATGAGGATCACATCACGGGCCAGACGATCGGCGACCAGTCGACGGGCCTTGCCACCAATGTGTTCCTGCTCGAACCACGGCTCTATGGCGTCGAGGTCGGCGTTCGGTTCTGATCCGCGGGCGACGGACCGGAGAGCCGCAGCGCCTCCGGTCGTGCAATCAGGAACATGGCCGCGGCGAAGGGGCTTGCCACGTCGATGGCTTGACCGTGCCCCATTGCATGGTCAGGGCTCGGGGAGTACCGTGCTTCCGAACACCATGAGGTTGTCAGAATGATTGCGTCCTCGATTGATCAGGATGATGTGCAACTACTTGCTGACATTCTCGAGAAGGAGAAGCGTCACCATTGCCGTATCCGGTCGATATGCTTTGGCCTCTTCATCTTCAGCTTTCTCATGCTGCTGATGGCCATGGCCGCGATTGCCTATGTATTTGCGAGCGATTTCCGTAACGCCTCGAGTGGGGTCTGGCTCTCGGTCATGCAGGTCCTGGCACCGATCTCGGCGGCGATGATCGGATTCTTTGCCAGCTGGGGCGCCGCGCACAATTGCGTGAATTCGATCGACCGGACGCTGTATGCAGCCCGTGCAGGCCGGCACAAGCTGTTCGCTGGCTTCGTCGGCCAGATCCAGTGCGCCAGCAAGTCCAAGCGCAGCGTCTGGATGGACATGGTCGGATCGGTCATCGCTTGAGGGAATGCCAACATGTCTGAGGATGACGATTCCGAGCTCGTCGCACTGGTGGCGAGCGAACAGCGCGGCATGCGCACGATCCTGATCTGGGGCTTCAGCGCCCTGTTTCTCGTTGTCGCCATGTCGGCTGCACTGGGCGTCTACTATTACGTCGTCGCCCAGACCATTGCCGCCGATTCCGCGCGTCTCCAGAAACGGGCCTTCGAGACCCGGATCCTCGCCGATGACCTCGCCAATCGCATTGCCGCCCAGGAAGCCGCCCTGCGGCGCAGCTATACCGACATGCTCGCCATTGCCGACGGCTCGGCGGCCGGGATGGCCGACACGGCGCCCATCGATACCGCGCGTAACTTCCTCGAGCGGGGCATCCGCTCGCTCACGGCTGAACAACGTCTCGAACGCGCCATCGCCACGCGCGAGGCCGGTCCGGACTCCGATCTCCTCATGGGCACGCTCGCCCTGATGGCCTGGGAGCGCAGCGGCGAGGAAATCACGCGGACCAGCGAGGGGCTGCCTGACCGGCTGGGAGAGGCCCGGGCCTCCTTCTTGGCCGCGCGCCGGGACGAGAGCCTGAAACCGCTTGCCCAGGAAGGACTGGCCTGGATCGCCTTCGAACGGGCCTCCTCGCCGCGATCGAACTATTCGGCTGAAGATTGCAATGCCGTGTTCGCCGAAACCGACGCCATCGGCCCCGCCGAGACGCTCGGGCCGCAACCGCTCTACTGGCGCGGCCAGTGCGCACGCAAGCTTGGCCGGGTCGAGCAGGCGCTGCGCAACTACTCTCTTGCAGTCCGCGCCAGCGAGGCCGCCAGCCGCAGACGAACAGGTGGTCCTGCCGCCCTCGCAGATGAAGACGCGATCCTGACCCTGCGCATGAATGCGCTGCACGGACTTGGAACCGTCCTGATCGCGGCCTCCAACGACGCGGTAGGCGAGGCCATGGACGCCGCACTGCAGCTTGCCCGCCAGGCCTGCAATGGCGCGCAGATGAATGAGGGCTCAAGCGTGACGGCGCCGATGTACGCCTGTCTCGAGAAGGCGATGATGCTGCGCCGCCAGTTGCGCCAGACCCCGAACCAGGTCAGCGGCACCCGGGAAAACCTGACCTTCGTCTACCTCATAGACGACGATTTTGACGGCGCTTTTGCAAACGTAACGGCGGTCGAGCAGACAGGCCTGTTTGCATGGAACGAACTGATGCGGGCCTTTGTCTCGGATGTCGTCGGAGCGACCGGCGCATCAGAGGATGCGCGGCGCAACATCACCCTTTTCGAGCCGAGCGCCTTCAATCTCTGTGAAATCCGCAAACTGCTGAAGCCCGCACATTTCGATGCCGTGAACGCGATCCTGCTCGAGCAGCATCCCGGTTACAGCGCCGACTGTTCCTGATCCCGAGGGTGAGGGGCATGCTGCGCGATCATGGGTAGTGGCGCGCCCTTGTGCTGTTTCGGAACCGGCCTTGAGCGGACCAGGGTTGGCTGCAGCAACCGCGTAGCCAAGGGTTCACGTTCACGAAACGACAGTTGCGCCAAGACAAGGGCCTGAATCGACGGTCCGGAGTCAAACGAAGGACCGGTGCTTCAGCGCCTTTCGCGATCCGGGGTCAGTACTTCAGACAGATACTCGCTGATCTCGTCGAGATCCTTCATGATATCGTCGGCGATCTCATCAAAGATCGTCGAAGCCTGTTCGTCAGGTTGCTTCCGATCCGGAGACCATGCTTCCTGCCGCGTGCGACCAGGCTCCGTAAAGTGCCAGCCTGTCCCGGAGGCCGGGTGGCGGCTTGCCGAACCGGCGGGTGCTGACCCGGCAGACCCAGGCTGCCAGAAGGGCGTGTCATCGGGCACCGGCTGGACATAGGTCCGCATGCGCGGATTACGGGACAACTCCCGATACGCCTCATTGATTTCCCGGAACCGTTTCGCGGCCCTGGGGGCCTGCTGGTGCAGGTCGGGATGCCATTGGCGCGCGAGCCGCCGATAGGCAGCCTTGACCTCGGCCGTGGTGGCGTCGGAAGCAAGGCCAAGGATACGATGCGGATCATTCATGCTGTGTTGTATATGGTGCACTTCAGGCTAATGAAAGGCTAAGCCGCATTCACTCGCCCAAAAGTCGCAGTCCTCTCGACACAACTCGCGCGAACGTGACGGCCGCCGGTCTCCGGCCATGCCAGCGCCCGCGCCCCATCGCGCAGCTTGCCCCCGGCAGGACCGGCAGAGCGAGAAGGCCTGACAGGCCCCATCAGAGGGGCAGACCCTCCTGTCCACCTCTCGGAATCGAGGCCGGAAGGGTGCCCCCGGCTCGATATCGTGGCGGCAGGACCGGGGGGCCCGGACCGGGCGAGATCGCAAGCTAATAGCGGTTCTTCTCGAAGATCACCTGCATGACCCGCTGCGCATCTGCACGGCTCATGCTCAGCTTGCCGATCAGTTCGTCGAGGAATTCGCGTTCCGAATCCTCCATCCGGCCGTCGGCGAGGATGATGTCGACCGCGTGGGTGAACATGGATACGTGCATGTCCTTCGGCATCGCCTCGCAGGCCTCGCTGAGATAGTCGTGGCGCGTGCGCATGCGCTCGCGCACCTCGGCATCGAGCTGGGCCAGTTCGTTCTGGTGCTTGCCGCGAAGCGTCTTGGACCGCTTGACCAGAGACCGGACATAATCGATCTCGGTTTCGACGGCCACCTTGTCGGCATAGACCGCTGCCAGCAGGACGCACATGTACGCCTGGGCGATTGTCCAGTCATTGGGCCGCGGCACATCCAGATTGGCAAAAGGGTCGATTTCCTTGTCCTCGACGGGCTTGCTCTCGCTGATATCCAGGAAGATGCTCCCGGATATGCTGCCTCCGGGTGCGGCCGGACTGGTTGGATTCGAAGTGCTCATCTCAGTCTCCATCTTCTGACAGGCCAGGGGCGGCTCAGCAGGTCGTTTCCGGCTGGAACGGATTGGACCGCGTGCAGTTTGCGGGTGGCTTGCGGTCTTCTCCCCGCCGGACCCGCCAGTCATCCAGTTCCTTCAGCGCCTTATCGTACACATTCCGATCAGCCTCAAGCTGGGCTTCGATCGACGAGATCCAGTTCGAGGCCTGAACCGTGTCGGGCAGGTTCCAGGGTTCCGGCTCGGTTTCAAGAATCTCGATCAGGTCTTCATCCGCAACATTGTTGTAGAAGCTGCGATAATTCGCCAGCGTCTCGATCCGGTTGGCGAGCTGGATCTCGAGATCACTCAGGTCCTCGAACCGCTCGAGCTCGGCATACTGGGCGCGCAGGCTTCCAACATCCTGTGATACGCCCCCCAACTCGTCGCGGGCGGCCTTGGCCTCGGCCTGCGCTGCGGCGATTTCGATGGCGGCATCGGCCCGTGCGTCCTTCACCTGCTCATTGGCCCAGTAGAACGCAAACAGGCTGCTGAGGAGGGTGGCCAGGAACGCCACCCCGAAGACGATGGAACTGAGAACGGCACGTGAGCGCTGGCGACGCAGGCCCGCCGCCTCCTCCTGCAGCTTCTCGTTCTTCTTCACGACCTCGTCGCGCGTGCGCAGGGCTTCCAGCGTCCGTTCGCTCATCGTTTCAACAGGCAGGAAGATCCCATCCTGCGGCGCGGGTTGCCCCGGGCTTCGTCCATAATCACTCATCTACTCGTCCTCCATTGATGACCGACAGGGTCCGATCGTCATCGGGCATCGTTGCAAGCTGTCAGGCCGAGGCCGGCGAACACGCTGCCGATCTCGACCAGGTCGGCGTCGAGTTCCGGAACGGCCTCATCGCCCCGCGTGCCGCAGCCGCGGGCAAAACTGACACCATAGCGCGCGACCCTGTCATAACTGGACAGGGTCGAAGCGGCACCGTCCGGGAAGCCAATCCGCGCATCAAGGGCCGGACATTCCGGAAGCGCGCTGCGCTCGGCCTCATCGAGACCGGCAAAGAGCTGGCTGGCATCGCGGAAGGCGTCTTCGGCGGGGCGGAACGCACTGAGGAAGCCCGGATCCTTGCGCCGGGCGATCTGGGACTGCCGCATGACGCCCAGCCCGTTGAACATGGCGCCGGCCGGGGTGGCAGGATTGGCGCTGCAATATTCTGCGCCCTCACCGAATGCCTTGCGCCGGGCCATGAGATGGGCGCGGCAGGCCTGGTATTCGTAGCAGGCCTGTGTCGAGTCGCCCTGAACGGCCCGCTCGGCCCAGCGCACGGCATCGGCGCCCGGTGCCGCGACCAGGCTGCGGTAATAATAGGCCTCCGCCTCCTGCGCGGCGTACTTCGGATCGCCTTCGGCATCCATCGCTGCGCGTGCGAGCGACGCTTCGATCACGCTGGCACGGCCAGACTCGCCCCTTGCAATCAGGTACTTCGCCCGCTCGAGTTCAGGCAACGGGGACGGTGGATAGGCGGCTGAGGCCCGGTCGAAATACCCGAGCGCCTCGACCTCGCTCGATGTCTCCCGCGCCAGCAGGAGGTTCATCCGCATGGCCGGCTCGCCGCCGGCAGACTGGAACTGGTCCAGCACGGCGCGGGCCTGGTCCCTGGCCCCGGGGTTGCCCTCGTCCTTCAGGAGCAGCCCGGCATAGGTCACCGCCTGTCCCACCGTCACATGCTGACCGTTCGCCAGCCGCCAGGCCGCGTCGAGATCGGCCAGCGCGCGCGCCTCCGTCATGGCGCCGATATCGGCACGGCACGCATCGCGCGGTGATTCCAGAAGGCCGGCGATCGCCGCCCCGCGCCCGGCAAGAGCCGCCACCCGGTCGGCTACCGGCAGCGTACCGTCCCCCTTGAGCGCGGCATCGAACGCCGTCGCCGCCTTGCAGAGGTCGCCGGCACTGAGGGCCGCTTCATTCGTCCCGTCCCGGACTGCGGCCAGGTGCGCATAACTCTGGCCGATCTCGACCTGCAGGGCCGACGCGCTTCCGCCTTCGGCCTGTCGCGCACCGCGTTCAAGATAGCCCACGGCCTGCTGGATCGCCGCCGCCGTCGGCTCACCGGCGAGCAGGCGCTCGGCCTCTGCCGTCACGATCCCCGAGAGGGCCGACCGGGCACTGGCAAGCAGCGCCGCACTCTGCGCCGTCGCGCCGATCCGTTCGCGCGCGATCACGCCTTCCAGCAGGCTCAGCGCGCGGTCGACATTGCCGCCATAGCCATCGGTCCCAGCCAGCGCCGCCTCGCCCCGGGCCCGCAGGATCTGCAGCCGGCTGTGATCGGCACGCAGGGCCGGGCTTGCCGACTGTGCCGCCAGTTGCAGCACGTCTTCCTTCCCGTTCGCCAGGGACAACGCGCTATCGAGACAGGCGACGCGGCCATCACAGCTGCGCGACGCCCCGTCGGCCTCCGACAATCCCCGCTCCAGACGGGACGCGATCTGGATGGCCAAGCGGTTGTAGGCCAGCCGGCTGGCGGCCTCGCCGCGCCCTGTCAGCACGTTGACGTCGCTGACCAGTGCGCGGGACCGGGCCGCCGCTTCATCGGCTGCAGCGAGATCGGCCGGGCTCGACGTCCGACGGGCCAGTTCGGCATAGGCCTGCGCGGCATTATGTGCCGCCGCCGCATTCGAGAGCTGCGAGCTGTCCACTTCGTTCGAGCGCGCCAGGCAGCTGCTGGCAAGCTGCCGGAGCGCCGCGTCATCGCGTTCGCCGGGCGTGGGTGCGCGCGTCTCCATCTTGTCGCAGTCGCCGGCGGCCAGAAGCGGCACGAGGGCCAGCCCGGCTGGATTGCTCCCGCCGGCAGGTGGGCTTGCCGCGCAGGCGCTGGCCAGAAGGAGCGCAACGGTCGCAAGCGAAAGGCGCATCCGGGCGTAACGATTCGGCGATGATCCAACTGTCTTCATGACGACCCACTCTTCCCACTCTTCAACCCGTAACCATACGGCGAGAATTGCCATTGGCAACGGGGAAGCTCTGGCGCCTGATCGATTCAGGATATTGACTTTGAAACCGCAACATGCGCCGCAACGGGTACAAGGCGAGCGACCCGGCCGGGATGCAACGGGTGCGCTAGCGATTGGCTCCGGGCACCCACTTGACATCCAGCGCCCCGTTCTCGTTGGCGGCCCGGGCGGCAACGAACAGCCAGTCCGACAGCCGGTTGGCATAGGCCCGCGCAGGGTCGCTGACGCGTTCGTCCGGATCGGCCGCCAACGCCGCAATCGAACGCTCGGCCCGTCGCGCGATGGTCCGGGCGACGTGCAGTTGCGCCGCCAGGGCCGTGCCGCCGGGCAGGATGAAACTGTCGAGCGGCGGGATTGCCGCGTTCATGGCATCGATCTCGGCCTCGAGCCGTTCGACCTGCCCGGCGCTGACCCGCAGGGGCTCCCAACCGAGCGGCTTGTCGCGCTCCGGCGTCGCCAGGTCAGCACCAAGATCGAAACAGTCATTCTGGATCCGGGCAATCGCCGCGGCCATCTCCCCCGCAGCATGCAGCGCAGCCACCCCAAGCGCCGCATTCAGCTCATCCACGGTGCCATAGGCCGCCACACGCGCTGCGTGCTTGGCGACGGGCTCGCCGGTGGACAGCCGCGTCGTCCCGTCGTCTCCGGCCCTTGTGTAGATCTTGTCGAGCTTCACCATATCTTACCCTCCGAACCGGATGGCGCCGGACAGAAAGCCGATGGCGACGATGATCATGATCGCGATGAACTGAACCAGGACCCGCAGCCGCATCAGCTGATTCGATCGCGACGCCTGTCCGGCATCGGCCCGGACCAGGTTGATGAGCCCCAAGGCGAGAATCACGACCACGCCGGCCATGGCCGCGTAAAAGGCAAAGGTGAGAACTGCTTGCATGATGATATGGCCTTTCTGCTTGTGTCCCATATGGTCCCGGGCGACGCACAAGTCATCCGCAACAACCGCTCCGGGGACTTGCGGAAAGTGACGCACCCGTCATAGTTTGGCGGAAGTCTGGACGGCATGGCGCCGTTGAACCGGGGAGGGCCGGGACGTGGATCTGACGAATGCCCGCCACATCGTGGTCATCGGCGGCGGCCAGGCCGGTGCGCAGGTGATCGCCTCGCTGCGCCAGGGCGGTTATGACGGCGCGCTGACGCTTGTCGGCGACGAGACGGCCCTGCCCTATCAGCGCCCCCCTCTGTCGAAGGCCTATCTCAAGGGCGAGCTTGCCGGCGAGCGGCTCTTCTTCAGGCCAGCGGCGTGGTATGACGAGCAGGATGTCGCGCTCCGGCTCGGGGCGGCCGCCACGGCCATTGACCGCTCGGCCTGCAAGGTCCGGCTCGGCACTGGCGATACCCTGCCCTATGATGCGCTGGTGCTGGCGACGGGGTCGCGGCCGCGGAGCCTGCCGGTGCCGGGCGCGAGCCTCACCGGCGTACATGACCTGCGCACCCTTGCCGATGTCGACCGGCTGCGCCCGGCCATGGCCGCAGGACGCCGGCTCGCGATCATCGGCGCCGGTTATATCGGTCTCGAGACCGCCGCTGTCGCCGCCGGGCTCGGCCTCCGGGTCACCGTGCTGGAAATGGCCGACCGGGTCCTCGCCCGCGTCACCAGTCCGCTGATGTCGGCCTTCTATGAGGACCTGCATACCGGTCATGGCGTGGAGATCCGCACCGGCGCCCGGGTGGCCGCGATCACGGGCAATGGCCGGGGCGCCGTGGCCGGGGTCTCCCTCGCAGACGGCACCGAGATCGCCGCCGACCTCGTGCTTGCCGGCATCGGGATCGTCCCGAATGTCGAACTGGCCGAGGAAGCCGGACTGGCCTGCCGGGACGGCATCCTGACCGACCGCGACGCCCGCACCCATGACCCCCGCATCTTCGCGTGTGGCGACTGCGCCCGCCGCCCGCTCGTCCATTATGGCCGCGAGGGCCGCCTCGAAAGCGTTCACAACGCCATCGAGCAGGGCAAGCTGGCGGCGGCGGCAATCCTCGGCACATCTCGCCCGGCCGAGGACGTGCCTTGGTTCTGGTCTGACCAGTACGACGTCAAGCTGCAGATTGCCGGCCTCAGCCAGGACCACGACCAGGTCGTGCTGCGCGGGGCCCCTTCGGCGAAGGCCTTTGCGGCGTTCTATCTCAGGGACGGGCAACTGCTGGCAGTTGACGCGGTCAACGCAGCACCGGAGTTTCTGGCGTCAAAGCAACTCATCGCGATGGGCGCACGGCTTGCGCCATCGGTTTTGTCCGATATGTCCGTCACAATGAAGGAAATCGCTGCGCAGGCCCGTGCGGCTATGGCTTGAGGGAGAAAACAGGCATGGTGAAAATTACATATGTGGATCATGGCGGGACCGAGCGGTCGGTGGACGCGAAGGTCGGCGAAACCGTGATGGAGACGGCCATCAAGAACGCCATTCCGGGCATTGATGCCGATTGTGGGGGAGCCTGCGCCTGCGCCACATGCCATGTCTATGTCGACGCCGCCTTCATGGACAAGGTCGGCACGCCCGAGGACATGGAGCAGTCCATGCTCGATTTCGCAGAGAACGTGCAGGACAATTCACGGCTGTCCTGCCAGATACAGGTGCGTGAGGACCTTGACGGCCTGCGCGTGACCACGCCCGAGAGCCAGCACTAGGGCCGGGTCCCGGGGCCCGCGGCAGCCATGGCCGATACGCCTTACAGCGCCCTCGTCGCCGGTCTCGACCGGCTGGCGAACGGTCGTATCCACGCTGTCATCCCCGAGGACTGGATGCAGGGGCGGACCACCTATGGCGGTCTCACTGCTGCGCTCTGCCACGAGGCGGCCCGGCGCGTGGCCGGCGGGCGGCCGCTCAAGGCGGTACAGGTCAGCTTTGTCGGCCCGTCGGCTGGCGATGTGGTGATCTCACCGACGGTCCTGCGCGAGGGCAAGAACACAGCAATTGTCTCGACCGACCTTGTCACCGAGGCCGGCATCGCCGCCCGCTGCCTGTTCACCTTCGCCACCCCGCGCCGTTCCCACCTGGCAGTGAACCATCTTGCCCCGCCGATCCCGCTCAAGGCGCCAGAGGACTGTCCGGCCTATTTCCGCGCGGGCGCCGGCCCGGCCTTCGCCCGCCACTTCGAAGTCTGCCAGATGGCGGGACCGGCGCCGTTCTCGGGTGGCGACACCGCAGATGTCTATCTCTGGCTGCGCCATGGCGACGCGGCGGCCCGCACCGGCTCTTTCGACCCGACCCACCTGCTCGCCATCGGCGACGTCCCGCCGCCGGCCGCGATGAGCATGATGCGCGAGCCGGGCATGTTGAGCTCCATGACCTGGATGGTCGAATTCCTGATTCCCGAACCCGAGACCGAAGGCGGCTGGTGGCTGAGCCGCAGCCATGCTGAAACCGTCATCGACGGCTATTCCGCCCAGGCGATGACCCTCTGGAACCGCAGCGGCGATCCGGTCATGGTCGGGCGCCAGACGGTGGCCATCTTCGCCTGACAGCCGCGCCTCGTCCCCCTTCGCACGAGCCCTGCCCCGCCGCGTGGCGCCTCCGGGGGGCGACCTGAAGCACCGGTCTTCCGTTCCACTCCAGACCGTCGCTTTACTCCCCTGTTTGGGCGCAACTATCGGTTCGCAAACGATTCCGTTTGCTTCGAAGTTGATTTAAGCGCCGACGATGCACACGCCCGACAGGCCCGGCGCGCCATAAACCTGGCTGTAGCCGATGCGCGCGCCCTCGACCTGACGCGCCCCGCCCTGCGCGCGAACCTGGACGACGTTCTCATAGACCTGGCGCAGGCCCGAGGCGCCGATCGGCTCGCCGCAGGCCAGGCATCCGCCATCGGTATTGACCGGCATCGACCCGCCAAGCCGGGTCTCGCCATCGGCGAGAAGACGCTCCTGCTCGCCGTCGGCGCAGAAGCCGTTCTCGGCCATGTGCATGATCTCGGCGCCGGACTCTGTGTCCTGAAGCTGCAGCACGTCCATGTCCTCCGGCCCCAGCCCGGCCATCTCATAGGCGGCTGCGGACGCCAGCTGGGTCGGTGACTGGCCGCGTTCGACGTTGAGGCTGGGGGCAAATACCTCGAACGAGCCTTCGGGCCGGGTCCGCACCGCTGCGCCGCGGATGCGGCATTCGGCGCGTCCCAGTTCCCGTGCCTTCTTCGCACTTGCAATGATCAGCGCCGCCCCACCCTCGGCCGGTGAGCAGAACATGAATTTCCGCAAGGGGTCACTCAGCATCTGGGAGCTCATGATGGTCTCGAAATCGACCGGCTGGCGACGCCAGGCGTGCGGCGCCTTCGACCCGTTCTCGAACGCCTTCTCGGCAACCCGCCCGAGGGTGTCCTCGGTGATGCCGTGCTGGTCCATGTAGCGGCGGATCTTCATGCCGAAGAACTGGGTCGTCAGCATCATGCCGGTCTCGCCGTACCAGGCGGGAAGGCCGGCGGCCTCGGGGTCGGCATTGAAAGCTCCGCGGGGATGCTTGTCGAAGCCGACCACGAGGCCGAGATCGAACTCGCCCGACTTCACCGCCCAGTAGCCCGACAACAGCGCCGAACCGCCCGTTGCGCAGCCATTCGCGATATTGATGAACTGCGCGCCGGTCAGCCCCAGCCGCGGCAGCATGGCATCGGCCGCTCCCGCTGCTGCAGAGCCGCCAAAGGCGAACTGCATGTCCTCCCAGTCGAGCCCGGCATCGGCCAGTGCGTCGCGCGCTGCGTGCACACCCTGGTCAAGTCCGGAGATCTCATGCCGACCGAAGGGATGGATCCCTGCACCGATAATGTAGACGTCAGTCTCGCTCATGTGGTCCTCCCATCAGACGGGCTCGAAGGCATAGGTGTGCAGCGGCGCACCGGTTTCGTCCCTGGCAAATTCGGTCGTGGTCAGCCGCATGGGACGGCCCACCGAGAGACTGGCGAAATCATCGGTCGCGATGCGCGCCTCGACGATCACCTGGTCGGCCAGCTCGATATAGCCGACCGCATAGGGCCGGAACGTCTCGGGGGTGTTTGGGCCGATGAAGGGCGGGGTCTTGGGCGGGAAACGCTGCACGGTGTAGGACCACAAGGTGCCCTCGGACCTGAGCGGTACCTTCTCGTAGCGCGCGGCCTCGGCGCCTTCCGGCATCGGGAAGACGATCTTCCCGGTCTCCTTCGATCGCCCGCCATAGAGGACGAGGCCATCGGCTGTCTGCGCAATCACATTGTCTGTGATCAGTTTCATCTCTCGCCCGCGTGTTTGCTGATGCCGGATCATAGCCCCGACGAAAAAAAAGTCACGTGTGTTCTTTTCCGTCCGTTCAGATTGTTTTATGCCTGCAAAAGCCGGCGACGACCGTGAGGACCATCTTCGGCACCCGTGAGGAGCGTATCCATGTCGAACCCTATCGTGCTGGCAGACATGCTGCGTCAACAGGCAGCGGACCGACCTGACAAGATCGCCTTCAAGTTCGAGGGTGATGCAGTCAGCTTCGCGGCACTCGACCACGGCGCCCGCCAGGTCGGCAATGGCCTCGTCGGCCTCGGCCTCGAGCCAGGTGAACGCGTCTGCTATCTCGGCAAGAACTCACATGCGTATTTCGAGATGCTGATGGGCGTCTCCCGGGCCGGCGGGGTGACCTGCCCCATCAACTGGCGACTTGCGGGTCCGGAGATCGCTTACATCCTGAACGATGCCCGGGCGCGGATCCTGTTCGTCGGGCCTGAGTTCACCGGTGCGGTGCGCGCCATCCGGGATGAACTCGACACGGTTGAAACCATCATCGTCATGGAAGGCCCGGACGGCGCATGGCCGGGGTATGCGCAATGGCGCGACGCCCAGAATACCACGGACATCCAGGTGCCGCGCGCGTTCGGGGATGACGCGCTGCAGCTCTACACCTCGGGGACGACCGGACACCCGAAAGGCGCTGTCCTCTCCAATCGTGCGCTGATCGGGCCCCGCATCGAGCGCGCCCCCGAGAGCCGTCCGGTGTGGAACCGCTGGAGCGCCGGGGATGTCTCGCTGGTCGCCATGCCGTGTTTCCATATCGGCGGCACGGGCTGGGGGCTCACGGGGCTCTTCGAGGGCGCAACCGGGGTGGTGATGCGTGAATTCGATCCCCTGAAGGTCCTCGATTTCATCGATGAGCACCGGATCTCGAAGATGTTCATGGTCCCTGCCGCGATGAAGATCGTGGTTGAACAGCCCAGGGCGCGTGAGGTCGATTTCTCGCCGCTGAAATACATGCTCTATGGCGCCTCGCCGATCCCGCTCGACCTGCTCCGGACCTGCATGGACGTGTTCGGATGCGGCTTCGTGCAGATGTATGGCATGACCGAGACCACCGGCACCATCGTCGCCCTGCCGCCCGAGGACCACGATCCGGCGGGCAACGAGAAGATGCGCTCGGCTGGCAAGGCGCTGGAGGGGGTCGAAATCGCCATTCTCGATGCCGATGGCAACCGCCTGCCCCCCCGCGAGGTCGGCGAGATCGCCGCGCGCAGCATCCAGAACATGTCGGGTTACTGGAACCTGCCCGAGGCGACGGCCCGCACGCTCGACGCTGATGGCTGGCTGCGCACGGGCGATGCCGGCTACATGGACGAGGACGGCTATGTCTACATCCACGACCGGGTCAAGGACATGATCATCTCCGGTGGCGAGAACATCTACCCGGCCGAGGTCGAGAACGCGATCTTCGGTCATCCCAAGCTCGCAGATGTCGCCGTGATCGGCGTGCCGGACGAGCGATGGGGGGAGGCCGTCAAGGCCGTGGTCGTGCCGAAGCCCGGCGAAACGGTGAGCGCGGACGAGGTGATCGCGTTTGCACGTAACCGAATTGCCGCGTTCAAGTGCCCGAAATCGGTCGATATCATCGACGCGCTGCCGCGCAACCCCTCGGGCAAGATCCTGCGCAAGGACCTGCGCGCACCTTATTGGGCCGACAAGGAAAGGGCGGTGAACTGAGATGAGTTTTGATGGCCCCCTCGAGGACCGCCTCGCTATCCGAGAGCTGGTGGATGCCTATTCCGACGCTGTGTTCCGCCGCGATGCCGAGGCCTGGATCGCCACCTGGACCGAGGATGCCGTCTGGAACCTGATGGGCCACGACGTCAGCGGTCGCGCGGCCATCCTCGAGACCTGGCTCGGCGCCATGGGCACGTTCAGCTTTGTCGGCTTCCACGCCTTTCCCGGCGCAATCCATGTCAGCGGCGAGACGGCAACAGCCCGGGTCTGGGTCAGCGAAGTGCTGGTGCCGGCCGAGGGCGGGATCCGCCGCGTCGAAGGCGCCTATGACGATACCCTGGCCCGGGGCGCGGACGGGCTCTGGCGCTTTGCCCGCCGGGCCTATCGCATCCTCCATGACGCCCCCTCACCATAAAGGAACCCTGCCATGCGCGTCCTCATTGCCGGAACCGTCGACCTCGCCCCGGAAGATCGCGACCGCGCCCTCGCCGGCGCCGAAGCCCTGATCGAGGAGGCCCGGGCCGAGCCCGGCTGCGTCGCGTATGACTGGACCCCCGACCCCTATCTCCCCGGCCGGATCCATGTCTTCGAGGAATGGGTCAGCGAAGCCACGCTGATCGACCACCTCAAGGCGCCCTCCTATACCGGCATGCTCGCCCATCTCGGCGGCATCGGCATCCTCGCCTCGAATACCCAGAAATACCGCGTCGACCATTTCGAGCCGGTCTACGACCCGGACGGCAAGCCGCGCGGCGACTTCTTCACACAGCCCGGCGCCGGCAGCTGAGATCACCTGGCCGGACAGCCCTGGACAGAGCCCCCCGTGAGGCTTGCACAGCCGACCCTGTCGACCGTTTCTGCCAAGCTGATCGCGACGGTGTTGCCAGCGATCATCGACACCTCCGCCAGACGTTCGGCAATGCCAGCGGCATGACGCGGGCGCTGGTTCCCGTACCGGGCCGCCTGCACTGACGCACCAGGCTGGCGGCCGGTTGCGCTGAAAATCGCGCGGCGATCTGCAGGTCAGACGATTGTGAGGCCGAACCCGTCACGCCGGGCGAGAAGCCGTCGCCGCGCCGTGCTATCGAACGGCATGTTTCAATTCCGGAGCCCCCATGGACCCCAGACACCTTCTGATTTTCGCGTCCGTGTTCTTCGTCTTCTCGCTGGTGTCGCGGCGGATCAATGGAACGATGCTGACCCCTCCGATGCTGTTCACCGGCATGGGCTGGATCGCGGGCGTCAGTCTGCTTCCCTCAGACCGGGCGCTGTTCGACGACAAGACCATCCACACGCTGGCCGAACTCACACTGGTCCTGGTCCTGGCGGCCGATGCGTCGCGGATCCGGGCCCTTGCGCTTTATCAGGAAAGGGCTGTTCCGATCCGGCTGCTCGCCATCGCACTGCCGCTGATCATCGCGCTAGGCACCCTGGCCGGATGGCTGATCCTGCCAGGTTTCGGACTGCTGGAAGCCGCGCTAGTGGCCGCCATTCTCGCACCAACCGACGCTGCGCTTGGCGCATCGGTCCTCTCCAACCCATCGGTGCCGCTGCGCATAAGACAGAGCCTCAATGCCGAAAGCGGGTTGAATGACGGGCTGGCGCTTCCGGCCGTCCTGTTCTTCGCCTGCTTCTTCAACATGGCGCAGCAGGCGGGCGAAGAGAACTGGCTCGTCTTCCTTGCCTTGCAACTCAGCCTCGGGCCGATTGCCGGCATCTGTGTCGGCTATCTCGGCGGCCGGCTGATCGGTGCCGCCTCGCAATCCGGCTGGATCACCGAGGACTTCCAGGGCGTCGCCGCCATTGCGCTGGCCATTCTCGCCTTTGCGGGCGCCGAGGCGGTTGGCGGCAACGGGTTCATTGCGGCGTTCGTCTGTGGGCTGACCTATGGCAACCTCAACGTCAATTACTCGACTTTCCTCCACGAATTCACCGAGACCGAGAGCCAGACCCTCGCCAACCTGACATTCTTTTTGTTTGGCTTGGCCATCCTGCCCGGGGCCCTTGCGGGTCTGTCGGTCGACGTCGCCGTCTATGCCATCGCCAGTCTGACTGTGGTTCGCATGCTGCCGGTCGCCCTGTCGATGATCGGCACGGGACTGCGCCTGCCGACTGTTACCTTCCTGGGATGGTTCGGGCCGAGAGGGCTGGCCTCGCTGCTGTTCGCCCTGTTGGTGATCGAAGACCTGGACCTCGTATTTTCCGGCCGGCTCGAGGATGTGGTCTCGGTCACGGTCCTCTTCAGCATCCTGTTGCATGGCCTGACGGCGGCCCCGCTTTCGGCGCGGTACGGCGCCTGGGCGAAGCGACACACCACTGCGAGTTGCCCGGAGAACCTCATGCCGGGGAAAGAGCCTGGCGAAGGGGAAAGTGAAAAGGACAGGGACCGCCGCATCCCGGTTTGACGACCCGTACAGGCTGTCAGATGCGGGTGATCCCGGTCACCGGTGCATCGAGCAGCATCAGGTTGCCCCAGCGTTTAACCTGGCCGCGCACGCGCACCGGGTCCGCGACGAAGGGCAGGAGGTCGGGGCCATGGGCATATCCGCCATCGGTCATGATCATCAGCGCCGTGCGCCCGCCCCGGTCACGGGCATGGAAGGCCGGCGGCAGTCCCCCACGGATGCAGAGACTCGCGCAGGCCTTGTGCACCTTGCCCTCCGAGGGGCGCATCGCACCGAACCAGCACTTGCTGTCGAGAATTTCGCCGGCGAGGTCGATCTCGGTCAGCGGGTCCGGCGACGGAAAGGCGAGCGCCGGATTTTCCGGCCCATCCAGCGGGGTGATCCAGTCCGGCTCGATTTCCGGCACCGCAATCATGGCGTGCTGTCCGCGCGCGATAAGACTGCCGCGCACGCGCACATGCCGGCCTCTCAGCGCGCCGATCTGGGCCGCCACGCCGCATTTGCCGAGGCAGGACAGGAGGGCGGTGCGCGGGCTTCCGTCGAGATCGGCCGTGCGCAGCATGGCATAGGGCTCGGCCGTGACCACGCCGGTCCAGTCTCGCACCTCTGCCATGTTCCAGCCGCCACGGCCGGGACGGCGTTGCAGGGCGGCGAGACCTGTGGCGAGGGCCGCGGTGCCGGCCATCAGACCAAGCCCGGCCCGGAGAAAGAACCTGCGGTCGGCGGCGGGCGTGTCGGCATAGCCCACGAAGAAATCCTTGTCCGCATCGCTCATGCCGGACCTCCTTCCAGTGCGCCGGCCATTGCGTCCGGCGGAATGATGGACGGCGCTTGAGGTGTGCCCGGCGCATTCGGTGTGGCTGCGACCTGCACCACGCCATCGACGATCCGGGTGGCATAGGTAGCGATCTTCTCGGTGAAGGGCGGCGGCGACTGGCCATCCCCGGGCCGGTACTGGAAGCCATGCCACGGGCAGGTGATGCAGCCGTCGATGATGCGGCCCTCGCCAAGCGGCCCGCCCTGATGGCGGCAGACATTCGATACGGCATAGACCTTCTCGCCGTCGCGGAAGACCGCGATGCGCTCGCCGCCGGCGGGCTGGAGGATTTTCGCGCGGCCGTCCTGAAGCTCCACAGGCCGGTCGACGGTCAGCCAGTCGGTTTCGCCGGTCGTTACGTGCGCCGAAGAAGCGGCAAAGCTCGCGACCAGGTGAAGGATTGTCACCAGGCCAGCTCCTGCGACCAGGAGCGCGACATAGGCTGGGTGCTTCTCAAACTGGATCGCGCCGAGCGCCACATGCGCGACAAGCAGGGCGAAGGCGAGATAGACGCCCATGTGTAGTGCCTTCCACAGGCCCGGCCCGAGATTGGCATTCCAGAAATCGTGGCTGGTGGCGGCCATGAGGAACAGGATGATCAAGGCGATGAGACCGAGGCTCTCGAACGGGAACCCGGCGATGGAGTCGTATCTCGGATTGCTGGCGAGCAGAGAGACGAAGACATTCACGTCCGAGAAGCCATGATACCAGAGCAGCACCAGTCCGGCATGGACCAGCGCGACGAGGAATGTAGTCACACCGAGGTGCCGGCGATTGTAGAGGAAGGGCCTGAAGCGCGGGGTCAGGCGTGCGAACGGTCCGATGGTGAGAATGAAGGCCAGCAGCAGGAAGGCGAGCGTCCCGGTGGCGCGGATCAGCACCTGAACCGGGGTGAAGCTCTCGCCGGCCGGCATTGCGGCGAAGCTGACGACCGTGAACGCGATGAGATACAGCGCAACGCCGGCGATCAGCCAGAGGTCGAAGCGCCGCTTGAACGCCGTCCAGGTGACCGCCTTGTAGCCATGCGCCATCAGCGGGTCTCCTCGACCGGATCAAAGGGGAGCGCCTCGTTCACCACAGCGCCGGGCCGCACCATGATCGAGACCACGAGAATGGCCGCAAGGACCGGCGCGAGCACCAGCCAGATCAGCCGGTGAGCGGAACGATGGCTGCGTTTCATGAGACCGGCGGCGCCTTCTGCGTGAAGAGTTTCACCAGCATCAGGGGCCAAAGGCCCATCACGCCGGGAAAGATGATGGCGCGGGCCTGCACGGCCATGCCCTTGGCGCCGGGATCGATCCGGCTCACCCCGAGGGTCACGAACCCGAGCGCGAACACCGCGCCGATGGCGAGGTATATCCCCGCAAGGGAAACGATCAGCGATGCGGTCTCAACGCTCACGCGCGTACTCCTGCAAACGCCACCCCGGACAAGGCCGCCATGTCCGGCTTGAAGGTCGTGAGGTCGTCTGGCGTGAAATCGGCAAGGCGCGCGTGACCGCAGGCGCGCGCCATCACCTGCATGAGTTCCACGGACGACTTGAAGAAGGTCTGCAGCCGCTGCGCCGACTGCTCGACGACCAGGCGCGAGACGAGGTGCGGCTTCTGGCTGGCGATCCCGACCGGGCAATTGTTTGTGTGGCAGGCACGCATGGCGATGCAGCCGATGGCCTGCATGGCCGCGTTCGACAACGCAATGGCATCAGCACCCAGCGCCAGGGCCTTGATGAAATCGGCCGGCGTTCGTAGCCCGCCGGTGATCACCAGCGTCACGCCGGGCGCACTGGCATCCAGGTGGCGGCGCGCCCGGGCCAGCGCCGGGATGGTCGGAACGGAGATATTGTCGCGGAAGATCAGCGGGGCCGCACCGGTGCCGCCGCCGCGCCCGTCAAGGATGATGTAATCGGCGCCCACCTCGAGCGCGGCATCGATGTCCTTCTCGATGTGCTGGGCCGAGAGCTTGTAGCCGATGGGGATGCCACCGGTGCGGGCACGGACCTCGTCGGCAAAGTCACGGATCTGGGAGATCTCGGTCCAGTCCGTAAACCGCGCGGGGGAAATGGCGGGCTCACCCTCCTCCAGCCCCCGGGTTTCGGCGATCTTGCCCTGAACCTTCTCGCCCGGCAGGTGGCCGCCCGTGCCTGTCTTCGCCCCCTGCCCGCCCTTGAAGTGGAAAGCCTGGACCCGGTCGAGCTTGTCCCAGGAAAAACCGAACCGGCCAGATGCCAGCTCATAGAAATAGCGCGAATTGGCCGCCTGTTCCTCGGCCAGCATGCCGCCCTCGCCCGAACAGATGCCCGTGCCGGCCAGCTCTGCCCCGCGTGCCAACGCGATCTTGGCCGGCTCCGACAATGCACCGAAGCTCATGTCCGACACGAAAAGCGGGATCTTGAGGTGAAGTGGTTTCTGGGAGTTAGGCCCGATAATGGTCTCGGTATCGACCGGTTCATCATCCAGCAGCGGCATGCGGTGGAGCTGTGCGGTGAGGATTTGCAGGTCGTCCCAGTTGGGCAGGTCCGCGCGCGGCACACCCATGGCATCAACGGGCCCATGGTGCCCGGTTTTCGACAGGCCATCGCGCGCAAGCGCCTGGATCTGGCCATTACGGGGCTCCTCATGCTCGCCGTGGGAGGGGTCCTGGTAGAGGCCGAGATAGGCGCTGCGGTCATAGGGCTGGGGATTGGCCCGGGCCCATTCGGAGATCTCGTCGGCATCGACAAGCACCTCGCCGTTCTCCACCCAGGCGGTGAACTTGCGCAGCGCCTCCTCGTTGTTGTACGCTGATACTCCGGTATTAACGCGGTAGTCCCAGTTGTGGACGCCGCAGATCAGGTTGTCCCTGTCGTCAACAAAGCCGTCGGACATGAGCGCGCCGCGGTGCAGGCAGCGCCCGTAAAGCACCGACACCTGATCGTCGAAACGCACCACAACGAGGTCGACGCTCTCGACGAGCGCGTACGCCGGCGTCCGGTCGGCGAGCGCTGACCATTTCACAACTGTGACTGGACGCATGGAACTTCCCCGTGTTTCGTCTGCAGAAGAACAGCAATTGGAAGACGGGGTCCAGTCGGTTCACGATCACGAAAGTGTTGCTGCTTGAGATGTGACCTCCGGCTGCTTCCGGCATCCAACGGGCAGACAAAAACGCCAGGCCGACGCGCAAGGGGACAAGATGACCGACACCGAAACGCTGAGCTGGCACAAGGTGGCCGAGCCGGACGAACTTGCCGAAGGTCGGGTGAAATCGGCGTCGGCCGGCGGGCGGTCGCTGGCAATTGTCCATTTCGACGGCCAGTACGCAGCAATGGACAATCACTGTCCACACCAGGGCGGGCCACTGGGCGAAGGGGCCATCGAGACTGGAACGGACGGCAAGTGCTGGCTGCGCTGCCCCTGGCATGGCTGGGATTTCGATCCGCTCACCGGCAAGCCGCCGGGCGGGCATGAGGACAGCGGACAGGAGACCTTCCCGGTTGAGGCTCGCGACGACGGCATTTTTGTCGGCCTGCCGCCCGCTCCGGAGCGCGTGCGCACCGTTTCCGACGTCATGGTGGAGACCATGGTGAACTGGGGCGTGACCAGCGTCTTCGGCATGGTCGGCCATTCCAATCTCGGCTTCGCCGACGCCATGCGGGTGCAGGCCGAGGCTGGCAAGCTGAACTATTACGGCATCCGCCACGAGGGTGCCGCCGCCTTTGCCGCTTCCGCCTATGGCAAGCTCACCGGCCATCCGGCCGCCGCCTTCACCATTGCCGGCCCCGGCGCGACCAATCTCATGACCGGGCTCTGGGACGCCAGGGTCGACAGTGCGCCGGCTCTGGCGCTCACCGGACAGGTGCAGGAGCAGGTGATCGGCGTGCATGCCTTCCAGGATATCGACCTGGAAGCCGCCTTCGAGGCCGTGGCCACCTATTCCCAGACCGTGCATCCCAATTCCGACCACACCCAGCTCATGACCGGCGCGATCAAGGCGGCCATCCTTGAAAGGGGTGTCGGGCACCTCGTCCTCCCCGATAATACCCAGACCCTGCCGGCCAGCGAGCGCCAGCAAGCCCAGGGGCCAGAGGGCCGCATGGCCAATCTCTGCATCGGACCGCCGCCGTCCGATGTCGCACAGGCTGCCGACATGATCGCGAAGGCCAGCCGGCCGATGATCATCGTCGGCCATGGCGCACTGGGTGGCATGGACAACGTGACCGCACTGGCCGAGGCGCTGAACGCGCCAGTGGCAACGACCTTCAAGGCCAAGGGGCTGATCGGCGACGCGCATCCGCTGGCCGCCGGTGTCATGGGCCGCTCCGGCACCCCGATTGCGAGCTGGTTCATGAACGAGGCCGACCTGCTCATCGTTTTCGGCGCAAGCTTCTCCGACCACACTGGCATCGAGCCGAAAAAGCCGATCATCCAGGTCGACACCGACCCCATGATGCTCGCCAAGCGCCATCCCGTGACGCTGCCCGTCATGGGCGACGTCGGCGTGACAGCCCGATTGCTGCGCAGCGAGATGGACCGCCTCGCGGCAGATGCTAGCGACCAGCGCGCCGAGATCGTCGAGCGCTGGCGCATCTGGCGGGCGGAGAAGACCTCGCGCGTCGCCGAGGATCATGGCAACGGGCTGCCGGCCGCGGCCCTGTTCGACGCGCTGACCCGTCTCGCTCCGGCCAATGCCATCTTCGCCGTCGATGTCGGCAACAACACCTACAGTTTCGGGCGCTATTTCGAGCCGACGGGCAACCAGCGCATCCTGATGTCGGGCTATCTCGGCTCCATCGGCTTCGGCTTTCCCGCTGCCATGGGCGCCTGGGCGGCCACCCGCGACCGGGCGGAATTTCGCGGCCGCAAGGTGATCTCGGTCTCCGGCGATGGCGGCTTCGGCCAGTATGCCATGGAGATCACCACGGCGGTGAAGTACGGCATGAACATCACCCACATCCTGATGAACAATTCAGAGCTCGGGAAGATCTCCAAGGAACAGCGCGCCGGCGAGTTCCCGGTCTGGCAGACGGGCCTCATCAATCCGCCGTTTGCCGCCTTCGCCCGCGCGTGCGGCGCCATGGGCCACCGGGCCTCGACCCGTGAGGAACTGGAGCGCCATCTCGCCGACGCCATCGCCCATGACGGCCCGAGCCTCATCGAGGTGATGACAGATGCGGAACGGGTCTGAGTGCGGACAATGCCGCCACGACCTCCGTGACGGCGCTGACCGGATCAGGCCGAATTCAATGCGCCGCAGCCAATCGCGGTTGCGGCATACCCCGAAGGCCAGGAATCCACTTAGCCTGCGACCGATATCTGCTCAAACGAACCGAGCCACTTCTCTGGACGAGCCTCTGGCCGGCCATGATCCCAATGTGGCTGAGCATCTTGTTGCCAATCTGAAGTCATGGGTCGCAGGAAAACCCCGCGCCATCCTGGTACTCAGCCATCAGGCAATGGCGGGACTCGGTGACCAGATCGGTTCCATTGCTCACTCCACCTCATCACAACACGCACAAGGTTGATTGGATTTTTGTTACCGAACGGCCCAGACGCATCCAATGCTCAAGTCAAAAGGGATGGCGTCATTGTCGATTTCAAAAGATCGGCCCACGGCAGAAAGTCTGAGGGACCGTGGCCGAAGGCCGCATAAGCCCGAAAACGGCGACCAGGCAATCGGCCTCTCGCGCGGTGGCCAGACAACCAGGATCCACGCCCTCGCAGACACAACCGGGCGGGTTCGTCCATCGGCGTCGAAGCCCGCACCCGGGAGACTGTATTCCCGGTGCTCCTTCACAGTGCAATTCGATCGGACGTCACCGATCGCGCAAGTCACACCCCGCTCAACTTCATTGAATGTGTTGCAGGGGCGCTTGAGATCTCAGGAGAAAATGCCCGTGCCAGCGGGCTGTCTCAAGCGTAAAACTCGCACAGCGTATCGACGAGGGCCCGGCCTATCCCACCGCTGCACCGATAGTAGATCGTCTGACCATCACGCCTGCTTTGCACCAGTCCTGCAGCCCGCAGCTTTGCAAGATGCTGAGACGCCGCAGAAGGCGACTGTCCAGTCAACTCGGCGAGTTCACTGGCGGGCAATTCCTCCGTTCTGAGGGCGCAGAGTACCTTGAGGCGTGTCTCGCTGGCCATCGCTTTGAGCACCTCTGACGCTTCCTGAATGCGCCTGGAAACAATGTCGAAGGCGGCCTGCGTCTGTTGACTATTGGCGTTGGGCGTCAAGTGGCGGTCTCCTTCAAGCTTTCATCACCCTGCTCGCCAAGCGCGTGTGTTGACGGCATCCAATCTGGTCCGCGCAAGGCAACATATATTGCTGGTATGACGAGAACCGTCAGGACCGTCGAGGAGGCGAGGCCGAACAGCAGCGAAATCGCAAGCCCCTGAAAGATCGGATCGGTGAGGATGACAGCGGCTCCAATCATGGCAGCCAGTGCGGTGAGAAGGATTGGCTTGAAGCGTATCGCACCGGCCTCCAGAAGCACCCGTTTCAATGGCGTTTCGGCGTCCTGCCGGTTGCGCACGAAATCCACAAGCAGGATCGAGTTGCGCACGATGATGCCGGCGAGCGCTATGAATCCGATCATGGAGGTCGCCGTGAAGGCCGCGCCGAACAGCCAATGTCCGATCATGATGCCGATCAGGGTCAGCGGCACGGGTGTCAGGATGATCAGCGGAACACGGAAGGTCCCGAACTGCGCAACGACGAGAATGTAAATGCCGACGAGGGCAACGCCGAAAGCCAGCCCCATATCGCGGAAGGTGACAAAGGTGATCTCCCATTCGCCGTCCCACAGGATTGTGGGACGGGTTTCGTCCTCGGGCTGGCCATAGAGGCGGATCGCCGGCTCTGGCAGGCCGACCGATGCCCAGTCGAACGCCTTCACCTGCTCCTCGATCTCGAACATGCCGTAAATCGGTGCCTCGTAGCGACCGGCAAGCTCACCCATCACCATGTCAGTGAAGTAGCCATCGCGGCGGAAGATGAGAGGCGAGCCGAGGTCCTCGGAGACGTTGACGAGCGCGCCGAGTTCAACAGGGGCCACGCCGGGATCGCCCATGCGAACCGGCACGGGTATTGCCGCCATTTCCTGAGACCAGTTGCGCTCCGACTTCGGCAGGCGAACCCTGATGTTCAGTGGTTCGCGGCCCTCACCGCGCGGGGTGACGCCCACCGTCTGGCCTGAAAAGGCGAGGGTGATCGTGTCGAGCACATCGCCCTGAAGAACGCCGTAATCGGCTGCGCGAGGGTCATCGACCGAAACGGCGAGCCGCGGCGCCCGGTCGCCGATCGAATCGTCCACATCGACGATGAAATCCGTCTTTTCGAAAAGCTCGCGCACAATGCCTGCAACCTCGCGGCGCATCTCCGGCGTCGGACCATAGATTTCAGCCATGAGGGTCGAGATCACCGGCGGACCCGGCGGCACTTCGACGACTTTCGCGCTCGCACCTTCCGGCAGCGGCACTGCAGCAATACGCTGTCGTAGCTCCAGGGCGATGTCGTGACTCGCACGTTCGCGTTCGGACTTTTCTGACAGATTGACCTGGAGATCTCCGAGTTCGGGCGCATTGCGGAGAAAATAGTGGCGCACGAGACCGTTGAAATTGAACGGCGCAGCAGTGCCAGCATAGGCTTGCAGGCTCGTGACTTCCTCGACCTCGCGGATCGCGTCTGCAAGTGCAAAGAGCGTGCGCTCTGTATCCTCGACGGCGGTGCCCTCGGGCAGGTCCAGCACGATCTGGACCTCGGACTTGTTGTCGAAGGGCAGGAGCTTCACCGAAACAGCCTGGGTGTAGAACAGGCCGAGCGAGGCGAGCGTGGCGATGCCGACGGTGACCAGAAACGTCCAGGCCGTCGTACGCGAGGCGATAATCGGCCCGGCGACAGCGCGGTAGAACTTTCCGAGGCGCGTCTCGCCGCCATGATGCCCCGCCTCGTCGCTGTGGAGTTTTGCATTTCCAGCGATCTTCATCAGCAGCCAGGGCGCGATGCCCACGGCGACGAAGAAGCTGAACAGCATTGCGGCTGAGGCATTGGCAGGGATCGGCGCCATGTAGGGCCCCATCAGGCCGGACACGAACATCATGGGCAGGAGGGCCGCGATGACCGTCAGCGTGGCGATGATGGTCGGATTGCCGACCTCGGAGACGGCATCAATGGCGGCCTTCACGCGGGAGCGCCCGTCCTTCATCCCCCAGTGACGGGCGATGTTCTCGATCATGACAATGGCGTCGTCGACGAGGATACCGATGGAGAAGATCAGTGCGAAGAGGCTGACACGGTTGATTGTGTAGCCCATCATCAACGAAGCGAAAAGCGTGAGCAGGATCGTCGTCGGGATCACGATCAGCGTCACAAGCGCCTCGCGCCAGCCGATCGCGAAGGCGATCAGGACCACGATGGACACCGTCGCGAGGCCGAGATGGAAGAGCAGTTCATTGGCCTTGTGGTTGGCGGTTTCGCCATAGTCACGGGTCACTTCAACCCGCACACCTTCCGGGATCAGCGCGCCTTCCAACCCTTCGAGCTTGTGCAGGATCGCCTCGGCAACGGTCACGGCATTCGCGCCGGGACGCTTGGCAAGGGCCAAGGTTACCGCCGGGCGGACTTCAAATCCATCGGCGGCCCGGTCCAGTGTCCAGACACGCGATTCAGTCTCGGCACCAGCCACGCGAATGGTTGCAATGTCGGAGAGGTAAACGGTGCGCCCACCGGTGCCCGGCAGTTCAAGGCGCTCAAGCTCGGCGACGGAATTCGCCCTGTCCCCGGCCTGGACGATCACCGACAGCCCATCCTGGCGACCGGTCCCGACGGGATGGGCCGCCGCAGCCTGCTCGACGGCCTGCACCATGGTCTGGAGCGGCACGCCATAAGAGGCCATGGCCTGGATGTCCGGCTCGATGCGCAGTTCCAGCGGGCGGCCACCGACGACATAGGTGAGGCCCACATCCTCGACCTTGATGAGCTCCTTCTGCAGCTCGTCGGCGAGCATGCGCAGGCTCGTATCGGTCCAGACATCGCCGGTCCAGTCCTCCGGCGACAGTGTCAGGGTCACGATCGGCACGTCATTGATCCCGCGTCCGACCACGAGCGGCATGGGCACGCCGGGCGGCACGCGATCGAGATTGGCGCGGATCTTTTCGTGGATTCGCAGGATCGCGTCGTCCGCGTCGGTGCCAACATTGAACCGCGCCGTGACGAGCGCTCCATCATCCCGGCTCTGGGAATACACATGTTCCACGTCCGGAATCGCCATGATGATCTCTTCGAGCGGTTCGGTGACCTGCTCGACGACATCTGGCGCGCGCAGTCCGGGCGCCTGCACCATGATATCCACCATGGGAACGGAGATCTGAGGCTCCTCCTCGCGCGGAATAGTGAGGAGCGCAATCAGGCCAACCGCCAGCGCGGACAGCAGGAAGAGCGGTGTCAGGGGCGAGCGGATCGTCGCCCGCGTGATGGACCCGGAAATGTCGGCGCGCATGCTTTACTCCGGCTTCTCGATCTCGTCGCCGGGCTTCAGGCCGGTCAGGATTTCGAACTGGTCGCCGGTGTCGGCCAGAGGCGCTGCAATGGCCACGGGCGCATCGACAAAGCGCTCGCCAACCTTCACGCGCACGAAATCGACCCCGTAACGGGTCGACACATAGTCGCGCGGAACGAGGATGGCGCGGCGCTCCCCGACGGAGGCAAGAACATCGACGCGCTCGCCGACCAGCGCATCCAGTCCACCCTGGACGGTCGCATCGGCGATCACCGCTCCGTTTCTGAGCTCCGGATAAACCTTGACGATGGTTGCAGTGCGCACCGTTTCTTCCCGCGTTGGCAGCCGTAGCGCCACCGTCTCGCCTTCAGCAATCTCGGATGCGTGGCGTTCGGGCAGTGACAGGCGGACGATGCCATTCAGCGTCGCGAAACTGGCAATGACCTCGCCCGGCGATACGACCGACCCCTCGACCACGTTGACAGCCGTCACCCTGGCATCGGCAGGTGCCCGGATCCGGCCCTCATTGCGTCTTGCCGCCAGCGCCCGGCGCTCAGCTTCAGTGGCGGCCATATTGCGTTTCAGAATATCAAGAGCCGTACTTTGTTCATCAAGGCGAGCCTTGGGAAAGAAGCCGTCCCGGAACAGGGCCTCATTGCGCTGCAGATCCTCCTCGGACTGGCTGATCCGGGATCGCAGCCCCTCGATGCGGCTGTCGATGGCGGCCAGTTGCGGCTGCAGCGTTTCGTCGGTGACGATGGCGACGATATCGCCCGTCTTCACCTCGTCGCCCTCATCAATGCTGAGGCGCGTGACGACGCCCTGCAGGCGCGAGCGCGCCGTCGCGGTGTCGCCCGCCTCGATCCGTGCGACCACCGGCCGGTAATCGACAATGGTCGCTTCCTCGACCACCCTGACCTGGCCGAGTGCGAGCGGTGCGGCCATGACAGCGAACGCGGCGAGACACGCCAATCTAGTAACGGCCATCGTCTTCCACCTGCCCCGTTGCCGGATTGATGCGGATAACCGGCAGTCCGGCCGATTTCCAGGCACCGATGCCGCCAGCCATGTGAGCAGCATCCGCGCCGGTTGCAGAAAGGAAGGCATCCAGAGCCTGTCGCGAGCGCTTTCCCGAGCCGCACTGGAAGATCACCTTCCGGGTGCCGTCCGTCGGGATCGCCCCCGGCTCGAAGGTCGAAAGCGGATGCAGCAGGGCACCGTGAATGCGCTCATTGGCGAATTCGGCGGGCTCCCTGACATCGACGAGCAGGATTTCACCCGCCTTCAGGGCTTCGAACAGGGACGCTGGCGGAATATCGCGCTCATCGGCCATTTCAGTCTCCACGTGAGAAAAAAGAACAATCCACACAATGCTATGCGTGGAGTCAGACGCTCTCATATTCGGAAATATACGTATTTCATAAAATACTAAAATATGTCATTGATCCTGTCACTAGGGAGAGTGCGATGTTGAAAAGAAAAAATGGCGCGCGCATCGTGATCCTCGGAGCCGGGCTGGGCGGGGTGATAGCGGCCTACGAAATCCGAAAGGCGGTGCGGCGTCACCATCATGTGGTCGTCATCAACGAGGCTCCGCACTATCAGTTTGTGCCATCGAACCCATGGGTTCTGGTGGGCTGGCGCGAGCCGAAGGAAATCACCGTCGATCTCGTGAAACCCATGAAACGGCGAAAGATCGAGCTGGTTGTCGGCAAGGCTGAGCGTGTCGTGCCAGAAGAGAAGCATGTTCGCATGGGTGATGGCACCACCGTGCCCTACGATCATCTCATCATCGCAACAGGCCCGGAACTCGCCTTCGATGCAATCGAAGGTTTTGGGCCGGAGCATCACACCCAGTCGGTCTGCACCGTCGATCATGCCAAGCGGGCGCATGAGCGCTTCGAAGCCTTCTGCAAGAATCCGGGGCCGCTGATCGTTGGTGCGGCGCAGTCAGCGTCCTGTTTCGGCCCCGCCTATGAGACCGCTATGATCATCGACACCGAACTGCGCAAGCGGAAGATTCGCGACAAGGTTCCGATGACCTTTGTGACCTCAGAGCCGTATGTCGGCCATCTCGGGCTGGACGGTGTCGGCGACACCAAGGGCATGCTGGAGAGCGAACTGCGCGAGCGTCACATCAGGTGGATCACCAATGCCCGCGTCGTGAAGGCGGAAGCCGAACGGATGATCGTCGAGGAGCTGTCTGAAGACGGAGCGGTGAAAAAGACCCATGAACTTCCCATGCAGTATGCCATGTTGTTGCCCCCGTTCCGGGGCGTGGCCGCAGTTCGCGACATTGAAGGCCTCGTCAATCCCGGCGGATTCGTCCTGGTCGACGAGCATCAGCGCAATCCGAAGTATCCGGAAATCTTTGGTATCGGCGTCTGCATCGCCATCCCCCCCATGAGCAACACGCCGGTTCCGGTGGGCGTGCCGAAAACCGGCTTCATGATAGAGTCCATGGTGACCGCCACGGCAGAGAACCTTGCCGAAATCCTGAACGGAAAGGCGCCGACCCATCAGGCCACATGGAACGCGATCTGCATCGCCGATTTTGGCGATGGTGGCGTTGCCTTCGTCGCCCAGCCGCAGATCCCGCCACGCAATGTGAACTGGTCGGCGTCCGGAGGCTGGGTGCATCTCGCCAAGATCGGCTTCGAGAGATATTTTCTGCGCAAGATCAAGACGGGCAGGTCAGAGACCTTCTACGAGAATGCAGCGCTCCGGCTGATGAAGGTCCACAAGGTGAAGTGAGCCGATGGACACCGGACGACCCGCCACCGAGATCATCATCTGTCCCGACTGCGCACGGCCAAACCGTGTGCCTGCCGGACGGGACATGCTCATGGCAAAGTGTGGTGCCTGCGGTTCGAAGCTCGCTGACACGCACCCGGTTGCCATCACGGGTGCCGTTCTCGGACAGCTAGGATCGCGTGACGGGGGGCGCGCCATCGTCGATGTGTGGGCACCATGGTGTGGCCCCTGCCGACAATTCGCCCCGACCTTCGAGGACGTCGCAAGCGCCTTCGCCGGACAGGTCCGCTTCTTCAAGATCAATGCAGATGAGCAGGCCGCAGCACTTCAGCCCTATGGCATCAGGGGCATCCCCAGCCTGCTTGCCTTCGATGCCGGACGGCTGATCGCGCAGCAGGCTGGAGCCCTGTCACCGGCGCAACTCACCAAATGGATCAGGGACGTGCTTGGCGTCTCTCCCACCCCACAGGACCAGAGGAGTCACACATGAACATTGATCGCGCCGTTCTTGCCTTTGCCGGCATCATCGTTCTCGCGAGCCTTGCGTTAGGCCACTGGGTCTCGCCCTACTGGTTCCTGCTCGCGGCGTTTGCCGGGCTCAACATGCTGCAGGCGGCTTTCACCGGCTTCTGTCCGGCGGGGATGATCTTCAAGGCATTTGGATTGAAATCCGGATGCGCCTTTCGATGAACCGTCCGATCCTGCCCCTCATCGCCGCGTCAGCCCTTTTCGCGCTGCCAGGGTAATCGTCCCATTTTCAAGCGGCCAAATTGGTGGACTTCACGTGGCAGGTGCAGTTTCATGGCGTGGGTGATCCCGCCGATGCCCATGTTCGGGCGCTTGTTGTTGTCTGTCCATAGCCACCTGGTGGCGTGCGCCTAGAACTCCACGATCGTGTTGAAGATGAACTGGCAAAACCATTCCTGGCGGACCGTCCGGTCGTAGCGCTCGACACAAGCGTTCTGCCGGGGCTTGCCGGGCCGGATATAGGAGATGCCGATCCGGCGTTTCTGCGCCCATGTCTGGACGACTTGCGCGGAAACCATTTCGAGAGGAATGGCGCGAGTGACGGGGCTCGAACCCGCGACCTCCGGCGTGACAGGCCGGCACTCTAACCAGCTGAGCTACACCCGCGCATTGGTGAAACGCGTAACTAGCGAGCGGGACGCAGCGGGTCAAGCGGGGAATGCAAGGGCTGATGCCCCCACGGCCGGTGTGGCGCGCAACGGTCCGGCCAGGCGCCCCCGAAAGGTCGGTGGATCCCGAGGTCAGCGGGTTGACAGGTCGATGGGGCGCTCCCTCGCCCGCATGCCACTCTCCCATCCGGATGCGGCGCGCCCGCCGCCCGCGCGCGCGCCCCTCCGGCACCCTGCCCCCGCTCCATCATCGGTCCGGAGGCAAGCGGAGCGGACCCATCCGGCCCATCCGGTGATCGGCACGCACGCCATGTCCGGTGCTTGCCCGCAGCATTTGTCCCGGCGCAAACTGCTGTCCGGCAGACCACACCAGCACGGAGGCGCATGGACATGCCCCCAGACCGACACTCCCCTGAAGACCGGCGATTACCGCCGGGCAGCGCCGGTCGCCGACGCGCAGACGTGTCAATGGGGGCGGACGACCCGTTTCATTCGACCCCGCAAGGGACGCCCCCGCAACGGGTTACCCTGCGGCTCATGGCGCTGTGGCTGGCCTGTGCCGGGCTTGTCCCTGCGGCGCTCTTCGGCATCTGGGCCGCCCCGGTGATGGCCGTGATGGACAGTATTAGGCGATCACGCCCCAAGCCGGACTGGATCCTCGCCCTGCACGGTGCCGCCCTGCCGGTGCTCCTGGCCGCCTTCATCGCAACGCTTGTCGTCAGTGCCTGTCTCCTGCCCCGGCGGCGCAGACGGATCGCCAGGCGTCTCCTCGTCGGCGGCAGCGGCGGACTGCTGGCTGCCAGCCTCGCCATCTCGCTGCTGGTCCTGCTATAAGACCTGCAGGCGTGTGGGCAGGCAGGCGAGCGGCAGATAAGGCTTTCCAAGCCGGCGCCACTGGTCCAGTCTTGTTGCAAAACAATAAGGTCCAGGGAGGAACCTGCAACCATGCCCCCGTCAAACGAGATCGTGACAGGTCCACCGGATCTCTCTGTCCCCAGCCTTGCAGACGCGCCAGGCCTGACTGCGGCGGCCGCCCGGGCCGGTGCCGCGACCGGCGTCTTCGGCAGGCCGGGCCTCGGCTGGGCGACCTTCGAGCTTGCGCGCAATCCCTATTACATCCTCGTCGTCATCTACATCTTCGCGCCCTATTTCGGCCAGCTGATCGGCCAGCAGATGCTGGCGGCCGGGGCGTTTGACGGCATGGACCCGGAAACCGCGCGACAGGCGGCCGGAGCCGAAGGGCTCGCCACCATCGCGTCGGTGACCAAGTGGGCGGGCTTCATCGCCGCCCTGACCGCGCCCTTTCTTGGCGCGGCGCTTGACCGGGGCGGCCGGCGCAAGCCGATCATGGCGGTCTTCCTCGCAGTGATCGCGATCTCAGCCTGGAACCTCTGGTATGCCAAGGCCGATGGCAGCGGCTATTCCGTTCCGGTGGTGATGGCGCTTCTGGTGGTCGCCTATGTCGCCTACACCTATTCCGAGGTGACCCACAATTCGATGCTGGGCGTGGCCGGCCGGCCCGACAGCCTGCCAATGATTTCCGGGCTGGGCCTGGGGCTGGGCAATCTCATGGGCGCGCTGATGCTGCTGGTCATCGTGGTCGGCTTCGCCCTGCCGGACATGGCGGGGGTGCCGTTTTCCGAGCCGCTTTTCGGCGTGAACGTTGCCGAGGACGAACACCGGCGGCTCGCCGGGCCGATGTCTGCAGTGGTGCTGGTCATCGGGGTCATCCCCTTCTTCCTGTGGGCGAAGGATGGCGGCACGCCCGGTGCAAGCTGGCGCATCGCCTTCAGGGATGGCGCGGTCGGCCTGTGGCGGACCCTGCGGCAGTCCCGGGAGAACCGCAACGTGCTGACCTTCCTCGCCGCCCGCATGCTCTATGCCGACGCCATGGCGGCCCTGCTCACCCTGTCGGCGGTCTACGTCACGCTCTTCTTCCAGTGGAGCGTGGTCGAGATGGCGATCTATGCGGTGCTGGCGAGCTTCACCGCCTTTGGCGGCGGACTGGCAGGCGGCTGGCTCGACCGGCTCTTGGGGCCGAAACGGGCGCTGATGCTGGAAATCAGCATGATGCTGGCGGTACTGGTGACCCAGCTTTCCTTCACGCCGCAATCGCTGTTCTTCGGCCTCGTGGACAATGCCCGCGTCTGGGACGGCATTGCCTTCAATGACCTGTCCGATATCGCCTTCCTGATCTCGATCATTCCGCTCGCCATCTTTGCCACGGCCAGCATTTCGTCCTCACGCTCCATGCTGGTGCACCTCGCCCCGCCCGCGCGGCTCGGCGAGTTCTTTGGCCTGTACGCCATTGCTGGCACGGTGACAGTGTGGCTCGGGCCCCTGCTGGTGGAACTTTTCGCACGCTGGTCGGGCAGCCAGCGGGTCGGCATGAGCGCGATCTCGATCCTGTTCGTGGCCGGGCTTGCGATCCTGCTCTTCGTGCGCGAGACCCGCGGCGAGGATCACGCGCCGGCGCCGGCCGACTAGCGGGCCCACCGCGCCGGCCGATCCAGGCCACACAAGCCGCACAAGCCACTCGAGGGGGAACACCGGACATGGCCGATGGCGCACGCATGGAAGGCGACGATGGGCTGTCCGGCGCGCATACGCTCGGCCAGGCAGAACTCCTGCTGTTTGCAGTCGCCAGCGCGGCGGTGACCGCGAATGCCTACTACATCCACCCGATCATCGCCCGCGTCGGTGAGAGTTTCGGCGTCTCGGCCGCGATGATCGGCATGGTCCCGGCCTTCAACCAGATTGCGCTGGCGGTGGGGATCTTCCTGCTGCTGCCGCTTGGCGACCGGATGAGCAATCGCCGCCTTGCGACGGTGTTCCTGGGCGCCCAGACCCTCGCGCTGGTCGGCATGGCGCTGGCGCAGGATTTCGCGCTGTTCGTTGCCGCCTCGACGCTGCTCGGCTTCTTCACCATCGTGCCCTACCTGTTGCCGGCCTATGTCTCCAGGAGGGTTGCGCCGGCCCGGCTCGGCTATGCCACGGCAATCCTGACCACGGGGATCATCATCGGCATCCTGATCGCCCGGGCCGGTGCGGGCATTGTCGGCGAGCATCTCGGCTGGCGGACGGTGTACTGGATCGCTGCGGCGATCATGGCGGTCATGACGGTCCTCGTGCCGCGCCTGATGATGGACGCAGCCCCGGCGAGCCCCATGGCGACACCCCCCACATCAGACCCCCCGCGCTATGGCGCGCTCCTGCTCTCGATCGGCCCGATCATCCGGCGCCATCCCTCCATCCTCCTCACCGGCCTGATCCAGGCGCTGAGTTTCGGCATCTTCCTTTCGCTCTGGATGGGGCTGGGGCTGCACCTGACGAGCCCTGGCATGGGCTATGGCGTGGATGTCGTCGGCTATCTCGCCCTGCTGTCGGGCATCAACCTGCTGCTGACTCCGCGCATGGGCGCATGGGCCGACCGCATCGGCCCGTTGCGTGCGCGGCGGTTCCTGTCCCTCATCCAGCTCATCGGCGTAGCCAGCATGCTGTTCACCGGCCACAGCCTGTGGCTGCTGATGATCCCGATCACCGCGATGAACGTCACCGGCCCGGTCATGGACGTGACCAATCGCATGACCTTCCTGAACGAGGCGCCGGGGATCCGGACCCGGCTGATGACCGTCTATATCATCTTCATGTTCACCGGCGCGGGACTGGCCAGCTGGGCCGGCACGGCGGTATATGACTGGGCTGGGTGGACCGGCAATGCCGTGCTCGCCACTGCCATGTCCGCCGCCATTGCCCTGCTGGCCTGGCGCGCCCGTCCCCCCGCTGGCGACGGACGCCCGGGCGCAAGGGCAGGTTGAGCTTGCACCGTACGGCGAACACGGGTGTCCTTCGCAGCGGATTTCGGGAGACCCCCATGAGCGAGACAATCTTCCTTGGCGGCGGCGGTCCTGGCCAGACCGACGCCCAGACCCTGCTGCTGAACCGGGCCAACCGGCACGGCCTCGTCGCCGGCGCGACCGGCACCGGCAAGACCGTGACACTGCAGATCATGGCCGAAGGCTTCTCCGCCATGGGCGTGCCGGTCTTCTGCGCCGATGTGAAGGGCGACCTGTCGGGCATCTGCCAGCCGGGCAGTCCTGACCACAAGCTGCACGACAAGCTGGTCGCGCGGGCCGACAAGATCGGCTTCACCGACTTCGGCTACGCTGCCGTGCCGACCGTGTTCTGGGACGTGTTCGGCGAGAAGGGCCACCCAGTCCGCGCGACCATCACCGAGATGGGGCCGCTGCTGCTCGCCCGCCTCCTCGGCCTCAACGAGACCCAGGAAGGGGTGCTGACCATCGCCTTCCAGTATGCCGATGACGAGGCGATTGCGCTGATCGACCTCGAGGACCTGCGCAAGATGCTCGCCTTCATCGGCGGCGACGAGATCCGCGACACCCTCGAGCGCTCCTATGGCAATATCGCGACCCAGTCGCTCGGCGCCATCCAGCGGCGGCTGCTGGTGCTCGAGCGCGAGGGCGCGGAACTGTTCTTCGGCGAGCCGGCCCTCAGGCTGGCCGACCTCATGCGCACCACCCGCGACGGGCGCGGCATCGTCAACGTGCTCGACGCCACGAAGCTGATCAACAGCCCGCGGCTCTATTCCACCTTCCTGCTGTGGCTGCTGTCGGAACTCTTCGAGACGCTGCCGGAAGTCGGCGACCCCGAAAAGCCGGAAATGGTCTTCTTCTTCGACGAGGCGCACCTGCTGTTCGATGATGCCCCGAAAGCGCTGGTCGACAAGATCGAGCAGGTTGTCCGGCTCATCCGGTCCAAGGGCGTCGGCGTCTATTTTGTCACCCAGAACCCGCGCGACCTGCCCGACAGCGTGCTCGCCCAGCTCGGCAACCGCATCCAGCATGCCCTGCGCGCCTACACACCGTCCGAGCAGAAGGGCGTGAAGGCCGCAGCGATGAGCTTTCGCCCCAATCCCGACTTTGACACCGGCGAGGCGATCACCCAGCTCGGCGTGGGCGAGGCGCTGGTCTCCACGCTCGACGCGAAGGGCGCGCCCGGCATGGTGCAGCGCACCCTGATCCGCCCGCCATCCTCGCGGCTTGGCCCGGCGACGGACGCCGAGCGCCGGGCGATCATGGACGAGAGCCCGGTGCTGGGCCTCTATGACACGCCGGAGAACCGCGAGAGCGCCTTCGAGATCCTCGCCAAGCGCGAGGCCGAGGCGGCCGAAGCCGCCGAGCGCGCCGCCGCCGAGGAAGCAGAGGCAAAAGCGAAGGCCGAGAAGGTAAAGGCACGGAAATCGAAACGCAGCGGCCGCCAGACCGCCACCGAAGCGGCCACCAAGAGCTTCCTGCGCACCTTCGGCCGCGAACTCGGCAAATACGTCCTCCGCGGCATCATGGGCAGCCGCCGGCGCTAGCGCCGGCGCGCCGCCGCCGGGGTGACACGCCTTTCACACATGGCTTATCTGGTCGGGATGACCGGAGGGACGCATGGTTGATGTCTTCATCTCCTACGCGCGCTTACAACGCGACAAGGTCGAGCCGCTCAAGGCGCGGTTCGAGGCGATGGGGCTTGATGTGTTCTTCGACTTGGAAGGCATAGATGGCGGGGCGAACTTTCCCGATGTGATCACTCGCGCCCTCGACACGTCAAAAGCGGTCCTGACCTGCTGGTCGCCGCTTTATTTCACGCGCCCCTGGTGCCTGATCGAGGCGCGCGAGGGGATGAGCCGGGACATTCTGGTACCCATAACCATAGAGGCCTTCGACCGCACAGCCCCGCCGGCGGACCTGCGCCATGTCAATTACTACGATCTCACCGGCTGGCGGGGCGAGGACACCCATGAGAACTGGAACCTCACCCTGCAGCGCCTTGGCCGTCTCGTCGGGCGCGATCTGGCGCCACAGCTGAAAACCGGACTGTTCGGCGGCACGAAGGTCACCCAACCGGCGCCTGAGCCGCCGCCCGCGGTCGAGGCGCGGAGCGATATGCTCGCAGACTTGCGCGCCACATGGGAGGCCTTTCCGACCCGGGAAAACGCCGATGCCGTGGCGCGTTTTCTGGCAAGAGTGCAAGCCAATGCCTCGGGGTCCGGGCTGGAATTCGAGGTCGAGCACCATCTTGACGAATTGCGCCGCGCCGCCGATGCGGAGCGGGCGAAGGCTGAGGCCGAAGCGCGGGTGCGGCGCGAATGGGAGGCGCGGCTGGGGCCTGAAACGGCGCGCGCTGCGCTGGCGGCGAAGGCGGGCAGGCCGGTGGCCGAGCGGATGTTTCGACTTGTACTTCCGGGTGTTGCGAACTGGCCGGTGCCGCAACTCGTGGCCATCCCGCCGGGCCGGTTTCTGATGGGGGCGCCGGAGGGTGAGGAAGGTACGCGGGACAACGAGCGCCCGCAGCACGAGGTTTCGATCGATTACGCCTTCGCCCTTGGCCAGAATGCCGTGACCTTTGCCGAATGGGATACGGCGCTTGTCGCGGGGGCGCGGCTGGAAACACCCAGTGATCAAGGCTGGGGCCGGGGGGATCGCCCGGTGATCAATGTGTCGTGGAACGACGCTGAGGCCTATCTGGCCTGGCTCAATGACCGTCTCGGGCTCATGGGGCAGCCGGATGCGTATCGCCTGCCGTCTGAAGCGGAATGGGAATACGCCTGCCGGGCTGGGACGGTGACGCCATTCAGCTTCGGGAAGACGATCACGCCGCAGCAGGCGAATTATGATGGCAACTCAACCTATGGCGGCGGGCCGAAGGGGGTGTTTCACGAGACGACCATACCGGTTGGCTCATATCCGGCAAATGCGTTCGGCCTTTACGACATGCATGGCAATGTCTGGGAGTGGTGCGCCGACGCATGGCATAAGAGCTATGAGGGCGCACCGGCGGATGGCTCGGTCTTGATGGGAGGCGATGCCTCACGGCGGGTCCTCCGCGGCGGTTCCTGGGGCGGCAATCCGCACCTCCTCCGCTCGGCTAATCGCAGCAGGGACCTTCCCTCAATCCGGACCCGCAATAGGGGTTTCCGCGTGGCCAGGACGCTATTACCGCCTTCCCCTTAATGGCGCAGCGGCCCGGGCCTGCGCCGGGATCAACTCCGCCGCAGAACTCAAGCCCGCCCGGCCTTCGCCGGGGTGACCGTCGCGGACAGGATTTCCTCTGCCCTTAAAGCTCCGGTCTTCCGTTCCACTCCAGACCGTCGCTTTATTCCCCTGTTTTGGCGCAACTATCCGTTCGCAAACGATTCCGTTTGCTCCGAAGTTGCATTAGTCGCGCAGGGCTTCGGCGTGGTGGGCGATGTGGTCGGCCATGAAGCTGGCGATGAAATAATAGGAATGGTCATAGCCGGGCTGGCGGCGGACGGTGACCGACTGGCCCATCGCGCCGCAGGCGGCCTCGAACAGTTCCGGGCGGAGCTGTTCGGTGAGGAAACTGTCGGCCTCGCCCTGGTCGATCAGGATATCGGCCGGCGAGGCGGCCTTGCGGACCAGAGCGCAGGCATCATAGGGCGCCCAGGCGGCCCGGTCCGGGCCAAGATAGGCGGTGAAGGCCTTCTGCCCCCACGGCACCTCGGCGGGCGCGACGATCGGGGCGAAGGCCGAGCAGCTGCGATAAAGGTCGGGGTGTCTGAGGTGCAGCGTCAGCGCGCCATGCCCGCCCATGGAGTGGCCGAAAATGCCCTGACGGTCCATGTCGGCGGGGAAATGGTTGGCGATGAGGTCCGGCAGCTCGTCGCGGACATACTGGTCCATCCGGTAATGCGTTGCCCAGGGCGCCTCAGTGGCGGTGAGGTAGAAACCCGCGCCCTGGCCGAGGTCATAGGCCTCATCATCGGGCACGCTGGCCCCGCGCGGGGAGGTGTCGGGGGCGACAACCATCACCCCATGCTCGGCGGCCGCGCGCTGCAGCCCCCCCTTCTCCATCACATTCGCCCAGGTGCAGGTGAGCCCGGAGAGATACCAAAGCACGGGCACCGTCCCCGGATTGGCCTGTGGCGGAGTATAGACCGCAAACCGCATGGTGCAGCCAAGCAGGTCGCTCTCATGGTCATGCACGCTGAGCGTGCCGTCGAACGACCGCCAGGCAGAGACATCGGTGAGCGGCGTGGGGGCGGGGGACGGGGGGGCGAGGGTCATGGCAGCGTCTCCGTTTCCTTGAATAGGTCGATGACCTCAACATCCGGCAATCGCGCCACCACCTTGTCCGCAAACGTCCTGTCTGCCGTTATCAGGGGAAGGGTCTCCGCGCGTGCAAGTCCGGCGAAGAAACAGTCATACGCACTGTGATCGAGAATGCGGGTAAGCTCGAAGGCATCGGCCGCAAGGCCTGCGATGGGACGCTCCTCAACCAATGCGTTGAGGACCCGCAGCGCCGCTTCCGCATTCGGCTGGGTCATCTCGCCCGACCGGACGAACCTGCGAAGGACATTCACGGCTTCGGCGAACATGTTGGATGGCGCGACGAAGCTGCAGGTTTCCGCCAGCTGCCGAGCCACCGGTGACAATGGGCCGTCATGGACGATCGGAATGAATGCGGTGGTATCAAGGACGGCGGAGGTCATCGAGCCAGTCATTGCCGTAGTCGCTGTCGCGATCCTCGCGGACAGGATCGGCGCCCGCGTCCGCTTTCCGCTGTGACTGCCCCCTGATCGCGTCGGCCAGAGCGAGTGCGTCGGCCCGGCTCATGACAGGACCCACATCACGGAGGATCAGGTCGCGAAGGTACTGGACCACTGATGTATTGGCAGCGGCTGCCTTCGCCTTCAGGCGTGCGGCGATCGTCTGATCAAGATCGCGAACAAGAATATCAACCATGATGGAATGATATTGTGCAGATATCACATTGGCAAGCCATGCCCCTCAGTACCCCTCGTCATAATGGGTGAACTCGACCGCATAGGCCGAGGGGGCGGCCTGGCTCGGCTCTTCCGGTTCGCTCTCGCGCAGCTCGACATCGCCGAGGATCCGGAACTGCAGCTCATTGGCCAGCGCGATAACGACATCGGCCACCTCGTCGGGATCGGCCGCCCAGACCTTGGCCGTCATGGTCGCCGGGCCTTCAGGCAGGTCGGCATGCTCGCACGGGCCGACAATGCGCCCCTCGGTACGCAGGTCGTAATGGCGGAGGGGCGTGCCGGCGGTCATATCCGTCATGGCTCTCTCCTAGTACACCACCACCGAGCGGATGCTCTCGCCGGCATGCATGAGGTCGAAGCCCCTGTTGATGTCCTCGAGCGGCAGTGTGTGGGTGATCAGGCTGTCGATGTCGATCCGGCCCTGCATGTACATGTCGACAATGGCCGGCACGTCGGTCCGCCCCCGGGCGCCACCAAAGGCCGAGCCGCGCCAGACGCGTCCCGTGACCAGCTGGAACGGCCGGGTCGAGATTTCCGCGCCGGCGGGGGCAACGCCGATGATCACACTCTCGCCCCAGCCCTTGTGGCAGCATTCGAGCGCGGCGCGCATGACCTCGACATTGCCGATGCACTCGAAGGAATAGTCCGCGCCGCCGCCTGTCAGTTCCACGAGATGCCCCACAAGCCCGTCATGGCCGCCGGGAATGTCCTTCGGATTGACGAAATCGGTCATGCCGAACCGCTCGGCAATCGCCCGGCGCGCCGGATTGATATCGACCCCGACGATCTGCTGTGCGCCGACGAGCCGCAGCCCCTGGATGACATTGAGCCCGATGCCGCCCAGGCCGAACACGACCGCGCGGCTGTTGGGCTCGACCTTCGCGGTAAACATCACCGCGCCGATGCCGGTGGTCACGCCGCAACCGATATAGCAGATCTTGTCGAAGGGCGCGTCCTTGCGGACCTTTGCAAGCGAGATCTCGGGCAGGACGGTGTGATTGGAGAAGGTCGAGCAGCCCATGTAGTGCAGCAGCGGCTTGCCCTTGTGGGAAAAGCGCGACGTGCCGTCCGGCATCACGCCCCGGCCCTGCGTGGCGCGCACCTTCTGGCAGAGATTGGTCTTGGGGTTGAGGCAGTATTCGCACTCGCGGCACTCGGCGGTGTAGAGCGGGATGACATGGTCGCCCGGTTCCAGGCTGGTCACGCCCGGGCCCACCTCCAGCACGACGCCCGCGCCTTCGTGGCCGAGAATCGCCGGAAAGGCGCCTTCGGGATCGGCGCCCGACAGGGTGAACTCGTCGGTGTGGCAGATGCCGGTCGCCCTGATCTCGACAAGGACTTCGCCGGCCTTCGGGCCTTCGAGGTCCACCTCGCAGATTTCCAGCGGCTTGCCCGCCTCGAACGCTACCGCTGCGCGTGTCTTCATCTGGATCTCCCTCGGCTTCGGGCGCCCCTCTCCGGGGCTGTCATGGTCAGGTCAGCGTGGCACGGCCGGTGCCGGCGTGCAGGGCGCAGATCAGGGTGAAGAGGCGCCGGGCCGTGTCGAAGTCGACCTCCACCTTGCCCTCCAGCCGCTCGGCAACCAGCTCGGAGCCCTCATTGTGGACCCCGCGCCGGGCCATGTCGATCGCCTCTATCTGGTGCGGCGTCTGGCTGCGGATCGCATTGTAATAGCTCTCACAGATCAGGAAATAGTCGCGGATCACGGAGCGGAAGGGACTGAGGCTGAGGATGAATGTGTGCACCCCCTTCCCCGCCTCATCGCTGATCTCGAACACCAGCTTGCGCTCCTGCATGGACAGGCGCAGCCGGTAGGGGCCGGACTCCCGGTCCGTCACCGCGAAGCTGTTCTCCTCGATCAGGTCGAAGATCGCGACGCGGCGCTCATGCTCGGCCTCCGGGCCCGAGGCAGAGAGCGTGTCGGCGTCGAGATCGACGGAGATGAGCCGGTTGTCGCTCATTCGGCCGCGCCCCGGTTGGTCCTTATCGCGACGGAGCGGCGGTGCGCGGGCAGGCGTTCGGCTTCGGCAAGCCGGATCGCAGCCGGCGCCAGCGCCTCGAAGCCCGCCGGTGAGATGCGCTGGATGCTGATCCGCTTGAGAAAGTCGTAGAGGCCAAGTCCAGAACTGAAGCGGGCCGCCCGCGAGGTCGGCAGGACATGGTTGGATCCGGTGACGTAATCTCCCAGTGCCTCGGGCGCATGGTGGCCCAGGAACACCGCGCCGGCATGGCGGATCGCCGGCAGCAGCGCGTCGGGATCGGCGAGGGCGAGTTCGAGATGCTCGGGCGCAAAGCGGTTGGACACGGCAGCCGCCTCCGCCAGGTCGCGCGTCACGATGATGGCACCATGGGCCGCCCAGGCCCCGCGCGCACAGCTCTCCGCCGGCAATCCCCCAAGCTCGGCCTCCACCGCCGCTGCGACGGCATCGGCCAGGCCGGCATCCGGCGTCACGAGAATGGCCTGCGAGGCGGGGTCATGCTCGCACTGGCTCAGCAGGTCGGCGGCGACCCATTGCGGATTGGCGCTGGCATCGGCGATGACGAGAATTTCGGACGGACCGGCAATCGTGTCGATGCCCACGGTGCCGAATACCTGGCGCTTGGCCTCGGCGACGTAGGCATTGCCCGGCCCGACAATCTTGTCGACCGGGTCGAGGTCACCGGCGCCAAAGGCAAGCGCCGCCACCGCCTGGGCGCCGCCGATGGGATGATAGGCATCGACCCCGGCCGTGAGCGCGGCATAGGCGACCGCCGGCGACAGGACGCCATCGGGTGCGGGCGCGACCATCACGACGCGGGAAACACCGGCAATCCTGGCGGGCACCACATTCATCAGCACCGAACTGGGATAGCTCGCCCGCCCGCCGGGGACATAGACGCCGACACTGTCGAGCGGGGTCCAGCGCCAGCCAAGCCCGATCCCTTCGGCATCAGTGAAATCATGGTCCGCCGGGCGTTGTGCGGCGTGATAGGCGGCAATGCGGCCGGCGGCGAAATCGATGGCCGACCGCAGATCGTCCGGACACGCCGCCGCCAGGGCCGGCAGATCGAGCCGGTCCGAAGTCAGGCTCGCCGGGTCGATCTGCAACCGGTCGAATCGCGCGGTCAGGTCCGCCACCGCCTCGCCGCCGCGCGCCCGCACATCGTCGATGATATCGGCGACCGCCGCGCGCACATCGCCCGCTTCACCGCGCGGGGCCCGGACGAACGCGGCCAGCGCATCGTCAAAGCCCGCATCGGTGGCCTGCATGCGCCTTGCGCTCATCGCCGTCTCCGCCTGTGATCCGGCACCCTGCGTGTCGGCCAGACATAATCGCTGTCCAACAGCGTTACGTCCAGCGCATCGACGCGCAGGCGGATGTCACCATCGCCGGCGAAGGCCAGCGTCAGCACCCCGCCCGGCGGCGTGTCATCGGCCCGGTAGCTGATGTCGAGCAGCGACAGCACGAGTTCCGGATCGGCCGGGGAAATGCCACGGGCCTTGACCTCCAACACCTCGTCTATGGCCAGCAGCGAGCGCACACGCTGCGGCGCTTCAGCCCGGCCCCGGCCGGTTTCCCAGCGGAACCGGTTCAGTTCGAGCGTGAACCGCCGCGCAGGCTTGCTGTATCTGAGATTGGCTGCGCGGGTCACGGAGTCCTGCACCGCCGCAGCAATGATCCGCAGATCATCGCCATCCTCGGCCAGGAGACGAAGCGGAGTGTGGTCGGCCATGTGTCCCGGAGTGCCCTATTCGCTGAGCCGGCGGATGTCTGCCCCGCAGGCTGTCAGTTTGTCCTCGAGCCGTTCAAAACCCCGGTCGAGGTGATAGATGCGGTTGACCACAGTCTCCCCCCTTGCCGCAAGCCCTGCGATAACAAGGGAGACCGAGGCGCGCAGGTCGGTGGCCATGACCGGGGCGCCGATCAGCTCCGGCACGCCGGTCACCAGTGCCTCATTGCCATTGACGAAGATGTTCGCACCCAGCCGGTTCAGCTCGGGCGCGTGCATGAAGCGGTTCTCGAAGATGGTCTCGCGGATGCGGCTGGTCCCGTTCGCGGTCGCCATCAGTGCCATGAACTGGGCCTGCAGGTCGGTGGGGAAGCCCGGATGCGGCTGGGTCTCGATATCCAGCCCGGTCACCCGCGAACCGTTCCGGTGGATCGCGATCGTCCCCTCCGCCGCATTGCGCTCGATCCCGACACCGGCGGCCTCCAGCGCATCGAGCGCCGCCGCAAGTGCCGTCACGGGCGCGCCCTCGAGCACGACATCGCCGCCCGCCGAGGCGACCGCCATGGCAAAGGTGCCCGCCTCGATCCGGTCGGCCATGACCCGGTGCTGCCCCCCGCCAAGCGAGGGTACCCCCTCGATCCGGATCGTCCCGCTGCCAGCGCCCTCGATCCTCGCGCCCATGGCATTGAGGCAGTCGGCAAGGTCCGTGAGCTCAGGCTCCTGCGCGGCATTTTCCAGAACGGTCTCGCCATCGGCCAGGGTCGCGGCCATCAGCGTATGTTCCGTCGCCCCCACGGAAGGAAAGGGAAAGCGGATATGCGCGCCCTTCAGCCCATGGATCGCCGCTGCCTTGACGTAGCCGCCCTCGACCCTGAGGTCGGCCCCCAGCGCAGCCAGCGCGTCGAGATGGAAATTCACCGGCCGCGCCCCGATCGCACAGCCGCCGGGCAGCGACACCGTGGCATGGCCATAGCGCGCCAGCAGGGGCCCGAGCACGTTGAAGCTCGCCCGCATCTTCCGCACCTGGTCATAGGGCGCAATCGTGGAGGTGAGTTCGGAGGCGTTGAGGTGGCAGGTATCGGTCCCCTTCGGCCAGTAGACCTCGACACCCAGTGTCGCCAGCAATTCGGCCAGGAAACGGGTATCGGCCAGGTTCGGCACATGGCTGAGCGTGACCGGCTGGTCGGTGAGCAGGGCCGCGACCATGAGCTTGAGCGCGGAGTTCTTGGCGCCGGAAATCGGGATGCGTCCGGAAAGCGGCTGGCCGCCAGTGATGATGAGTCTGTCCATGTATGGCTCTTACAGGGTCGGTCGGGGCAAGGGAAAGGCCGGAATGGGGCAGCCCGCCTCCCTCGCCCATGCAAGGCCCGGCCCGCGCGGGCTCATTCCGGGCCGCCGTCACCGGCGGCGCCGGGCTCACTTGCGGGCCCCTCGCCACTGCGGGACTTGCGCTGGGCTGCCTTGCGCCGCCTGAGATTGTCACGCAGCGCCTGGCTGCGCCGCGCGGCCCGCTCGTCGCCGCCAGCCGGGCGCGCGCCGCCTGCACAATCTCCTCCGCCAGGCCCGGGTGGCAGCTTGCTCATGGACAGCCGATCTCCCTGAAACGCTCTTTTCATTCCTGCCGCGTTGAGGTAGGGCCTCTCCTTCCGATATGGAAGCGCCGCGGTAGCTCAGTGGTAGAGCGCATCATTGGTAATGATGAGGTCGAGAGTTCAATTCTCTCTCGCGGCACCATACTCGAGTGATCCCGTATCGGGCCTGCGGCCCTCACATGGATCGCGCCCAGGGCTGTTCCTGAATGATCCCGTATCGGGCCTGCGGCCCTCACATGGATCGCGCTCCGGCGGCGCGGCAAGGGCTGGACAGGGCGCAGCTCATCCCGCTCGCAGACGCGGTGGACGCTGCTGCCGAGCAGACGCTCAGGGCAATGGCGGAGGCAGTAGCGGCCGATGTCCCGGCACCTGGGACGGAGGGGGCTCCGGGCCCCGCGACCACTGCGCAGTCCGGCAGACAGCCAGTCGCCCGCCCGGCACCGTGATGTCGTCCCGGCGCTATTCGGCCGCCCGGATCAGCGCTTCCATCCTGTTGATCCAGGCGATCCAGGCGGCACGGCCGGCTTCGGTGAGGTGAACCGTGGTCCGCGGCCTGCGGCCGACGAAGCTCTTGTCCTGGCGGATATAGCCCGCTTCCTCGAGCTTGCGCAGATGGGTCGACAGATTGCCGTCCGAGGCGCCCACCTTGTCCCTGATCTCGTTGAAGGACGCTTCTTCGACCGACGACAGATAGGCCATTACCCCCAGCCGCAGCCGGCCGTGGATGACATCGTCAATATCGGAATGATCGAAAGGATTGGCGGTCATTCGTCTCTCAGGGGTCCCGGTTCGGCCCGGAGCGCGATCAGGCCGGGTATCACCTGGGTCGCCACGACGCCCAGGGCGGCGACCAGATACATGGCGGGCAGGCCGATCAGGGCAGCGGTCAGCCCGGCAAGGACGAGCGACAGGCCCGACACGCTGCGAAAGGGCGAACGCCGCTGCAGTGCGGCCGAGGCGGCGTCGCCCGCAGCATAGAGCAGGAAGGCAACCGGCATGATGGTGTCAAACAGCACCGGCGGCTGACCCCGGCCGATGACGATGACGGTGATGATGGCGGCATAGAGCACGATGCCTGAGCCGATCACCGGCCAGGTGCCATATTCCGTCCGGTTGAGCGCGCTGCCCTGCCCCGGCTTGTCCGCAAGGCTGCGGGCGAGCACAACCGTGCCGGCATTGCCGAGAACAGCGACGCCGAGCCAAATGAAGCCGATGACCGCCGGATGGACGGCAAGCTGCCCCGTCGCGATCGACCAGTGAACAAGCAGCGCCACCGTAACCAGTGCGCCCCACCAGACCGAGAATCGCCCCGAAAGCGATGGCGCGCGTGCGCCCTCTTCGGCCAGTCGCCGGGCAAAGGCGAGATCCTCGGACAGCTCATTTGCATGCATCTGACAACTCATCTCCATTCGGGCTGCTCACCCAGCCTGATGAGCGTCTCCATAGCACCACTTACTTTGAATTGCAAAGTACTCTTGACCATCTTAAATTACTTTGCGATACAAAGTTTATCAACATCAGGAGATGTCCATGAAGCCCCTGTCTTCCGACCCCGCCGCGCATATCCTCGCCTCGTTCGCCCTGGCCACTGTGCTACATTGTTCGCCGGCCATGGCCGATCCCGGCCCCAGCCCCGACAGCACCCCGGCCGCCGCCCGTGTCCATGTGACGATCACCGGCGTCCCCGCTGCCGAGGGCCACCTGCTTGTCGGTCTCTGCGATGCGGACGACTACAAGGACTTCAGCTGCAAGGGCTCACGCCTGCCCGCCAGCAAAGGCGAGATGACCCATGTGTTCAGCGATGTTGCGCCCGGCCAGTACGGGGTGACCGTCCTGCATGACCGCAACGACAATGGCCGCATGGACTTCAAGTTCTGGGGCCCGCCGAAGGAGATGTGGGCCAGCTCCCGCAACCCGGCTCCGCGCATGGGCCCCTCACTGTGGGAGGACATCGTGTTCACCGTCGATGGCGCAGACGTGACCCTCGACCTCAGGATGCAATAGGAGCCACCGATGCCCGAACTGACTGACATCCAACGCTGGATCGACGGTCCCGTTGCGGCCATGCATGTCTGGACGGCGGTGTTCGCACTCGTGGCCGGGCCCGTCCTGTTCCTGCGGCGCAAGGCCGGGCCGCTCCACCGGATCCTCGGCCTCGCCTATTTCGCGTCCATGCTGGCGGTGAACATATCGGCGCTGACCATCTTCGACATGGGACGGTTCAACCTCTTCCACCTCTTTGCCCTCATAAGCCTTATCGCCGTGTTCGGCGCGATCATCGCTCTGAGCCAGGCCATCCGGACCGGCCATCAGGGCTGGTACCGGGCGCATGCGGAATTCGCCATGTGGAGCTATTTCGGCCTGGTCATGGCCGGGCTCGCCCAGGTGCTGTTCCGCGCTTTCCCGGGTGTGATGATGGGCAGCGCGCTCGGCGACTATTTCTGGCTGCTCAACCTTGTCATCGACGTGGCAGCCTTCTTCGTCATTCGGCGCAGCAGCAAGGTTCTTGCCGCCCGCTATGCCGCCATGCCGTCGGCCAAGCGGCAGCGTGCTCTCATTGCGGGCGAGATGCGACTGCAGCCGGCCGAATAGTCCCGGACCTCGTCCCCCGGGCGGACGGCACAATCACCGCCCGCCCGGGCAGACATCTGTCAGCCGCTCATTTCAGCTTGCTGATCCATTCGAACTCTTCCTCCTCCCACCAGGGGAAGAAGCTCGGCATGCCGTCGGACACTTTCACCGGATAGGTGGGCGTGCGCTTTTCGAGGAAGCTCGTCACGCCTTCCTTCGCATCAGCCGACCGGCCGCGCTCATAAATCGCGGCGCTATCGACGATATGGGCGTCCATCGGATGGTCAGCGCCGAGCATCCGCCACATCATGTGCCGTGTCAGCGTGGTCGAGACGGCGGCGGTATTGTCGGCGATCTCCATGGCAATGGCCCGCGCCTCGGTCATCAGTTCGGCCTGGGGATGAATGGACCGGATCAGCCCGCCGGCAAGCGCTTCCTCGGCCGGGAAGACGCGGCCCGAATAACACCATTCGAGCGCCTTGGAGATGCCGACGAGGCGCGGCAGGAACCAGCTCGAGGCGGCTTCGGGATTGATGCCCCGGCGGTTGAAGACGAAGCCGAAGCGGGCGTTGTCCGACGCGATGCGGATATCCATGGGCAGTTGCATGGTGACCCCGACGCCGACGGCGGCCCCATTGATCGCACCGATGATTGGCTTCAGGCTGTCGAACATACGCAGTGTCAGCCGCCCGCCGCCATCGCGCTTGATGTCGATATCCTCGGTCCGTCCCGCCTCGCCATCGGCGGCGCGGGCATCATAGTCGAAAGTTTTCGCGCCCTCGGAAAGGTCCGCACCGGCACAAAAGGCCCGCTCGCCTTCCCCGGTCACGATGACGGCCCGGACCTCGTCATCGGCATCGGTCCGGTCGAACGCGTCGATCATCTCGTACATCATGAGGCCAGTAAAGGCGTTCATCTTCTCGGGCCGGTTGAGCGTCAGCACCGCAAGCGGGCCGTCCTTCTCCAGCCTGATCTGCTCATAAGTCCTGATCGTGTCCATTGCGGGCTCCTCCGGTTCGTGTCTTTGCGTGACGATTGCTGTTACCGGACCCACAAGACCAAGCTTCCGCTGCGGCGGTCAAGCGGGATCAGGCCCCAGCGAGACAACGCACCTCAAGCCCCCGGGCCTCGGCCGCTGTCGCCTGACCGCCCAAATCCGGACGACAAGGCCGCATGCCCGTCTGCGCAACACGAGTTCTGGCATTTCTCAAGGATTTATCTCCCTGCCAGCCCTTGCCCGCAGGGGCGAACATGCCACTCTGAACTTGCACTCCCCGACAGGGGACGGGAGGAGAGGAAAGGCATGTCCGAAGAGCGGTATGACTACATCATTGTCGGAGCGGGCTCGGCCGGCTGCGTGCTGGCCAACCGGCTGACCGAGGACCCGAAGACGCGCGTGCTGCTGCTCGAGGCCGGCGGCCGGGACACCTCGCCGATGATCCACATCCCCGTCGGCTACGCCTCGACGCTGAAGGACCCGAAGGTGAACTGGCTCTATGAAACGGAGCCAGACCCCGGCACCGGCGACCGGCCGCATGTCTGGCCGCGCGGAAAGGTCCTCGGCGGCTCCTCCTCGATCAATGGCCTGCTCTATATCCGCGGCCAGACACATGACTATGATGGCTGGCGTCAGATGGGCTGCACCGGCTGGGGCTGGGACGATGTCGCGCCCTATTTCCTGAAGTCCCAGAACCAGGAGAACATCGCCCTGGAAGGCCATGGCCGCGGCGGCCCGCTCAATGTCTCCGACGTCACCGAGACCCACCCCGTCTCCGATGCGGTGATCGCGGCGGGCGTCGAGGCCGGGCTGCGCCATCGCGACGTCAACGGGCCGGACCAGGAAGGCATCTGCTATTACCAGCTCACGGTGCAGAAGGGCCGGCGCTGCTCGGCTGCGGTGGCCTATCTCAACCCGGTCAAATCGCGTCCCAACCTGCGGATCGAGACCCATGCGCTGGCCAGCCGCGTCCTCTTCCGCGACCGCCGGGCGGTCGGCGTCAGCTATCTCCAGAAAGGCGCGTCCCGCGATGCCATGGCCAGCGGCGAGGTCATTCTCTGCGGCGGCACCGTCAACACGCCGCAGCTTCTGGAACTGTCGGGCGTTGGCAAGCCGACCCTGCTGGCCGCGCACGGCATCGAGATCATCACCGCGTCCCAGGGCGTCGGCGAGAACCTGCAGGATCATTATGTCGTCGGCATGCGCTACCGCCTCAAGCGCCACGTCGTCAGCGTCAATGAAATGACGCGGGGGCTGCGCTTCGTGAAGGAAGTCGCCCGCTACGCCCTCCAGCGCAAGGGCCTGCTGACCCTTTCGGCAGCCCATGTCGCCGCCTTCGTGAAGACAAGGCCGGACCTCCTCGGCCCGGACGTGCAGTTCCACATCCTGCCGGCCAGCATGGATCCCGACCGGCTCGCAGCAAGCCAGTCCATGGCCCTGGAAAACGAACCCGGCCTGACCATCGCGCCCTGCCAGCTCCGCCCCGAGAGCAGAGGCTCGATCCATATCCGTTCACCCAACCCCGAAGCGCATCCCTCGATCCAGCCGAACTATCTGGCTGACCCCATCGACCAGCAGACCATTGTCGAGGGCCTGAAATGGGGCCGCCGCATCGCCGCGCAGGACGCGCTGAGGCCCTTCATCTCGCACGAGCTCGACCCCGGCCCCGACTGCCAGTCGGAGGCGGCCTTTCTCGACCATGCCCGGGCCTCCGGCACGACGATCTACCACCCGGTCGGCACCGCCCGCATGGGGCCATCCGGCGATCCCAATGCCGTTGTCGATCCGCACCTGAGGGTCAATGGCGTCACCGGTCTGCGCGTGGTCGATGCCTCGGTGATGCCGCGCCTGGTCTCGGGCAACACCAATGCGCCCACGATCATGATCGCCGAAAAGGCCGCCGACCTGATCCGGCAAGCGGCGAAAGCACCGGTGACGGCCTGAAGACATGCCCGATTTCGACGGTCCGGCCCGCCAGGCGATCCCGGTTGCGGCCGCCGTCCCGCGGCTCGCCATCGGAGAATGGGAAAGCCGGCAGCGCGGGGGAAACGCGCACCACGGCGAGGGGAAACGGCTTCGCCGCGCCGGCCGCTGCTGATAGGGTCCGCCATCCGTATCCGCTGCAACCTGCCAGACATGGCGAAGTCAAGCAGCGGGGCATGTCTGAAATCATCGCCCGGGGGGAAGTCGCGTGTCCGGCAGTCTTGTTCAGAAGATCCAGCTGACGACGGTCTCGCTCGTCATCTTCCTTGCCGGGCTGTCGCTCGTCCTTCTCTACGTCGCGTGCTGCGCGCTGGACTGGCTGATGGCCTCACCGGACCATCTCGGGCTCGCCTCTGCCGTGCCCGACCTGGGTGTGCTCAACGTCTTCCCCGTCGATATCGGGCCCCTGCAGGCCTGGTCGCATGCCACCGCGCGCCAGTCGGGCGGCTACCATTATGTCGTCAGCTACAGCCTCGTCGCCTTACTGCTGCTGGCCGGCATCCTGGCGCGCTACCGCTTCCAGTCGCTGATTTCGCGCTCCGAGCGGGTCAAGGCGTTTGCCTTCTACCTTCTGTTCTCGTCCTCGCTGCTGGTCTACACGGTCTTCCTGCCGACCGTCTTCTTCGCCATCCATCTCGACCAGCTCGAACCGATCACCGACCAGCCGATCCATCTGCACGATCTCCAGCTCTTCATCCTCGACCAGATTGCGCGCTCGCTGTTCTTCGACTTCCTCGAGGCCTTGCGCGTGCCCTGGTCCAATCTCGACTATTCGGAAGACGCCGATCTCGCCTTCCGGGCACTGGTCGGCCTCTACCGCTTCATGATCCCCGCCGCGCTCCTGTTTGTCTTCTTCCCGCTGCGCCAGCCCGGCCCGAAGCCGAAGGACCGGGGAGAACCGGGCGCACCGGATGGCCGGTCAGCAGGACCGGAGACCGCGCCGGCGGCCCCGGCGCTGCAGCCGGCGCATGCGCCCGCCCGGCCCGGGCCACCCGCCTGACCGCGGCGCGCCGGCGCGCCAGCCCCCCGGTCCCGGGCGCAACAACACCGCCCCCCACTCGCGCAACGCCTGCTTGCAAGCCTTTCGCGTCCGCCCTAATATGAGCCGGAGTCAAGCGACGCCCTGGCAGGGCGGATGCGGCAAGTGCCTGGAGACAATCAATGGATGCGCTTCCCGTGCGCCTTGCGGCCGGTGATCCGGCACCGATGTTCTTTGCCGAGACGCCAAGCAATCCGCGCTATGCCTTCCACGTCACGGCGGGCCGCTATGTCGTGCTGGGCTTCCTGTCCAGCGCGCGCGATGCAACCGCGGTCGCCATGCTCGAGACCATCGGCCTGATGCGTCCGCTGTTCGACGACAAGCGGTTCTGCTTCTTCGCTGTCACGCGCGATCCGGGCGACCGCGAAAATGGCCGTTTGGGCCAGCAACTGCCGGGAATCCGGACCTTCTGGGACTTTGACGGTCAGATCTCGCGCGCCTATGGCGCCGTTGCGGACGACTGGACCGCCGAGCGGCGACAGCCCGCACCGCCTCTCTGGGTGGTCCTCGACCCGACCCTGCGCGTCCTCGCGGTCATCCCGACCCGCGATGACACCGCCGCGCGGGCCCTGATCATGCAACTGCTCCTGTCGCTGCCCCAGCCGGAGCTGTTTGCCGGCCGGCCCCTGCACGCACCGGTGCTCTACCTGCCCAATGTCTTCGAGCCCGACTTCTGCGACGAGTTGATTGCGCTGTTCGATGCCGATGGCGGTCAGCCCTCGGGTTTCATGCGGGATGTGGACGGGCGCACGCGGCTGATTACCGATCCCGGCCACAAGGTCCGCCGCGACCTCGTACTCACCAACGAAGCGCTCATTGCGCGGACCAAGGCCCTTGTCCAGAGGCGCATCGTCCCCGAGATCCGCAAGGTCCACCAGTTCGTCGTCACCCGCATGGAGCGCCACATAATCGCCTGCTATTCGGCCGAGGATGGGGGCCACTTCCGTCCCCATCGCGACAACACGACCCGGGGTACGGCGCACCGCCGCTTCGCCGTCTCGATCAATCTCAATGACGGCTATGATGGCGGCGATCTTTCCTTTCCGGAGTATGGCAGCGAGCGCTTGCGTCCTCCCCGCGGCGGGGCGGTGGTGTTTTCCTGCTCGCTGCTGCACGCGGTCGATCCGGTAACGCGCGGCAGGCGCTACGCCTTCCTGCCCTTCCTCTATGACGACGCCGCCGCCGCCATCCGGCTCGCCAACAACAGGGACCTCGATGACAGCGTGCGCCCCTATGAGACCGCGCGTCCGCCGGAAGCGCAGCGCGGTGGGACGGGCGAAGAGGACGCGCGCGCGGACCTGCCGCCGACAGCATGAGCCGCAACGGGGCAGCGGATGCCGGACCGGGCCCCTACCCCATCGCCTCGCGCACCAACTCCGCTTCGGCCTCCGCCATGATCGCCTCGCTGGCCGAGGCGCCGGCGACCGGCTCCTTGCCGACCTCCAGCATGACCGGCACCGCAAAGGGACTGATCCGCTCCAGCGCGCGGTGGTCGATCCGTCCGCGAATGCGCGCCAGCATGTCCGACAGCCGCCGGATATCGAGCAGGCCCGTTGCTGCGTCGGCCCGGGCCGCCCGCATCAGGATATGGCCGGGCTCGTGGCTGCGCAGCACGTCGTGGATGAGATCGGTCGAGAAGGTGACCTGCCGGCCGGTCTTCTCCTGGCCGGGATAGCGCCGGGCGATGAGCCCAGAAATCATCGCGCACTGGCGGAATGTGCGCTTCATCAGCACGCTCTCTTCCAGCCATTCCTCGAGATCATCGCCAAGCATGTCGGGATGGAAGAGGGCCGCCATGTCGAGCGGGCCCATGTCGTCCAGGCCCCAGACCGCCATGGCGTACTCGCTGGCAACGAACCCCAATGGCCCGGTGCCCATGCGCTCCAGCCTGCGTGTTAGAAGCATACCGAGGGTCTGGTGCGCCAGCCGGCCCTCGAAGGGATAGCAGACGAGGTAGAACCGCCCGCCACGCGGAAAGGTCTCGACCAGGAGGTGATCGGCCGGCGGGATCGCCGAACGCTGGCGCTGCACCTCGAACCAGTCGCGTACCGGTTCCGGCAGGGCCGGCCACTGCGCCGGGTCATGGATCATCTCCCGCACCCGGCCGGCGAGGAAGGTCGAGAGCGGAAACTTGCCGCCGGCATAATAGGGGATCGCCGGGTCGGTGGCCTTGGACCCGGTGACCAGCACGTCATTCTCCTGGATGCCGAGGAAACGGAGCACTTCGCCGGCGAACAGGAAACTGTCGCCCGGGGTCAGGGTCTGGACGAAATACTCCTCGATCTCGCCGAGTTTCCGTCCCGCCCGCAGGGCTGCGCGGCGCTGTCCGGGCTGTCGCTGTCCCGTCGGTGCCGCCTTGCCGGAGGGGTCGCCCCCGGCTGCGCCGGTCTTGCCGACGAGACTGGCGCGGCGCACGGCGAGCGTGTTGGCTTCGACAATGGCCCCGACATTCATGCGGTGCTGCTGCGCGTCGCGCGGGGTCCGGGCACGCCAGACGCCATCGGGGCCGCGCACGATCCTGCGAAACCGGTCATAGGTCTTCAGGGCGTATCCACCTGTGGCTACAAAGTCCACAACCTGCTCCCAGGTTTCCCAGTCGAGCCCGGCATAGGGCGCGGCACGGCGCACCTCGTCATGCAGCGCCTCAAGCCGGAAACCCTCGCCGCAGGCCCGGCCCATGACATGCTGGGCCAGCACGTCCAGCGCCCCCGGCCGCGACGCCTGCCCATCGAGCTCGCCCGCTTCGACCGCCGCTTCGGCGGCCCGGCATTCGAGCACCTCGAAACGGTTGGTCGGCACGAGAATCGCCCGGCTCGGTTCGTCCAGCCTGTGATTCGCCCGCCCGATGCGCTGGACGAGGCGGGCCGCCCCCTTCGGCGCGCCGAGCTGGATGACGAGATCCACCGCCCCCCAGTCGATACCGAGATCAAGCGTCGAGGTGCAGACCACCGCCTTCAGGGCGCCGGCGGCCATGGCCGCCTCGACCTTTTCGCGCTGTTCGCGGGCGAGCGAGCCATGGTGCAGCGCGATGGGCAGGTGATCGTCATTGGCCCGCCAGAGTTCCTGGAACAGGAGTTCGGCCTGGCTGCGGGTATTGACGAAGACCAGCGCCAGGGTGGCGCTGCGGATCGCGTCATAGATCTCGCCAACGGCGAACCGTCCCGAATGGCCGGCCCAGGGGATGCGCGCCTTCGAGACGAGGATCGAGACATCGGCCGGCGCCCCGCCATCGGCGCGGATGATGCGGGCCGGTCCGCCCTGCTCGCCACTGCGGACACCGAGCCAGCGAGCCAGCCCATCGGGGTCCTGTACGGTCGCCGACAGGCCGATGAAGCGGCAGTTCGGCGCCCATTCGGCCAGGGTCGCAAGGCCCAGCGCCAGCAGGTCGCCCCGTTTCGAGGGGGCAATCGCGTGGATTTCGTCGATGATCACCGCCCGGAGATCGGAGAAATAGTCCGCAGCATGCCCGCTCGCGATGAACAGGGCGAGCTGTTCCGGGGTCGTCAGCAGGATGTCCGGCGGAGACCGCCGCTGCGCCTGCCGCCGGGAGGCCGGCGTATCCCCGGTCCGGGTCTCGATCCGCAGACCCAGCCCCATCTCCTCCACCGGCTGGGTAAGGTTCCGCGCGACATCCACGGCCAGCGCCTTGAGCGGGGAGATGTAGAGCGTGTGCAGTGCCGGGCGCCGGCTGTTCGACGGCGGACGGCCGGCCAGCTCGATCAGGCTCGCAAGGAACCCCGCCAGCGTCTTGCCGCCCCCGGTCGGGGCAATCAGCAGCGCGCTTTGCCCTGCGAGAGCCGCCTCGGTCAGCGCGAGCTGGTGGGGACGCGGCGCCCACCCCCGGCCTTCGAACCAGGTCGCGAACCGGGCCGGCAGGTGAAAGGAAGACGCAGGACGGGCCATGGTGGCAATCTAGCGCAATCAACGCTGGTGTCGCGCGCGTTCGCCGCCGATTTGCGCGCGCACGCTGAGACTTCGCTAACACCGTCCTGCTAGGCCCTATCCCATGGTGAGGAGCTGGAGCGAGCTAGCCGAACGCCCGGAATTCGACGGGCTGAAGGCCTTTGTCGACCGACAGGTGCGGCGGGCCTTCCAAGCCGTGCCGCCGGAGGCGACCGACAGGTCCGGCACGCCGAAAGGCATCGGCCGCGTCCTGACGCTCGGCATGGGCCTGTTCATCCTGCTGTTCGCCTCGACCTTTCTCCTCCTGCCCGGCAACTGGATCGGCGACACCCTGCGTTTCGTCCTCTTCTTCCCGCTCTTTTTCGCATCCTTTGCCATGGCCATCATTCTCAATGGCCGGCCCCTTCTCGCCTTCCTGCTGCGCGGACAGACCCGTTATACCGCCCGCGCCCGCGCCCTCGACGCGATCGCCCGCCGCGCCGGTCTCGCCTATGTCCCGCGCCCCGGTGGTGAACACCCTGCGCTCGAATGGCTGGCGGAGCGGGCCTGGCTTCCGGCCGATCTCAGTCGGGCGCTCGACGGCCTGCCGAAATCGGATATCTCCATGGCCCACGCAGTCGAGGCGGCCCGCGCGGCACGGATCATGGGCCGCGCGCCCATCATGATCGGATCGGACGAGCAGAAGGCCCGCCATGCAGCCCGGGCATTGCAGCTGATGTCCGTCGAGGACGGCTTTCATGGTGAACGGGACGGGATGTCCTTCGACGCCTTCGAATGGATCGAAAGGGAGGAGGATGCGCCCGACACGCACCACCTCATCATCGTGCTGAAGGCCCCGCGCGCCGTCCAGGGTATCACCGAACTGCGCGCCCGGAGCCTGCCATGGCTCGACTTCCGCGACCAGGCGAGCCTCGAGGCCGTCGATCTCGGGCCGAAGGCCTTCCATGACCGCTACAGGTTGCGCGCCAGCGACCAGGTCGAGGCCCGCGCCATCTTCGATCCGGCCGTCGTCGAGCGCCTCCTTGCCATGGCCCATGACGGCCCCTTCCGCGCCGTCGCCCGCGGCGAGCACCTCGTCTTCGATCTCGAGGGCGAGGACCGGTTCGCTCTCATCGACCCGGCCACCGGCGCCTGGTCCGACGAGACCATCCGCAAGGGCCTCACCGACCTCGCCGAGATGCTCGACCTCGTCGATGCGCTGGCGCAGACCTTCCGCGTCAAGCGCGCCGGCGGCTGACGCCACACCGCGCGATCGCGGCCGGGCCGGGCGTCATCCTGATCCGGTTGCCGTCCAGTGCCGCTCCCGGGACCGATCACCGCCCCGAACCGGTCCGGAGCGCGGGTGCACTGGCTGTTCCTGTCCCCGCCAGTGCACCCTGCCCCACCGCCCGGGTCAGAACCGCGCGGTCAGGGTCGCCTGGAAGGTCCGCGGATTGAGCGGCCGGAAAAAGGCATTGCCACCGCCGGCCGTGGTGAAGGTGAAGGCCAGCGTGTCCTCATCGAACAGGTTGTCGACATTGAACCGAAGGCTGACATTTTCCGGCAAGCCGAACGGGTTGGGCCCACCGAGATCAAGGTACGCGCTCCAGAGGAAATAGTCCTCCATGAGGTTGCCCGGGCTGTCAGCCGCCTCGCGGAAATCCGCATAGCGTTCGCCGGTATACTTGGTCGATATGTTCGCAATGGCCCATTCGGTCGGCTCATAGGTCACCCCGCCCGTAAACAGCCATTCGGGCGAGTCCGCGAGTGCAGCGCCCTCCGGATTGCCGAGGAACGCGTCCTGCAATTCGGTCTTGTTGTAGGTCAGGTTGAAGTTCGCATAGAGCTGGTCATTGAAGCGTTCGGGCTGGTAGACCCCCGACAATTCCACGCCGTAGGCCGTGGTTTCGCCCGCATTGACCGAGAAGCTTTCGGGCTGGCCCGTTGCCGGATTGATGACGTTGCCGGTCACGATCCGGTTGTCGAAACCGGTGTAGAACACCGCCAGCGCGCCGTTGACCTGCGGCCGGCTGGTCCGCAGCCCGATCTCGTAATTCTCCGACTCCTCTCCCTCCGGCGACGGCGGAACAAAGCCGACCGCGACATCATAGATCGTGTCGGCCCCGCGCGGCAGCGCGTAGTTCTGCGAGTACGAGGCGAATACCTGGTCGGTCTCGTTGAGATCATAGACGGCGCCGACCATGGGCAGGAAACCGTCCGAGAAGGTGTCCCCCACAGACTGGGGACCGTACCCTGGAAGCGTGTCGCCGCCGCCGGGCGCATCGACCCGGATGGCATAGTCATTGAAGTCCCGGAAGCCCTCCAGGGAAAAATCCACTTCCAGCGCCTTGGCTCCAAGCTCGACGCTCAGCCGGTCATCCAGCAACGATATGGTGTCCTTGATGTAGAATTGCGTGGCCTCGCGTGTGGACAGATAAGAGCGCCGGAAATAGGCAACCTCGTCAAAGATCGGCGTACCGGCCGGACTGCCGTCGGTCTTGTTGATCCGGAGCTGTTCGCGGCGGTAGCTGTCCTCCTCGTACCAGCCACCGACCTCCAGCGTGTGATTGGCAATCGTCCAGTCGAGGCCGGCCACGATCCCCTTGCGGTCGCCGCCAACGGTCGAAAGCCCGTACTGGACGCCCCGGGGATATGTCACGGGAAGCCCGACCTCGACCTGGTCGAGATACCGGCTGAGCGTATTGCCATAGCTGTCCGGCGAGACCCCGAACCCGTCCTTGTCCTCGTAATAACCGGTCAGTTTGAGCCCGAATCCGGCGGGAAGATCGGTCTCGAACGTCAGCGACGAGAGGGCGTCCTCCCGCACATTCACCCGATCGCCGAAATACTGCGTGCAGGGTCCGCCGACAGACACAGGCTGGAAATCGGTCTCGTCAATGACCCCGTCCTGGTTGAAATCCACCGGATCGGCGAGGCCGGTATTGCAGCCCTCGGGGACGAAGCCGACATAGCCGATATCCCGTCCGGTATTGCCTTCAAGGTCCGAACCCTTCTCGTAGGTCGCCCGCGAGAAAGACGGTGAGTCGAAATCGAAGAAGTCGTTGTAGACGACTGTCGCCTGCAGGGAGGTATCTGCGTCGAAGTCGTAGCGGGCCTTGCCCTCATAGTGTTCCCGGTCGATCGAGCCCGCCCCGCGCCACAGGTCGCTGTCAATCGTCGACCGGCTGAGATAGGCCGAGAACCCGCCCAGCGCGCCGGTCTCGAGTTTCACGAAGGTACGCAGGAGATTGTCATCCCCGGCCGTGATCGAGACAAGACCGCCGGCGTCCTCGCTGGTCGCAACGGTGTTGTAGGACACGATCGGTCCGAGCGAGGCATAGCTCGGCAGCGACACATCGCCAGCGCCGGGCGAGGCCACGACCGAGCCGAGATTCTCATTGTCGACATAACGGAAGATCGGGCTCCCGCCGAAAGCATCCGAGCGGCCCATGGGCACGCCGTCAAGAACAAAGCCGATCTGTTGCAGGTTGAACGCCCGCACAGTCACCGAATTACCGAACTCGTAGAGACCGAGCGCGCCGTCGGTCTGAACGTTGAAGCCCGGCAGTGTTTCAAGCATCTTCAGGCCGGAAATCCCGGCCGGTGCCGACAGGAGTTCCTCCCGCGTCACCGCCACCGTGTTCGACGCCTCTCCGAGCCCGATGGCCAGATCGGATTGCGAAATCCTCCGGCCTTCGACAACGACCGCATCCATCCGGGCCGTGCCCTCGGCGTCCGGGGCCGCTTCCTGTGCCGCCAGGGGGCCGCACACTCCGCCGGCCAGCGCCCCCATCGCCAGCAATGGCCCGATCGTCACCTTCCTGAATCTACCCATCGTCGCTCTCTCCTCCACGCCAAACATCCTGAGCCGCATGTCTCCCGGTCGTTTGAAGCCGACCACCCAATCCGTTTCAGGGGCAGAATAAAAAACGACGGATGCAGAAAACTTGTGCGCCAGCGTCTCGCAACTGCCTGAAAATCGTTCGCCTACTGAAAATGAAAAGCCATTCCACTGCAGTGAAAGCGCCCCATATCCCCCGAATGCTTCGCCCGGACCTGCTCCTGCGCCCGACCCCTGCCGGCCTTTATTGTCCGCCGGGCGATTTCTACATCGACCCGGTGCGCGGCGCGGTCGAACGGGCCGTCATCACCCATGGCCATGCCGACCATGCCCGTGCCGGCCACGGCGCCGTTCTGGCCACCCCGGAGACGCTGGCGATCATGGCGGCGCGCTATGGCGAGGGCTTCGCCGGCACGACCCAGGCCCTGCCCCCCGGCGAGACGGTGGCGATCAATGGCGTCACCGTCTCGCTGGTCCCGGCCGGCCATGTGCTCGGCTCGGCACAGGTGGTGGTCGACTATCGCGGGCTGCGCATGGTCTGTACCGGCGATTACAAGCGCCGCCATGATCCGACCTGCGCCGGCTTCGAAATCGTCCCGCGCACCCATGTCTTCATCACCGAAGCCACCTTCGCCCTGCCGGTGTTCCGCCACCCCGACAGCGCGGGCGAGATCGCGAAACTGCTGGCCAGCGTCCGCGCGTTTCCGGACCGGACCCACCTTGTCGGTGTTTATGCCCTGGGCAAGGCACAACGCGTCATCGCGCTGCTGCGGGCGGCGGGATACGACCGGCTGCTCCATATCCATGGCGCCCTCACGACGCTTTGTGCGCTCTACGAGAACCATGGCGTCGCCCTTGGCCCGCTGCAGCCGGCCACCCTCGAAAAGGGCCAGCGCGGGCAGAGCGAGCGCTTCCGCGGCGAGATCGTGCTCGGCCCGCCATCGGCTTTCGTCGACCGGTGGGGCCGGCGCTTTCCCGACCCGCTGCCCGCCTTCGCCTCGGGCTGGATGAGCATCCGCCAGCGGGCGAAACAGCGCGGCGTGGAACTGCCCCTCATCCTTTCCGACCATGCCGACTGGGACGAGCTTACCACCACGATTTCGGAGGTTGATCCCGAAGAAGTCTGGATCACCCATGGCCGCGACGATGCCCTCGCCCGCTGGGCCGAGCTGGAAGGCCGCAAGGCCCGCCCGCTGCACCTCATCGGCTATGAGGATGAAGGGGATTGACGAAGCCCTCCCGAAAGGGCGTTAAACAGGGCTGGGGGAACACGAAGTCAGCGCCAGGCGTGGGGACAGATCAGGGACAACCGATGCGAGATTTCCGTTTCATCCCCGGCGCACTGTGCGGTGCGGTCCTGCTTGGCCTGGCCGGCTGCGATGCGGTCAAGGTGCCGGGGCTCAACCCCGTCGGCGGCGAGGAGACCGGTCCCCCGGAACCGGCCGCGAGCCGACCTGCCGGCGGCACGCCGGCCGCCGATGACAGCAGCGACGCCACGGCCGCGCCGCCCGCAGCTGACGCCAGCGCCGATCCTGTCCCTGGCCCTGCCCCTGGCCCTGCCCCTGGCCCTGTCCCTGGCCCTGGCCCTGGCCCTGGCCCAGCCCCATCCACGACAGCGAATCCAGCCGCCGGCATGGCGGTCTCCACCGACCCCGCACCCGCCGGTCCAGCCGCCAGCCAACCACCCGGCGCAGCGCTGCCGCCGCCGGTACAGAGCCCCGCAGCGATCGGCGCGGCCCGCTGCGGGCTGCCCACAGGCGCACCGCCGACCCCCACCCTCTCGGCCCAGGCCGAGGCCCTCACTGGCCCCCGGCCGGAATCGCTGGTCATGACCCAGGCGGTCGGCGCCCTCGCCGTCTCGTCCCTCACGCCCTTCCCCGGTATCGTCAAGATGGAGCCGCGCCGCTTCGACGGAAACGCCATCACCAGCGGCCACTGCGCGGCCACGCGCATCGCCGAGCGCTGGTTCCTCACCGCAGCCCATTGCGTCGATGACGCCTATGACGAGATCCAGTTCATCGCCGGTACCACCAACCTGCGCGACATGGCCTCGGCCCGGGTCTTCACCGCCGACGCCGCCATCTGCCATGCCGGCTATGCCGGTCGCGAGACCAGTTTCATCAATGATCTCGCCCTGGTCCGCGTCCCCGAACAGGCCCTGCCCGCCCTCACCGAAGTCCCCATCGCCGAGTATGGCGTCACCGACCGCCCGCTCGGCCAGTACCACTACAAGACCGCCGAGATGGCCGGCTGGGGCGTGACCGGCTTCAATCAGCCGCTCTCCCCGCTGCTGCGCAGCGCCGAACTCGACATCGTCAGCACAAGTCCGGGGGTGATCGTGATTGGCTCGCGCGAAGGCGCCGGGCCCTGTATCGGCGACAGTGGCGGGCCGCTCTACATCACCGAGGACGATGGCCAGCGGACGGTGATCGGCATTCTTTCCGCCGTCGAAGCGGTCAGCGGGCGCAATCTCTGCGAGGGCGCCTATCGCGGCCGCTACACCAATGTGACCGGCTATCGGGACTGGATCGACCGGGTCATGGCGAGCTGTACCCGCCAGCCCGGTCTCTGCGCGGCCCCTGTCTCAGAACCGGCCGCCGAAACCGTTTCCGTCTCCGAACCGGCCGCCGGTTCCGAAACGCCGCCGTCCGACGCGCCAGTCTCCGGCACCGGCGATGCGACCGCTGCCCCCTCCCCGCAGTGAGCGCCCATGCCTTATCGCGCCCTTGATGCCGAGCGGATTGTCCGCACACTCGACCGCCTCAAGGCCCGCATTGACGAACGCTTTCCCGAGCGCGGCATCTCCGGGGTCTGCGGGGAACTGGTTCAGCTTGCCCGCGATGACGCCGCCAGGGCCGAGGACCTTGTCCGCCCGATCTGGACCCTGCGCGCGCTGATCGGGCTCATCCTCCTCGCCGGGCTCGCCCTGCTCGGCTATGGCCTCTACAGCTATCGCTCGCTCGATCTTGAATTCGAGGCCTTCCACGCGTTCCAGGGCGTCGAGGCGCTGATCAACATCCTGATCCTCGGCGGCGCCGGCATCTGGTTCCTGATGTCCGCCGAGGCCCGGGCCAAGCGCGCCCGCATCCTCTCGGACCTGCACGCGCTGCGCTCGATCGCGCATGTCATCGACATGCACCAGCTGACCAAGGACCCGACGGCCATTCTCGATCCGGCCCGGGCCACCCGTTCCTCGCCCGAGCGGGACATGGATGCCTACCAGCTCTCGCGCTATCTCGACTATTGCGCCGAGATGCTCGCCCTCACCGGCAAGCTGGCCGCGCTCTACTTGCGCGCCAGCCGCGATCCCGTCGTGATCCATGCCGTCAACGAGATCGAGGAGCTGACTGCGGGGCTTAGCCGCAAGATCTGGCAGAAGATCACCCTGATCCCCGCCCGCGAGCGCACCCCCCCCGCGTCGTGACCGCGTTCCCTCCCGGCGACGCCGCCTGGCCCGGGCACAGCGCTGCCCGGCAAGCCGCGAGCGCTTTGCCGCCGCTCCGATCTGCGCCCATATCGCCGGGATGAACCGTTTCGCCGCCCTGCTCGACCGGCTGGTCCTGACCCCATCGCGCAATGGCAAACTGGCGCTGATGGCGGACTATTTCGCAACAACGTCCGACCCGGCCCGCGGCTGGGCCCTGGCCGCACTGACCGGCGAGCTCGACATTCCCGGCGTCAAGTCCGCCGCCATCCGCGCGGCTGCCGAGGCCCGGGTCGATCCCGTGCTGTTCCGCCTGTCCTATGATTATGTCGGTGACCTCGCCGAGACTGTCAGCCTGGTCTGGCCCGCCCGGCCGGGCGCGAACCGGGCCCCGCCACTGGAAGACGTGGTCGAAAGCCTGATCGGTGCCAGCCGGACCGAAGGCCCGCGCCGGCTCGAGGCCTGGCTCGACGCGCTCGATCCGGCCGGCCGCTGGGCCCTCATCAAGCTGGTGACCGGCGGGCTGCGCATTGGTGTGTCGGCGCGCCTGGCCAAGCTCGCCCTGGCCCGGTTCGGCGATGTGGACATCACCGGGATCGAGGAAATCTGGCACGGCCTCGACCCGCCCTATGACGGCCTCTTTGCCTGGCTCGAGGGGCGCGCGGACCGACCCGCCCCGGACCTCCCCGCACCGTTCCGGCCGGTCATGCTCGCCCATCCCCTCGTCCCGCGTGACCAGCGCGACGATCCGGACGCCGTCGACCCGGCCCTGATCCGGCCGGACCTGTTCGCGGCCGAATGGAAATATGACGGCATCCGGGTCCAGGCGGCCGCCCGCGACGGCACGCGCCGGCTCTACACCCGCACAGGCGACGATATCAGCCACACCTTCCCCGACGTGCTGGCAGCCCTCGACTTCGACGCCGCACTTGATGGCGAACTCCTCGTGCGCGGGCCATCGGGCGCGGTCGCCCCGTTCAACCATCTCCAGCAACGGCTCAATCGGAAGACCGTCTCGAAGCGCCAGATGGAGACCTACCCCGCCTTCATCCGCGCCTATGACCTCCTGCAATGGGAAGACGAGGACCTGCGCAGCCGCCCTTTCCGCGAGCGCCGGGCAGCCCTCGACGCATTCATCGCCGACCTCGCCCCCGCCCGCATCGACCTCTCCCCCCTCGTCCCGTTCGATACGATCGAGGCGCTGAATGCGGCCCGGCTCGATCCGCCGGCGCCCGAGATCGAGGGCGTGATGCTGAAACGCTGGGACAGCGTCTACCAGGCCGGTCGTCCCCGGGGGCCGTGGTTCAAATGGAAACGCGACCCGTTTCTCGTCGATGCCGTGCTGATGTATGCCCAGCGTGGGCACGGCCGGCGGTCGAGCTTCTATTCCGATTTCACCTTCGGCGTCTGGACTGTGGCCGGCGACGTCGAACAGCTGACCCCGGTCGGCAAGGCCTATTTCGGCTTCACCGATGACGAGCTGAAGCGGCTCGACAGCTTCGTGCGCGAGCACACGCTCGAAAGGTTCGGTCCGGTGCGATCGGTCGTCGCCAGCAAGGATGCAGGGCTGGTCCTCGAGATCGCCTTCGAGGGGCTCCAGCGCAGCCCGCGCCACAAATCCGGCCTCGCCATGCGGTTTCCCCGCATCAACCGGATCCGCTGGGACAAGCCCGCTGCCGAGGCCGACCGGCTGGAAACCCTCGCCGCCCTCCTGCCAGCGGAGGCCTGAGGACAGCTCGCCGGTCGCCCCGTCACCCGCCCCGCAGGCCGGACTGGCCTCACTGGACTGGCCTCACCGGACGGGCCTCACCGGACGGGCCTCACCGGACGGGCCTCACCGGACATTCCCCGCCAGTCGTGCCCCGCAGGTCACAATTCGCCCGCAGTCATGCCATGTTAAGGCCTTATCGCTTTCATCGTCGCCGCCCTGCCCCTATGACGGGCCGGAGCGACGGGGCAACGGCTGTATTCGGCAGCCGAGTCCCGCCAGTCTGCCCCCAGGACCGAGGACCTCCACAAGCCCCGCCATGGCCAGACCCGCCCAGACCTTCGGCCGCAAGGGCCCCACGCCCGGGCCACGGCCCCGGCCCCGCTCCGAGCATGCGCTCCGGCGGCGGCTGCTCCGCTACAGCCTGCTCGCCCTGCTGCTGGGACTGGCCATTGCCGGCCTCGCCGCGGGCCTGTTCATCCGCTCGCTCTATGCCGGCATGCCGGAGTTGCCGGCCCGTGAGGCGCTGTGGACCAAGAACCGCGAGCCGGCCATCGAGTTCCGCGCCGCCGATGGCAGCGTGCTCGACATCCGCGGCCCGCGCTATGGTGCCGAAGTCCGCCTGGTCGACCTCCCCCCGCATGTCTACCACGCCTTCATCGCCGCCGAGGACAAGCGCTTCTACCAGCATGACGGCGCCGACACGCGCGCCATCCTCCGCGCCGCCTGGTCGAACTGGCGCCAGGGCCGCACCGTGTCCGGCGCCTCGACCATCACCCAGCAGCTGGTCAAGAACCTCGTCCTCTCGCCGGAACAGACCCTCAGCCGCAAGGTCCAGGAAATGCATCTCGCCCGCAAGCTGGAGGACCGGCTCAGCAAGGACGAGATTCTCGAACTCTATATCAACCGCGCCTATTTCGGCGCCGGCCTGTATGGCCTGAGTGCGGCCGCCGAGCATTATTTCGGCCTCGAGGCCAGGAACCTCAGCGTCGGACAGGCGACCTTGCTGGCCGGCCTCGTCCAGGCCCCCTCCCGGCTCGCCCTGACCCACAATCCCGAGGGCGCCCGGGCGCGCCAGCGCTATGTCCTCGACGAGATGGTCGCCAGCGGATACCTCTCGCCCTCCCAGGCCGATGCCGCCGCCAGTGCCGACATCACCCTCGTTCCGCGCGAGACGACGGACCCCCAGCTCGGCTATATCCTCGATCTTGCCCGCGAGCATGTCAGCCGGCTGCTGCCCGACGCGCCGCCCGATCTCGTGGTCACCCTGTCCATCGACCCGGCCCTGCAGGCCGCGGTCCAGTCCGCCATTGCCGGCCAGATCGAAGCGCAGGGCGAGGCGCTTGCCGCCAGCCAGGCCGCGGCCATGATCGCCCAGGCCGACGGCCGCGTGCTCGCCCTCGTCGGCGGCGTCGACTACCTCCAGTCCGAGTTCAATCGCGTGACCCAGGCAAGGCGGCAACCCGGCTCTGCCTTCAAGCCGCTGGTCTTTGCCGCCGCGCTGGAGGACGGCACCCACCCCTACGAGACCCGCCTCGACGCCCCGTTCAGGATCGGCCGCTGGAACCCGCGCAACTATGCCGGCGGCTATCGCGGCACGGTGACCCTCACCGAAGCCCTGGCCGACTCGATCAACACGGTGTCGGTCGTTCTCGCCCAGGAGGTCGGCCCGGACCGGGTGATCGATCTCGCCCGCCGCTTCGGCATGGACTCGCCCATGGATCCCCACCCCTCGCTTGCCCTCGGAACAGAAGAGGTCACCCTCTGGGAGCTCACCCGCGCCTATGGCGCCTTCATGCGCGGCGGGCTGCGGCTCGAACCCTGGCTGGTCGGCCGGATCGAGGACACCCGCGGCGCGGTCCTGTTCGAGCGCACCGCCGATGCCGCCGACGGCAAGCGCGTCTTCAAGCCGGGACTCGCCCGCGACATGACCGGCATGCTCGCCACCGTCGTCGCCAGCGGCACCGGCACCCGCGCACAGGTCGATGGCTGGACCATTGCCGGCAAGACCGGCACCTCGCAGGACTGGCGTGACGCCTGGTTTGTCGGCTACACGAGCGGGCTGGTGGCCGGCGTCTGGGTCGGCAATGATGACAACAGTCCGATGAACAAGGTGACCGGTGGCGGCCTGCCGGCCGAAATCTTCTCCGAGGTCATGGCGCTGGCGCTCGACGGCCAGGGCGCCCGCCCCCTCGACGGCGCCGACCGGATGGTCGTGCTGTCCCGCGCCGCAAGGGAACGGGTCACCTATTACCGCGCCCTGTCGGCCGCCTTCGCCTCCGTCGCCGGCCAGCCTGCGGCCGACCGCCCGGCCCAGCGCTGACCCCCAGCCCGCCAATCACGTCTCGCCAGCTACATCTTGCCAGCCACGCCCCATCGCCCACATCTCGCCAGCCTCACCCCGCCTGCCACCTCCCCAGCCCGGAACCCTGCCTTGGCCCGTCCTCCTCTCCTCACGCTCACCGATGTCGAACTCACCTTTGGCGGCAAGCCGCTGTTCACCGGCGTCTCGCTGTCGCTGGCGAAGGGCGAACGCGCGGCGCTCGTGGGCCGAAACGGGGCGGGCAAGTCGACGCTGATGAAGCTGATGTCCGGCACGCTGGAGCCCGATGCCGGCGAGGTCTGGCTGCAGGCCGGCGCGGTCACCGCCATCGTTCCCCAGGAGCCCGATTTCAGCGGCTATGCGACCGCCCTCGACTACGCCGCCGAAGGCCTCGACGACGAGCTGGGCAGCGGGCGGCATTTCGCCGAAGCGGAGCTGACCGAACTCGGAATCGACCCCGCCCTCGATCCGGCCACCCTGTCAGGCGGTCAGGCTCGCCGCGTGGCCCTCGCCCGCGCCTTTGCCCGCCAGCCGGACCTGCTGATGATGGACGAGCCGACCAACCATCTCGACGTGGCCACCATTGCCATGCTGGAAGAGCGCCTCAACGCCTACCGGGGCGCACTGATCCTCGTCAGCCACGACCGGCGCTTCCTCGAGAATGTCTCCACCACCGTGCTCTGGCTGCGCCAGGGTGTCGTGCTCAAATCGCCCGGCGGCTATGGCCAGTTCGAGGACTGGGCCGAGGGCGTCGAGGAGGCCGAGGAGAAGCGCCTTGCCCGGATGCAGACCCAGCTCAAGGCCGAGCATCGCTGGCTCGCACGCGGGGTCACCGGCCGGCGCCGGCGGAACCAGGGTCGCCTCACCCGGCTGATGGACATGCGCCGCGAACATGCCCAGCTGCGCAGCGGGCTTGCCCAGGCGAAGGCCGGGGCCGATCTCGGGGCCGAAAGCGGCGACCTCATGTCCAGGCGCGTGATCGAGGTGAAGGGGCTCAACAAGTCCTACGACACCCCGTCCGGTCCGCTGCCGATCGTCTCGGACCTGACCCTCAACATCCTGCGCGGCGACCGCATCGGGATCATCGGCCCCAACGGCGCCGGCAAGACCACGCTGATCCGCCTCCTGCTCGGCGAGATCCCGGCCGACAGCGGCCGGCTGAAACGCAATCCCACCATCGAGCCAACCTATCTCGACCAGGCTCGCGACAGCCTAAATCCGAAGGACACGCTGTGGGAAACCCTTGCTCCGAATGGCGGCGACACGATCATGGTCCAGGGCCGGCCGCGCCACGTCACCGGCTATGCCAAGGATTTCCTCTTCATCCCCGAACAGATGCGCCAGCCCGTCGGCGCGCTTTCAGGCGGTGAACGCAATCGTCTCACCATGGCCGTCGCCCTCGCCCGGCCCTCCAATTTCCTCGTCATGGACGAGCCGACCAATGATCTCGACATGCAGACCCTCGACCTGCTCGAGGACATGCTGGCGAGTTATGACGGCACGCTGGTCATCGTCAGCCATGACCGGTCCTTCCTCGATGCCACCGTCACCTCCTGCCTGGTGCCCGTAGGCGGGGGAAAATGGCTGCAGACAGCCGGCGGGTGGTCCGATGCGCTGGAGCAGGTGCCCGATCTCATCGCCACCGCCCCGCGCCCGAAGGCCAGCAAGGCCGCCGCCCCGCCGAAGGCCGCCCGCACCCCGAAGGCGCAGACCAAGCTCAGCTACAAGGACAGCTTTCGGCTCGAGGAGCTGGGCCGGCTTATCCCGGAGCGCGAAGCCGAGATTGCGGCGCTAGAAACCGCCCTTGCCGCCCCGGATGCCTATGGTCGTGACCCCGAGGCTTTCCAGCGGCAATCGCTCCGCCTCGAGGCGGCCAGGGCGGAACTCGAGGCCTTCGAGGACGAATGGCTGGTGCTCGAAGAGAAACGCGAAGCGCTTTCGACCTGACCGGTCCCGGCAGGCCGCCGCCCGCTCCCCGGCAAGCGCCCGCCTCAGAGGCTGGAGCGCAGCATCCAGGCGGTCTTTTCCGCCACGGTGGCCCGCTGCACCATCAGGTCGGCGGTCACGTCGTCGCCGTTCTCCTCGGCCACCTTCAACGCTGCCCGGGCCACCCGTGACAGGGTCTCGTGACCCCGGGCGAGATTGGCAATCATCGTCTCGGCATCGGGCACGCCATTGTCCGGCCGGATCGTGGCCGGGGAGAGGATCTCCTCGGTCGAACCGGGGGCGAACTCGCCAAGCGCGCGGATCCGTTCGGCCAGCACATCAAGCGCCGCCCAGAGCTCGCGGTACTGCTCCATGAACATGGCGTGCAGGCTGGAAAAGCGCGGTCCCGTGACGTTCCAGTGATAGCCATGGGTCTTCACGTACAGGGCATAGCTGTCAGCCATCACATTGCGCAGTGCCGTCGCAACCGACGCCCGCGCCTCCTCTCCCACGCCGATATCCATGGACATTGAGCTCTCCTTTCTCTGCGTGTCTGTCATGCCTGGGACATGGGCCTCTGCCCCGACGGCTTCAAATTGTTTTTACGCAAGGCAAGCATGCCTTTTCCAGAGGGGCCCGGCCTGCCGGCTGGACTCAGCGCGCGCTGGCGCAGAAGTCCTGGATCCGGGCCATCGCCTTCTCCAGTGCCTCTGTCGAGGTCGCATAGGAGATCCGGAAGGCTGGCGACAGACCGAACGCGGCGCCGAAGACCACCGCCACATTGACTTCTTCCAGCATCGCCTCGGCCACGTCACGGTCGCTCGCCAGCACCCGCCCGCCCTTCGAGGTCCGCCCGATCAGGCCCTCGCAGGAGGGGTAGACATAGAACGCCCCCTCGGGCGTGTCGCAGTGCAGTCCCTCTGCCGCGTTCAGTTCGGCCACCACCTTGTCCCGGCGCGCCTTGAAGACCGCATTCCGCTCGGCCAGGAAATCATGCGGGCCGTTGAGCGCGGCCACAGCGGCCCACTGGCTGATCGAACAGGGATTGGAGGTCGACTGGCTCATCACCTTGCGCATCGTGTCGATCAGCCGCTTCGGCCCGGCCGCATAGCCGATCCGCCAGCCGGTCATGGCATAGGCCTTGGACACCCCGTTCATGGTCAGCGTCCGCTCGTACAGCGCCGGCTCGACCTGGGCGATGGTGGAGAATTCGAAGCCGTCATAGACGAGGTGCTCATACATGTCGTCGGTCAGGATGAAGACCTCGGGATGGCGCAGCAGCACCTCGGCCAGTCCCTGCAGTTCCGCCCGTGTATAGGCGTTGCCTGTGGGATTGGACGGCGAGTTCAGCACCAGCCATCGCGTCTTCGGGGTGATCGCCGCCTCCAGCGCCTCGGGCGTCAGCTTGTAGTTCGCCGCCGCACCGCATGGGATGCAGACGGGCGTGGCGCCGGTGATCCGCACCATCTCCGGATAGCTCACCCAGTAGGGCGCCGGGATCACCACCTCGTCGCCCGGATTGAGGGTGGCCACGAAGGCATTGAAGATCACCGGCTTGCCGCCCGGCGAGACATTCACCTGCCCGGGTTCGTAGTCGAGACCATTGTCGCGGCGGAACTTCGCGCAGATCGCTTCCTTGAGTTCCGGGATGCCGTCAGCGGGGGTGTACTTGGTCTTGCCTTGCGCGATCGCCTCCACGGCAGCCGCCTTGATGTGCTCGGGCGTGTCGAAATCCGGCTCGCCGGCCCCCAGACCAATGACATCGATGCCCGCCCGCCTCAGCTCCGTCGCTTTCGATGTCACCGCAATCGTCGCTGACGGCTGAACCCGGTTGACGGCGTCGGACAGGATGATCTCGGCCATGCTGGTCTCCTCTTGCTGTGCCGAAGCGATACGCTGCCGCCACGCTCTGCGCAATTGGCGCGGTTATGTTCACGATGGAGAAACACTGGTCTGCTAGTCAGGGGCGAAGTTTCCAGTCGCGCCCCCGCGCGCCCGCACACCGGTCCAGTCCATGTCGGCCTATGATACCGTCCTGAGGAAGTCCGAGCGCTACGTTGCCATCTTCATCGAGGATGTGCAACGCTACCTCGATACCGTCTCGCCGGCCGAGAAGGCGCTGGCGGTCTGCGTGTTCGGCCTTATCCTGATGTACTTCATCATGCGCAAGCCCAAGACCTACGCCGACGGCGGCGGCATGGGCCGGCAGTTCATCTTCGCGCTGGCCATCGTGCTGATCCTCGGTTTCGGAGTTGGCTGGCTGTTCAGCGCCGACATCGAAAACATCGTCGGAACCCTGCCGATCTCCCTCTGACAGCGCTTACGCCCCGCCGGAATCGCCCCTATCTTCCCGGCATGGCCAGCTCCGACCCGATCCAACCCGTCCAGCCGACAAGGGGCGTGGACGTCATCAAGGACAATCTCGGACGGCTGCCCGGCCAGCCCGGCGTCTATCGCATGTACGATGCCGCCGGCGAGGTGCTCTATGTCGGCAAGGCGAAGAACCTCCGCAACCGCGTTTCGAACTATGCCCGCATGGGCGGCCATACCCAGCGCATCGCCGCCATGATCGCCGCCACGGCCGCCATGGAGTTCGTCGTCACCGAGACCGAGACCGAGGCGCTGCTGCTCGAAGCCAACCTGATCAAGCATCTGAAACCGCGCTTCAACATCCTGCTCCGGGACGACAAGTCCTTCCCCTACATCCTCATCCGGCGCGACCATGAGGCGCCGCAGATCCTCAAGTACCGCGGCGAGAAACGCGACCGCGGCGACTATTTCGGCCCCTTCGCCAGCGCCAATGCCGTGATGCGGACCCTCGACACGCTGCAGAAGGCGTTCCTGCTGCGAACCTGCGAGGACACGGTCTACGCCCAGCGTTCCCGGCCCTGCATGCTCCACCAGATCAAGCGCTGTTCGGCCCCCTGTGTCGGGCTCATCTCCCGGGCGGAGTACACCGCCCTCGCCGACCAGGCCGCCGATTTCCTGCGCGGCCGCTCCGCCGAGTTGCAGGACCGGCTCGCCACCGAGATGGAGACCGCCGCCGAGGCCATGGACTTCGAGCGCGCCGCCGCCCTGCGCGACCGGATCCGGGCGCTGGCCGTCGTCCGCGCCAGCCAGGACGTCAACCCCGAGGGCATCGAGGAAGCGGACGTCTTCGCCATCTCCAAACAGGGCGGGCAATCCTGCGTCCAGGTCTTCTTCATCCGGGCCGGCCAGAACTGGGGCACCTCCCAGCACTTCCCCCGCCACGAGGAGGAAGCCACCACCGCGGACATCCTCGCCGCCTTCCTCGTGCAGTTCTACGACAAGCGCCCGGCCCCGCGCCTGTTGCTCGTCAACGAGGCCCCCGGCCAAGCCAGGCTGATCGAGGACGCCCTCGCCCTGCGGGCCCCGCACAGGGTCTCCCTCCACTGTCCCCGGCGCGGCGCCAAGCGCGAGCTCGTCTTGCAGGCCGAACGCAATGCTAAGGAAGCGCTCGCCCGCAAGCTCGCCGAGGCCGCCAGCCAGGCGCGGCTGCTCGGGGAACTGGCCAGGGCGTTCGACCTGCCTGCCCCGCCGCGCCGCATCGAGGTCTACGACAATTCCCACATCCAGGGCTCGAACGCCGTGGGCGGCATGGTCGTCGCCGGCCCCGAGGGCTTCGACAAGAGCCAGTATCGCAAGTTCAATATCAGGGATGAGGAGCTCGAACCGGGCGACGATTATGGCATGATGCGCGAGGTCATGCGCCGGCGCTTCTCCCGGCTGCTGAGGGACGCGGCCGCGCTGGACACGCCAGCGGATGCCGGACCCGCGGCCGACACTCCCGCCGGTGCCGATGCCGCCACCGCCTCCAGCCCCGCTCCCGGCCCAGTTCCCAGCCCAGTTCCCAGCCCCGTTCCCGGCCACACCAGCCGGCTCGCTGCCCTGCCGGGCTATCCCGATCTCGTCCTCATCGACGGCGGGCCGGGCCAGCTTTCGGCGGTGCTCGAGACCCTCGCCGAACTTGGCCTCGGCCCCTCCGACCTCAACCTCGTCGCGATTGCCAAGGGCCCAGACCGCCATGCCGGCCGCGAGACCTTCTACCGGCCCGGCCGCTCGCCCTTCCAGCTCCCCGTCGACAGCCCGGTGCTCTACTACCTGCAGCGGATCCGCGACGAGGCCCACCGCTGGGCGATCGGAGCGCACCGGGCGAAACGCTCGGCCGATATCCGCAAGAGCCCGCTCGACGAGATCGAGGGCATCGGTCCGACCCGCAAGAAGGCCCTGCTCCACCGGTTCGGCTCGGCCCGCGGCGTCGCCCGCGCCAAGCTCGCCGACATCGCCGAGGTCGACGGCATCAGCCAGGCCCTCGCCGAACGCATCTACGGACACTTCAATGGGGGCTAGTGCCCAAGCAAATGTGACTGGACCGTGAGGGGCCGCTCCCCCTACTGTCCGTCGCCATGACGACACGCCTCCTTCCTGCTGCGAAATTTGCAGATCCCGACATCACCGCCACCGGCGAACGCCGCGCCAGCGTGCACTGGCGCGGACTGCGGACGCTCTGGCTGAACACCGGCACGCTGTGCAACATCCAGTGCCGCAACTGCTACATCGAAAGCTCGCCGAGCAATGACGCGCTGGTCTACCTCACCCTTGCCGACGTGAAGCCCTATCTCGACGAGGTCGATGCCATGGCCGCCGGGCCGATCGAGATCGGCGTCACCGGCGGGGAACCCTTCATGGCCCCCGAGATCATCGCCATCCTCGATGCCTGCCTCGCCCGCGGCCATGACCTCCTGATCCTGACCAATGCCATGCGCCCGATGATGCGCCCGCGCGTCCAGGCCGGGCTTTGCGACCTCAATGCCCGCCACCCCGGCCGGATGACGGTCCGGGTGTCCCTCGACCACCACACCGGGGCGCTCCACGATGCCGAGCGCGGGGCGGGCAGCTTCGCCGAAGCGCTCGAGGGGCTCAAATGGCTCTCTGACAACCGGTTCCGGCTGGCAATTGCCGGCCGGCAGGACCTCGCCGAGGACGAGACCACGGCCCGGGCCGGCTATGGCGACCTGATCCGTCGCCAGCGGCTCAACATCGACCCGGCCGACACCCGCCAGCTCGTCCTCTTCCCGGAGATGATCCCAGGCGACGATCCGCCGGAAATCACCACGGCTTGCTGGGGCCTTCTCGACAAGGATCCCGCCGCGATCATGTGCGCCGACCAGCGCATGGTGATCCGGCGCAGGGGGGCCGCCCATGCCAGCGTGACGGCCTGCACGCTGCTCACCCAGTCGCCCGACTTCGAGCTCGGCCGCACCCTGGCCGAGGCCACTGCCCGCCCCGTCGCGCTCAACCATCCCTGGTGCGCAAGCTTCTGCGTCCTCGGCGGCGCCAGCTGCTCGGCCTGAACCGCTACTCGTCCCCCTCGACCTTCCCGCGCAGGGCCTTGACCTCGCCGCGCACCTTCTTCGCCTTGAGCCGGCGGCGGACCGAGCCGGCGGTCGGCCGGGTCCGGATCCGGCGCCGGGGCGGCTCGAGGGCCTGCTTCACCATCGCCACCAGCCGCTCGCGCGCGGCCTCACGGTTGAGCGCCTGCTGGCGATGCTGCCGCGCCTCGATCATCACCGCGCCCTCACTGGTCAGCCGTGACCGGAACAGCCGGCGGAACCGCGCCTTGACCGGCGCCGGCAGGGCCGAGCGGTCGACATGCCACTTCAGCTGCACCGCCGTTGCGACCTTGTTGACATTCTGGCCGCCCGGGCCGCCTGCGCGGATGAAGGCTTCCTCCAGTTCCCAGGCGCCGAGGCTGATTTCGTCGGTGATCTGAAGGTCGCCAAAGGCCGGTTCGGGCATGGGTTAACGCCGTGTTCAGTGACAATTCAGCTCGCAGGTCCCAAGGTGTGGAGACATCAGGGCCGCCTTTCCTTGGCCCAATCCGAAGCCGGAGGCCAGAGATGCGCCTTGAGACATTGCCCAGCCTGAAGAAACTGCTGACCATCGCCATCACCGCCATGGCGCTCTCGACTACCGCCCTGGCCCCGCTTGCCGAGGCCCAGCGGGGCGAACGCATCGAGCGCGGCGATCATGGCAGGCGAGGTGAGCAGGGCCACCGCGGCGACCGCATGTCCCGCCTCGCCGGGGGCCGAGACCACCGGGGCGGCGAAAGACACGGCGACCGGGGCGACCGGGGCGACCGGGGCGACCGGGGCGCTCATCGGGACGGTCGCGGTGGCGACGGTCGTCACAGCGGCCAGTATCGCGATCGGGACGGCCATGGCGACCGGCACCGCTGGGGAGACCGGTCGGCTCACCGGGACCGCAATCGCTACGCCTATCGCGACACCCGCCACCATGGCCAGCCCCGTCACCTCAACACCCTGCCCCGGCACCTCCCGCCGCGCCATGTCGCCCCGTCACGGCGGTACGGCCATGCCTATCGCCGGGATTACTACGACCCCTACCGGTATCGCCACTATCGCACCCCGCGCCATGTCGACCGGCCCTATTACGACCGCTATCCGCACCGCTATTACACCCCGCGCTACAGCATCGGCGGGCACTACCGTCACCGCCATGGGCGCACCATCATCATCCGGGACTATTGGCGCTATGGCCTCTACGACCCGCCGCACGGCTATTACTGGGTGCGCGACCGTGACCGCGACGATGCCGTCCTGGCGTCCGTTGCGACCGGTGCCATCATCGGCCTCGCCATCGGCATCCTCGGCGACTGACTCCCGCTTGCCCGGCGTGCCGGAGACTGCCCGGCTGGCATGATCATGGGCAGCGACACAAAAATTTCACTGCCAGGCGCAGCATTCACCTTTCCGAAGGCATGAGTCGTGCTTTATTAGCGATGTCGTCAGCTCTTTTTCGCGGCCGGCGACATCGTCGTAAACAGCAGAAAGGAGGTGATCCAATGTCGAGTGAGAAACCAGGTGAGGCCATTGGGTCTGTCAGGGTTTGGGGTGACGTGGAGCAGCCTCTGCGGGCCGTCTGACCGAGACCGGAAGCGAGGGAAGGATCCCTTGCAACCAGGATCCAGGAGCCACACCGGCTCACGGGCGCCACCCTTCGGGGTGGCGCTTTTGATTCCGGCAACCGCTGGGGACGGGGAGGCGTCCGCCCCACCCAGGCCGCGCCACGATACCCTCCCATCGGCCCATCACAGCCCCATCCTTGCCCCATTTGGCTGGCATCTCCCCCGCCGTCGGCAATCGTGCCGGCGAGGAATGACCCGAACCACCCGAACCCACCGAGAGACCCCGATGCGGCCACAACGAATGACTTCGTGCATGGCCCTCTCGACGCCGAGGGGGCACGTCAGCGCTCCCCGCGCAGTGGCCGGGCAGCCCTGACATCACAACGACTGACGATGCGTCTCCGGACCGTCGGCCGCGCCATCGGGCGTGCGCTGCGCACCGGATGTGTGATGGAGGTCTGCCATGGCAGACGGAATGGCAATGCGCTTCAGCCGGAACGGCAAGGCGGGAGGGGAGCCCACCCCCCTCTTGAGCTTCCTCGCCGGCCCCCATGCCAGCGCGGTCGCAGCCTGCTGGCCGGCGCCGCACGAGCGCTTCTTCGCCCTGCCGGCCGCGCGCCGGCATGCGGCGGTGATCCTGCTCGCCCGCGGTGAGCGCGATCCCGACGCCCTCGTCCGCATGGTCGAGCGGTACAAGGACAGCGACATCGCCCGCCGGCTCGTCCCCCAGGGCGATGTGCCCGCCGGACTGATGAAGGCCATGGCCCGCATGGGCGAGACCCAGTGGCGGATGGAGGATTACGAGCTCTTCCTCACCCTCTTCCGCGACGCCCAGGCAGCGCCGGTGCTGCGTCACATGGCCGGGATCCGGCCCGGCCAGCTCGCCCTCATCGGCGCGCTGCCGGCCGGGCTCCGCGAGGCCCCGATCGTAGCGCTTGTTCCGCATGTCGGGGCCGCGCGCGATCTCGGTCACGCCTTCGAGCTTGCCCTGAAGATCCAGGGTGAGGACAAGCCGGCGCGGCTGGCCGCACGCTGGAGCCGGGCGAAGGACGCGCACAAGCTGTTCGCCATGGCGGCGGGGGGCCTCGAGCCACAGCGCTTCGGCCCTCCGCCCGCCGTGCCGGTCCTTCCGGCGGTCTTCGAGCCGGTGACGACCCGCAAGCACCTCGCCGCCATCGCGCTCGAGTTCCAGAACTGCCTGCGCGACTTCGCCTTCGACCTGGCGATGGGGCGGATGGCGGTGTTTGCCTGGCGGACCGACCCGCCCGTCGTGCTGGCCCTGCGCTGGGATGCGGCGGGCTGGCGGCTCGCCGAGGCGGAACTCAGGGCGAATGACGAGGTCGGGGAGCCGCAGCTGCGCGCTCTGGTCGCCCTGCTCGCCGACGCCGGGGTCCGCACCGGACCACCGCTGGGCCTGCTCAGCCGGCGGCTCGTCAACCACGCGAACGGCTATGCCGATCCCGTGGGCGAGAGCTTCCGCGACCGCCTGGAGCTCGGCGAGTTCTGGGACTGAAGCGCCCGCACCGAGGGCCGGTCTCCTGCAACGGAGCCCGGCCCTTTCGCGCCGCGCCTGCAAGACATGGGGAGCCGCCAACACCAAAGGCACCAGCAGGTTGAAAGGCACCAAACACCCCCAAAGACCGAACCGCCGCATTGACAGCACGGCCGCGCTCGCGCGCTATCGCGGACCATGACCCCTGACACGCGCATTGCCTCCAACGCCCCGCAAGGTACCGGCACCGGCACCGCTGCCCCGCTGCTCGCCATCGACCGCCTGACCGTCGATTTCGACACGCCGGATGGCGCCGTCCATGCCGTGCGCGGCATCGGTTTCGACATCGCCGCCGGCGAATGCCTTGCCATTGTCGGCGAGAGCGGCTCGGGCAAGAGCCAGACTGCGCTCGCCGCCATGGGCCTCATCGCCGAGAATGGCCGCACCGGCGGGGCCATCCGCTACAATGGCGAGGACCTGCTCACCGCGCCGCGCCCCCGCCTGCGCCAGATCATCGGCGCCGAGATCGCCATGATCTTCCAGGACCCGCTGACCTCGCTCACCCCGCACATGACCGTCGGTGCACAGATGCGCGAGGGCCTCGCCCTGCATCTCGGCCTGCGCGGCGAGGCGGCCGACCGGCGCTGCATCGACTGGCTCGAACAGGTCCGCATCCCCGAGGCCGCCCGCCGGCTCGACCAGTTCCCGCACGAGCTGTCCGGTGGCATGCGCCAGCGCGTGATGATCGCCATCGCCATGCTTTGCGGGCCGAAGCTCCTGCTCGCCGACGAGCCGACCACCGCGCTCGATGTCACCGTCCAGGCGCAGGTGCTCGACCTGATGGACGACCTCAAGCGCGAGACCGGCACGGCCATCGCCCTCATCACCCATGACATGGGCGTGGTCGCGCGCATGGCCGACCGGGTGATCGTCATGCGCCATGGCGAGATCGTCGAGCGGGGGCCTGTCGATGACATCTTCTACGCCCCCACCCACGACTACACCAAGATGCTGCTCGAGGCCGTGCCCCGCATGGACGCGCCCGACAGGCAGGGCCGCACCGCGCTTGGCCCGGCCCCGGCCCCCGCCGTCGCGCCCCTCCTCCGCGTCGAGGACCTCCGCGTCGAATTTCCTGTCCAGGCGCCGGGTACCGGCCCGTTCGGCTTTCTCGGCCGCACCGTCCCGCTCCGCGCCGTCGACGGCGTGTCCTTCGACCTCCGCCCCGGCGAGACGCTCGGCATTGTCGGCGAGAGCGGCTGCGGCAAGTCCACCCTCGCCCGCGGCGTACTGCAGCTTGTGCCGACCGCATCGGGCACCGTCGCCTGGCTCGGCACCAACCTCGCCGAGAAGACACAGCGCGAGCTGCGCACGCTGCGCTCGGACCTGCAGATCGTCTTCCAGGACCCGCTCGCCAGCCTCGATCCGCGCATGACCATCGGCCAGTCCATCGCCGAGCCGCTGACCGTCCACGCCCGCCATCTCGATGCCGCGGCCCGCGAGGCGAAGGCGCGCGAGTGGTTGCCCCGTGTCGGCCTCGACCCGGCCCTCCTCAACCGCTACCCGCACGAACTGTCGGGCGGGCAGAACCAGCGCGTCGGCATTGCCCGCGCCATGATCCTCGAGCCGGAACTCGTGGTCTGCGACGAGGCCGTCTCCGCGCTCGATGTCTCGGTCCAGGCCCAGGTGGTCGACCTGCTGATCGACCTGCAGAAGGAATTCGGGCTCGCCATGCTGTTCATCAGCCACGATCTCTCCGTCGTGCGCGAGATCAGCCACCGCGTGATGGTGCTGTATCTCGGGCGCATCATGGAGCTGGCCGATCGCGACGCCATCTATGAGCGCGCGCGCCATCCCTATACCCGTGCGCTGATCTCGGCGGTGCCCCATGCCGACCCCCGTTCCGAGCGCGCCCGCACCCGGCTCAAGCTGTCGGGCGACCTGCCCTCCCCGCTCGACAGCCGCGCGGGCCTGCGTTTCATGAAGTCCCGCCTGGTCGACGATCCCGACGCGGTGCAGTACCGCCCGGCCCTGATCGAGATCGCGCCCGGTCACTGGGTCGCCGAACATGACCCCTATGAGGACCAGCCCGGTCTCAGTGCCTGAGCGCGGGGCCTGAGCGCGGGGACCAGACCGCGCCTGTCCCCGCCCCAACCCGCCCCAACGTCCCCCATCCCTGCCAGCGAATACAGGCGTCTGCGGCG